>NZ_JBDQQR010000001.1:0-603716 GCF_039888675.1 Mesorhizobium sp. CAU 1732
CCGAGGTAGGCTTTCGCAGAGACAAACTCTCTGCCCGCCAGCGGCGCACCGCCCTCGTTGTTGAGGCGTATATAGGCCCCAACATCACAACCTGTCAACAACAACTATGACGATTTTTGAACTGAAACGCATATCTTCATGACGACCATACGTCAGGTAGCGTTCCGCGTGTGGATTACGGCCCGGGGAAGGCCTGATCGCCCCCTCTCTATAAGAAGGAGGCCGGATGCGGTGCGTTCCGGGGCACAGATCGTCAGTTGGCCCGCCTTGAACACCGTGCACAACCGGCCATCGCTGCAGGCGGCAGATATAATGGGCATGGAACCGCGGCCTGCGCCGACCCCGGGGGCGGGGCCGGCCTGCGAATCATCTTCGCATGGAGAGACCGCTCAGGCGCGGGTGAAGCGGTCGAGCGCGTTGCGCGTGATCTGTTCGGTGAACGGGTCACTGCGCGTCAGCCCCATGATCCACTCGCACGAACCTGCCGTCAGGACCTCGCCCTTTCCGCGCTTCATGCCCACGACCATGCCCGACCCATACTGGAACTTGCGCCGTGCGACGGGTGTTTCTTCGGGCGCGAGTTCCGCCAGGCCGTTGAGATCGCCGTCGCGGACATAGTAGCGTACGCCCTCCCCCTCATGTTCGTATTCGAACAGCACGGCGGGGCTCATCGCCAAGATGTCGATGGTGTCCGGCACGCCGGATGCCTCGACCGGGTAGGGCAGTCCCTGATTGAAGGTGTAGTCGAGGCCGTCGACCTCGTAGCCGAAAATCCCGGCCTCGGCGCCGAAGACATCCGCGTAGCGCAGGTCGGTCCCCTCGAAGGCCCAGTGTTCGGGACGGTAGACCGTGAACCCGCGCGAGCCGCGCGGGGCGAAGCCGCCCCAGCTCGCATACATGCCGTGGCAGCCATTGACGCCCACGGTCGATGCGCCCGGCCAGTTCACGCCGGCGCTTTCCCACGATGCGGTCAACAGATGGCGCTTGTCCGGGTCGTCTCGAACCGGGTCCATCGTCGGAGCCTTGAACTTCCAGCAATGCTGCTGGCGCCCCTCGTCCTCGAGCCGGATCTGCCAGAGGAAGTTGCCGCCGAAACGCGAGAATCCGCCGCCGCGCTCGACAAAGGCTTCGACGCTCTTGCGCATCTCCCACGACCAGTATTCGTCATGTCCGACCGTGACGAGACAGGAGTAGTCGTCCAGGATTTCGGGGCGCAGATGCAGATCGGTCTGCGTGATGATGTCGATCGCATAGCCCTCGCGCTCGGCCCAGACCGCGAAATGCCGATCGAACTGCGCCCAGCCGGCCGCGGCATAATACTGGCCCCAGCCGCCCGAATATCCCCACTCCTTCGACGGGAAGCGCGGCGCGTCGTTCATGTCCGGCAACGGCGCGACGGTGATGCGCGCGGCACCCTTCGGCAACCAGATCATGCCGCGCGTCCATGGACGCTTCAGGCTGAGGATCGGCGAGCCCTCATTCTTGTTGGGGCCCCAGGTTCCGAAATAATGGTTGGCCCCGCCCCAGTCGTTGTAAGCCGTCCAGGTTCCCGTCGCGAGCATGAAGAGGATGCGCCCCTGCCGGGTTTCGGCCGTCGGCCGCACCACGACGAAATGATGCTGGACGAACCGCTCGCCATCCTTGCGCTGGCAGGTCGATACGACCCGGTAGAAGCCTGAGCGCATATCCTTCGGAATGTCCCAGCGATGCAGGACAGGCCAATCGCAGCCGTCGCTGTAGGCCGTCTCGGATGTCCTGGTGAAACTGCCGGGAAGCCCGAAGGTCTCGTGCACCATGACGGGGCGATGGCCGTCGCGGTAAATCTGGATCGACCATTCGTCGGCGGTCGTGGATCCGTGGAATTCGACCGTCTCGCCCGGATCGTAGGACATGCGATCGGTGTAGACGAACACCTCCGCGAGTTCCCTGTCCTCGCGCGGAAACTGGAACCGGTAGTCCGAGAGGAAATGTTCGTCGGCATATCCCTTGCGCACCGCCCACGGCTTGACGGCGTGCGGACCTGTTTCGGGGAAGCGGAAGGGATCGTTCGCCATTGTTTTCTCGTGGCTCCTAGTTGATGGAAAGAGCGCCGTGGGACATCGGGGCGCTCAAGGCGTCGGTGGCGTCTTGCGCTTCCTGTTCCGCGATACGGCGCAACAGGCCGCGACCGCCCTCGATCAGGTCGAGGCGGATGGCCATGCGCAGCCCGTAGGGATCGCGGCGCCGCAGCGCATCGAGAATCGCGAGGTGCTGGTGACCATCGCCGTAGGTGGGTGGCGCCGCCGGATAGAGTTGCGAGAGCATGGGCCCGACGCGCGTCCATAGCCCTTCCAGCACATGCACCAGAGCCGGCATGCCGGCGCGGTCGAACATGCCGAAATGAAAGTCCCGGTTCGCCTCCAGCGCGGTTCGCCAGTCGCGGCGGCGCTCGGCGTCGATCAATCGCAGATGAACGGCGTGGAGCCGCTCGATATCGGCCGGCGCCAAGCGGGACATGGCGCGTTCGGCCGCCATGGGTTCGAGCTCGAGGCGAATATCGCGAATGTCCTTGTAGTCCGCCAGCGTCAGGCGCGGGACGCGAATGAAGAATCGCGGCCGGACCTCGACCGCGCCTTCGCGCGCGAGCTGCAGCAGCGCTTCGCGAACAGGCGTCTCCGACGTTCCCATCTGCTTGGCGAGGTCGCGCACCTTGAGGCGCTGATGCGGCACGAGTTCGGCCCTCATCATGGACAGTCTCAGCCGGCCGTAAACGGAATCAGCGAGCACGATCCACAAATCCTCCAGTTGCGTGCTGCGCCGGATGCGGCGCATCGAGGGTATGCAACCTGTCGGCGAAATCCCGACCGATGGCATCAAGCTGTTATATCAGGAGGTCATGCGCAGGAGCCTGTCAAGCACTTGCGGTGAAAATTAATGATACGAAATTCGATCAACTAATTCTCCGCAGAAAAACGGAAGGGTCGCGCCACAGCGATGAATCTCGGGCATTGGCGGGGATCGCATGGGTGACTTCGGTCGATCGTCGAAACAGGATGCCACGGCATATCGGCCGGAAAATACCCAGCGCCAATCCGATTAGTCAAATTACTTGAGCTTTCTGATATATCGTGTAGCGTCGCGCGATGACGATTGCACGGAGTATGCGAATGGCGGATGCGGCAATGCCTGAATCCAGGGGCGCCTCGATCGAGATACGCGCGCTCGAGAAGCAATTCGGCAATGTGCGCGCCGTTGACGACGTGTCCCTGACGATCGAGGCAGGCGAATTCATCGCGCTGCTCGGCCCGAGCGGATCGGGCAAATCCACCGTTCTCATGAGCCTGGCCGGCTTCGAGCGCCCGTCTTCCGGCACCATCCACATCGGCGGCGAGGACTGCACGCGGCTGCCGCCGCACAAGCGCAACATCGGCATGGTCTTCCAGCACTACACGCTCTTTCCGCATTTGAGCGTCATCGACAACGTCGCCTTTCCGCTGAAGATGCGCGGAATCGCGAAGGCCGAGCGCCGCAAGCAGGCCGAGGCCGCGCTCGAAACGGTCAGGCTCGGCGGTTACGGCGCGCGCATGCCCAAGCAACTGTCGGGCGGGCAGCAGCAGCGCGTGGCACTGGCACGCGCCATCGTCTACCGGCCCCGCGTGCTGCTGATGGACGAGCCGCTTTCGGCGCTGGACAAGAATCTGCGCGAGGAAATGCAGCTTGAGATCAAGCGGCTGCATTCCGAGCTCGGTCTGACGGTCGTCTTCGTGACGCACGACCAGAGCGAGGCCCTGACCATGGCCGATCGCATCGCGATCCTGGAATCGGGGCGCCTGCAACAGGTTTCGCCTGCCCGCGAACTCTACGAGCGGCCGTCGAACCAGTTCGCCGCGAGCTTCATCGGCGAGATGAACATGCTCCCGATCGCATGGGACGGGTCGCGCGGCCGGCTGCCCGACGGAAGCGAAGTCGTCCCGCCGGCGACGGCGCTGGTCGAGGCGATAGCACCCGGCAATGCCGTTTTGGGAATGCGGCCTGAACGGCTGACATTCGGCCCGGCCGGCGAACCCGGAAGCTGGCCCGCAAAGGTGCGCGACGTGGTCTATGCCGGCGCGGGCACGCTGGTCATCGCCCATATGACGGACGGCACGGAAATCCGCATCCGGGTTCCCAGCGCCACCCATGCGCCCGTGAACGCGGGCGACATGATCGGCCTGCATTGCCCGCCCGAGGCGATGCTGATCTATCCCGGTGCCGCGGCATGACGCTGTCCGGCTTCTTCGAGGCGGATGGGCGGCAGCTTTCGCGCGCGGGCATCGTGCTGCTGATGGCGCCGTTCTTCGTGCTCATCGCCTTCGCGTTCCTCTATCCGCTGGTGAACCTGCTCTCGATTTCGGTTCTCGAGCCTGCGCCGACGCTGGCCAATTACGAGCGGGTCTTCGACAATCCCGTCTATGCGCGCGTCCTGTTCAGGACGTTGCGGATCGCGCTGCTGGTCAGCCTCCTGTCCCTTCTGCTGTCGTTTCCGGTCGCTCTTCTGATGGCCAATTCGACGGGACCGAAGGCGGTGTTCCTGACCGCGTGCGTGCTCCTGCCCTTCTGGTCGTCGGTGCTGGTGCGGACGGCCGCGTGGGCCGTGCTTCTCCAGCGCAACGGCCTCGTCAACCAGACGCTGC
This sequence comes from Mesorhizobium sp. CAU 1732, assembly GCF_039888675.1. Classification (NCBI taxonomy): domain Bacteria; kingdom Pseudomonadati; phylum Pseudomonadota; class Alphaproteobacteria; order Hyphomicrobiales; family Phyllobacteriaceae; genus Mesorhizobium; species Mesorhizobium sp. CAU 1732. The sequence continues at coordinate 4,653 of NZ_JBDQQR010000001.1, forward strand.
AGGCCGTGGGCCTCACCAGCGAACCCGTGACGCTGCTCTACACGCAAGGGGCGGTCGTGGTCGCGATGACCCATGTCCTGATGCCCTTCATGGTCCTGCCGATCTATGGCGCCTTGCGCAACATTCCGTCCGACTATGCGCGCGCCGCGGCCATCTCCGGTGCCGGCCCCGTGCGCACCTTCTGGGAAGTCACGCTGCCGCTCGCCATGCCGGGCGTGATCGGTGGCGTCATCCTCGTCTTCCTGAGCGCGCTCGGCTACTTCATCACGCCGGCCCTTCTGGGCTCGCCGCAGGAGATGATGATCGCCACGCTGATTTCGCAGCAGATGCGCGAGAATCTGGACTGGCCCTTCGCCGCCGCGCTCGTCGGGGTGCTCACGCTCTTCGTCACCATCATTACGATCGCCTTCTCGAAAGTGTTCCGGTTCGACCGGATGATGGGAGGCCGCACATGAACCCGCGCACGCTCCTGCTGAACGCCTACGTCTATGCCGTTCTCGCCTTCATCCTGGTGCCGATCCTGATCATCCTGCCGATGGCGTTCAGCGAGACGCAATATCTAGCCTTTCCGCCACAGGGTTTCACGCTGCGCTGGTTCGCGGACTTCTTCGCCGACCGGCGCTGGATGGATGCCATGTGGTTCAGTGTGAAGATCGCGACGCTGACCGCCATCACCACCGCAATCATCGGCACCATGGCAACCTATGCGCTGGTGCGCGGCGCGGGTTCGCTCGGAACGGTGTTCCAGGCACTGCTGATCGGACCGATCGTGGTGCCGCACATCGCGCTGGCGGTCGCGCTCTACCTGTTCTTCCAGACGACCGGCCTGTCCGGCACGGTCACGGGCTACGTGCTCGCCCATTGCGTGATCGCGATGCCGTTCACGGTGTTCACAGTCGCCGCCGCCCTCTCCAGCGTCGACCCGGCGCTCGAGGACGCGGCGATGAGTTGCGGTGCGTCGCGCTTCACCGCCTTCCGCCTGATCACGCTGCCCATCATCCTGCCGAACGTGATCGCGGGTGCGCTGTTCGCGTTCATCATCTCGTTCGACGAACCCGTCGTGGCGTTCTTCCTCGCCGGCATTCGCGACAAGACCCTGCCGCGCATGATGTTCGACGACATCGAGCAGAACCTCACGCCCATCATTCCGGCGATTGCGGTGCTTCTCACGGTTCTGTCGATCGCGGTGCTTATCGGTGCAGCACTTCTCAGGCGCATGTCGGAGAGAAACGCCGCCGCACCCAAGGAAACCTGACAAGAAACAGGGGAACTCAGCAAAAAGGAGGCTGATATGAAGAGACGACAGCATATTCCGGCTTTGATAGGCGCCACGCTCGTGCTCGGCTCCTGCCTGCCGGCGATGGCCGACGAAGTCGTGATCGCGACGACCGGCGGCCTGATGCGCAACACGCTTGAAGAACATATGTACCTGCCGTTCCAGGAAGCGACCGGAACGGAGATCATTCCCTTCGACATCGAAGTGCCGGACCAGTGGGCGCGCGCCGAAGGCATGGTCCGCAGCGGCAATGTCGAATTCGACATCGTGACGGCGACCGGGCCGGACCTCGTCGACAAGGCGGACATGCTGCTCGACATTCCCTGCGCCGATCTGGCGAATATCACCGAGCAGGGCCTCGACGGCGCATGCACGACAAAGGGCGTGGCACGCACCACCGGCGGCATGATCCTCACCTACAACAGCGAGGTCTTCGCCGACGCGGCGCCGCAGAACTGGGCCGACTTCTGGGATCTCGAGCGCTTCCCCGGACCACGCGGCCTTCCCGACACCGGAGACCGCGACTGGTGGCTGCCGGCCGTCGCCCTTCTGGCGGATGGCGTCGCCAAGGAAGACCTCTTCCCGCTGGATCTCGACCGCGCCTATGCGAAGCTCGACGAGATCCGCCCGCATGTCGCGGTGTGGTGGAAGACCGGCAACCAGGTGCAGCAGATCATGCGCGACAATGAAGTCGTCATGACGATGTCCTATTCGGGACGCTCGCTTGCGGTGATCAATGACGGCTCGCCCTATGCGATGGCATGGGACGGGGCGCTGCGCGACACCGGCTATTTCGCCATCCTGAAGGACTCGCCGAACCCCGAGGGCGCGCTGTCGTTCATCGACTACTTCTACGGCAATGCCGAGGGCCACCCGGCCTTCATGCGCGCCGTCGGCTATGCGACGTCGTCGAAAGCGGGCCTCGCCCAGCTTCCCGAGGAAGAACAGCGCCTGTTCGCGACCTACCCGGAAAACTACGCAGGCCTGGTCGATCCGGATTTCGAGTGGATCGGCGCCAATCGCGACATGCTGCGTGAACGCTGGACGAGCTGGCTCGCCCAGTAAACCACCCCGCCACATCGATCGGCCGGACCTTCGGGTCCGGCCTTTCTTTTGCGCGTAATCGAGGCTCCGTTCAGCCGGAGAGACCGAGGAACTGGGCGACGAGAAGCGGCTGGGGCCGCATCATGGCCGCGCCCGCAACCACGCGGCAACCGCGATCTTCCGCCTCGCGCAGCAAAGGCGTGACCGCCGGGCTCATGATCACTTCGGCGACCGTCGCGGACGGGACCAGGAAACGAAGCGGCACCGGCAAAGGGTCTGTGCCGTGCATTCCGAGCGAGGTCGCGTTGACCACGATGTCGAACGCGCCGCCATCGACATCCTCCGCGTTGCTCCTCACCCGAACCGTCACGTCCGGCGCGGCCCGGCTGATCGCATCGCAAAGCGCCGTTGCGCGCGCCGCATCACGGTTGACGAGATCGATGGACCGGACGCCGGATTGCGCCAGCGCGAAGGCGATCGCCTTGCCCACGCCGCCGGCTCCGATCTGCAGAACACGCGCGCCCGTCACGTCGACGCCGTTCTGCACGAGGCCCTGCAGGAACCCTTCCCCGTCGATGTTGTGACCGACCAGCCGGCCATCGGCTTCGCGCTTGACGAAGTTCACGGCGCCGACACGTCCGGCCGCATCGGTCACATCGTCCATCAGAGACAGTGCGGCGATCTTGTGCGGGATCGTGACGCCGAACCCGACGACATTCTGGAGCCGCCGGATCGTGGCGAGCGCGGTTTCGAGATCGTCGGGCGCAATCGACAGCGGCGAGACGGCGACATCGAGCCCCATGCGTTCGAATGTCTGGTTGAGCACGTCCGATCCCACGATGTGGTCGACCGAATCGGCCAGGATGAACATGATCCGGGTCTTGCCGGTGATGCGCATCGCCATACCTCAGCCCGGCAACGCCGCGGTTCCATAGGTTTTGTAGCGCCCATGAACCACCGTCATTTCCGCCCCGTCGAGCAGGACGGGCGTCCCGGCCTGACACGCAAGGATGTACTGCCGGGCGAGCGTTTCGAGCTTGAACGCAAGGTCGAGCGCATGACGCAGATCGCGGCCCATGACGATCATGCCGTGATTGGCGAGCAGGCAGGCGAAATGGCCCTCGATCGCGTCCAGCGCAGCCTCTGCAAGCGCGTTCGATCCGAACGGCTCATAGCGCGAACAGGGGATTTCGTTGCCGCCGAAACTTGCGATCATATAGTGGAAAGCGGGAATGGGCTTGCGAAGGCAGCTCAGCGCCACACAGGCGTCCGCATGCGTATGGACGACCGCATTGGCCTCCGGGCGGCTCCGCAGAATGTCGGTGTGAAAGCGCCATTCGCTGGACGGCGTTCCGGCTCCGCGCACCTTCCCATCAAGCGAGAGATCGACGATCGTCTCCGGCGTCAGCCAGCTCGAACGTCCGCCTGTCGGCGTGATCAGAAGCCCGTCGCCATGGCGGACGCTGACATTGCCGGACGATCCGTGGTTGAGCCCTTTTTCCTCTAGGAATCCGACGGCATTCACGATCGACTGGCGCGCGGCTGTTTCGTCCACTTTGCCTCTCCCTTTTCGGCTATCGAGGCCAAAGATATTCGAAATTTTCATCACCCACAACGCCATAAAGGGCTGGATCTGGCCCTGATGCGCTGATTATAGTCCTTAAATAATCGAGTGGTTTATCGTTATTGCGGAGATGCTGTGACCAAGCTTGGTATCGTTGCGGACGATTTCACCGGCGGGCTGATGATCGCCGGCTACATCGAGGGTGCCGGCATCGCCTGCCCTGTCCTGTTCGACGGGGCCGAGCTGGACACGGCCGAGAAAGCACCCGTGGTCGTCGTCGCCACGCGAACCCGGCTGATTCCCGCCGACGAGGCGACACGGCATGTCTCGGAGCTCGCAGATCGCTTCGATGCGGCCGGCTTCGAACAGCTCGCCTACAAGGTCTGCGCGAGCTTCGATTCCACCGACGAGGGCAATATCGGACCTGTCGCCGACCTGCTCGCGGAGCGCTATGGCCAGACGCCGCTCTTGCTGAGCGCAGGCTTTCCGCGCTTCGGCACGACCATGCATCAGGGCTACCTCTTCTATCGCGGCAGGCTCGTTTCGGAATCGATCAAGCGCTTCGACCCGCTGACGCCGATGACCGATCCCGACATGGTGCGCGCGCTGTCCCGGCAGACGAAGGCGAACGTCGGCCTTCTGCCGCATGCCGTGTTGCGCGCCGGCGCGGAGGCTTCGCGGTCCGCCATCGATACGCTGGTGGCCTCGGGCACTCGCTATATCATGATGGATTGCTCCGACGAGGGCGATGCCGACGCCGGGGCCGCGCTCGCCGCGTCGACCCGAGCAACGATCGGCAGCGATGCGCACATCATCGCGCTGGCGAAGGTGCGCGCGGGCGGGGAAGGCGCTCAGCGCCGTGAACCGGTCGTGCATGGCGACGGGCCGGCTGCGGTTCTCGTCGGCAGCGTCGGCCCCGTCGCGACGGCGCAACTGGAGAGTTTCGGGCAGGCGTATCCCGTGCGCACGATCGACCTTCTCGATCAGCGAACCGACGCGGCGATCGTCGAGGAGGCGCTGGTCTGGGCCGAAGGACATATCGGCAGCCAGCCCTTCGCCATCACGACCGCCGCCAGCGCCGAGGATGTCGAACGCGCCCAGCGTGCGCATGGTGCGTTGCAGGCGGCGCGCAAGGCGGAGCGCATTCTGGCCGGCATCGCCAAGGGGATCGTCGATCGCGGCATCCGCAGGCTGGCCGTCGCGGGCGGCGAGACCTCGGGCTCGATCGTCGAGACGCTCGGCATCAAGCGCGTGCGCGCGCTTCCCGAATCCGAGCTCGGCACGGGCTTTTGCGTCACCGACGTTCCGCACCGCATGTCGCTCTACCTGAAACCGGGAAAGCTCGGCGCCGACGACATCCTGCTGCGCGCGATCGACGCGATGCGGAGCTGAATTGCAGCGCCACGGTCCATCGCCTAGTTTGCCGACCTGACCAAGGAGTGAGCCATGTCGGGAGACCCGCTATCGAGACTGGAAATCGCCGCAAGCCGGCCGATGCGGCGGCGCGGCGTGGAACGGCACAATCTCCTGCTCGATGCGACCGAACGGCTCCTGTCCGAAAACAGCAACGAGGATGTCAGCCTGGCGCAGATCGCCGAGGCCGCAGACGTCCCGCTGGCGTCCGTCTACCATTTCTTCCCCAATCGGAATGCCGCCTTCGTCGCGCTTGCGATGCGCTTCAACGAGGAAATCTATCGGCTGTCGATCACGCCGCTGACCGACCCCGTACCGCAGACATGGCAGGAGCTGCTGGACATGAAGCATACCCGCGCGGCCGCGTTCCAGAACAGCAGGCCGGCCGCGCTGCGCCTGTTCCTGGGAGCGGGCGTGAGCGTTGCCGTGAGGAATGCCGATCTCTCTGGAAATACGCGCATCGCGCGCAGCCGCGAGCGACTGTTCGACGCCTATTTCCACATGCCCTATATCCCGGAATTCATCGAACGGCTGGAAATCGCGGGCGCGAGCATGGATGGCATCTGGGCCCTGTCATACGGTCGGCACGGGCGTATCACCGACGAATACAGGCGCGAGGCGACCGCCTCGGCCATCGACTATCTGCGCCGTTTCCTGCCTGAATTCCTGCCGCGCAAGCAGGTCACGCAACGGGCGCTCGACCGGATCTACATCCCGCTGGACGAGTTGAGCGACAATCCCTTCGCCACCGAGTGACCCGCCGGTCAGTGCGCGTCAGGCGATATGATCGGCCCCGAGCGGGAAGTGGCACGCATAGCTCTGCCCCGGCAGCCCGTCACGCAGGACGGGTTCGACCTCCGCGCATCTGGCCTGCGCACGCGGGCAGCGCGTGCGAAACCGGCAGCCCGAGGGCGGGTTGGCCGGGCTCGGCACATCTCCGGTGAGAAGAATGCGCCGACGCCGGCGCTCCTTGACAGGGTCGGGCAGCGGCACGGCCGACAAAAGCGCCTCGGTATAGGGATGGCGCGGATTGGCGTAGAGCTGTTCACGATCCGCGAGTTCCACGATCTTGCCGAGATACATCACCGCGACCCGGTCGCACAGATGATGGATCACCGACAGGTCATGCGCGATGAACAGGTAGGACAGGCCGAACATCTCCTGCAAATCCTTGAGGAGATTGAGCACCCCGGCCTGGATCGAGACGTCGAGTGCGGAAACGGGTTCATCGAGGATGATGAGGTCGGGCTTGACCGCAAGAGCGCGCGCAATGCCGATGCGCTGGCGCTGACCGCCTGAAAACTCGTGCGGATAGCGCGACGCGTGCTGCGGATCGAGGCTGACCAGCTTCAGAAGTTCATCGACGCGGTCGTTTCGCTCGGCCTTCGACATGGCGGTGAGCCGCAGCGGCTCGGCGATGATGTCCCGCGTCGTCATGCGCGGGTGAAGCGAGGCATGCGGATCTTGGAAGACGAATTGCAGGCGGCGGCGTACCGGCCGCATCGCGCTCTGGTCGAGCGTCGCGAGATCGGTTCCGTCGAACAGAACGCGGCCGCCGGTCGGCCGCATCAGCCGCGCGACGCAGCGCGCCAGCGTCGATTTTCCGCAGCCGGATTCGCCGACGAGCCCCAGCGTCTCTCCCCGCGCCACGTCGAACGAGACGCCGGACACCGCCCGGACGCTGCCCGCAGCGCGGCCGAAGAGACCGTTACCGACCGGAAACTCCTTGACCAGTCCCTGCACCGAGAGAAGCGGCGCGGCGTTTCCGCCAAGACTGTCCGTGGCTGTGATGCGGTCAGGGCTGAGCATGCGGCGCCTCGCTGGGAAGAGCAGTGGCGAGCGGGCCGAATTCCTCGGCGCGGTGGCACGCTGCTTCCGTGGCCCCGATGCGGCGCAGCGCCGGCATCTCCGTCCGGCAGCGGTCGACCGCGAACGTGCAGCGCGGATGAAAGCTGCAACCTGCGGGCCGATTGCCGATCGGCGGCGGAGACCCCGGAATTGCGGTGAGCCGCGCAAGGCGCCTCTCGAGTTGCGGCAGGCTGGCCAGGAGACCGCGCGTATAGGGATGGCGAGGCCACGCGAACACCTCGTCGACATGACCGCGCTCGACCACGCGCCCCGAATACATGATCGAGACGGCGCTTGCGGCACCTGCGACGACGCCCAGGTCATGCGTCACGAGCACGAGACCGACGCCCTTTTCCGCACGCAATCGTTCGAGCAGGTCCATGATCTGCGCCTGGATCGTCACGTCGAGGGCCGTCGTCGGTTCGTCGGCGATCAGCAGAGCGGGCTCGTTGGCCATTGCCATCGCGATCACCGCGCGCTGACGCATGCCGCCTGAGAATTCGTGCGGATATTGCGTGGCGCGGCGCTCGGGGATCGGGATCGAGACGAGGCGCAGCAGATCGACCGCGCGCGCATCGGCGCTGCGCCGCGTGATCTTGCGGTCATGGATGCGGATCGCTTCGGAAATCTGGTTGCCGACGGTGAGCAGCGGGTTCAGCGCGGTCATCGGATCCTGGAAGATGTAGCCGATGCGCGCACCGCGCACCCGGCGCATGAAGCGCTGCGAGCGGCCGATCAGTTCTTCGCCCTGCAGTTTCACCGAACCGGTAACCCGCGCGCCGGAGGAGAGCAGACCCATCACGGCCATCATGGTGACGCTCTTGCCCGACCCGCTTTCGCCGACGATGCCGTGAAGCTGTCCGGCCTCGACCACGAGATCGACGCCGCAAACAGCCTGAAGCTCGGCGCGATGGCGCGCCGAAAACGTGACGGCCAGGTCGCGGACCTCAAGAAGCGGCGCGCTCATTTGGTCCTCGGATCGAGGAGATCGCGCAGGCCGTCTCCGAGGAAGTTGAAGCCGAGAACGATCGAGAGGATCGCGAGGCCGGGACCGGCCGCGATCCACCAGCGATAGAAATGCAGCGCGCCGTCGGAAATCATCTGGCCCCATTCGGGCGTCGGCGGAACCGCTCCCAGACCGATGAACGACAGGCTCGCGGCGAGCAGGATCACCTGCCCGAAATCCATCGTCGCGTTGACGATGATCGGGCTCCAGCACAGCGGGAGGATATGCTTGAAAAGCACCCTCCCCGGCCGCGCACCCGATGCGACCGCCGCCTCGACATGCTCGCGCTCGCGCACCGCAAGCACCTGCGCGCGCATCAGCCGCGCATAGATCGGCCACCAGACGATGACCATCGCGATCGCTGCATTGCCGAGACCGGGGCCCAATGCGGCAGTGACCGCCATCGCAAGCAGGATCGGCGGGAAGGACAAGGTGACGTCGACGAGACGCATGATCGCCTCGTCGAGGAGCCCGCCCACGAAGCCCGCTATCGCGCCGAGCGTGCAGCCGATGATCACCGCGGCGGCGATGACGGAGGCGGCGATGGGGAGCGAATGACGCACGCCGTAGAGTGTGCGGGTGAAGACGTCGCGGCCGAGCGCATCCGTGCCCAGCCAATGCTCCGCGCCGGGCGGCAGGAAGCGCATGCCGGCGAGCATGGTCGGATCGTAGGGCGCCCACAGCGGAACCGTGAAGCCGATGACGATCCAGGCGAGAACGATGACGCCGCCGACGATCACCGGCAAGGTCGCCCAGTGCGGCAGCGAAAAATGGCGTTGCGTGCCGGCCAGATCGCTCATGACGATGCCTTGGCGCCGATTTTCATGCGCGGATCGACCAGTGCGTAGGCGATGTCGGTCAGGAGGTTGGTGATGAGGAAGGCCGCGCCGCCGACGATCGTCACGCCGATGATCGCCGGATGGTCGAGGCCACGCGCGGCGGCAACGGCGTAGGAACCGATGCCGGGCCACGAGAAGATCGTCTCGGTGAGGATCGCGCCGGTGATCAGATAGGCGAAGGAAAAGCCGAGGATCGTCAGCGTCGGCAGCATCGCATTGCGCAGGGCGTGGTTGAGCAGGATGCGCATCTGGCTCGCCCCCTTGGCACGCGCGGCGAGGATGTATTCCTGGTTGAGCACGTCGAGCATCGAGGCACGCACCATGCGCGAGACGATGCCCGTGACGGTCCAGCCGAGCACGCTTGCCGGCAGGATCATATGGGCGAGAACGCTTCGGAAACCGGTGAAGTCGCCCGCCACGAGCGTGTCGATCGTGTAGAAGCCCGTGATGAATTCGGGCGCGGTCGCCCGCGATCCGATCCGGCCCGGTCCCGGCAGCCAGCCGAGCTGGACCGAGAAGATGAACAGCACGACGAGCCCCGACCAGAAGACGGGCACGGAGGCCCCGAACAGCGCGAAGAGCCGGGCCAGATTGTCCGGAATGCCATTCTGGAAACGCGCGGCGACGACGCCGAGCGCGATACCGAACACGGTGCCGAGGATCATCGCCGCGATGACGAGTTCGAGCGTCGCGGGAAGCCGCACGAGAAGGTCCTGGGCGACCGGCTGGCGCGTGCGGAACGAGGTGCCGAAATCGCCGGTCAAAAGGTTCTTGAGATAGACGACATATTGCTCGGGCAGCGAGCGGTCGAGACCCCAGCGGGCGCGGGCGGCCTCCACGACGGCCGGATTGTTCATCTGCCGCTCGCCGATGATCGAGGTGAGCGGATCGGCCGACGTGAAATGCGACAGCAGGAACGCGACCGTGATGACGCCCAGAAGCAGCAGCGGCATCGCGATCAATCGTCTGGCGATATAGATCAGCATCGCGATGCCTTCTGCTCTGGGTTACCCACGCCGCCTATTTGCGGCTCAGTTCCGCCAGCGGAAGATTGCAGCATGCGCTGTAGCGTACACCCTCGATCTCGTTGCGATAGGCAAGAACGAGATTGGGGCTGACCACGGGCACGATGATGCGGTCTTTGATCATCTCGAGCGCGATTTCGCGGTAGAGACGATTCATCTCGTCGCCGGAGGCGGCAAGCGCCTGCTGGAGCAACTCGGCTTCCTTCGGATTGACGAGATCGACCTTGCCCTTCTGGCTCGCATTGCGCTCCCACCATGTATCCTGGAGCATGCCGAAGAACTGCACGTACTGCGCCGACCCGTAATAATCCGGCGCGTAGAAGCGGGCGGAGAACGGAATGCCCGGGCTCGTGATCTGCTCGCGCCACACGGCGGACGCCACCGGCTGGATGTTGAGCGTGACGTTGATGCGGGCGAGATCCTGCTGGATCTTCTGCATGAGCAGCGTCAGGTCGACGCCATAAACGTTCATCGACGCGACCGTGACGTCGATCGCAAAGCCGCCTTCGAGCCCCTTCGCGGCGAGAAGTTCACGCGCCTTGTCGAGGTTTTCTTCCGGCATCGGAAGATCGTCGGTGCCGGGGAAGCCGTTCGGGATCGGCGACGCCTGCATCGCGCCTTCGCCGCCGACGGTGAAGTCGATGGCGCCCCGATAGTCGATCGCATAGGCCAGCGCCTGCCTCACCTCCAGGTCGAGCGGCACCTGATTGCCTTCCGCACCCGGCGAGAACATCACATAGATGAAGTTGTAGGACGGCACCGTCTTGATGGTGATGTCGGGCGAACTGACCGTCTCGGCCGTGTCCGGGTCGATCTGCATCGCGATGTCGGCCGACCCGCTCTGCAAGGCCTGCGCCTGCGATACGGCATCGGCGGTCTGGTCGATCACGATCTCGCCGATCGGGGCCGCCTCGCCCCAGTAGTTTTCGTTGCGCTTGAAGCGCAGTTCGTCGTCGGGCCGATAGGTATCGAGGATGTAGGGACCGCTGCCGGCGGAATTGGCCAGGAACCACGTCTCCGCCTGATCCGCGCTCGCGGCGTCCTCGGCTGCGGACGCACCGTTTTCCATGGCGACGTCGCTGTTGATGATCCCGACATAGGGCGCGGCCAGGATGCCGATGAACTCGGAATTCGGGCTTTCCATGTTGACGATGACGGTCTTGTCGTCGGGCGTCTCGATGGAGGTGAGGCCGTTCATCATGAAGGACGGATCGGCCTGGATATTCTTCAGCCGCTCGAACGTCCATTTGACGTCCTTGGCCTCGACCGGGCTGCCGTCCGAGAACACGGCGTCAGGCGCGAGCTTGAAGGTGAACTGGGTCTGGTTTTCGTTCGCCGTCCATTCGGTGGCCAGCGACGGCACGACGGACTTCTCGTCGGGCCCGAGCTTCACGAGCCCCTGATAGGTCGAGCTCAGATAAATCTGGCATGTGTCGCAAAACGCGCGGTGCGGATCGAGCGAGTTGATTTCGAGGTTGCGCGCGATGACCAACGGCTGGTCCTGCGCCTGCGCCGGTGCCATGAACGCGCCGCCCAGAAAGACGGCCGCGCCCGAAAGCCCCGCGACGAATGATGGCCAATGCGATTTCATCTCAATCTCCCATTGATAGTTGCAAGAGTGAAAAGGCTTCGGTGCAGTTCCGTTTTTTATCGTTCCGAAGCCCCGATCGCCCCGCCTCCTTCCGGAAGCGCAAAGACGACCCCTTTCGTCTGAAAGGACCTGCCGTCAGCTCCTTACGTCGAGAAGTTCGCGTGCGACCGCCGTCACCCCGTCGGCATCGAGCCGATAGTGTGCATAAAGCGCGGCCGGCGGACCGATCAGCGAAAATTCGTCCATGACGCCATGGCGCCTGAACGGAATGCGCGCCTCCTCGACCAGCACTTCGGCCACGGCCGAGCCGAGGCCGCCGATGATGTTGTGTTCCTCGACCGTGAGGATCGCTTTGGTTTCACGCGCGGCGGTACGGATCACATCGACATCGAGCGGCTTGATCGTGTGCATGTCGATGACGCGCACCGTGATCCCCTCGCCGGCCAGCCGATCGGCGGCGGCAAGCGAGGCATGAACCTGCGAGCCCGTCGCGATGATGGTCAGGTCCGTGCCCTCGCGAAGCGTCGATGCCTTGCCCAACGCGAAGTCCGACGGCACCTCGCTGTAGACCTCCGCGTCGCGCCCGCGGCCGAGACGGATATACATCGCACCGGGATGGTCGACAGAAGCGCGCAGGATCGCGCGCAACTGGTTTGCGTCGGCGGCACAGACGATCGTCAGGTCAGCGATCGTGCGCATCATGCCGATGTCTTCGGTCGAGTGATGGCTGGTGCCGTAAAAACCCATCGAGATGCCGGAATGGTGCCCGAGCACCCGCACCTTCATGCGCGGATAGGCGCAGTCCGTCTTGATCGCCTCCGCCGCCAGAATGCCGGCGAAGGAGGCAAAGGTCGCGACATAGGGAACGAGGCCGCAGGATGCCATGCCGGCGGCAGCCGTGATCATGTTGCGCTCGGCGATGCCGAAATCGATGAAGCGGTCGGGATGGCGGTTGGCGAAATCGCGGGTTCGGCTCGAATTGGCGAGATCGGCCGTCGCCACGACGATGCGCGGGTCGCTTTCCGCGAGGTCGGCGAGTTCTTCGCCGAGGATGAAAGCCGGCATCGACTTGGCCGGCGTGCCGCGTACGGACTTTTCGTCCTTCAGGCGAAGCTCGGTCTCGTTGCCCCGGAAGAGCGTGCTCTGGTCCTGTCCGATGTTGTCGACGGCACCCATCATGCGTTCTCCTCGACACGCGGCTGCAACCCGGCCTCGATCTCGGACCACGCATCGTCGTAGTCCGCACCGACGAGGTTGCCGACATGCCAGTCGAGCGACAGCTCCATATATTTGACGCCCTTGCCCTTGATCGTGTCGGCGATGATCATCTGCGGCTTGCCTTCGCCGGCCGGCTTCAAGCCCGAGAACGTCTCCATGACAGCCGCCAGATCGTGTCCGTCGATGCGATGGACCTCCCAGCCGAAGGCGCGAAAGCGGTCTTCCAAAGGCTCGACGGACATGACCTTCTCGGTCGGGCCATCGATGGACAACTGGTTGCGGTCGACGATGCCGACGAGCCCCTGCAGCTTATAGTGGCCGGCGGCCATCGCGGCTTCCCAGACCTGGCCTTCGTTGAGCTCGCCGTCGCCCAGCATGCAGTAGACGCGGTAGTCGCGCTTGGCGACGCGGCCGGCCAGCGCCATACCGAGCGCCACCGACAGGCCGTGCCCGAGTGAGCCCGACGAGAAGTCGATGCCGGGGATTTTCTTCATGTCCGGATGATCGCCGAACGCGCTGCCGAGCCGCGTGAAATCGTCGAGCTTGGATGGGGGGTAGAAGCCGAGATCAGCCAGAACCGGATAGAGCCCTATCGCGGCATGTCCCTTGGACAGCACGAACCGGTCGCGGTCGGGCCATTGCGGGTTGGCCGGGTCGATCCGCAGATGCGCATAGTAGAGAACGGCGAGGAGTTCGGCACAGGAAAACGTGCTCGAATAGTGCCCGGCCCCGGCAATGCGGGTGAGACGCAAGGTTTCCAGACGCACGAACTTGGCGCGGTCGGCCAGGTAGGATTGCGACATGTTGCGACGGTCGTCCAACTTGTCTGTCACGAGGCACCTCCGGTTCGATACATGATATATTGTGGATCGATGAGGTCAAGCATCGGCCGCAGCCGGCGCGCCGACCTTGCCGGCCACTGCCCGGAAGACCTCGTCCGTGATCTGCAGCGTTTCCTCGATGATCGGCAGCGTGTGTGCCGCCGAAAGGAACATCGTATGGGTCGGATGGAAGTAGACGCCGCGAGCCAGCGCCTCCAGGCAGAAGCGGTTGCCGATCCGCCTGTCGTCGTCATTCTCGAACAGCATCACAGGCATCTGGACCGGTCCGCTCTGCTGCAGCTTGAGTCCGTATTTATCCGCCTGCGCCTGAAGCCCAGCCCGCAGGCGCTCGCCCGATACGCGCATCGTCTCGACGGCGTTCGTGTCGCGCAGCTTGGTGATCGTCGCAATGGAAGCCGCCATCGATACGCCTGCGGTCCAGAACGAGCCGGTCGTGAAAATCTGCGTCGCGGCCTGCCGAAAGCGGTCATTGCCCGTGACGGCGGCAAGCGCGCGGCCATTGGCAATCGCCTTGCTCCAGGCCGAGAGATCGGGCTGCACGCCGACGAGTTCCCAACTGCCGCCCATGTCGAGCCGGAACCCGGCCCGCACGTCGTCCACGATGAGTGCGGCGTCGGCAGCACTTGCAAGCTCGCGCGCCCGCTTGGCGAATTCCCGCGTGGGCAGCCGATGCTCCTTGCCCAGATCGTGCTTGAACGCCGATACGAGGATGGCGGCGAGATCGCCCTTCGCCTGCTCGACGGCAGCCTCGAGGCTCTGGATGTCGTTGAAGTCGTAGATGATCAGATGCGCGCGGTCCTCTTCCGTCACGCCTGCAACGGACGGGCTGCACCATGGAATCGCACCGTGATAGGCGCCGCGCGCGACGAGAACCTTCCGCCGGCCGGTGCCGGCACGGGCAATGGTGACGCAGGCCGTGGTCGCATCCGTGCCGTTCTTCGAAAACAGCGCCCAATCGGCGTGCGGCACCGTGTCGACGACGAGTTCGGCCAGATCGACCAGCAGCGGCGTGGGGCCGTTCAGGCCGTCGCCCATCGCGCGCTGCCGTGCGGCGGCGGCTTCGACATCAGGATCGTTGTAGCCGAGGATCATCGGCCCCCAGGCGCAGAGATAGTCGATATAGGCGCGGCCGTTCGCGTCCCAGGTCCTGCAACCCTCGCCCCGCGTGAAATACTGAGGATAGCCCTCCGGCAGGCGCTGGGCGTGCTGATGGCCCCACATTCCGCCTGGTATGACCGCCTGGGCTCGCTGGCGAAGCCGTGTGTCCAAATCGTCCTGCTGGCGATCCATCTTCCGCATCCCTGTCCGAAACAACGCCATCATGATATATCATGTATCCGACGAGTGCAACATCGCGGGATGCGTTCCTGGCGCGCCGGGATGAACCTGCTGGACCGGCTCGGAAAGGCAATGGTAGGAAGCGTGACGAGCGGAACCGAGCTTTAGGCTCAAGCAAGGCAGGGATGGGAGCAGAGAGACCCGATGAAAGGACCGATCGACATCCAGTCCCAAAGCCTGTCCGCCCAGATCTATATGAGGTTGAAGCATCAACTCATGGCCGCCCGGCTGCGGCCCGGCGACCGCCTCAAGATCCGTGAATTGGCTCAAAGCCTCGGAACGAGCGAAACGCCGGTTCGCGAGGCGCTGCTCCAGCTCGTGCAGGATCGCGCCCTCGAGATGAAGCCGGGTTACTACATTCGTGTCAGGCGGCTGACGCTGCGCGAATATATGGAGCTACGCGAGATCAGGCTTCTGCTCGAACCCTACGCGGCCACCAAGGCGCTGGCGAATGTGGACGATGCATTCATCGCCGAACTCGAGCAGTTGCATGAAACCCTCGTCACCGCGGAGCGCGAAAAGGATTATCCCGCAGCTCTGTTGGCGAACTACGACTTTCATTTCTCCGTCTATCGCCGATCCGACATGCCGCAACTGATCGAGATGCTGGAAAAGCTCTGGGTCCAGATCGGTCCGCTGCTGAACCTGCTCTACCCCTACGGCCATCCCACCTATGACGGCCTGCACCAGCACATGCATGTTCTCCAGGCACTTCGCGACAAGAACCCCGAAGCCCTCGGCCAGGCCTTCAAGGACGACCTGCTGGAGGGCGGTCGGAGCTTTGTGAAGTATCTCGAAACCGTCGAGGCGGAAAACGCGTAACCGCAGGCGGCTGCAAGTCTTGAATTTCCAGCGTATCGGCGGTTGGCTGCGCCGGCCGCGCTGTTGGCGGAATCCTTGAAAAGCGCGGCGCTTTAGCCTCCCAGCCAGCCGGCCGCGGTCTGGCGCTGATGTGCGACGAGGGCGTTGCGCATCAGGATTGCCACCGTCACCGGACCCACGCCACCTGGAACCGGGGTGATCCAGCCCGCCACCTCGCGAACCGCATCCGTATCCACGTCGCCGACGATCCGCACGGTTCCGTCGGCGTCGGTCACCTGGTTGATTCCGATGTCGATAACGGCCGCTCCGGGCTTGATCATGTCCGGGCCGATGAGATGCGGTTTGCCCACCGCGACGACCACCACATCGGCGCGGCGCGAATGCATCGCAACCGAACGGGTCATATGATGACAGACGGTCACCGTCGCGCCTTCGGCCATGAGGAGAAAGGCCGCGGGCTTGCCCACGATCTCGGAGTGGCCGATCATGACCACCTCCAGCCCCTTCAGCTCCAGACCGGTTTCCCGGATCAGTTCGACCGAGGCTGCGGCGGTACATGGCGCCAGCGCGACATCGCTGTAGACGATATTGCCGATGGAGGCCGGGTTCATGCCCTCCACATCCTTGAGCGGATGGATCGCGGATTGAAGCGATCGGACGTGGATATGCGGGGGGACCGGGCGCTGAAGAATGATGCCGAGCACGCCGGCATCGTCATTGAGCGCCACGATTCTGCGCTTGCATTCCTCTTGCGAGATATCCGCCGGCCAGTCCTGCTGTTCGAACGGTATCCCGGCCTTGCCCGCGCCGCGCTCCTGATTGCGGATATAGACCCCAATCTCAGGCGAACCGCCGATGACGATCGAAACCAGACGCCCCAGCGGGCGGGTCGCTTGCGCCACGTCGACTGCGGCGCGCACCTCGGCAAGAATGCGGGACTGCACCGCGCGGCCGTCGATAAGGCGATGATCGCGCGGCGTCGTGATCATTGGGTGAAGCCTTCCGGTTCGGCAAGCCCGTTGGCGCGATCGATGACGGTCGTGCCCAGATTGATCCGGTTGCCCTTGACCATCCCGGCACGTCCCATCGCTGCAACGACGATTTCGGTCTGGCGGACGATACCGGGCAGACCCTGTGTCCGACTATGTGCAACCGTCACTGTACAACTCCCCCGAACAGCAATTGAGCCATCCGTTTTCCAGGATGTTGGACCGGCCTGGAGCATCGGACCGAAACGTGGAATCCGATTTTCGGATTATTCCGGTGCTCGAACAAGGAGATAGATCGCCTTTGCGCATCCTTGAGGATGCACGGCGATCTAGCACCACTACGTTCACTCCTGCAAGGCCGCCATGACAATTGCGCAGCATCATCGGGCAACCGAGCCGCGTCGGACTCCATGCCGTGACGGTCGATCTGATTGCGACCCTTACCGGGCCGGAACCGCTTGATCCGGATCGCCGTTCAGAATGTCCATGACGGAATTGACATGCGCATGCATCAGTTCCGCTGCGCGTTCGGCGTCGCCGGCCTTGATCGCCTCGACGATCAGCAGGTGCTCGCGATAGGCCTTGGCCGCGCGGCCGGGGATAGCGCTTTGCAGTTGCAGCCGGGCGCGATCGACGTGGGTCTTGCTTGAAATGATCAGCCGCCATGCCTCGGGAACGCCCGCGATCTCGGCCAGCAGGGCATGGAACGCCTCATCGACCTCGAAGAAGCTGATATAGTCGTCGCGCGAGGTGCAGTCCGCCTGGATCGCCAGAACCCGCGACAGGCGATCCATCTCGGATGCGTCGAGCGTCGCCAGCCGACGCACGATGGCAGTCTCGATCGCGCTGCGGCAGAAAATGGCCGAAAAGATCTTCTGCCTGTCGATCGAGGTGACGACGGACCCGACCTGCGGCCGGGTTTCGACCAGCTCCTCCTTCGCGAGTTGCTGCAAGGCGGCGCGGAACGGGGTGCGGCTCACACCGAGCACTTCGGCGAATTTGGATTCGTAGATCGGCGTGCCCGACGGGATCCTGTTCTGGATGATCGCCTGACGCAGAGCCATGTAGATCTGCGGCGACATCTGCTCCGAGAACTCGATCTTCACGCCGCTCACGGCTTGCCGGTAGATGTCCTCGACGCCGGCCTTCTTGCTTATGACAGCGTCCATGATCCCGTCCCTGTTGTCGTCCTGACTCATATTCGACTTCACAAACCTAGTATACCAGATTGGTATGCGCCGCAAACTGGCGTCGATGACTGAAATTGCCCCGCTTCCCTCAGGGTTGCGCCGGCTTCAAACTTATGTATGCTAGTATTCTAGCTTGGAGGGCTATTCCAGCCGGATCAGGCGGGAGAGTTTCTTGAGTGGGAGGAAATCATGAAACATTTGCCTAACTGCATGCGTGCCGCTGTCTTCGCGACGGCATTGTTTCCGGCCGCAGCAATGGCCCAGGAGTGGACGCCCGACCGTCCGATCAACATCATCGTCCCGTGGGGCGCGGGCGGCGCCACCGACCAGGTGACCCGCGTGACCGCGCCGCTCCTGGCGGAGGCGCTTGGCGTCGAGGTCGTGGTGGTCAACCAGCCCGGCGCATCGGGCGCCATCGGCACGCAGGAAGTGCTCAATTCGGCGCGTGACGGCTACACGCTTCTGGCCACCGGTATCGCCGACGCGGCGACCTACGGCGTCACGGGTCTCATCGAAGGCACGACGATCGACGACTGGCATCTCTATCTCAGCGTCGCCAACGTGGCGCTGGTCAGCGTCCCGGCCGACAGTCCCTACGACGATTTCGGCGCGTTGCTCGAAGCGCTTCGGTCCGACGAAGGCAGCAAGATCACCGTCGCGACGGCGGGTATCAGCTCGGCCGGCGGCACCGCGATCGCCAATCTCGCCGAAATCGGCGGCTTCAACTACAACCTCGTCTCCTATGAAGGCGGCGGCCCGGCCACGATCGCGACCGCGTCGGGAGAGGCCATGGTCACGACCCAGCTTGCCGGCGAACAGTCCGAGCTGATCCGGGGCAAGCGCCTCAAGCCGCTCGCCGTTCTCGCCGAAGAGCCGTTGATCATCGACGGCGTCGAACCGATCCCGTCGGTTCTGAAATGGCTGCCCGATCTCAAGATCGCATACAACTATTTCGGCGTGCTCGCCCCGAAAGGACTCCCCGCCGAGGTCGTGAACCGGCTCGACACGGTCTGGCAGGAGAACGTCGCGACCGCACCGTCGCTGCGCAACTACGCCGAAACAGCCGGCGCGGTCTATTCGCCGGCATGGGGTGACGAGGCACGCAGCATGGTCTCGGCCACCGTCGTCGCCCAGGCCTGCGCGGCCGTCGAGCGCGGCAATGCCGTCAACGACCCCTCGACCATCGGCGTCGACTGCGAAGCGCGCACCGAAACGCCGGTGCAATAGGCATCGACGCATATCGTTCAGGCGGCGGGGACTTTGTCTCCGCCGCTTTTCCAGATGACGGGGCAGGGACATCGCCATGCAGACCGACGAACAGGATCGCGCCCTGCGGGTAAAGGCCGATCTTCTGACGGGCATCGTCCTGGCTTTGCTGGGCCTGTTCGTGTTCTACGAGGCCTACACGATGTCGCGCCTCGAGGCACGGCGCATCCACCCCGCGACGATCCCCGGCCTTGTGCCCATGATGCTCGGTGCCGGGCTTGCGTTCCTGGGCGCGCTTCTCGCCTCCCGGTCGTGGCGCATGGAGGCGGATGGAGGCTGGCGCGCGTTTGGCGCACTGTTCGGTTCCATGACCGCCGTGCGCGTCATGGCCGGCATGTTTCTGTTCTTCGTCTTCACGCTGGGGCTGATCGGATGGCTGCCGTTCTGGGCCGCTTCGATGCTCTTCATCGCGGCGTTCATCCTCACCTTCGAGATGGTGCTGACGGACGCGCCCGTGCCGGCTGCGACGTCGCTGTTCTGGGCGGCCGCGACGGCGCTCGTGTGCGGCGGCGGCATCTACTATCTCTTCGCCACCGTCTTCCTCGTTCGTCTGCCGTGAGGAGCTACGATGTTTGACGGCCTGTTGATGCTCGGCCAAGGCATTGGCTTCTTCCTCAATCCCGAATCGCTGTTCAACGTGGTCTGGGCCACGCTGCTGGGCCTGGCGATCGGGCTGCTGCCCGGCCTGACGGCGACCATGGGCGTCGCGCTGATGGTGACCGTCACCTACAAGATGGCCCCCGAACAGGCGATCCTGACGCTCGTCTGTGTCTATCTCGGCGCGATCTATGGCGGCAGCCGCACGGCCATCCTGCTCAACATCCCCGGAACACCGGCCGCCGCCGCGACCACGCTCGACGGCTATCCGCTCGCCCGGCAGGGCAAGGCCGGGCTGGCGATGGGCCTGTCGACGACATCGTCCACCCTCGGCACGCTGGTGGGCATCTTTTTCCTCGCGGTGATCGCGCCGGTGCTGGCCGAGGCGGCGATGCGCTTCGGCTCCTACGAGTTCTTCTGGCTGGCGTTGTTCGGGGTCATCATCTCGGGCCAGATGACCGGCAGCGACACGCCCATCAAGGGATACATCGCCGGTATTCTCGGCCTGCTCGCGGCCATGGTCGGCATGGAGAGCCTCCACGCCTACCAGCGCTTCACCTTCGGCATCCCGCAATTGGGCGCGGGCATCGACCTGATCCCGGCGATGGTCGGCGCGTTCGGGCTGGCGGAAATCCTGAGCACGATGAAGCGCCGCAACGACGCCCGCATCGTCTCGGTCAACGACCGCGTGATCCCGCGTCTCAAGGAAATCTTCCAGCACTGGCGCACGATCATCCGGTCCGGCCTGATCGGGACCTTCGTCGGGATCATCCCCGGCGTTGGCGAAGACGTCGGCTCGTGGACCTCCTATGCGGCCGCGAAACGGTTCTCGAAAAACCCCGAGGCGTTCGGACATGGCAGCCAGGAAGGGCTGATCGCCGCCGAGACGGGCGACAACGCGGTCGTTTCGGCGGCGATGATCCCGACGCTCACGCTCGCACTGCCCGGCTCGGCCGCCGCCGCCGTGCTGATCGCGGCGATGTATCTCCACGGCATCCGGCCGGGACCGATGCTGATGATCGAGAACCCGGCGTTTCTCTACAAGGTCATCGCCATGCTGCTGCTGGCGACCTTTGCCAATTTGATCTTCGGCCTGTCGCTGACCAAGCTGTTCATCAAGATCCTGTCGGTGCCGCGCGAGCGCCTGATGGCGGTGATCGCCGTCCTGTGCGTGGTCGGCTCCTTCGCCGTGACCCAGCGCATGTTCGACGTCTATGTCATGCTCGGCTTCGGCATCGTCGGCTTCCTGCTGCGGGAAATGAAGTATCCGATGGCCCCGCTGGTGCTGGGCATCGTGCTCGGCGACCTGCTCGACATCAATTTGCGGCGCGGCCTGTCGCTGAGCAATGGCGACGTCATGCCCTTCCTCACCCGGCCGATCAGCGCGGTGCTCTGCATGATCGTCGTGATCACCATCCTGATGAGCATCCCGGCGATCGGCAATCGCGTGACGGCGGCATTCAGGAAGCTGACGGGCTTTACCCGGAGCGTCGTGAAGCCGTAGGCAGGATCACGACGACATGGTTACGCCAGCGCGTGCATGACGCCGCGGATTTCCGCCAGCCCCTTGAGCCTGCCGATCGCCGGATAGCCGGCGCGGGCGCCACGATGCAGATCGTCGAGCAAGTCCTGGCCATGATCCGGGCGGAAGGGGATTTGCCAGTCCGAACGGCCGGACGCCACCCGCCTCTCCTGCTCGCGCAAGAGCGCGCCGACGACGGCCACCATGTCCACGTCGCCGCCCAGATGGTCGTCCTCGAGGAAGCCGGTGGGAACGCCCCTATGGTGCAGGGTGACGTTGCGCAGATGCGCGAAGGCGATCTTCGGGCCCAGACGATCCACGAAGCCGGGCAGGTCGACATCGTCGCGCGACCCGAGCGAGCCGGTGCAGAAGGTGATGCCGTTGGCGGGACTGTCAACCGCCTCGACCATGCGCCGGTAGTCATCCTCCGTCGACATGACCTTCGGCAGGCCCATCAGCGAAAACGGCGGGTCGTCGGGATGGCAGCAAAGGCGCAGGCCGAGCTTTTCGGCATGAGGAACGACCTCCTCCAGAAAGTCGTAATGGTGCCGCCGCAGCATCTCGGTGTCGATGGATGCATAGCGTTCGAGCTGCGCCCGCAGCGTCTCCACCGTCCAGCTTTCCACCGCGCCGGCAAGTCCCGCCACGATCGCGTCGGCCAGCGCGCTCTTCTCCGCATCGGACATGGCAGCCGCCCGCCGGTTGGCCTCTTCGACGATCTCGGCTGGAAATGCCGCGCCGGCTCCGGCCCGCCGCAGGATGTGGATGTCGAACACGGCAAAATTGACGAGATCGAACACCATCGCCGTGCCGCCATGCGGCAGCACATGGCGATGATCGGTCCGCGTCCAGTCAAGGATCGGCATAAAGTTATAACAAACGACTTCAAGCCCGCAGGCCGCGATGTTGTCGAGACTGGCCTTCCAGTTGGCGACGTGGCCGGACCAGTCGCCGCTCTGCGTCTTGATCGCCTCCGAGACGGGCAGGCTTTCGATGACATCCCACACAAGGCCCGTGGACCGGCTGTCGGGACCGGTCCCGACTTCCGCCTGTCGTTTCGCGATCTCGTCGCGCGACCAGACCTCGCCCGGCGGGACGTGATAGAGCGAACACACGATGCCTTGCGCACCCGCCTGACGCGCGTCGTTGACGCTTACCTTGTCGCCGGGGCCGAACCAGCGCCACGTTTCCCGCATCAACCGCTTCACCCGAACCTCCGCATGACCGCCACACCGCGCGTCCAAAACTTGTCATGCGCAGCTTTCTAGGATACTAGAATACATATGCTATAAGTTGACGACTGGCAAGCCGACCGGCATGCAGTGGGCAAGGGAGAGAGACGTGATCGGTGTCGGAATAGTGGGCGCAGGGATGGTCGCCGGAACCCATGTGCGCGCGCTGCAGGATCTCCGCGACATCGCGAAGGTCGAAGGCGTCTACAGCCGCAACGGCGACCGGCTTGCCCGGTTTTGCGAGGAATGGTCCGTCCCGCCCGCCAGAGACATCGACGATCTCTTGGCAAATCCGGCTGTCGATGTGCTGATCATCCTCACCCCGCCCAACGCCCGGCTCGACATCGTCAAAAAAGCGGCCGCCGCCGGCAAGCATATCCTTCTCGAAAAGCCCGTGGAGCGAACCCTGGCTGCCGCATCGGCGCTGGTGGATATCGCCCGGGACGCCGGCGTGGTCATGGGCGTGGTCTTCCAGCACCGTTTTCGCGACGTCTCGATCAAGCTGGCCGAACTGGTGGGCTCAGGCACGTTCGGCGCGCTCGGCTTCGCGCAGGTCAATGTGCCATGGTGGCGTCCGCAGAGCTATTATGACGAGCCGGGGCGCGGCACCTATGAGCGCGACGGCGGCGGCGTCCTCATCAATCAGGCCATCCACACGCTCGACCTTCTGCTAACCTATACGGGACCCGTCGCCGAGGTAACGGCCATGACCGCGACAACGCGCCTGCACCGGATGGAGGCCGAGGATTTCGCGACAGCCGGCGTCACCTTCGGCGCGGGCGCAGTCGGAGCGATCGTCGCGACAACGGCGTCCTATCCGGGAAGCCCGGAATCGATCGAGCTACACTTCGAGCGCGCCTCGACGCTGCTGCGGGCGGGTACGCTCACGGTCTCCTGGCGTGACGGCAGGATCGAAACCTTCGGCGAGGTTTCGGCCACGGGCGGCGGCGCCGACCCGATGGCATTCACCCATGACTGGCACGCTGCGGCGCAGCGCGATTTCATCGAGGCGCTGCGCGACGGGCGCCCGCCCGCGGTCACCGGCGAGGAGGCGCTCAAGGTGCACGCGCTGATCGACGCAATGAGCCTGTCCTCCAGGGAACGCCGCCCGGTTTCGGTCAGCGAAGTACAGGAAAGAGCACGATGAGCCGACCTGACGTCGTCGTCGCCGTGGTCGGTATCGACCATCGGCACATCTATGGCATGCTCCAGGGCATGGTCGATGCCGGGGCGACCTGCAAGGGCTGGTGGACGGAAGGGGAGCTGCAGACGATCGCCGGTTTCGTCAAGCGCTTTCCCGAGGTGCCGCGCGTCGCGGATCGGCGGACACTGCTCGACGATCCCGATATCGACCTCGTGCTCATCGCATCCGCGCCCCATCACCGCGCCAATCACGCCATCGAGGCCATGGAAAGCGGCAAGGACGTGATGCTCGACAAGCCGGGCTGCATCTCGCTCGATGAGCTCGACCGGGTCAAGAAAGCGGTGGACAGAACGGGGCGCATCTGGTCGTTGGACTTTTCGGAGCGCTTCGAGGTTCCGTCCGCGCTGAAGGCGCTGGAACTGGTGCGCGGTGGCGCGATCGGCACGGTCGTGCAGACCTTGTCGATGGGACCGCACCGCCTCAACCGGGCGACCCGGCCCGCCTGGTTCTTCGACAAGAGCCTCTATGGCGGAATCCTGGGCGACATCGGCACGCACCAGATCGACCAGTTCCTCACCTTCACGGGATCGAAGACCGCCCGCATCGTCACCGCGACGGCGCGCAATGTCGGCAATCCCCGTGATCCGGCCTTTCAGGATTTCGGCGAGATCATGCTCGAAAGCGAGACGGCGCGCGGCTATGCGCGGCTCGACTGGTTCACGCCGGACGCCCTGCCAGCATGGGGCGACGGGCGGCTGACCGTGCTCGGCACGGAGGGCTATATCGAGCTCAGGAAGTATGTCGATATCGAGGGGCGAGCGGGATCCGATCACCTCTTTCTCGTCAACAACGCCGAGTCCCGCTACATCGACTGCGCAAATATCCCGCTCACCTATTTCCGCGACCTCGCCGCCGACGTCGCGAACCGGACGCAGACCGCCATGACATTCGACCATGCGGCGGAAGTCACGCGGCTGGCACTCGAGGCGCAGATGATGGCCGACGGTCAGCGATAGGCGGCGTATCTCGCGGCCTAAGGCGTGTCACGCCGTCCATTCGATCCAGCGGCCGTGGAAATCGCATTTTGCGAGGCGCCGGGTTTCGCCCCCAGGCCATGTGGTCAGGCTCAGCGTCGCCCAGCCGCCCTTCGGGTCGCGCGGTTCCATGCGCAATCGTGCGATCGGCGCGTCCCGCGTCGCGGAGGACCCTGCCTCGTCGAGCGTGGCGAGGATGGATGCCTTCGTTTCCGCCGGCATGTACTGCCACATGATCGAATGGAACAGCACGAAGGCTGAAGCCTTGGGCCGGTTGGCGATCTGCGCTTTCACGAAATCGGCCGCGTCGGCCTTTTCCAGCCGGTACGGGTTCTGCCCGGCCAGCGCGATTGCACCGTCGAGCCGTTCGAGCCGCGCGGGCTGGTCCGGCCAGATATAGGAACGCAGGCGCAACTGCCCGTCGCGCTGTGCGACGTCGACCGGCGCGATATCGCAGCCATGTCGCGACACGATGTCGAGACCGCCGGCGAGCGGCAGGGTGCTGGATCGCAACTCGGACGTGATCTTCACCGGTGACGCGGCGTCGCCCCAGCTCGCGTCGCCATAGCGATAGAAAAAGCGGTTGAAGAGCAGGTTCAGCCCACCGCTTGAACCGATTTCGCACAGCGCCAATGGCAATCCGGTTTCGCGCGCGATCGCCAGGAAGCCCGGCAGCAGCATCGCCGACCGGGCGATCTCGTTCGTCTGAGGGGCCGAATCGAGTCCCGCGAAGAGTACGGCATCGTGCCGGCGAAACGCGTCGGCCACGGCCGTGGATAATGTGGCGTCGTCGGAGTTGCGGGGCGGGTAAGCGGCAACCAGAGCCGCGTCCGCCTTTTCGATCACCAGACGATGCAGACCGCCGCAAATGCGCAGCGCAAGCGCATCGGCCCTCGGATTGCCGGGCCATTCGCTGATCCGGCGGCCGGTCTGCGTGGTGTTTTCGACGATGCCGACGAGAAGCCGGCACAGTCTGGCGGTGAACGGCGAGCCTAGCTTCGCGCAGGCAACAGCCTGGTGTTCGAAATGCGCAGCGATGTCTCCGCCGAGCGCCATAGGAGCCGGGCCTAGACCCGACGCTCCACCATCATCTTCTTGATTTCCGCAATCGCCTTGGCCGGGTTGAGCCCCTTGGGGCAGGCCTGCGTGCAGTTCATGATGGTGTGGCAGCGATAGAGCCGGAAGGGGTCTTCCAGATTGTCGAGACGGTCGCCGGTCGCTTCGTCTCTGCTATCGATCAGCCAGCGATAGGCCTGAAGCAGCACGGCGGGGCCGAGATAGCGTTCGCCGTTCCACCAGTAGCTCGGGCACGAGGTCTGGCAGCAGAAGCACAGGATGCACTCGTAGAGACCGTCGAGCTTGGCGCGGTCCTCATGGCTCTGCTTCCACTCCTTGGCCGGTTCCGGCGACACGGTCTGCAACCAGGGCTGGATCGAGGAAAGCTGTGCGTAGGGCACGGTCAGGTCGGGCACGAGGTCCTTGACCACCGGCATGTGCGGAAGCGGGTAGACCTTGACGACCCCTGAGACCTCGTCCGCGCCCTTGGTGCAGGCAAGCGTGTTGGTGCCGTCGATGTTCATCGCGCAGGAGCCGCAGATGCCTTCGCGGCAGGAGCGGCGCAGCGTCAGTGTCGGATCGACCTTGTTCTTGATCCACAGGAGCGCGTCGAGGACCATCGGCCCGCAATCGTCCATGTCGACATAGTAGGTGTCGGTGCGCGGGTTCTCGTCGTCGTCGGGTGACCAGCGATAAATCTTGTACTCGCGCAGATTGGTGGCGCCGTCCGGCTTCGGCCAGACCTTGCCCTGCTGGACACGCGAGTTCTTGGGAAGCGTGATTTCAACCATTGTCTGTCCCCGCGA
This sequence comes from Mesorhizobium sp. CAU 1732, assembly GCF_039888675.1. NCBI lineage: Bacteria > Pseudomonadati > Pseudomonadota > Alphaproteobacteria > Hyphomicrobiales > Phyllobacteriaceae > Mesorhizobium > Mesorhizobium sp. CAU 1732. The sequence continues at coordinate 31,315 of NZ_JBDQQR010000001.1, forward strand.
TCAGTAGACGCGCGCCTTGGGCGCGATCTTGTCCAGGTTGATGCCACCCTGGGCTTCCGGCAGCATCGTCTCGGTGTGGACGGCGCGGTAGTCGAGCGTCACCTTGCCCGCCTCATCCACCCACGACAGCGTGTGCTTGCGCCAGTTGACGTCGTCGCGCTTGTCGAAGTCCTCGCGGGCATGCGCGCCGCGGCTCTCCTTGCGCGCTTCCGCGCCGTAGACCGTCGTGATGGCGCAGGCCATCAGATTGTCCAGCTCGAGCGTCTCGACCAGATCCGAGTTCCAGATCATCGAGCGGTCGTAGACCTTCACGTCCGGCAGTTCGCTCCAGATTTCCGAGATGCGCTTGCAACCCTGTTCCAGCGTTTCCTGCGTGCGGAACACGGCGGCGTCTTCCTGCATGGCCTTCTGCATCTTCTCGCGCAGTTCCGCGGTCGGCTTCGAGCCGTTGGCGTGGCGGATGCGGTCGAAGCGCTCCATGATCTTGTCGCAGGCGGCTTCGTTGATCGACGGGATCGCGGCTTCGCGGTCGATCACCTGACCGGCACGGATGGCGGCGGCGCGGCCGAACACCACGAGATCGATCAGCGAGTTGGAGCCGAGACGGTTGGCACCGTGTACCGATGCGCAGCCGGCTTCGCCGACAGCCATCAGGCCCGGCTGGATACGCTCCGGGTTGGCGGCGTCGGCGTTCAGCACCTCGCCCCAGTAATTGGTCGGGATGCCGCCCATATTGTAGTGCACGGTCGGCAAAACCGGGATCGGCTCGCGGGTGACGTCGACGCCCGCAAAAATCTTCGCGCTCTCGGAAATGCCCGGCAGGCGCTCATGCAGAACGGCCGGGTCGAGATGGTCGAGGTGAAGGAAGATGTGGTCCTTCCCCTTGCCGACGCCGCGGCCTTCGCGGATTTCCATCGTCATGCAGCGCGAGACCACGTCTCGGCTTGCAAGGTCCTTGGCGGACGGGGCGTAGCGTTCCATGAAGCGCTCGCCTTCGGAGTTGACGAGATAGCCGCCTTCGCCGCGCGCACCCTCGGTGATGAGGCAGCCCGCGCCGTAGATGCCGGTCGGATGGAACTGCACGAACTCCATATCCTGCAAGGGCAGGCCGGCGCGTGCGACCATGCCGTTGCCGTCGCCGGTGCAGGTATGGGCCGAGGTGGCCGAGAAGTAGGAGCGTCCATAACCGCCGGTCGCGAGAACGACCATCTTGGCCGAAAAGCGGTGGATGGTGCCGTCATCGAGGTTCCAGGCCACGACGCCGGTGCAGACACCGTCGGTCATGATCAGGTCGAGCGCGAAATACTCGATGAAGAACTGCGCGTTGTGCTTGACCGACTGGCCGTAGAGCGTGTGCAGGATGGCGTGGCCGGTGCGATCGGCTGCGGCACAAGTACGTTGAACCGGCGGACCGTCGCCGAAATTCTGCATGTGGCCGCCGAACGGGCGCTGGTAGATGCGACCATCCTCGGTGCGCGAGAACGGCACGCCGTAATGCTCGAGCTCATAGACGGCTGCGGGCGCTTCACGCGCCAGATATTCCATCGCATCGACGTCGCCGAGCCAGTCCGAGCCCTTGACGGTGTCGTAGAGGTGCCACTGCCAGCTATCCGGACCCATGTTCTGCAGCGAGGCGGCGATGCCGCCCTGTGCCGCGACGGTGTGTGAGCGGGTGGGGAACACCTTGGTGATGCAGGCGGTCTTGAGACCCTGTTCGGCCATGCCCAGCGTAGCACGAAGACCCGCGCCACCGGCGCCGACGACGACGACGTCGAACTTGTGGTCGACATACTGGTAAGCGCCCGAGGACGCAGGCCTGCTGGCGTTGTTTCTCGTATCGGCCACGCGTCAGCCTCCGAAAGCTATTCTGAGCAGCGCGAAGATCGAGACCGCGCCGACGATGAGTGTGAAGAAGATGTTGAGCATCAGCGAAATGAGCTTGCTCAGCTCATCGGTGACGTAGTCCTCGATGACCATCTGCATGCCGAGCTTCATGTGATAGAGCACCGACAGCAGCGCCAGCGTCAGCGTGACCGCCACGAATGGATTGGCGAGCGTCGCGCGCACATCCACGTAGGACGCATCGCTCAGCGCGATGATCAGGCCGATGAAGAACAGCGTCAGCGGAATATTGGCGACGGCGGTGACGCGCTGATACCAGAAATGGCCGGTGCCTTCGCGGGCCGCGCCCAGGCCACGAACGCGGGAGAGGGGCGTACGGAAATCGCTCATGCTCAAGCTCCCCGCGCGAAGTAGCCGACGACCCACAGCAGAAGCGTCAGGCCGATCGAGACGAACGGCATCGCCGTTGCGACTGTTGTCGAGGACTGCTTTCCGAGCGCCTTGCCGGTATCCATGACAAGGTGCCGGATGCCGCCCAGCATGTGATGGATCAGCGCCCAGGTGTAGGCGAACAGGATCAGCCTGCCGATCCACGATCCGTAGATCGCGCTCACCGTGTTGAACCAGTCTTCGGATGTCGCGGCGGCGAGCAGCCACGCGGCGACGAGGAGGATGCCGAAATACAGCCCCACACCCGTGATGCGGTGCACGATAGACATCACCATCGTCGGTATGGGCTTATAGATTTGCAGATGCGGAGACAGTGGTCTTGCGCGGGTGGCTGCGGATTTGCTCATGGCTCCCCCAATCTGGCGGTCGCGCGGGAGCCTTGCCTTGAAGCGTGATGCGGCAATGCCCGGTCCGTTTTGCGACCCTTGGCTGCCGGTCTTCTAGTGCGGTTTTTGCACTGCGTCAAAGCCGGAAAACCATGCGTGGCCGCTGATTTAGCAGCCATCCATGAACAGTCTGGAAACGGAACGCGGGTTCAATCGATTGAACCCGCCGCGTCGCATCAGAGGTGCCCCTGCGTAAACCTGGAATTTGCCGGTAAGCGAATCAGCGCATGCAGGTCTGGGGTTCGCTGCCGGCCTTCATCCAGAGCGCCTCACGTCCCTCGACGACGAGCGCAAGTCCGCCTTCGCCGTATCGGCTCGCCTGAGTCGGCGGCGAGGCAGGCAGGTCGTAGCTTTCGCCATGCGTATCGGTGAGTCGCACGGCCGTGCGGGCATTTTCGACGGTGATGCTGCCGTCGCTCCCGCAATTGTAGACGGCCCGCCTTGGCTGAACCGACGACGTGGACGACATGTCCTGGCCTTGCGACTGCTGCGGATCGGCCACGCAGGCGGTGAGAATGATCGTCACCAGGCAGGCCAGCCCAACGCGAAGGGCTGTCTGCCCGCTTTTGTTTTTGGTTTTCATCGGGCGGAGACTTATCGCCAATCGTGGCGAAAGATCAACGCCGCGCTGACAGGCGTGGCGCGTATGCGCGACGGACAGCTACTGATCCTCGAAACGGATGACGTGCGCGGTCCAGTCGGCAGGAGAGGCGATGCGCTCGTAGAGTTTGCGGCCGTCTTCCGGCTGGCGCGGCGCATTGAGCACCAGTCTGGACCATCCCCGCTCCTCGGCCTGATCGGCGAGAAGGTCGATCAGCGCCTTGGCGATGCCCTTCTTGCGATGCTCGTGATGCACGTAAAGGTGATCGACCTGTCCACAGCGCAGGCCCGAAATCGGATCGGGCAGATCGGTGAAGATGGAAAAACCGACGAGCGTTCCATCGATTCGCGCGCCCATCACTTCGGCCGTGCGATCCTGCAGCAGCATTTCGGCATAGAACGCGTCGGGGCGGCGCGGCGCTCCGCGCTTCAGTGCCTGCGTGTATGCCGCAAGCAGGGGCGCGAGATCATGCGCATCGTTGAGCCGCAGCAACGATATGTCGATCTGGTGGTTCAACGTCATGGCGCATCCTCCGTGTCTCCATGTCCGAATTTCCCGCGAGCCTGTCAATCGGCCCGCCCGGCGCGGAATTTCGCCTCGCGAATTAACCATGTTTGATGGAGAGGCAGAATCACGACGGGGCGGGGTCTTAACAATGATTAAGAAAGCGTTAAGTTTCAGGCTGAGGAGGCTTCGATTCCTCAGGGTCGGGAGCGATGCCATGAACATCAGCAAGCTTGCAGCACTAGCCTCGGTTTTCGGTGCATTGACGATCGCCCCGGCTGCGGCCGGTGGGCTTTATCAGGAGAGCGTCCACGCGGATTCCTTCGGCAATCTGGTGATCCAGAGCCCTGCCGGGTACAAGCGCATCATCGTCGGCCAGGGCTATGCGGCCGAATCCTACAACCTCACCGGCTCGTATTACGAACCGGAAGTGGTCTACCTCGACGAGCCGCGCGCGGTTCGTGACGTGCGCCGGTGCAGCCGGCCGCCCTATCTCTGGAAAGGCCGCAGTTACATGTACGGCCTGCCGGATCATGTCGTTCCGCAAGCCCCGATCGTCTGCGAGTGATATCGCCACGCGATTGTGATCGCCGCGCCGGGCATCGACCCGGACGGGCCGTCATTTCGTCACCTTTCCTGCTCCAATGGCGCAAAAAGGAGCGTCGATGAGCCAGGTCCAGACCGCAACCCGCCTGAGGCAGCACATCGCCTCGCTCGAAACGATGACGCGGTTCGTTCTCGCCACGCTGGCACTGGCGAGCGGCGTCTACACCTATCTGGGCGTGCGCAGCCTGCTCGACGGCGACGCCGCGCTCGTCTTTTTCGCGGCGATCGTCTATTCGGTCGCCGTTTCGGTCGGCATCTACGGCTTCTGGGTCTACCTGATCCGCTTCCTGCCCGAGCTCCGCGACGGCGCTTCACGCATGGCGCTCGTCGGCATCATGGCCATCGGCTCGCTGATGATCATCGCCATGTCGTCATGGCTGAACGCGGCCGCGCTGGCTGGCTCGGCCGCCGTCGAGCAGCATCTCGCCGTCACCCAGGAAGGCTACACGGCCGATCTCGACCAGGCCCATTCCAATGCGATCGGGGCGCTGTCGCTGCTGCCGGACATCCAGCGCGCCGCGGAGCGCTTCGCGAGACTGGCGGACGACGAACGCCAATCCGGCGCGCTCACCGGCACCTCCGGCTCCGGTTCGGTCGTCCAGCTCCTGACCCAGATGTCGGCCCAGATGCGCGAGCTCGAAAGGACGATCGAAGCGTCGCGCGGGACGGTAACGACGGCGTTCGAGCAAGGGCAGGCCCATCTCGCGACGATGCGCGGCCTCGTCTCCGCTCCGGGCTCGGTCGGGCCGAGGTCTGATGCATTCGCGCAGGAAACGGTCGCGCTCGCAGGCGTGATCGCATCGCTGGAACAGACCTCGATCGCGCCGTCGGTGGCGCGCGCGGCCTCGGACCTGTCGGTCGGTTTCATCGCCCCTGTCGCAGGCGGCGGCACGAACGACCTCGCCGGGCGCCAGACCCAGGTCATGGACACGATCCGCACATCCGTGGCCGCGCAGTCGGAAGCCCTGTCGAACGCCGCGGCCGAAATCATGGCCCAGCCAAAGGTCGCCGAGCGCCGTTTCGTGCCGCTTTCGTCCGCCGAGGCGGTTCTGCTCTACTGGTCGAGTTTCATGCCGAGCTGGGCCGGCGCGATTTCGATCGATCTGCTGCCGGGCGTGCTGGTCGGCATTCTTGCCGTCGCCCACGGAGCCATGCGCCGCAGCGAGGAGAACATGTCCGACGCCGAGCGCATCAGCGCGGCCGACATGCTGCGCTCGCTCGAGATTCACGAGACCCTCATAGCGCGTCGGCAGGCGGCCGCGCTCCGCGAGAAGGCGTTGCGCGACGACGCGATCGGGACGCCGGCCAAGGCGGAGCCCGACGACCCGGCAGCGCCACCTTCCTCGACGGAAAACGTCACCAAACTGTCGATGGCCGAAAGGAAGCGACACGAACCATGAGCAATCAGCAGGCACTTTTCGGCAGCGCGACGCAGCCCGGTCTCTTCAAGCGCTACGTCACCCGCTTCGACGACGGCGAGATCATGCGGTGCGCGTTCTACGGCCTGTTGATCGGCGCGGCGATGGTGATCGGCCTTGATATCAAGGCGCTCTACGACGAGCGCGCCGCGCTCGACCCGCTGCCGACCGGCGGCACCGTCTATGTCGAGCCTGTGCTGCCTCCCGCCGTCCGGACCGGAACCACGCAGGCGCCGAGCGTCGATCCGCGCGAGAACGTCACGCTCGATGGAGACGCGCTGCGCACGCCGATGACATTCGAGCTTCGGCCCGGCGGCGTGCTGGCCGCCGAAGGCAGCATCGATCTCGGCGCCGCGGACCGGTTCGCGAGCGAGATCGAAGCGCGCGGCGAATACGTCAGGACGCTGTCGCTGAACTCGCCCGGCGGTTCACTCGAGGATGCGATGGCGATCGCGCGGCTGGCGCGCGACAAGGGATTGTCGACGCAGGTTCCGGACGGTGCGCTCTGCGCCTCGTCATGCCCGCTCGTCATGGCGGGTGGCGTGGTTCGTACAGCCGGCGAGAAGGCGGCGATCGGCCTGCACCAGTTTTACGCGGCGACGAACGCCGTCAGCGCCCCGGCGCAGGCGATGTCCGATGCGCAGGCGACGGCGGCGCGCATCTCGCGCTATCTCATGGAAATGGACGTCGATCCCACACTGTGGCTGCATGCGCTCGATACGCCGCCCCAGTCGCTCTACTATCTCTCGCCGGACGAACTTGCCAAATACCGGCTTGTGACCAGCGGTACGCCTGTCGCCAGCCGATAGCCTCACTTCGTCGCGAATGTCCTTCCGCCTTCGATGATGTGCTCCATGCGCGAGACGCGCACGCAATCACGGCCGGTCCGCTTCGCCTGGTAGAGTGCCGCATCTGCGCGCGCCATGAAGGACGCGGGCGTTTCGTTCAGCGACAGTTCCGCGACGCCGAAGCTTGCCGTGAACCGCGCTTCCGGAATGTCTTCGAGCGCAATGCCCGAAAAATTCCCGCGCACGCTCTCGGCCAGAAGCCGTGCCGCCGCGAGATTGCTCCCCGGCAGCACGACGGCGAACTCCTCGCCACCGACACGGCCCAGCACGTGATGCGACGCGCAACTGTCGCGCAATGTCCGCGCAAACAGCGTGATCAGCCTGTCGCCGACGCCATGGCCGTAAGTGTCGTTGACGTCCTTGAAGTGATCGAGATCGCAGATGACGAGCGATAGAGGAAGGCCGTTGAGCGGGTATCGCCGGACGAGGCCTTCCATCCGCTCCTCGAAGCCGCGCCGGTTCAGGAGCCCGGACAGAAGGTCGGTTTCCGACTTGGCGGTCATGTCCTTCATGATGTCCATCATGAGCGCGAGCAGGAGAAGAAGACCCGTCGCGACGATGAGCACCGCGCCCAGCGACTGGGACAGCATGGCGTAGGTCGTACCGAGATAGTCCTGAGGACTTGCGCCCGACCCGCCGACCAAACCCGCCAGAAGCGGCTTCGACAGGAAGTGCAGGGAGCTGACGATAAGAAACCCGCCGAGAAGATTGTCGATCACGCGGCGGGTATGCACACGGAAGACGATCCACGCGCCGATGGCCTGCATCATGCTGAACGGCGTCTGGTAGAGATACATGCGCAGGAGCGAATCGCGAGGCATGTCCAGGGTCAAGGTAATCGCCGCCATGGAGAGCGCGAACGCTGCCGTCAGAAGCGCGCGTGGCACGGGCACGCCGAAGCGCCGCGCGATGCCGATGTTGAGGAGCAGAAGCGTCAGCAGAAACGCGGTATGCCCGAGAAACACCGCCAGTCCGACATTCGAAAACGTCGAGATCGACACTTCGAGCACGGCATAGAGCATTCCTGTCGCATAAGCGGCCGCAAACCAGCGTGCAGATCGGTACTTGCTGTCGTAGATCGCGATCACGACGAAGGACGTGCAGAAAAGCCCTGCTATCAGAAGGTTTATCGCGAGGATAAAGGAAGCGCCGCTCATATCTGAATCCGATTATGACGGCATTGTCGGAGCAGTCGCCGAATATCCCGTTAACGGTGAGGCTGACATCGGAAATACCGGGCAGCCACTCAGATGCCGCCCGTGATATCCGCCAGGAAACGCTTTTTGCGGCGCGGCGTGACCGAGGGCGCAGACGCCACACGCACGCAATCGCGGCCTGCCTTCTTGGCATCGTAGAGCGCGAGGTCCGCGCGGGCGACGAGTTCCGTCACGCCTTCACCTTCGACCCACTCGGCCACGCCGAAGCTCGCCGTGAAACGCGTCGATTCGGGCAGGCCCGGGATAGCCAGGGTGCTGAAGGACGTCCGGACGCCCTCCGCGAAAAGCCGGCCGGTGCCGAGATTGGCTCCGGGCAGGAGAACGGCGAACTCCTCGCCCCCGATGCGGCCAGCCGCATGCCGTGTTCCGATGCATGTGCTGAGGCACTGCGCGAAGGTCGCGATGACGCTGTCGCCACACGCATGGCCATAGGTGTCGTTGATCGCCTTGAAGCGATCGAGGTCGCAGACGATCAGCGCGACCGGCATGCCCATGCGGCGTGCGGACCGAAGCAACATGTCCGCGTCTTCCTCGAACCCCCGGCGATTGAGCAGACCGGACAGAACGTCCGTATTCGATTCACGCTTCAGATCGTCCATTACGTCGAGTGCGACGGCGCTGATCAGGATCAGAGCGAATATCAGCAGGAAGATCGCCGCCAGGAATATGAGCGTGATCCAGTAGAGCGATTCATATAAATTGACGTGATTCTCCGACAGGGGGTCGATCGAAAGAACCACGATGGGCCGAAGGAACAGGCTCAATCCCCATATGCAGGCCGTCCACAGCAGCACGTTGTCGACCATCCTGCGCCGCGCCACATGGTGAAGTTCCGCGGCCAGCACCAGCGAGATCGCGCCGAAGGTGAAGTTGATCGCATAAACCCGCCAGGTAAGACTCGGCTGGACGATCTCGAACCAGCCATAGGCCGTCAACCCCGCACACGCTATGGCGATGAGCGGTTTTAGCGGAACGGTCCTGCCGTAGCGCGACAGCGCGCCCAGCGTCAGGGAAATCCCGCCGCCGATCACCAGCACGTTGGAAATCAGCTTCGAGATCGGCAGGCCGAACGGAAGAAAATACTGGAAGAGAAAGCCGCCCCCGAAGGCGACATAGGCGAAGCCCAGCGCGAGAATATAGCGGCGGTTGCGCTGGTGCAGCCAAAGCAGGAAGAATGCCGCCGACAGGATCAGCGCCATTCCCGGATTGATGAGCGCGATGAAAAGATCCCTGCTCAAGCCACCTACCCATTGCCGCAAGGCAGGAAGGCTATCGCGCAGGCACCAACAACTCGTTAAGAATTCGTACCCGCTCCGCGAATGCGAGGCGGGTACCGGTCTTCATCAGACTACTGCCAGTCGCGGATGTCGACGAACTTGCCGGCGATCGCGGCTGCTGCGGCCATGGCCGGCGACACGAGATGCGTGCGGCCCTTGAAGCCCTGGCGTCCCTCGAAATTGCGGTTCGAGGTCGATGCGCAGCGTTCGTGCGGCTTGAGGCGATCGTCGTTCATGGCCAGGCACATCGAGCAACCCGGTTCGCGCCAGTCGAAACCCGCCGCGATGAAGATCTTGTCGAGGCCTTCTTCTTCGGCCTGCGCCTTCACGAGGCCCGATCCGGGCACGATCATCGCATCGACCGTCGAGGCGACGGTCTTGCCTTCGACGACCTTGGCGACGGCGCGCAGATCCTCGATGCGGCCATTGGTGCACGAGCCGATGAACACGCGGTCGATCGCAATGTCGGTCATCTTGGTACCGGCGGCCAGCCCCATATAGTCGAGCGCGCGCTTCTTGGAGTTGCGCTTGTTTTCGTCTGTGATCTCGTCCGGGTTCGGCACGACGCCGGTGATCGACACGACGTCCTCGGGCGACGAGCCCCAGGTGACGATGGGCGGCAGCTTGGCCGCATCGAGCACGATGACCTTGTCGAAATGGGCGCCCTCGTCGGTATTCAGGGTACGCCAATAGTCGAGCGCCATGTCCCACGCCGCGCCCTTCGGCGCGCGCGGCTTGCCCTTGACGTAGGCGAAGGTCGTCTCGTCCGGCGCGATCAGTCCGGCGCGCGCGCCGCCTTCGATCGACATGTTGCAGATCGTCATGCGGCCTTCCATCGACAGTGCGCGGATCGCCTCGCCGGCATATTCGATGACGTAGCCAGTGCCGCCGGCCGTGCCGATCTCGCCGATGATCGCCAGGACGATGTCCTTGGCGGTCACGCCCTGGGGCAACTGCCCATCGACGCGCACCAGCATGTTCTTGGCCTTCTTCTGGATCAGCGTCTGGGTCGCGAGCACATGCTCGACCTCCGACGTGCCGATGCCATGGGCGAGCGCGCCGAAGGCGCCATGCGTCGAGGTATGGCTGTCGCCGCAGACGATCGTCATGCCGGGCAGGGTGAAGCCCTGTTCGGGGCCGACGATATGCACGATGCCCTGGCGGACGTCGTTCTCGGAATAATACTCGACACCGAAGTCGGCGGCGTTCTTCGCCAGCGCCTCGACCTGGATGCGGCTCTCCTCGTTCTTGATGCCGTTCTTGCGGTCCGGCGAGGTCGGAACGTTGTGGTCGACGACGGCCAGCGTGCGTTCCGGCTGGCGAACCGTGCGTCCGGTCATGCGCAGGCCCTCGAAGGCCTGCGGGCTGGTGACCTCATGGACGAGATGGCGGTCGATATAGAGCAGGCAGGTGCCGTCGTCCTGGCGGTCGACGACGTGGTCGTCGAAAATCTTGTCGTAAAGCGTGCGCGGTGCGGTCATATGCGTAAATCCGTCGATGGCGAAACTGGGGAAATGGCCGGCATCAGCCGGCAGGCGCAGCTCAGCCCGCGCGGGCGAGAAGCGCGCCGGACACCCACGCAAAGAACCGCGACGGCAGGCGCTTATGGTCCTGCAGCACGAAGCTCTTGTAAGCCGGATGTCCGAAGAGTTCTTCCATGACGCCGCTCATACCAGCCTTTCGGGCGGGCGGCAATCTTCCGCCGTTCGTACTCGGCTACCGCCCGGTCGGCGCGTCATCGTCCTTCTGGGCTTCGTCGCGGGCTTTGTGCGCTGTAACGGCCTTCTCAAGCGGATGCATAAGCCCGAGGATGACGATGGCGAGCAGGGTCGCATAGCCCGCGATCTGCCAGAAACCGAGACCGGCGGCGAGACCGATCGCGCCGGCGAGCCACAGGCCGGCGCCGGTCGTCAGGCCCTTGATCTCGCCACGCGCGAAGATGATCGTGCCTGCGGCGAGAAATGCCACGCCGGCCGTCACGGCTTCGATCAGGCGCAATGGATCGAGGCGCGAGGCGTCGGCGTCGAACTGCGCGCTGTGGACGATCTCGATGCCGAGGATAGCAAAGGCAGCGGCGGCCAGCGCCACCAATATATGCGTGCGCAGGCCCGCCGGGTGATTGCGCCATTCACGCTCAAAACCGATCACCGCGCCAAGAAGAGCCGCGATCGCCAGCCGGGCCGCGATGACAGAGAACGGCAGCCAGGTCGGATGGCCGATATCGTCGAGAATCTCTTGCACACGCGTTCCCCCCTCGGACGTCGATGCCATCAAACGCCGTGGCGTGACGCAGGTTCCGCTGTCGATTCACCGGTATGAACGATTGCGCGGCTAAAGAATCTCGAAGACGAACGCCTTCACGAGAACCTCCGGCTCGGCACATCGTATGTCAACATGTGCATATGTAAATTAGATAATGATCTCATGATCTTACGCGCACACAAGATCGATTCGCTCTTGTGCACCGCACAAACTGGACGACGGGACTGGAATTAGAGTAATTTGATTATCAGTTCACTACACCACTACGCGGCAAGGGCTTACGGGAGGAGCTGTAAGCAACTGAAATATCTGAATATTCTGAATATTCTGAATATTCTGAATCAGTTCGGGATACGTTCCAAACTGTAACGTTACGGCATTGACTCAAAGTTCGGCAGTCGCTCATAACATTCGTGTCTACGAACGAAGAAACCGCCACTAACTCCCCCAGTAAGCGACGGTTCTCCAAGTTCACATCCCGCTCAATCTGGTCGATGGGCGCGGGACACGGCTATGTTGCATGCTGGTTTTGAGTCAAAAACCGGCCGTGGTCAAGCCCATCGTCTTCACATTAGGAGACAATGGCTATGGCCAATCTTCCGGATTATCCGAGCTATACACTCACATTTGACGATGCAGTCGAGGTTCACCGCATGTTGTGGGAAGGCTGGTTTCAGAACCGAATCGCAGCCAATTTCGACGTGAACCCCGGCCGTATTTCAGAGGTTAAGCACGGTACGTTACACGTTGGCAGTTATGATGTAGCTCGCCAGCGTTACGGTGATCGCGCGGCCTAATAGCAGGGAGCCCGTCACTCGTCGGCGGGCTTCTCTCTTTGTCTCGCGATCATAGTCGGCCGCCCATCCCGCATAGGCGCGGCCAAGCTCTTCCGGCGTCTGCGCGGCATAGACCGCATCGAGGGCCGCTATGGGCTCGTCACGCATTCTTCGCTCCCTTTCGCATGCGCCGTTCCAGCCCGCGCAATGCCAGCGACAGGCTGACGGTCAGCAGGAGGTAGATATAGGCGACGATGGAGTAGGTCTCGAAGAAGCGGAAGGAACCGGACGCGTAGACCTTACCCATCTGGGTGATGTCGGCGACGCCGAGCACGGAAACGAGCGACGAATCCTTCACCATCGCGATGAAGTCGTTGCCCAGCGGCGGCAGGATGGTGCGCAGCGCCTGCGGCATCACGATCAGCCGAAACCGTTGGAACCGCGACAGGCCCAGCGCCTTGGCAGCCTCGACCTGACCGCCGTCGACAGACTGGATTCCCGCCCGAAACACCTCCGAGATGAAGGCTGAATAGCCGATCGTCAACGCCAGGATCGCGCGCCACAACAGCGAGATATCGCGAACCAGAAGCTCCCCGACGATCCCCGCCTCCCGGAGAGGGCCGGTCGCCCAGTTCCAGCCCGCGACGAAGGCCGGGACGCCGGCAAAAGCGATCCAGAACAGGAGAACGAGGATCGGCACGCCCCGGATGATCTCGACATAGAAGCGCGCGGTCTGGCGAAGCGGTTTCGAGCCCGACAGCGCCATCAGCGCGATGCCCAGCCCAAGCATTGTGGCGAGCGCGAACCCGACGATCGTCACGAAGATCGTGATGCCGATGCCGCGCGAGACGATCGTGAAGACCTGCGAATAGAGAGCGCTGTTCGCGATCGCCAGAGCCGTAGCGACCGCAAGCGCGACAGCCGCGACCAGCCAGTAGGGGAAATCCTCCTGAGACGATGAGGACGGCTTCACTCGCCCAACGTGTAGTCGAGGAACCACTTCTTGTTCAGCGCGTCGAGCGTGCCGTCCGCCCGCAGCGATGCGATCGCGGCATTCATCGGTGCGACGAGGTCCGAACCCTTGGGAAAGATGAAGCCGAAATCCTCGGACCCGAGCGGCCCGCCGATCACCTTCAGCTTGCCCCCGGACGATTCGACATAGCCGTTGGCCGCGACGCCATCGGTCAGCACCAGATCGACATCGCCCGTCAGCAGCGCCTGTACGGTCGCGCCGAACGTCTCGAAGAGCTTGATGCGCGGGTTCTGCTCGTTGCCGTCGAGAATGTCGTAGACCGAGACGTAGAACGGCGTGGTGCCGGGCTGGGCCGCGATCAGCCCGCTCTCGAGCCCGGCGAACTCCTTCTCATCGTTGAAGCGATCTTCGCCTGCACGCACCAGCATGCGCATCTCGGAATGCATGTAGGGGTCGGAGAAATCGACCTTGTCCTTGCGGTCATCGCGGATCGTGATGCCGGTCATGCCCATGTCGTACTGGCCGCCGGACACCGACTGGATCATCGCGTCCCAGCTCGTGTTCTGGTACTCGACCTTGAGATTGAGCCGCTTCGAGATTTCGGCCAGCGCATCATACTCCCAGCCGATCGGGTCGCCTGTCTTGGGATCGATGAATTGCAGCGGCGGATAGGCATTCTCCGTCACGATCACGATCGACTTGCCGCCGAGGTCCGGCAAATCCTGAGCGAGCGCCGGTGCCGTGAAGAGTGTTGCAAGCGCCGCAATCGAAGCGAAAAGGCGGATCATCGGGGGTTCCTCAACTGGTGTCTGCGGGAAACTAGCCGCCCGACGATGCTTTTGCCAAGCACCGTCGGGCGGGTCGGTTCTTGCCGGACAGTTCAGGCAGCGCTCGGCTGCGCGCCGACGTCGAGAATGTCGATCGTACCCGCGCCGTCGTAGCGGTCCTGGTCGAGGATGCCCTGGCGCTTGGCGACGATCGTCGGCACCAGTGCCTGCCCCGCGACGTTGACCGCGGTACGGCCCATATCGAGGATCGGGTCGATGGCGAGCAGCAGGCCCACGCCGGCGAGCGGCAGGCCGAGCGTCGACAGCGTCAGCGTCAGCATCACGGTCGCCCCGGTGAGGCCGGCCGTCGCCGCCGAGCCGATGACCGAGACGAAGACGATCAGGATATAGTCTTCGATGCCGAGCTGAAGCTGGAAGAACTGGGCGACGAAGATCGCGGAAATCGCCGGATAGATCGCCGCGCAACCATCCATCTTGGTGGTCGCGCCGAGCGGCACGGCGAATGCCGCGTATTCGCGCGGCACGCCAAGCGCCCGTTCCGTGACCGCTTCCGTCACCGGCATCGTGCCCACCGATGAGCGCGACACGAAACCGAGCTGGATCGCCGGCCAGGCACCCGCGAAGAAGCGCACGGGATTGAGGCCGTGCAGGATGAGCAGGATCGGATAGACGCCGAAGACGACGAGGGCGAGGCCGATATAGATCGCGATCGCGTACCAGCCGAGCTGCGCGAGCGTATTCCAGCCATATTGCGCCACGGCGTTTCCGAGCAGGCCGATCGTGCCGATCGGCGTCAGCCGGATCACCCACCACAGCACCTTGCGCACGATCGCCAGCAGCGAACGGTTGAACTCCAGGAACGGCTCGGCCGCCGCCCCGACGCGCAGCGCCGACGCGCCGATGACGATCGAGATCACCAGGATCTGCAGCACATTGAAGTTGAGCGCCGTGGTGGCTCCTTCATCGGCGAGCCGGGTCGAGGCCTGCAAACCGAGGATATTGGCCGGGATCAGCCCCTTGAGGAAGTCGAGCCAGGAGCCGGTGGTCGAGGGCTCGCGGGCGGCGTCCGCCAGAACCTGCGTGTGGACGCCCGGCTGGATGATCAGGCCGAGCGCGATGCCGATCATGACGGCGATCAGCGCCGTGATCGCGAACCACAGGAGCGTCTGCCAGACCAGCGCAGCCGCGTTGGACAGGTCCTTCAGATTGCCGATCGACGCGACGATCGCCGTGAAGATCAGCGGCGGCACCAGCGCGCGCAGGAGCTGGACGAAGATCGAGCCGACGGTGGAGAGCGTGGTGGCCAGCCAGTTGGGATCACCGGCCGCGTCGGGTCCCATCGACCGGGCGACGAAACCGAGGGCGAGGCCGATCACCATGGCCGCAAGCACCTGGAATCCGAACGAATAGTAGAACGGCCGGGGAGCGGCCGCGGTGGTCTGGGAAGAAAGGGGCATCGCAGTTAGCCTTGAAACAGGGAACGGCAACCGACCATCAACGGTGGAGGCCGCATTTTGTTTCCATATAGGCCTGAAAACGCCGAGCAGGGAGAAATGAAATTCCAGCGGCCGGCGATTTGGCAGAAATTTCTAGCGGCGGAATCACCGCAGATCGATCGCCAGAAGCTCTTCGTCGATGAAATGTCCATCCACTTGGAGTGCATTCTTCTCCAGCCCGTACGGCTCGAAGCCGAGTGCGTGGTAAAGCATTCGGGCGGCCTCGTTATGCGCGGCCACGGTGCACTGGAGGATGACCCTCTGCATACGTGCATGGGCGATGATAGCCTCGACCAGCGCACGCCCGACACGGGCACCGCGCATTTCCGGCGCTACGAAGACGGCGACCATCATCGCCTTGTGGCGCATCTTCAGGCGCGGATTGGGCACATAGGCGGCCATGCCGACGAGCGTATCGCTGGCGAAGGCGCCAAGGCTGAGTTCGGGCGTCTCGGGCACCACGCGGCGCGCCATCTCCGCGTCCGACATCAGCGCATCTTCCTGCTCGCTCGCGCCGAAGGCGTCGGGGTTCGAGCGAAGCGCGGTCAGCCGCAACGCCCGATAGGCGTCGAGATCGGTGAGCGAGAGGGCGCGGATGGACACGCTGCGCTTTGCGGAACCTGTCATACTCAGCCTTTCTTGGTCGCGCCGATCGAATACGACATCGGAATGCGCGGCAGGCCTGGCGGCAATTCGAACTGATCCAAACCGGTCTCGATCATCCCCGGAAAGGCGCGCCAGACGATGATTTCGTGCTCGCGCAGGAAATCGATCGCCAATCCGGCCCCGATCAGCGCGCCGATGACGTCGCTGATCGGATGAATCCATTCGTAATTGCGCGTGTTGGTCAGCGGCCGCTCGTCGCCGGTGTAAGTCTGCGTATCGTCATAGGTCAGCGGCTTGGCGGATGGCGTGCGCCAGTCGGCCGTCAGTTCGAGTTTCCCGTCGCGCAGTTCGTATTGATAGAGCTGCGGATGGCCTTCGAGCAGATAAAGCGTGCCGCCCGGCTTCAACACGTCCGCCACCACCTGCGCCCAGGCCCGGATATCCGAAAGCCAGTTGATCGCGCCCCAGGTGACGAATGCCATGTCGTAGGTCGCGCCGAGCGCCTTGGGCGCATCGTAGATCGAAGCCTCGACGAAGCGCGCCTCGGTGCCGGCCTGTCTGGCGAAATCGCGGGCAGCAGCAATGGCGCGCGGCGAAAAGTCGAGACCCGTCACGCTTGCCGCGCCGAGATGCTTCAGGCTCAGCGTGTCGAGACCGATGTGGCATTGCAGATGCACGATGTTTTTGCCGGACAGGTCTCCGATCTCGCCCGCCTCGAGGTCGTGCAGCGCGGAGCCACCTTCGAGGACGCTGGCGATCCGGTAGAGCCCGGTCGTGTCGGTCGCATGCAGGTCGGCGCGGTCGTTCCAGTTCGCCAGGTTCGCTTCCGTGAAATGATCCATCCGTCGCTCTCCTCCCGTTGGTGCCGTCGGTCGCAGCGGCACATATGAAAATGGCGGCCAACGGCCGCCATGTTCGAAACCGATCTGTGCGGAAGACTATTCCGAAGCAGCGGCTTCCTTTTCCGCCTCGGCAGATGCGGCCTTCTCGGCGGCTTCCGCTGCAGCCTTCTCGGCTGCCAGAGCCTGCGCGGCGGCAACCTTCTCGGCTTCGATGCGGGCCTTCTCGGCGTTCAGCGCATCGCGCTCGCCATCGTTGAGCTTGCGGGCGCGAACGCCGGTGTTCTCGACGATACGAGCCGACTTGCCGCGACGATCGCGCAGATAATAGAGCTTGGCGCGACGAACCTTGCCGCGGCGAACCATCTCGACGGCCTCGACCATCGGGGAATAGACGGGGAATACGCGCTCGACGCCTTCGCCGTAGGAAATCTTGCGAACCGTGAAGCTTTCCTGGAAGCCCGCGCCCGAACGCGCGATGCACACGCCTTCATAGGCCTGCACACGCGTACGCGTGCCTTCGGTGACGCGCACCTGAACGCGGATCGTATCGCCGGGCTGGAATTCGGGGAGCTTGCGCTTTTCTTCGATCTTCGCGGCCTGTTCGGCCTCGAGCTGACGGATGATGTCCATCGCCTTACCTCTTCTTGTTCTTCGAACAGCCAGAGCGCTCGACCCTCGCCATGCAGCAGCTTTGGCCGCCTGGCTATGTCTCCCGACCACAAAGGCCGAACGACAGGAGCGAATTCACCGTAATTGTTGACGGGCCGGGACCATCCCGGATCGGTGGCGGGCTAATACAGCGTTTCAAGCCGCTTGTCACGCGTCTCCACTGCGTTTTTTGGTAGGTGGCGGTTCAAGACACGCGCTCGCCAAATCCGGCCGGCGCTCCATCGTCAGACCCTCAGCCTGCGCACGGCGCCACTCGGCGATCTTCCTGTGGTTGCCCGATAGAAGCACCTCAGGGATCGCGCGGCCCTCAAAATCCTGCGGGCGTGTGTAATGCGGGTGCTCCAGCAGCCCGCCCTCGAAACTCTCCTCGGTCCCGGATGCTTCGTTGCCCATGACGCCGGGCAGCAGCCGCACGACCGCATCGAGCAGAACGAGCGCTGCCGGCTCGCCGCCCGACAGGATATAGTCGCCGATCGAGACCTCCTCGAGACCGCGCGCATCGATCACGCGCTGGTCGACGCCTTCGAAGCGGCCGCACAGGATCACGACGCCGGGACCGGCCGCCAGATCGCGCACGCGCGCCTGGGTCAGCGGCTTGCCGCGCGGGCTCATCAACAGGCGCGGGCGATCGTCGTCAGCGGGCGAGGCGGCATCCACCGCCTTGGCGACGATGTCCGCGCGCATCACCATGCCCGCGCCGCCGCCCGCCGGCGTGTCGTCCACCGTCCGATGCTTGTCCGAGGCAAAGTCGCGGATCTGCACGGCATCGAGCGACCATGTGCCGGCCTCCAGCGCGCGGCCCGCGAGCGACACGCCGAGCGCGCCTGGAAACATCTCGGGATAAAGCGTCAGCACGGTGGCGCGAAACGTCACCGGTTGCCTCCCGCCGATGTCGGGCCGCGCGGGCGATCGTCGGGCGCGCCCTCGCCGGCGTCTGCGTCCTCGTCGTCGTCATCCAGCAGACCGGCAGCCGCGCTGTCGATCTGGATCAGCCCATCGGCGATCGACACTTTGGGGATGGCGGCAAGGGTGAACGGGATCAGCACCGAGCGCCTGCCTCCGAGCGTTACCTCGACGATGTCGCCGCCGCCGAAATTGTGCACGGCATTGACCGTGCCGATCGGCTGGTCGTTTTCGTCGCGAACCGACAGGCCGACGAGATCGGTCTGGTAGAATTCGTCGTCATCGAGGTCGTCGGGCAGGGCGGCGCGATCCACGAAGAGCTCGAGCCCGGTCGCAGCCTCCGCCGCGTTGCGATCGGCAATCTCCTTGAAGCGCGCGACGACGACGGTCTTCGCCGGGCGCAACTGGCCGAGCGTGAGTTTCCGCCCATCGGCGGCGTAGAGCGGGCCGTAGTCGCCGAGCGCCATCGGGTCTCCGGTGAAGGTCTTGACCCTGACCTCGCCCTTGATGCCATGCGGCGCGCCGATGATGGCCATCAGGACTGGATTTTGCGGCTTTGCCATTCTTGTCTCTCAAGCTTGATCTACGCGCTTTAGCCCCGCGCGGGCGCGGTTTCAATTGCGTTGCCTTCATCTGTCGCTAACCCAAACCCCGCAGGATGCCTCCAACGTCAGCGAAGTGATGCCCAGATGGACGAATTTCTGATCTCCGCACGGCCGGACCTGCACGCGGCACGCACCGAATGGCTCGGCTCGCTGTCGCGCGAGCGGCGCCTGTCTGCGCTAACGGTCGAAGCCTATGAGCGCGACACGCGCCAGTTCCTGCAGTTTCTCACGGCGCATGGCGGTGGCGCGCCCGGCCTTGCAGACATCGCCGACCTGAAGCCGATCGATCTTCGCGCCTTCCTGTCACACCGGCGGACCGGCGGGGCCGGCCCGCGATCGCTCGGACGAGGTCTGGCCGGAATCCGCTCGCTGCTGCGCTTTCTCGAAAAGCGCGGCCTCGCCAACTCCGCAGGCGCGGCGGCAATGCGCGCGCCCCGTCAGCCGAAATCGCTGCCCAAGCCGCTGACGGCCGCCGATGCCCGGCGCGTCGTCGCCGCTGGCGAGCAACTTTCCGAGGAACCGTGGATCGCTGCCCGCAACGCGGCCGTGCTGACGCTGCTGTACGGCTCGGGACTGCGCATTTCCGAAGCGCTGGGCCTGACGGGCGAAGCGCTGAAGGACGCCTCGCAATCCGCTTTGCGCATCACCGGAAAGGGCGACAAGACGCGCATCGTTCCCGTTCTGCCCATCGTCGTGTCCGCTGCCGCCGAGTACCGGCGGCTGTGTCCCTACCACCTCGCGGACGGATCGCCATTCTTTCGCGGCGCGCGTGGCGGGCCGCTTCAGCCGGCGATCATCCAGCGCGAGATGCAGAAGCTGCGATCGGCGCTCAATTTGCCCGACACCGCGACGCCGCACGCGCTGCGCCACTCCTTCGCCACCCATCTGCTGGCCAAGGGCGGGGATTTGCGCACGATCCAGGAATTGCTGGGCCACGCCAGCCTCTCGACGACACAGGTCTATACCGGGGTGGACACCGCGCGCTTGCTGGAAGTCTACGATGCCGCGCACCCGAGGGCCTGATCGCGCGTGCCGCGACTTTTCACGACCGGTTTAACCGTTTTGCTGCCAATCGACGCTAGAAAAGTTGCCATGACACAGCAATCCACCATGGCGGATCGCGCCTCCAGCCTTGCCCTGGGGGTGCTCGCAGCGATCAACATATTGTTTTTATTAGCCTTTATGGCGACGCTGATGTTTGGCAGCGGACAGGCGTACGCGCAGGATACCGTCCAGTGTACCGGCAGCGACATGCTGGCGGAAATGGAGCGGGACGATCCGGATCGTCTGGCCCTCATCAGGGCCGAGGCATCGAACATTCTGAACGGCGAAGCGGTGCTCTGGAAAGTCGAAAAGGATGGCATCGCCGCCTCGTGGCTGTTCGGCACGATGCACATGTCAGATCCGCGCGTCCTCACGCTCGGCGCAGGCGCCCAGGCCGCGTTCGACGCGTCGAGCACGGTGGTGATCGAGACGACCGACGTTCTCGATCAATCGAAAATGATGGCCGCGATGATGGCCCAGCCGGAACTCATGATGTTCACGGACGACACGACGCTCATGTCTCTGTTCTCCCAAGACGACCGTGAGACCGTGGAAGATGCGCTTTCGAAGCGCGGCATTCCGCCGGCGAGCGTCGCCAAGATGAAGCCCTGGATGCTGGGGGCCATGGTGTCGCTGCCGGCCTGCGAACTCGCCCGTAAGGCCGCCGGCGCACCCGTGCTCGACACCAAGCTGGCAGCCGATGCAAAGGACGCAGGGAAAGCGCTGAAGGGGCTGGAGACCGTGACGGACCAGCTCGGCGCGATGGCGTCTCTTCCCATGGAGTTTCACATTCAGGGGCTGGTCGACACGCTGAAACTCGGCGACCGCATGGATGACGTCATCGAAACGATGATCGTGCTCTATCTGGAGGGAGAAACCGGCACGTTCTGGCCGTTCTTTCGCGCCGCCCTGCCGTCTGACGGCAACACCGAGGAGGGCTTCGCTGCCTTCGAGGAAGCGATGATCACCGCGCGAAACAAGACGATGGCTGAACGTGCCGAGCCGATCCTGAACGAGGGCGGCGCCTTCGTCGCGGTGGGCGCCTTGCACCTTCCCGGCGATGACGGGCTCGTCGCTCTCCTGCGCGCCGACGGCTATCGCCTCACGCCTGAGCGCTGACCACCGACGCATAGTCTCGAACAAAAAGGGCGAGCCACGCGGCTCGCCCTTTTTGTTCGGCATGCCAAGTCCAGCTTACTGGTTGGCCGCAGGCGCATCACCAGCCGGAGGCGTGGTCGGAGCCTGCTCCGTCGGGGCCGGCGCGGTAGCGTCCGGAGCCGGGGCCGTATCGACCGGAGGCGCAGCCGACGGTGCAGCGGGCTCAGGCGTCGTCTGCTCGGGAATGACAGCCGTCGTACCCGGATCAGTCGATGGGCCGGTGCTGAATGCAATCAGCGCGATCACCAGAAGTGCCGCAATGACGCCGGCAGCGATAAGTCCACCGCGTCCGCCACTCGGCTGAACGACAGTCTGGTTCGCGATCCGGGGATCAGCGGCCGGATCGCTGTAAGGCGAACGAGGCGCTGCGGGATCGGTATGGTGCGGATCAGGAATTCTAGGGTCGGCCATGATCATTCTCCACATTTTGTGTTGCTCGGTCAGTGCCTATCAACGTGATCGCCCTCCCAGAGTTCCAAAGCCGGCTTTTGCCATGAAGACCAGGGCGCGGCCCGACGACGCGAACATCCCACAAAACGCCGGAAAACTTAAGATAATCAAATAGTTGAGAAATGCGCAGGCTTTTGTACCCAGAATTCCCCTTCCCTTCGTCCGCGACTGTGATAGCCAGTCCCAATGGCTCAGAAGAAGGCTCATGAGGTCGAATCCTGGTTGCGGCGTCCCGATCCGGCGATCCGCGTGGTGCTCTTTTATGGACCGGATCGCGGCCTTGTTTCCGAACGCGCGAAAGCCTTGGTCAAGCAGTCGGGTCTCGATGCGGACGATCCGTTTTCCTCGGTTCGTCTCGATGCGTCCGAGGTCGAAGCCTCACCTGGCAGGCTGACCGACGAGGCCGGCACGATGCCGATGTTTGCGGCGCGACGTCTTGTCTGGGTACGGGGCGCAGGTGCCCAGAAGCAGCTTGCCGACGAGGTCAAGGCGCTCGCCGCCGCCCCGCCGCCGGATGCGCTGATCGTGATCGAGGCCGGTGATCTGAAGAAGGGCGCGGCTCTGCGCAGCGCCATCGAGGCGGCGTTCGGCGCGATGGCGCTGCCCTGCTATGCCGACGAGGGTCGGACCATCGACGGCGTCATAGACGAGGTTCTCGCGCGCGAAAATCTGACGATCGCGCTCGATGCGCGTCATGCCTTGCGCGCCAATCTCGGCGGCGACCGGCTGGCGACCCGCAGCGAGATCGACAAGCTTGCGCTCTATTGCCTCGGCACAGGCGAGATCACGCTGGCCGACGTTCGCGCCACCGTCGGCGACGTGTCGGGCTCCGGCGTCGATGACGCGATCGATGCCGTGCTCACCGGGCAACCGGTAGAGTTCGACACCGCCTTCACCCGCCTCGTGTCCTCGGGCACGAATCCGTTCCTGCTTCTGGCTGCCGCGCTTCGGCAGTTCCAGCTACTCAACCTGATGCGCGGGGAAATGGACGGAGCCGGCAAGCCCGCCGGAGCCGTCGTGGCTTCGGCGCGGCCTCCGGTTTTCTTCGCGCGCAAGAAACTGGTTGAAGGAGCACTTCAGCGATGGCAGGCGCCGGCTTTAGGGCGGGCACTTGAACGGCTCCAGGCCGCGATCCTGCTGACCCGCCAGAGGCCTGACCTCGCAACCGCGACCGCGCGACAGGCGCTCATCGCGCTGCTGGTCGAATCCGCGCGCGCCCGCCGTTAGAGCATCGGACCGAAAAGTGGAATCCGGTTTTCGGATGATTCCGATGCTCAAACCGAGGGCGATCTAGATTGTAAGACAGCGGCGCGAAGGCGCGACTGCCCATCAGCCCTGGAGTTTACGGCAGAGTTCGTCCAACTGCTCGAGCGTCTTGTAGGCGATCTTGAGTTCGCCGCCCTTTTTGCCGTGCGCGACGGTGACCTTGAGCCCCGTCACGTCCGAAAGGGCCTTTTCGAGCGCAAGCGTATCGGCATCCTTTTCGACCGGCGTGGAAGGCGTGCGCGCGGCAGGTGTTGGCTGAGTCGGCTGTTGCGCCAGCGCTTCGGCCTGACGAACCGAAAGGCCTTCATCCACGATGCGATGAGCCAGCCCGGCCGGGTCGTCCGAGGTGACCAATGTCCGCGCGTGGCCGGCGGACAACTCTCCAGCGACGAGCATCTCACGAATGACATCCGGGAGTTTCAGCAACCGCAGCGTGTTCGCTACATGGCTGCGGCTCTTGCCGATGACCTGGCCGAGATCGGCTTGCGTATAATTGTGGTCGTCGATCAACTGCTGGTAGCCGAGCGCTTCCTCGACCGGATTGAGATCGGCGCGCTGCACATTCTCGATAATGGCAAGTTCGAGCGCTACCCGGTCGTCGACATCGCGGATGATAACCGGCAACTCATTCAGTCCGGCGCGCTGCGCCGCCCGCCAGCGCCGCTCGCCCGCAATGATCTCATATCGATCGGCGGAATGCGGGGAGGGGCGCACCACCACCGGTTGCACGATGCCATGCTCACGGATGGACTGCGCGAGGTCGGTCAGCTCCATCTCGCCAAACGTACGTCGCGGGTTGCGCGGGTTCGGGGACACGAATTCGATCGGCACGCGACCATCCGCCCCCACGCTTGCCGGAACGGCGGCGGCCGGCTGCACGGGCTTGTCCATCTCGCCAATGAGAGCCGCGAGGCCCCGGCCGAGGCGTTTGCGGGAAGGATCGTCGTTCATATCGAAACCGTATCGTTCAGCATCGGACAGAGGATCAGGCAGCACGCAGCCTGCGCTCGCGTCGAATGACTTCCGAAGCAAGCTGCAAATAGGCCTGGCTGCCGCTGCATTTCAAATCGTAGAGGATGGCCGGCTTGCCGTAGGACGGCGCTTCGGAAACCCGGACATTGCGCGGGATCACGGTTTCATAGACCTTGTCGCCCATATGGGCGCGCACGTCCTCGACCACCTGATTGGCAAGATTGTTACGACCATCGAACATCGTCAGCACGATGCCCTGGATCGTCAGTTCCGGATTGATCGAATTCCGGATCTGTTCGACGGTCTGGAGCAACTGGCTGAGCCCTTCGAGCGCGAAGAACTCGCATTGCAAGGGGACGAGCACCGAATCGGCCGCCGCCATCGAATTCAGCGTCAGAAGGTTGAGAGACGGCGGACAGTCGATCAGCACGTAACCGAAATCGACCCCTTCTCCGGCAGCGCGCCGCAACGCGTTCCTCAGCCGCAGCACACGATCGGGCGCGGCCGCGATCTCCATCTCGATACCGAGCAAATCGAGAGTTGACGGAATGATATATAAGCCGGGCACGGCGGTCGGCATGGCCGACTCGGCAACGCCGGCCTCACCCGTCAAAAGATCGTATGACGATACCGACCGGTCCTGGCGATCGATGCCGAGTCCAGTGCTGGCATTGCCTTGCGGGTCCAGATCCACGATCAGCACCCGTTCGCCGATCGCGGCGAGCGCGGTGGCGAGGTTGATGGCCGTTGTGGTCTTGCCGACGCCGCCCTTCTGGTTGGCGACTGTGATGATGCGGGGTCGCGATGTCATGGCGCGTTCGTTCTATCGCTCGCTTCGTTGTCCCGGCGGCGTTCAAGCCTGGATATCTCCAGGATGCGGCTCTCCGGATCGATCTTGCTGACATGTTCTACCAGATCGAATCGCCAGGCGTCATGACTTTCGACAATCTCCGACGCGTAATCCCGGCCTTTGTGAAAGAGCGCGGTTGCGGTCTTCGTCAACCATGGAGCGGACAGATTCAACAAGAGGGGCAGGGGCGCAAGGGCCCGCGCCGTCACCACTTCAGGCACGGCGACGCGGTCTGCGGCATCCTCTATCCTGCAAATATGCACCTTGGCAGGCGCCCGCAGGCTTCCCAGAACAGTGCGAAGGAACGCCGCCTTCTTGTTGTTGCTCTCGACCAATTCGATCGACGCGCCGGGTCTGTCCATCAGCAGAATGGCCATGATGGCGCCGGGAAACCCGCCACCGGATCCGAGATCGAGCCACTTCGATGCAGTTGGCTGCAGCGCCGCGAGTTGCGCGCTATCCAGGATATGCCTGCGCCATAGGCTGTCGAGCGTCGAGGGGGCTGCGAGATTGATGCTGGCCGACCATCTCCGGAATTCCCGTTCGAACGTGACAAGCCGTTCAAATGTTTCACGTGAAACCGGTCCAGCGACATTTTGGAGTTCGTCGTAGCGATCGCTCACGCTGCGCCCTGTCGTGCTAGATCCTGGCGAAGGCTCGAAAGCAAAATAGCCAGGGCGGCCGGCGTCATACCCTCTATGCGCTGCGCCTCGGCTATTGACCGCGGTTTCCGCGCAGCCAGCTTCTGCTTCAATTCGTTGGAAAGACCGGGAAGGTGGCTGAAATCCAAATCCTCTGGAATCGCGCGAGCCTCTTCGCGTCGCAGGACGGCGACGTCCGCCTCCTGCCGATCGAGGTAGACGGCATAGCGCGCCTCGGTTTCGAGCCGCTCTACGACGGACCCGTGAAAGCCTCCCAACTCGGGCCAGATCGCCGTGAGCCGCGCCATGTCGATATCCGGATAGGCGAGGAGCTCGTAAGCAGTGCGGCGTTGTCCGTCCTGATTGAGGTTCAAACCGCTTCGCACAGCCATGTTCGGCGTGACCGACAGGCTTTTGGTAAGCGCGCGTGCGCGGGTCAACGCCGCGCTGCGCTCGGTGAATCGGTCCACCCGCGCGGCGCTGGCGATACCGAGCTCGACGGCTTTTGGCGTAAGCCTGTCATCCGCGTTGTCGGCACGCAGCGACAGCCGAAACTCCGCCCGCGACGTAAACATCCGGTAGGGCTCGCTGACGCCGCGCTGCACAAGGTCGTCGATCAGAACGCCGATATAGGCATCGCCGCGTCCGAATGTGACAGCGTCGAGCCCTTGCGCGGCGCGGGCCGCATTCAATCCTGCCACGAGTCCCTGCGCGGCAGCCTCTTCATACCCGGTGGTGCCATTGATCTGGCCTGCGAGAAACAGGCCCCCGACCTTGCGCGTCTCGAGCGAATGCCGGAGCTCGCGCGGATCGATGTGATCATATTCGATCGCATAGCCGGGTTGAAGGATTCCCGCGCGCTCCAGACCAGGGATCGTGGCTACCAGCGCCTCCTGCGCATCACGCGGCAGCGAGGTTGATATACCATTAGGATAAACCGTATCGTCGTCCAGCCCTTCGGGCTCAAGGAAGATCTGATGGCCGTCGCGGTCGCCGAACTTGACAATCTTGTCCTCGATCGACGGGCAGTAACGGGGGCCGACCCCCTCGATCGAGCCGGAATACATGGCCGAGCGATGCAAATTGGCACGGATCACCTCATGCGACTTGTCGGTCGTGCGCGTGATGCCGCACGCAATCTGCGGGGTGCTGATCACATCCGTCATGAGCGAGAACGGAACCGGATCAATGTCGGCCAATTGCTTGTCGAGACCGTCCCAATCGATGGTTCGTCCATCAAGCCGCGGCGGGGTTCCGGTCTTCAGCCGGCCCAGCGAAAACCCGAGTCTCGCCATGGTCGCGGACAGGCCGATCGATGCGTTCTCGTTCATTCGGCCGGCGGGAAATTGTTCTTCTCCAATATGGATCAAGCCGCGCAGGAAGGTGCCGGTCGTCAGGACGACACTTGAACATGCGAGATGATCGCCGTTTGCAAGGACGACGCCGTCTACCGCGCCGCCATCCATGCGGATATCCAGGACCTCGCCTTCGACGATATGGAGATTCTCCTGAGCGTCGATCGCCTCCTGCATTGCGAGCCGGTAGAGCTTGCGATCCGCCTGTGTACGGGGGCCGCGGACCGCCGGGCCCTTGCGTCTGTTGAGCAAGCGAAACTGAATTCCAGCGCGATCGGCAACCCGGCCCATCAATCCATCCAGCGCGTCGATCTCGCGAACGAGATGTCCCTTACCCAGCCCGCCTATGGCCGGATTACAAGACATGACACCGATATTGTCGCGCTTCATGGTGACCAGCGCAGTCCGCGCGCCGGCGCGCGCGGAAGCCGACGCGGCTTCGCAGCCGGCGTGACCTCCACCTATGACGATGACATCATATGTCGTTGGCATGACTCGCTCCATGGAAGGTACGGTGCATGATCCCGGAGCGATAGACTGTCAAGAGCCGGCGTCACGTTTCACGTGAAACAACACACCGACGGGCACCCTCACTGTTTCACGTGAGTCAGCGACGCTGCCAGCGTTTCGCGTGTTTCACGTGAATCACTTCCCGATGCAGAATTGCGAGAAGATGACGCCGAGCAACTCCTCGACATCCACGGCTCCGGTGATCCGACCAAGCGCGTCACCCGCCAAGCGAAGCTCCTCGGCGCGTAACTCCAGATCGGCTGCCGGCTCCCCGGCAGCGTTCGCAACGTGCCCTGCGCACATTGTCAAAAGCTCTACATGACGAGCCCGAAACGGAACGATGCTCGTGACGGAACCAGCGTCGGCGGCTTTTGAAGCGATAGCGTCCAGCAGGCCGTTGAGACCTTCTCCGGTATGACTGGATACGAGGTGGTCGAATTCCTCACGTGCATCCGCTGTCTGCAGATCACGCTTTGTCCCGATCCTCCATACGGTATTCTGAGGCACCGATAGCGGGGAGGGTAAATTCCTATCAGACGAATCGATCAGCTCAAGAATCAGATCCGCATTTGCCGCTGCGGCCAGCGCCCGTTGGACCCCGATCACCTCGACGATATCGGTCGTGTCCCGCAGGCCGGCCGTATCCGTAACGATGATTTTGTAGCCCGACAGATCAAGGACGACGTCGATCGTATCGCGTGTGGTACCCGGTACGTCCGTGACGATCGCCACGTCCCGGCGCGCCAATGCATTGAGAAGGCTTGATTTTCCCGCATTGGGGGCGCCGATCAGCGCGACGCGGAAACCCTCGCGCACGATTTCCGCTGCGTGATAGCCCGTCAGATGCTGCTCGATCTGCGAATGCAGCGAGCGCATGGACTGCCAGACTTGATCCGATACCGAACCCGGAACATCGGCCTCGTCCGCAAAGTCCAGCTCAGCCTCGATCATGGCGCGCGCATGAAGAAGTTGATTGCGCCAACCCGCGTAGAGCTTTGCCTGGCCGCCGTCCGCGTGTGTGACGGCGAGCCGACGCTGTGCCTCGGTCTCTGAAGCGATCAGATCCCCCAATGCTTCAGCGCCTGTGAGATCGACCTTTCCATTGATAAAGGCCCTGCGGGTAAATTCCCCGGCTTCCGCGTGGCGAAGCCCCTCAAAAGTCGTCAGAAATGACAACATAGCCTGGACAACCGCCTTGCCGCCATGCAGATGGAACTCGACGCATTCCTCGCCGGTGAAGCTGTGTGGCGCGGGGAAGTAGACCACGAGCCCGCGATCCAGGACGGTTCCATCCTGCTGCCTGATTGTACAAAGTTCCGCTTTGCGAGATGCAGGGATGCGTCCAATTGCGCCGCGAAGAACCGGCTCGACGTCGGGTCCCGAGACGCGAATAACCGCCACGCCGGACGGCAAGCCTCCGCTGGACAGGGCGAAAATCGTATCCCGGAACATGAACCTCGCTCCCAGAATTGTTTCGGAAACGAATCGGAGGCCGCGAGGGCCTCCGATTGAACTTTGTTACGTGTGCGAATCGATTGTCTCGACCCGCGCCTACGTGTTCATGGAATCGAAGAAGTCCGCGTTCGACTTGGTCTGCTTCAGTTTGTCGATCAGGAACTCGATCGCGTCCGTCGTTCCCATCGGCGCCAGGATGCGGCGAAGCACGAAGATCTTCTGGAGATCCTGACGCGCGACCAGCAGGTCTTCTTTGCGCGTTCCAGACTTCAGGATGTCCATGGACGGGAAGATGCGCTTGTCCGCGACCTTGCGGTCCAGCACGATTTCCGAATTGCCGGTACCCTTGAACTCCTCGAAGATCACTTCGTCCATGCGGCTGCCGGTATCGATCAGCGCGGTTGCGATGATGGTGAGCGAGCCACCTTCTTCGATGTTGCGGGCAGCGCCGAAGAAGCGCTTCGGCCGCTGGAGCGCGTTGGCGTCGACACCGCCGGTCAGGACCTTGCCGGATGACGGCACGACCGTGTTGTAGGCGCGGCCGAGGCGCGTGATGGAATCGAGCAGGATGACGACGTCGCGGCCATGCTCCACCAGGCGCTTGGCCTTCTCGATCACCATCTCGGCGACCTGAACGTGACGAACCGCCGGCTCGTCGAAGGTCGAGGAGACGACCTCGCCCTTCACCGAGCGCTGCATGTCGGTCACTTCTTCCGGGCGCTCGTCGATCAGAAGAACGATGAGATAAGCCTCGGGATGGTTGGTGGCGACCGAATGCGCGATGTTCTGCAGCAGGACCGTCTTGCCGGTACGCGGCGGCGCGACGATCAGACCACGCTGGCCCTTGCCGAGCGGAGCGACCAGATCGATGACACGCGCGGAGAGGTCCTTGGTGGTCGGAGCCTCCGTTTCCATGCGCAGACGCTCGTTCGGATAGAGCGGCGTCAGATTGTCGAAATGGATCTTGTGGCGGATCTTTTCGGGATCCTCGAAATTGATCGTGTTGACCTTTAGCAGCGCAAAATAGCGCTCGCCTTCCTTCGGTCCACGGATAGGGCCTTCGACCGTATCGCCGGTCTTGAGCGAAAAGCGCCTGATCTGTGACGGCGAGATGTAGATATCGTCGGGACCCGGCAGATAGTTGGCATTGGCCGAGCGCAGGAAGCCGAATCCGTCCTGCAGAACCTCGACGACGCCTTCGCCGATGATCTCGATGTCCTGTGCCGCGAGCTTCTTGAGAATGGCGAACATCAGCTCCTGCTTGCGCAGAACGCTGGCGTTCTCGACCTCGAGCGATTCGGCGAACGCAATGAGGTCCGTGGGGCCTTTGCTCTTGAGCTCTTGTAGTTTCATTTCCTGCATGTTGCGGAACCTGGATAGGCAAGAAAGGGAGGGAATGCGGGGCGGCAGTGTGTGCGCCGGGGGCGCCCGCTGAAGAACAGTATGCACTACGCCATGCGGGGAGAGAGGTCAGACTCTTAAACGCCAACCTTCCAAAGCGCAAGGTAGGATTTCCAAGCCGTTCTACAAGGGTTTAACCACCACGAGGATCACGATCACCACCATCAGAACGGTCGGGATCTCGTTGACGATGCGCCAGTGTCGTGTCGGTTTTGTGTTGCTATCCCCGGCAAACCTGCGCACCGATGCCGAGAGGTAGCCGTGAACGCCGGACAGCAGCAAGACGGCCGCGATCTTGGCATGCAGCCAGCCCCCTGAAAAACCGAAGCCCCGCCAGGCCAGCCAGAGCCCCAGGACCCAGGTGACGACCATCGCCGGATTGATGATCGCCCGCAAAAGCCTGCGCTCCATCACCTTGAAGGTCTCGGACGTGTCGGAACCCGGTTCGGCCTGCGCATGATAGACGAAAAGGCGCGGCAGGTAGAGCATCCCGGCCATCCAGGAGATTACCGCGATCACATGGAATGCCTTGATCCAGTCGTACCACGACACCGGCGCAGCCAGAAACAATGCGGCCGTCAGTCCGGCGACGATCAGCAGCGACACGAGCGCCCGCATCATCGGAGTGCCGGATTTCGATGCGGTAGCACCACTCATGTCGTCGCCTCACGAACCCGCGCCACCATGCGTTCCACATGGGCGATGGGAGCCTCGGGCGTGATGCCGTGACCAAGGTTGAACACCAGAGGGCCGGAACCGAGTTCGCGCAGGATGGCGTCGACACCCTCATCGAGCGCCTTGCCGCCGGCAACCAGTCGCAGCGGGTCGAGATTGCCCTGTACCGCACCGTGCCCCTGGAGCGTCTTTGCCTGGCTCAGCGGCACGGACCAATCGATGCCCAGCGCAGTGATGCCAGTGGCCGCCCTGTAGCCGTCGTAGAGCGATCCAGCACCCTTCGGAAAGCCGATGATCGGCGTGTCGGGATGAACAGCGCGGACCCGTCGCACGATCTCGGCCACCGGACGCATGCAATAGTCCTGAAAACACGCTTCATCGAGGACACCGGACCAGGAATCGAAAATCTGGACTGCGTCCGCGCCGGCATCGAT
The DNA here is from genome assembly GCF_039888675.1 of Mesorhizobium sp. CAU 1732. Classification (NCBI taxonomy): domain Bacteria; kingdom Pseudomonadati; phylum Pseudomonadota; class Alphaproteobacteria; order Hyphomicrobiales; family Phyllobacteriaceae; genus Mesorhizobium; species Mesorhizobium sp. CAU 1732. Next base: position 62,595 of record NZ_JBDQQR010000001.1, read on the forward strand.
CTGGCGAATGAGATAGTCGGCGGATTGACGGGCAAGCAGGTCGAGCAGATCGCGCATGGCCTCGGGATGCCGATAACCGAAGAGCCGCGCTGGTGCCTGGTCGGGCGTTCCATGCCCCGCGATCATGTAGGTCGCGACCGTCCAGGGCGCGCCGCAGAAACCGAGCAGCGTGGTTTCCTCAGGCAGCTCTTTGCGCAACCGCCGGACCGTCTCGTAGACCGGCGCCAAAACCTCGTGGAAAGCCTCGGTAGACAGCGTGGCAATGTCTTCCATCGCGATCGGCGTCATCACAGGCCCACGTCCTTCCTCAAAGCGCAGGTCACGGCCAAGCGCATGGGGAACGACCAGGATATCGGAAAACAGGATCGAGGCGTCGAAGCCGAACCGCTTGATCGGCTGCAGGGTCACTTCAACGGCGAAATCCGGATTGTAGCAGAGGTCGAGGAAACCACCTGCTCGCTTGCGCGTTTCACGGTACTCGGGAAGGTAGCGTCCCGCTTGTCGCATCATCCAGATCGGTGGCGGGAAAACGGTCTCTCCCCTGAGCACATCAAGGACGATTCGCTTCTTCTCAGCCATTCTTACCCTTCGAGGACCAAGCGCCCTAAAACTAAAAAGACTCTTTTAATGGAATCTTTTGATTCTACGACTCTGTTGGTAACGGCAATTGTCGGTTCTGCACGATCAGGCCGCGAGAAAGACGCTGTAAGCGTTTCCGGTATCGTCAGGATACCCGTGGAACAACTTCGGGGATAACCCTGAAAAAGAGATGAGAATCAGTCTCTTACGGATCGACGAAAAATGCCGGGTTTGGCGCTCGGCGGGACGAAGCGACGCAGCCCCCATTTTCATTCACAGCCCCCTTTCGTTTTCGACGGCAGGGCGAATTGTGGACAAACCGGCCTCTGATACAGTCCGGTCGGAATGCCGGGGAAAACTGTCTCCGTTATCCACACGCACCAACAGGGTACGGGACGGCCTGTGAACAAACAGCAAAGCTTCTTTCATCTCCACATGATCTCCGACGCGACGGGCGAAACGCTGCTCTCGGCGGGCCGCGCGGCTGCGGCCCAGTACAAGGATGCGCGTGCGATCGAGCACATTTATCCGCTAATCCGGACCGAGCGGCAGCTCATCAAGGTGCTCGAGGAAATCGATGAGTCGCCCGGCATCGTCCTCTACACGGTCGTCGATCAGGACCTTGGCCGCCTCATCGACAGCCGCTGCGCCACGATGGGTCTTCCTTGCGTCTCCGTGCTCGAGCCGGTCCTGACGGTCTTCCAGTCCTATCTCGGGGCACCTGCCGGCAGACGGGTGGGCGCGCAGCACGTTCTCGATGCGCAATATTTCCGCCGTATCGACGCGCTGAATTACACGATGGAGCACGATGACGGTCAGCTCTCGAACGACGTCGAGGATGCGGACGTCATCCTGATGGGAATTTCGCGAACGTCGAAGACGCCGACGAGCATCTATCTGGCGAACCGCGGCATCAAGACGGCGAACATCCCCATCGTGTTGGGTGTGCCGATCCCGGAAAGCGTCATCTATGCCAAGAAGCCGCTGGTGGTCGGGCTCGTCGCAACGGCCGAGCGCATCTCCCATGTCCGCGAAAACCGCATGCTCGGCAGTTCCATCGGCTACGACCAGCAATCCTATGTCGATCGCACGGTCATCGCGCAGGAACTCGCCTATGCCCGCCAGCTCTGCTCACGACACGGCTGGTCGACGATCGATGTCAGCCGACGATCGATCGAGGAAACGGCCGCCGCCATCGTTGCGTTGCGCGGCAAGACACGGTAACCGCGCGGCAGGGAAGGATATCTTCATGCCGGATCGCATTGTTCTCGCCTCGGGAAGCCCGTTTCGCCGCAAGATGCTGGCGGATGCGGGTCTGGTCTTCGATGCGGAATCCCCCGAGACAGACGAGCGCGCGGTGGAAAGTGCCGTGGCCAATGCCGGCATGATGCCGGATGATCTGGCGCTGATCCTGGCCGAAGCCAAGGCGCTGGACGTTGCGGAGCGCAATCCCGGCGCGCTTGTCATCGGCTGCGACCAGACGCTGTCGCTCGGCGACGAGGTTTTGCACAAGCCCCGCGATATGGAGGAGGCGCGCCGGCGTCTTCTTGCACTCTCCGGGAAAACCCACCAGCTCAACAGCGCCGTCGTATTGGCCCGTGACCAGCAGGTCGTGTGGCGTCATGTGGGGATTGCCCGGTTGACGATGCGCACCCTCGATCCGGGCTTCATCGGGCGTCATCTGGCGCAGGTCGGCGACAAGGCCTTGTCGAGCGTGGGCGCCTATCAGATCGAGGGCGAAGGCATCCAGCTCTTCGAGGCGATCGACGGGGATCATTTCACGATCGTCGGCCTGCCGCTGCTGCCGCTGCTTGCCAAACTGCGCGACCTGGGAGCGATCGATGGCTGAAGCGGCAAGGAAAGCCTTTATCATCGGGCATCCGATTTCGCATTCGCGCTCGCCGATGATCCATGGTCACTGGCTCGAGAAGTATGATCTTGCCGGCAGCTATGAGCGTATCGACGTCGCCCCGTCCGATCTGACCGCCTTCGTTCGCGGCATGCGAGACAACGGTTTCGTCGGCGGCAACGTCACGATCCCGCACAAGGAGGCGGTTTGCGGGCTTGTCGATCATGTGGACGAAGCTGCCCAATTGATCGGAGCGGCGAACACGCTGTGGTTCGAGGATGGTCGGCTCAATGGATCCAATTCCGACGCGCCCGGCTTTGCGGCGGATCTCGACAATCGCGCGGCCGGCTGGAGACAGGCGCGTGCCGCGCTCGTCCTCGGCGCGGGTGGCGCATCGCGCGCGGTGCTTTTTGCGCTTATCCAGGCCGGCATCCCGGAAATCCGGCTGGTGAACCGCTCGCCGAAGCGTGCGCGCGAACTCGCCGATCGTTTCGGATCAGGCGTTCGCGCCGAGCTCTGGGATGCGCGTAATGAGCTCGCCAGCGGTGCCCAGCTCGTCGTGAACACGACGTCGATAGGCCTGAATGGCGAAGGCGGCTCACCGCTCGACGTCGCCAACCTGCCGGACGATGCGATCGTCAATGATATCGTCTACACACCCCTTCTGACGCCGCTGCTTGCGGCTGCCAGGGCGCGTGGCCTGAAGACCGTGGACGGTTTGGGCATGCTTCTCGAGCAGGCCGTGCCCGGCTTCGAGCGCTGGTTCGGGGTCAGGCCGCAGGTCACCGAAGCGCTGCGGGCACTCGTCGTCGCGGACATCGAGGCGCATCGATGATCATTCTTGGTCTGACCGGCTCGATCGGCATGGGCAAATCGACCACGGCAAAGATGTTCGTCGAGGCCGGCGTGCCGGTTCATGATTCCGACGAGACGGTCCATCGGCTCTATTCCGGGCGCGCCGCGCCGCTGATCGAGGCCCGGTTTCCCGGCGTGACGGCGAATGGCGCGGTCGATCGGCAGAAACTTGCCGGTGAGGTTCTCGACAATCCCGCCGCGATGCGCGATCTCGAAGCGATCATCCACCCGCTGGTGCGGGCTGAGGCCGACGCATTTCTGACGCGCAACCGGGACGCGGGCACGCCCGTCGTGGTGCTCGACATCCCGCTCCTGTTCGAGACCGGCGGCGAGGGCCGCGTCGATCGCATCGTCGTCGTGACCGCGCCGGCCGACGTTCAGCGCGAGCGCGTTCTGGCCAGGCCCGGCATGACGGCGGAAAAATTCGAGGCGATCCGCGCCCGGCAGACCCCGGATGCCGAAAAGCGCGCGCGGGCGGACTACGTCATCGATACGAGCCTCGGGCTGAAAGCGGCCAAAGCGAGCGTGAACGACATCGTCCGCCAACTGTCTGGGGGCGATCGGGCCGAGACATCACGCTGAGCTTGTCGCAGCCATCGTCAGCGTCCATCCTGATCGCGCAGGAGCGAATCGATGCGTGAGATCATTTTCGATACGGAAACCACCGGCCTCGACAACCGCGAGGACCGGATCATCGAGTTCGGCGGTATCGAGCTCGTCAACCGGTTTCCGACCGGGCGCACGTTTCATGTCTACATCAATCCACAGGGGCGCTCGGTGCACCCCGAGGCGCTGGCGGTCCATGGCATCAGCGACGCTCAGCTTGCTGACAAGCCGGTCTTTTCGGCGATTGCCGATGAGCTCGTCGCCTTTCTGGATGGCGCCCACCTCGTCGCTCACAACGCCAATTTCGATATCGGCTTCCTGAATGCCGAATTCGGCAGGCTCGGCATCGGGCCCGTCGATCCGGGGCAGGTGATCGACACGCTCGCGATCGCCCGGCGCAAGCATCCGATGGGGCCGAACTCGCTCGACGCGTTATGCCGGCGCTACGGCATCGACAACAACCACCGCGTCAAGCACGGGGCGCTCCTCGACTCGGAGCTTCTGGCCGAAGTCTATATCGAGCTGATTGGTGGAAAGCAGGCAGCACTTGGGCTCGAAGTCGAGATTCAGGTCGATGCTGCGAACGGCGATGGCGATATCGCGGTCGTGATCGTGCAGCGCGAACGCCCGCTTGCACCACGCCTCAGTGCCGCCGAAGCCGAGGCGCACCGGGCGCTGGTGGACACGATCGGCGGCGACGCGATCTGGCGTCAGGTCGATCAGGCCTATCTCGACGCGTCCACACCCTGACGAAGAAAAGGCCCGGACGATGTCCAGGCCTTTCGCATTCTTATCAAATCTGGCTGGTGCCCGATCAGGCGTTGCCGCTGACCTTGGCCTTCGCCTGTTCTTCCGCCATGCGCTGCTGGAACATCTGCGCGAAATCGATCGGGTCGATCATCAGCGGGGGGAAACCGCCATTGCGCGTCGAGTCCGCGATGATCTGGCGCGCGAACGGGAACAGCAGGCGCGGGCATTCGATGAAGAGGATTGGCAGCATGTGCTCCTGCGGAAAACCCGCCACGCGGAACACGCCGCCATAGATCAGTTCGACATTGAACAGCACGTCGCTGTCGGCCGATGCCTTGGCGTTCAGCGTCAGCGTCACGTCGTATTCGCCTTCCGAGATCGGATTTGCGTTAACGTTGACGTTGATGTTGATGCTGGGTGCCTTGTCGCGGCTGCGCAGCGAGTTCGGTGCGCCCGGGCTTTCGAAGGACAAATCCTTCACATACTGGGTCAGGACGTTGAGCGCGGGCTGCGCGCCGTTGCCGGTCTTCGCCGCGCCTGCGGGTGGCGTGTTCGTTTCTTCGGGTTGCTTGGCCATCAGGCGGAATCCTCTTTCTTCAGCCTCTCACGGCCGGGCATTGAAATCGCGGGCTTGGCTACCATGGCATGTCGGGCCTGACAAGCTTGGCGAACGGCCACGTCCGGAGGCCGGGCCAGTGCTGCAAAGGCGCTATCGATCATCCTTGAGGAAGCGTTTGCGGTCGTCGGGACCGGGTTCCTTCGTATACTCGTCCTCGTCGAGATCGATCGTGTTGGGACCGCGCTGCCTGCGCCATCCACCGGTTGACGCGCCGCCGGCCGTTCCGCCGACGACTACGATCCGGCGCTTCAGAAACTGCCAGCCCAGGTCACGCACCGCGGGAATGAACAGCAACAGCCCGATCGCGTCGGTCACGAAGCCGGGCAGAATCAACAGAACGCCCGCCACCATCACCATCAGACCGTGAACCAGATCGCGCCCCGGCGTGCCGCCCGCTTCCATGGTGGTGCGCATCCGCGACAGGATGCCGAAGCCCTGGACCCGAAGGAGGACCGCGCCGAGAACGGATGTGGCGATCGTCAGGCCGATTGTCGGCAGCACCCCGATCTGACTGCCCACGATGATGAACGCGGCGATCTCGATGAGCGGCATCGCGAGGAAGAACAGGGGTGCAATGGCGAATGGCACGGGATCTCGATCTTTCAGCAGGGTGGGGCGGTGACGTACGGCGTATCCGCTCTAGATAGGTTGTCTGCGCTTTGATTTGAATGATGGCTTGATGCGTTCTATATGCAATGGTGTCGCTGGCAGGTTCTGGTCTTTGCCGGCATAAAGGTTTTTGGCGGACGATATGGAATTTTTCGACTTCGGCACGATCTTCTTTCTCGTCGCGGCGATCGTGATCTTTTTCCAGCTGCGTAACGTGCTGGGCAGACGGACCGGGAACGAACGCCAGCCGTTCGATCCCTACACGTCTGCGCGTACCGGTCCGAAGCCGGAAGCAACGTCGCCTGCCGAGAATGTCGTGTCGCTGCCGCGCCGCAAGGGCAATGGCGAACCCGACGTTGAAGCCTATGCCGCAATCGATGCGTTTGCAAAGCCCGGCACCGACCTGAACAAGGGCATGCGGGCCATTCACGACAACGATCCGACATTCGAGCCGAAGACCTTCGTCGACGGCGCGAAGATGGCATACGAGATGATCGTCATGGCTTATGCCGATGGCGACCGCCGCACGCTGAAGAACCTCCTGTCGCGCGAAGTCTATGACGGTTTCGTCGCCGCGATCGCCGACCGCGAGAGCCGTTCGGAAAAAATCCAGTCCTCCTTCGTCGGCATCGACAAGGCCGATATCGTCGCGGCCGAGATGAAGGGCAGCGAATCGCATGTCACGCTGCGCGTCGTCAGCGAGCTGATTTCGGCGACCCGCAACAGCGGCGGTGAAGTGATCGATGGCGACCCGGAAACCGTGGCCGAGGTCAAGGACGTCTGGACATTCGCCCGCGACACGCGATCGAACGATCCGAACTGGAAGCTTGTCGCCACCGAAGCCGACGACTGATCGGCCGGCCACCTTGCGCGAGGCCGTGCCGTGCCGCTTTCCCCGCTCTTCCAGCCTGTCGCCTTCGGCGATCTTCCCGGCTGGAACGATGACCATCACGCCGAGGCGCTCGCTGCATTTCGCCTGAGCGCGGTCTATGCAACCGGCGCGACCTATCGAACGGGTACGCTTGGCGTCGAGCACGCTGCTTTCACAGACGCGTTCGCCGCAGCGTTGCGGCTCGACGGTCCGAACGACCAGCAGGCCCGGCACTTCTTCGAAACCCATTTCCAACCGATGCGGATCGTCCCCGATGATGCGGCGTCGGGCTTCGTCACCGGCTTCTACGAGCCGCAGGTGAATGCTTCGCCAGTTCGCACGGATGCGTTCAAGGTTCCGCTTCTGGCGCCTCCCGCCGATCTCGCGAAGATCGATGACGGCAACCGGCCAGCCGGGCTCGATCCCTATCTTGCTTTCGGAAGGCAAACGCCGGACGGGATCGTCGAATATCACGACCGGCGCGCGATCGAAGAGGGTGCGCTGGGCGATCGCGCCGAGGCGCTTGCCTGGGTTGCCGACCCGGTCGACGCGTTCTTCATCCATGTCCAGGGCGCAGCGCGGCTCGTGATGCCGGATGGGCGGATGCGGCGCATCACCTATGCGGCGAAGTCGGGCCAGCGCTTTACCGGGGCAGGTAGAATTCTTGTCGACCTGGGAGAAATCCCCCTTGCTGCCGTGACGATGCAGTCGATCAGGGCGTGGCTTGCGGCGCATCCGCACCGTGTCGACGACATCCTCCGCCAGAACCGGTCGTACATCTTCTTTCGCGAGGCCGCGGTCGACGATGCCGGCCTTGGGCCGATCGCGGCCGCGAAAGTTCCGCTTACGGCTGGCCGCTCGATGGCGGTCGACAGGTTGCTGCACACCTTCGCGACGCCGTTCCATGTCGTCGCGCCCTCGCTGGATGCGTTCGGCAGCGCGCCGTTTCGCCGCCTCATGATCGCGCAGGACACCGGCTCCGCGATCGTCGGCCCGGCCCGCGGTGACCTGTTTGCCGGGTCGGGCGATGCAGCGGGCGAGATCGCGGGCGTCATCCGCCACGATGCGGATATCGTCGCACTGGTTCCGGTGGGTCTCGTGCCGGGAGCGGCGGCATGAACGCGAAGGCCGACAAGCCGCTGTCGATGGAAGACCGGATTTTATGGAACCGGGTCGCGCGCTCCACGAAACCCCTGCCAGGCAAGGCGGTCGAGGAGCCGCCGGCTGTCGTCGAGCAGTTCGCCGACCTGCTGGACGCGCCCGTCAAGACGCCGAAGCGAGCGGCAGCCGAGCCTCAACCGGAGCCTTCCCGGCCGAAATCATCGCAGGCGCGCCAGCACGGCATCGATTCTCCGACGCGCGACAAGCTCGCGAAGGGCCGGATCCCGATCGAGGGCAAGGTCGATCTCCACGGCCTGACGCAGAGCGAGGCGCATGCGCTGCTCCTGTCCTTCCTGCATCGCGCCTATGCCGATGGCCGCCGCCACGTCCTGGTGGTGACGGGCAAAGGCTCGTCGCTGGGCAGCGATGGCGTCCTGAAGCGCGCGGTGCCGGCCTGGTTCGCCACGCCGCCGTTTCGCGCACTGGTCGGCGGGCATGAGCATGCCGCACGCAACCATGGCGGTGCCGGCGCGATCTATGTGCGGCTGCGCCGACCGTCCGGCGGTGCGTGATGACACCGTTCGGCGCAAAGATGCGTGAACTCCGCACCGGGAAAGGCGTAACGCAAAAGCAGATGGCGGCGGCGCTTGGCGTCAGCGCAGCCTATCTGTCGGCTCTGGAGCATGGGCAGCGCGGCGCGCCGAGCTGGGCGCTCGTGCAAAAGATCGTCGGCTATTTCAATGTGATCTGGGACGATGCCGAGGAGTTGCAGACCCTGGCGGCCGCGTCGCATCCCCGGATTGTCGTCGATACGTCGGGCCTGTCGGCGCCGGCCACGCTTCTCGCCAATCGGCTCGCATCGGAAATCGGCAAGCTTTCGGACGATGACATCGCGGCGCTGACGGAAAATCTCGAAGCCGCGATACGCAAGAGCAAGAACGCCTGATCCTGTCCCGATCTAGAACAGCGCCTGCAATTCCGCGATTTTGTCGTTCACCAGCCAGCCATAATAGTTTTCTTCCGGCAGGCGCGGGGTTTCGCCCGCCCTGCGGCGGCGCTCGTTCTCGGCCTTGAGCGCGTAGGCCCGCTGCTCGGGGTTGCCGACATTGTAAAGCGTCGCCGTGACGCCGGGATTCTTCGAGATGTCGAACCCGGCGATCTTGCGATAGGCGTCGATCGACGTCTTCAGCGTTGCGGCGACATAGGCGAGCGTCAGGTCCGGGTCCATGATCGTGCGATATACCTGCTGCGGGTTCTCATGATCGAGTTTCGGCAGTCCCGACACGCGCGTCACGAGATCGCTCATCTGCAACGCGGTCAGCGGGTTGAGCTGGCCGATGCCGAATGTCTGCCCGGCATAGAAGGGCTGGAAGAAGACGGCACTGAACCGGTCGTTGGGAAAACTGGCGCCATCCACCGTGCGGCCCCGGAATGTCTTCTCCCACACCGCCTCGCGGCAGGACCAGAGATCGTAGCTGTCCGAGACCGAGGCGCAGCTTTGGAATTGCGGACGGGCGACGAAGGCGCTGACGGACTCGCCGCCATGCGAAAAGTTGAAGTTCGAGCCGAGATAGGACGCCGCCTTCACATAGTAGGTCTGGAGCCGGTCATAGGCATCGACATTGTAGGTGTGCTCGCCGACGATCGCGCCGACCATATGCATCGGATCGATGCCGTAACGCGCCGACACGGATACGATCTTTGAGCGCAGCGCGTTGTCGGTCTGCAACAGCGCGTAGACCTTGCGGTACTTGGCGTCATAGGTGGAGCGCGCGGCGCGGGTGCGGTTTGCCGACGCGGCCGGAACACCTGGCTGCTCGGCATGGCGGTTGCCCGGAGGCACCAGCGTGGCGGCACCCGCGGACGCGGCTCCAAAGCTGGTGGCCATCGCCGAAAAGCAGAGGACGGCGAGTAGCCGGGCGGCGATCTTCATGTGTGGTCTAGACCAGAGGCTCGTTCGTGAGGACGCGCAAACCTAGTTGCAGGCTCTTATCGAGTCGAGAGCCCCGACGCTCAATCGTTCGTCAGGGCTCCGAAGTTCTGCAACTATGCTTTTGCTGTCACACCCCTTTACAGGATGAATCGCGACAAATCCGTGTTCTTCGCCAGGTCGCCGACATGCTTGTCGACATATTCGGCGTCGATCGTGATCTCCGTACCGGACTTGTCCGGCGCGTTGAACGAGATGTCGTCCAGCACCCGTTCCATCACGGTCTGGAGGCGCCGAGCGCCGATGTTCTCGACACTTGCATTGAGATCGACGGCGATGCCCGCGAGCGTGTCGATCGCATCGTCGCTGAACGAGAGCGACACGCCCTCTGTCAGCATCAGCGCGATATACTGCTTGATCAGGCTCGCCTCGGTTTCGGTCAGGATGCGGCGGAAGTCGTCCTTCTCGAGCGCACGCAGTTCGACGCGGATCGGCAGGCGGCCCTGAAGCTCGGGCAGAAGATCGGACGGCTTCGCCACGTGGAAGGCGCCCGACGCGATGAAGAGGATGTGGTCGGTCTTGATCGGCCCGTATTTCGTCGCAACGGTCGTCCCTTCGACCAGCGGCAGCAGATCGCGCTGCACGCCTTCGCGCGACGGTCCGCCGGCAACGTCGCTGCGGGTCGCGACCTTGTCGATCTCGTCGAGGAAGACGATGCCGTTGTTCTCGGTCGATTCCAGAGCGCGGCGCACGACTTCCTCCTGGTCGAGAAGTTTTTCGGACTCGTCGCTCACCAGAAGGCTGTAGGATTCCTTCACCGTGGTCTTGCGCGTCTTGGTGCGCTGGCCGCCCATCGCCTTCTGCATCATCTCGCTGAGATTGATCATGCCGACGCCGCCCGGCATTCCGGGAACCTCGAAACCGGGCATCCCGCCCGTTCCCGTGTCGGCGACCTCGACCTCGATCTCCTTGTCGTCGAGCTCGCCGTCGCGCAGCTTCTTGCGGAAGGAATCGCGCGTCGCGGGGCTTGCGGTCTTGCCGACCAGCGCCTCCAGCACGCGCTCCTCGGCGTTGATATGCGCGCGCGCCTTCACGTCCTCGCGCATCGTGTCCTTCACGAGCCCGATGGCGACCTCGACCAGATCGCGGATGATCTGCTCGACATCGCGGCCGACATAGCCGACTTCGGTGAACTTGGTGGCCTCGACCTTGATGAAGGGCGCACCGGCGAGCTTCGCCAGTCTGCGCGAAATCTCGGTCTTGCCGACGCCGGTGGGGCCGATCATCAGGATGTTCTTCGGCATCACCTCTTCGCGCATCTGGCCTTCCAGTTGCTGGCGGCGCCAGCGATTGCGCATCGCAATGGCCACGGCGCGCTTGGCGTCCTTCTGGCCGATGATGTAGCGGTCGAGTTCGGAAACGATCTCGCGGGGGGAAAAAGTGGTCATCTACTTTTACGCTAAGCCTTGATGGGAGGGAGCTTGTTGAGCACGGATGTGGGGAGCGTTGGCCGCACGATCAAGCGGCGGATGTGCTGCCAGCCCGCGCCGAAGGTGATGATCAGCGCACCGACCACCAGCAGGATAAGCGCGAACGGCGGCACGCCGGTCGTATTGGCCGTCGAATTGACGAGGTAATAGATGCCGAGCGAGCCGAAATAGGCAAGTGTGGGCACCAGCAGCGAGCGCCGGTCTATGGCAAGCGCCACATAGACGAAGCTGGCGATCAGCAATGCGAGCATGATCGTCGCGCTGGTGTCGGGCTCGATATTGCCCAGAACCACGTCCTGTCCTGTCGCCATGATGAACAGCGGATGCACCAGCATCGGCGCTGACACCACATGCAGCCAGAAAGCGCAGTCCGACCATGTGGTGCGCCGCTCGCGGTCGTGGATATCGAGCGCGACCGCAATGGCGAACACCACCAGTCCACAGATCAGCGGCATATAGAGCGAGGCGCGGAGCAGTTCCGGCATCTCCTCGATTTGCGGCATCGCGACCGACCCGGCGGCGACGCCGTCGTAAAGAATGAGGGCCGTTTGCAGGAATGCGAGCAGGGTTGCCGCGATGGCGACGACGCCCGCAAGGATAGGAACGCGAAACCGCCAGAAATAGATCGCCGCCGCAGCAATCACCCCGCCCAAGACGAGATAGCCGGCAGGTCCGACGATCTGTCTCAGCGCCAGCAGTTGCCACAATGATTCAGGCATGCGGATCGTATAGCGCGCGTCGGCAACCAGCAGCAGCACAGCCGCGATGGAGCCAGCAAACAGCAGGCTGAGCACTGTCGAGGACAGCTTCATGCGGTGCTGACGCGTGACGACTTCCGCAACCAGCCAGGAAAAGCCGGCCAGCAACCCGGCGATCCAGATCGGACGATTCTCGATCAGCGTCGACAGCACGAAATAAAAACCGGCCGTCAGAAGCACGATGCCGACCGTGACGAACAAGTCGTTGCCGCCGCCGATGAGCCGCAGGTTTTCGTCTTGAGCGCTGTCGTCATCGTCGGGTGACAGCGTGAGCGCTTGCTCCATCTGATGGAGGCGATCGCGCTGGGCAGGAGAGATGACGCCTTCCACAACCGCATTGTCGAGCGTTTGCGCGCTGATCATGTTAACCCCGTCTTGCTGCCTGCCGCATTATCGCGGCACGCGGGCGGCACCATACTGCATGATGAGCGTATCGCCAGTCCGGCCGACAAGATGAGGGACCGGCACAAAGCCGGCCTTCTGATAGGCGCGGATGGCGCGGGCGTTGTCGGCATCGGGGTCGATGACGATGCTCGCATGGCCTTCGTCGATTCTGTCGGACACGAATGCCTTCAGGGCCGCCGAGCCGATGCCTTTCGAGAGAAGCTGGGGATCGCCGATCGACAGGTCGACGCCGATGGTTTCAGGCGGCAGTTCGGCAAGCCAGGGATGATCCTTCAGCCACTGTTCGTTCTGATGGTGGCCGATGAACCAGTACTGGATGTAGCCGACCGGGTCGCCGTCCACGGTGATGAGGAATGGGCGCGTCGTATCCCGTCCCTCGACCATGTCGCGGATGAAGCCGAGTTCCTCTTCGGGATCGCCCCACCACTCGCGCATGTGCGGACTTTTCAGCCATTGCTCCAGCAACGGGTAGTGCTTCGGTTCCACCGGCAGGAAGGCGATATCGTCAGCCCTCTTCGGCATCGAGCGTTTCCACCACGAAGCTGTCGTTCGTGTAGACGCAGATCTCGGCTGCGATCTTCATGGCCCTGCGGGCGATGTCCTCTGCATCCTTGTCGGTGTCCATCAGCGCGCGGGCGGCAGCGAGCGCATAATTGCCGCCGGAGCCGATGGCCATCACGCCATGCTCGGGTTCCAGCACGTCGCCGGTGCCGGTGAGCGCCAGCGTCACGTGTTTGTCGGCCACCAGCATCATCGCCTCGAGGCGGCGCAGATAGCGGTCCGTGCGCCAGTCCTTGGCGAGTTCGACGCAGGCGCGCGTCAACTGGTCGGGATATTGCTCGAGCTTGGCTTCGAGCCGCTCGAGAAGCGTGAATGCGTCGGCGGTCGCGCCGGCGAAACCTGCGATGACGTTGCCCTTGCCGAGGCGCCGGACCTTCTTCGCGTTGCCCTTCATGATCGTCTGGCCGAGGCTGACCTGCCCGTCGCCCGCGATCACGACCTTGTTGTCCTTTCGCACGGTGACGATCGTCGTCGCGTGCATTGTCAGTTCGTTCGACATATCAACTCCGATACTGCCTCCGGCCGGCCTATGGTGAAATGCAGCGCCGACCGCGTCGCGTGTATGTATGTGCGGACCGGCGGAATGCAAATCGCAACCGCCTTGGGCGGTGTGCTGGCAATCCCGCGACCATGCTGGTAAGAGGCTCACGCTTTCAAGAGGGCGAGGTTCCATAGAATGGCCGGTCAGGATCGCAAGGCGAGCGTCGAGCGCGCGACAAAGGAAACCCGGATCGCCGTCACGGTCGATCTGGACGGGAAGGGCGTATCCGCCATTTCGACAGGCGTCGGCTTCTTCGACCACATGCTCGACCAGCTCGCACGCCACTCGCTGATCGACATGACGATCAAGGCCGAGGGCGACCTCCACATCGACGATCACCACACGGTCGAGGACACCGGCATCGCGATCGGCCAGGCCATCGCCAAGGCGCTCGGCGAGCGACGCGGGATCGCGCGCTATGCTTCGATCGACCTCGCCATGGACGAGACGCTGACCAAGGCGGCGATCGACGTTTCGGGACGGCCGTTCCTCGTTTGGAACGTCGCCTTTTCGTCGCCGAAGATCGGCACCTTCGATACCGAACTGGTGCGCGAGTTCTTCCAGGCGCTGGCGCAAAATGCCGGCATCACGCTCCACGTCCTCAACCACCACGGCGCCAACAACCACCACATCGCCGAAACCTGCTTCAAGGCGGTGGCGCGGGCGTTGCGCGCCGCGATCGAGCCCGATGCACGGCAGGCGGGTGCGATTCCGTCGACCAAGGGCACGTTGAACGGATGAGCACCGATCATGGCTAGCTTTGTCGTTATGGAACCGCCCGCACGTGTGGAAGCCGACGCGGTGATCGTGCGCGACGGCTTCCACGTCTTCGCGTTCCTGATCCCGTTCGTCTGGCTGCTGGTGCATCGTCTCTGGATCGAGGCGCTGATCGCGCTGGTGGTTGCCCTGGCGCTCGGCTTTGCCGGGTCCTATGCCGGCTTCGCCGCCGCACCGGCCCTGTCGCTCCTCGTTTCGCTTTATGTCGGCCTCGAAGGCGCGTCGCTGAAGTTGGCTGCGCTGCGCCGTCGCGGCTGGCGCGAATGGGGCGTGGTCGAAGCCGACAACCGCACCGACGCCGAAACGCGCTATATCGCGGAAGCCTATGTCGACGGGACTGCGGACGATCGTCCCGCGCCTTTGCCGGTCCTGTCTTCCGCATCGCAACTGCGCCAGACGGTCCCTGCGGCCGGTCCGGCGCTGGGGCTCTTTTCCTATCCAGGCAGACATTGAATGCGCGTCGCGATCATCGACTACGGCTCGGGCAACCTCAAATCCGCCACCAAGGCCTTCGAGCGCGCCGCGCGTGAGGCCGGCATATCGGCCGAGATCGACTTGACGGACGACGCGGAACGCGTCCGCACCGCCGACCGGATCGTGCTGCCGGGGGTCGGGGCCTATGCGGATTGCCGAGCGGGCCTCGATGCCGTGCCGGGCATGGTCGAGGCGATCGACGAAATGGTGCGCCGGAAGGGCCGGCCGTTCCTCGGCATCTGCGTCGGCATGCAGCTCATGTCGTCGCGGGGTCTGGAAAAGACGATCACCAACGGCTTCGGCTGGATCGAGGGCGATGTGACGGAAATGCTGCCGTCGGACCCGTCACTGAAGATCCCGCAGATCGGCTGGAACACGATTCACGTGAAACATTCCCACCCGCTCTTCGCCGGAATCAGCACCGGTGAGGACGGCCTGCACGCCTATTTCGTGCATTCCTACCATCTGGAGGCGAAGCACGCAGAAGACGTTCTGGCCGTTACGGACTATGGCGGGCCGGTAACCGCGGCCGTCGCGCGCGACAATGTTGCGGGCACGCAGTTCCACCCGGAAAAGAGTCAGGCGCTGGGTCTGGCCCTGATCGGCAATTTTCTAAACTGGAAGCCTTGAGGAGCACGCGATGAGCAAGAAGGGGTATTGGATGGCGATGGTCACCATCAGCGATCCGGATGGATATCCAAAATATATCAGCGCGAATGCGGCTGCCTTCGAGAAATATGGCGCGAAATTTCTGGTGCGCGGCGGGCAGCACACCGACCCGGAACTGCCGACAGGCGACCGGCAGGTGATCATCGAGTTCGAAAGCTACGACGTCGCGCTCGCCTGCTTCAACTCGCCCGAATATCAGGCGGCGCTGAAAATCCGCAAGGAATGCTCGACGGCGCAGCTCGCGATCGTAGAAGGCGTTTGACCACGTGATCCTGTTTCCCGCGATCGATCTCAAGGAAGGCCAGTGCGTCCGGCTCAAGCTGGGCGAGATGGCGAGCGCGACGGTCTACAATCCCGACCCCGGCGCTCAGGCGAGGGATTTCCAGGAGCAGGGTTTCGAGTGGCTTCACGTGGTCGATCTCGACGGCGCCTTTGCCGGTGAAAGCCGCAACGGCGCGGCGGTCGAGGCGATCCTGAAGGCGACGACCAACCCGGTCCAGCTCGGCGGCGGCATCCGGACGCTGGCCCATATCGAGGCGTGGCTCTCCAAGGGGCTGGCGCGCGTGATCCTCGGCACGGTCGCGGTGCGCGATCCTGACCTCGTGAAGGAAGCGTGCAAGGCGTTTCCCGGAAAAATCGCCGTCGGCATAGACGCCAAGGGCGGCAAGGTCGCCGTCGAGGGCTGGGCGGAAGCCTCGTCGCTCGGTGTCGTGGAACTGGCGAAGAAGTTCGAGGGCGCAGGCGTGTCCGCGATCATCTATACGGATATCGACCGCGACGGCGTCCTGACCGGCATCAACTGGGACGCCACGATCGATCTGGCGAACGCCATCTCGATCCCGGTGATCGCATCCGGCGGCCTCGCATCGATCGCCGACATCGTGCGCATGACCATGCCGGACGCAAAAAAGCTCGAAGGCGCAATCTCCGGCCGCGCGCTCTATGACGGCCGCATCGATCCGGCCGAGGCCTTGGCGATCCTGAAGGGCACGCTGAAGGTCGAACCGGCACTGTTCGAGGATCCCAGATGACCCTCAAAGCCCGCGTTATCCCTTGTCTCGACGTGCATGATGGCCGCGTGGTCAAGGGCGTCAACTTCGTCGATCTGATCGATGCCGGCGATCCGGTCGAGGCGGCGAAGGCTTATGATGCCGCCGGTGCGGACGAGCTTTGCTTCCTTGACATCACGGCGTCGTCCGACAATCGCGAGACGATTTTCGACATCGTCGCCAAGACGGCCGAGCAGTGCTTCATGCCGCTGACGGTGGGCGGCGGGGTGCGGCAGGTGTCGGATATCCGCAAGCTCCTGCTCGCCGGCGCCGACAAGGTCTCGATCAACACGGCGGCGGTGAAGAACCCGGATTTCGTGGCGCAAGCTGCCGACAAATTCGGCAACCAGTGCATCGTCGTCGCGATCGACGCCAAGAGGGTGTCGGGCGAAGGCGAGGCGGATCGGTGGGAAATTTTCACCCATGGCGGCCGCCAGACCACCGGCATCGACGCGATCGACTTTGCGCGCAAGGTGGTCGATCTCGGTGCCGGCGAAATCCTCCTGACTTCGATGGACCGGGACGGCACCAAGGCCGGTTACGACATCGCACTGACGCGCGCTATCGCGGATGCCGTGCGTGCGCCGGTCATCGCGTCGGGTGGCGTGGGAACGCTCGATCACATGGTCGAGGGCATACGCGACGGGCATGCAACCGCGGTGCTGGCGGCCTCGATCTTCCACTTCGGCACATACACCATTGCGCAGGCCAAGGCGCACATGGCAAAAGCGGGCTTGGCCGTGCGGCTCGATGCCGCCTGAGCCTGGGGAGGGATCTTTGGCCGGATTTTCGCTGATTGATCTGGAAGCGATCATTGCCGAACGGGGACGGTCGGGCGCGGCGGATTCGTGGACGGCGAAGCTTTTCGCCAAGGGAACCGACAAGGCCGCGCAGAAGATGGGCGAAGAGGCGGTCGAGGCCGTCATCGCTGCGGTCAAGGGCGATCGCGACGGGCTCGTTTCGGAAAGTGCCGACCTTCTCTACCACTGGCTCGTCGTTCTTTCGCTGGCCGGCGTGACGGTCGATGATGTGATGGCCGAGCTCGAAGCACGCACCACGCGTTCGGGCATCGAAGAAAAGGCGTCGCGCGCGCGTTAGATCGCG
This sequence comes from Mesorhizobium sp. CAU 1732, assembly GCF_039888675.1. Taxonomy (NCBI): domain Bacteria; kingdom Pseudomonadati; phylum Pseudomonadota; class Alphaproteobacteria; order Hyphomicrobiales; family Phyllobacteriaceae; genus Mesorhizobium; species Mesorhizobium sp. CAU 1732. The sequence continues at coordinate 80,192 of NZ_JBDQQR010000001.1, forward strand.
TCGCGCTCAAGGCACATGCCGATGGACCAGCTCGTCCCCACCGAAAAATACTCTCCCTACCGGATCTTCTCGGCCGAACGTTGGGCGGAATTCCGGGCCGATACGCCGCTGACGCTCAGCGAGGATGAGGTCAGGCGGCTGCGGTCGCTGAACGATCCCGTCGACCTCGACGAAATCCGCCGCATCTACCTGACGCTGTCCCGGCTCCTGTCCGCCCATGTCGAGTCGAGCCAGCTTCTCTTCCGGCAACGCCAGATTTTCTTCGAAGCCAATGACGCGGTGAAAACGCCGTTCATCATCGGCATCGCAGGATCGGTCGCGGTCGGCAAGTCGACCACGGCCCGCGTCCTCAAGGAGTTGCTGCAGCGCTGGCCGTCCAGCCCCAAGGTCGATCTCATCACGACGGACGGTTTCCTGCTGCCCAATGCGGTTCTGCGCCGCGAAAACCTGATGGAGCGAAAGGGTTTTCCCGAAAGTTACGATGTCGGTGCGCTGCTGCGGTTCCTGTCGGGCATCAAGTCCGGCCAGCGCGACGTGCGCGCGCCGCTCTATTCGCACATGACCTATGACGTATTGCCGGGCGCCTATGTGACGATCGATCGGCCGGACATCCTCATCTTCGAGGGCATCAACGTCCTCCAGCCGCGGAAGCTTCCGCCGGACGGCAAGTTCGTGCCCTTCGTCTCGGATTTCTTCGACTTCTCGATCTATATCGATGCGGACGAGGACATGATCCACAAATGGTACATCGACCGCTTCATGCGGCTGCGCGAGACGGCATTCAAGGATCCGGAATCCTTCTTCCATCGCTATTCGCAACTGTCCGAGGAAGCCGCGCGCGCGATCGCCGAAGGGTTGTGGGCGAACATCAACCTCAGGAACCTGCGCGAAAACATCGTTCCGACGCGCCCGCGCGCCGATCTCGTCCTGCGCAAGGGGGCGGATCACCTGATCGAAGAAGTCGCGCTCAGGAAGCTCTGAGTTCCGGCATTGGGCGAGATGCTCAGATGGCGTCAGGACGCGTCACACGGCGCAGCGTCAGGTTGATCCGCCCGCCATTCTTGAGCAGCGTCGAGGTCGTCGGGTAAATCCGGTCGACGCCGTGGAAGGCGAGACGACCTTCGCCGCCAAGCACGACCAGATCGCCGCTCTTGAGCTTGAACGACACGGTCCGGCCCTCGCGTGTGCGCTCGCCGACGCGAAACAGGCAGGTTTCCCCAAGCGAGATCGAGACGACCGGCGCGTCCAGATCGTGCTCGTCGCGATCCTGGTGCATGCCCATCTTCGCGTCCGCCGTATAGAAATTCACGAGACAGGCCTCGGGCGGCGCGTCGTACCGGGCGACGTCGTTCCAGATGTCGAGAAGCCGTTGCGGGATCGCCGGCCATGGCTCGCCGGTGGCGGGGTGCGTGGGCTGGTAACGATAGCCGCGCTCCTTGTCCGTGACCCAGCCAAGCACGCCGCAATTCGTCATGCGCACGCTCATCGGCTTGCCAGTGCGCGGCATGGTCGGCACGTAGAGCGGTGCGGCCTGCACCACGGCGCGAATGTCCTCGACAAGCGCTTCCTGCGCTGCGCGGTCGAGATAGTCCGGGATGTGTCGCACGCCGCCTGGAAGGACGAGCATCATGGCATGACCTGAAACCGAATCCGGCGGCGATGATGCCGCCGCGTAGGAAGATTTTCAAGAGAACCAGTCGAGCGACCCAATGCGGCGATCTACTCGGACGTGACCTTGCCGCGCATCTTCTTGACGCCGGAGCGGCCCGCCTTTTCTTTCAGGCGGCGCTCCACGGAGCCTTTCGAGGGCCGTGTCTTCTTCCGCGGCTTGGGCGGCGGTTCGGCAGCCCTAGCGAGGAGTTCGGTGAGACGCTCGCGCGCATCGGCGCGGTTCTGCTCCTGCGTGCGGAAGCGGCTCGCCTCGATGACGATGACGCCGTCCTTGGTCGCGCGCTGGCCTGCGAAGTGCAGCGCCCGTTCGCGCACGCGTTCAGGCAGGCCCGGTGAGTTGACCACGTCGAACCGCAACTGGACGGCGGTCGCGACCTTGTTGACGTTCTGTCCGCCCGGACCCGACGAGCGGATGAAGTTTTCATCGAGTTCATCTTCGCCGACCTCGACGCCGGGCGCTATGCGAAGTCCTTTCTCCGATGTCATTGCGCCATTCCTTCCGCGATCCCGTGATCCCTACATAGGCTGGCATCGGCCCCGGCGAAAGCCGTAAGCAAAAGCGCGGAAGCCATCAAGCAAAAGGCCCGGCGTGTGGGCCGGGCCTTTGGCGATCCGTTGCGTCGTGCGGCAGCTACTCGGCGGCTTCCTGCAGGCGTGGCGCGGCGTTGAGCGTGGTCGCATCGACGTGTTGCTCGAACTTGGCGAAGTTGTCGATGAACATGCCGACGAGGCGCTTGGCCTGGCGGTCATAGGCCGGCTTGTCCGCCCATGTCGCCCGAGGGTCGAGGATCGCGGCATCGACGCCGGGAACCGAGACGGGCACGTCGAAGCCGAAATTCGGGTCGGTGCGGAATTCGACCGAATTGAGCGAACCGTCCAGCGCTGCCGAGAGCAGCGCGCGCGTCGCCTTGATGGGCATGCGCTTGCCGGTGCCGTAAGCGCCGCCGGTCCAGCCGGTGTTGACGAGCCAGCAATCGACGCCGTGGCGCGCGATCAGGTCACGCAGCAGGTTGCCGTATTCCGACGGGTGGCGCGGCATGAAGGGCGCACCGAAGCAGGTCGAGAACGTCGCTTCCGGCTCCGTCACGCCCTTTTCCGTACCCGCGACCTTCGCGGTATAACCGGACAGGAAGTGGTACATCGCCTGCGCCGGCGTGAGCTTTGCGATCGGCGGCATCACGCCGAACGCGTCGGCGGTCAGCATGATGATGTTCTTCGGGTGTGCCGCGCGGCCGGTTTCGCTCGCATTGGCGATGAAATCGAGCGGGTAGGCGCAGCGCGTGTTCTCGGTCAGCGAACCGTCGTCGAAATCGGGAACGCGCGTTTCGTCGAGCACGACGTTTTCCAGCACGGTGCCGAAGCGCCGCGTCGTGCCGAAGATTTCCGGTTCGGCTTCCGCAGAGAGCTTGATCGTCTTGGCGTAGCAGCCGCCTTCGAAGTTGAAGATGCCGTGCTCGCCCCAGCCATGCTCGTCATCGCCGATCAGCGTGCGCGACGGATCGGCCGACAGCGTCGTCTTGCCGGTGCCCGACAGGCCGAAGAACACGGCCGCGTCGTCCTGCGCGCCGACATTGGCCGAGCAGTGCATGGGCATGACGCCCTTTTCGGGCAGCAGGTAGTTCAGCGCGGTGAACACCGACTTCTTCATCTCGCCCGCATAGGACGTGCCGCCGATCAGCACGAGCATGCGGGTGAAGTCGATCGCGATCACCGTTTCGGTGCGGCAGCCATGGCGTGCGGGATCGGCGCGGAACGACGGCAGGTCGATGATCGTCATCTTCGGCACGAAGCGGTCGAGCGTCGAACGCTCCGGCCGGATCAACAGGTTGCGGATGAACTGCGAGTGCCAGGCGAATTCGGTGATGACGCGCGTCGGCAGGCTGTTGTCTTCGTCGGCGCCGCCGATGAGGTCCTGGACGTAGAGATCGAGTTCGGCCGCGTGAGCGATGAAATCCTGGCGCAGCAGTTCGAACCGCTCCGGGCTCATCGGCTTGTTGTTGTCCCACCAGACCTTGTCCTCGGTGGAGGCGTCCCGGACGACGAACTTGTCCTTCGGCGAGCGGCCGGTGTGCTGGCCCGTATAGGCGACCAGTGCGCCGTGCGCGGTGAGCTTGGCCTCGTTGCGCTGAAGCGCATGTTCGACCAGCTCGGCAGGGCCCAGATTGTAGTGGACGGTACCCGCGGTCGCGAGGCCGATGGATTCGATCCCGTTGCCGGGATTACGCAAACCGATTTCTTTCATCCTCACCACCAAAGCTCGGAGCCGACAGAACAAGCTTCCGTTTGCCGGCGAGGATCGTGCGGCCAGCGAACCGAAGTATGAATGGTCAAAACCAGAAAAAGCCATTGATTTCAAATCTTTAATCGATTTAAAGATTTTGAATTCTTTTTAAATCGGTTGTAGCTGTTTAAATCGACAGGTGGTGCACGCATATTGTGCAGCAACGACAACCGTGGATCGGACAGACGGTTAAGTACACGCTGGGCATTGCGGCCCGTCCGGTAAAGGCTTATGCCACAATTTGTACCCAATTTGTCCGCCTATACCCCCTTCTCCAAAGCAGGAAGGGACACCCGCTCATGAGGGAGCCGCTTGACATGGCAACGATCGCGCTGGTCGATGATGACCGCAACATCCTGACGTCCGTATCGATTGCGTTGGAGTCCGAGGGCTACCGGGTAGAGACCTACACGGACGGCGCTTCCGCGCTGGAAGGGCTGGCTGCGCGTCCCCCGAATCTCGCGATCTTCGATATCAAGATGCCCCGCATGGACGGCATGGAACTGCTGCGGCGCCTGCGTCAGAAGAGCGATATGCCCGTGATCTTCCTGACGTCGAAGGATGACGAGATAGACGAACTCTTCGGCCTGAAGATGGGCGCCGACGATTTCATCCGCAAACCCTTCTCCCAGCGTCTTCTGGTCGAGCGTGTCCGTGCGGTGCTTCGTCGCGCCAATGCCCGCGAAGCCGGAGCGAAGACGCCCGCACAACAGGCCAAGTCGCTCGAGCGCGGCCAGCTCGTGATGGACCAGGAGCGGCACACCTGCACCTGGCGCGGCGAGCCCGTGACGCTCACCGTCACCGAATTCCTGATCCTGCATTCGCTTGCCCAGCGTCCCGGTGTCGTGAAGAGCCGCGATGCGCTGATGGACTCTGCCTATGATGAGCAGGTCTATGTCGACGACCGCACGATCGACAGCCACATCAAGCGCCTGCGCAAGAAGTTCAAATCGGTCGATGACGATTTCGACATGATTGAGACGCTTTATGGGGTAGGTTACCGCTTCCGCGAGGCCTGAACCCTGGCGCGGAGTGCAGGAACTTATGACGGCAGACGCCGAGATGGACGCGGCCAGAGCGAAGCGTGAGGCGAGAGGCGGATCCAATCGTTGGAGCCGGATTCTCGTGCGCGTCCGCCGCATGCTGGGCCACTACGTCTTTTCGAGCCTGACCCGACGCATCCTGTTCCTCAACCTTGCCGCGCTCTGCGTCATGGTCATCGGCATCCTCTACATCAATCAGTTTCGCGACGGCCTCGTGCAGGCCCGCATCGAGAGCCTGATGACGCAGGGCGAGATCATCGCCGGTGCGATCGCCGCGTCGGCCACGGTCGAGACGGATTCGATCACGATCGACCCCGAAAAGCTGCTCGAACTGCAGGCGGGCGAAAGCCTGCCGCCCGGGACGGGCCAACTCGACAGTCTCGACTTTCCGATCAATCCCGAGCGTGTCGCGCCGGTCCTGCGCCGCCTGATATCGCCCACATTGACGCGCGCGCGCATCTTCGACCGCGACGCGAACCTTCTGCTCGATTCCCGCCACCTCTATTCGCGCGGCCAGATCCTTCGTTACAATCTGCCTGCCGTGGCCGAGGAGGAGCTTGGCCCGCTGCAGCGGCTGGAGAAGTTCGTCACGAAGCTGTTCGCCCGTTCGGACCTGCCGGTCTACAAGGAGCAGCCCGGCGGCAGCGGCGCGGGCTTTCCGGAAGTCATGAGCGCATTGCAGGGCAGCCCGTCGACGCTGGTGCGCGTCAGTGAACAGGGCGAGCAGATCGTGTCCGTCGCCGTTCCGGTGCAGCGCTTTCGCGCCGTTCTGGGCGTGTTGATGCTGTCGACCCAGGGTGGCGATATCGACAAGATCGTCGCTGCCGAGCGCCGAGCGATCCTGCGCGTGTTTGCGGTGGCGGCGACCGTCACCGCGATCCTGTCGATGCTTCTGGCTTCCACCATCGCCAATCCCCTGCGGCGCCTGTCGGCTGCCGCCGTCCGGGTTCGACGCGGCGTGAAGAGCCGCGAGGAAATTCCCGATTTCTCCGACAGGCAGGACGAGATCGGCAACCTGTCCGTCGCCCTGCGCGACATGACCAACGCGCTTTATGCCCGCATCGAGGCGATCGAGAGTTTTGCGGCCGATGTGAGCCATGAACTCAAGAACCCGCTGACGTCGCTGCGCAGCGCGGTCGAAACGCTGCCGCTGGCCAAGAATGAAACGTCGCGCGATCGACTGATGGAGGTGATCCAGCACGATGTCCGCCGCCTCGACCGCCTGATCACCGATATTTCGGATGCGTCGCGTCTCGACGCGGAACTCGCTCGTGACGATGCGTCGCGCGTCGATCTGTTGAAGCTGGTACAGGACCTTGCGGGCGCGTCCCGCGAAGCCGGTCGTCACAAGCGCGCCGTGGCGATCGAGGTGCGCACCGCCAAGAAGGATCAGCCGGCGCGGGACTTCTACGTTCCCGGCCACGATTTGCGGCTCGGCCAGGTCCTGACGAACCTCATCGAGAACGCCCGCTCCTTTGTGCCGGATGACAAGGGCCGTATCCTGATCACCCTGTCGCGCTCGCCCCGTCATGTGATCGTGACGGTGGACGACAATGGCCCCGGCATCCACGTCGAGGATATCGAGCGCATTTTCGAGCGTTTCTACACCGATCGCCCGTCGGGCGAGGCCTTCGGCCAGAACTCCGGTCTCGGCCTGTCGATCAGCCGCCAGATCGTCGAGGCGCATGGCGGCAGGCTGACGGCGGAGAACATCGCAGGCACGAAGCCCGGCGAGTTCCAGGGCGCACGCTTCGTCGTGACCCTGCCCGCAGAGGGCTGACGCCACATGCAATCGGACGCGCGTATCAATGTCCATGCGACGGTGCTCGTCGTGGGGCGGACCGGGCTTCTCATCCAGGGCACGTCGGGGTCGGGTAAATCGTCTCTCGCCGCACGCCTGATCGATTCATGCGCCGCAAAACGCGTGTTTTCGTGTCTGGTCGCGGATGACCGCGCGTGGATTTCGGTTTCTGCCGGGCGCATCGTCGCGGAAGTGCCCGACGCGATCGCAGGCCTTATCGAAACCCGTGGCAATGGACCGACGGCGGTCGATCACGAGCGGCGGACTCTCGTCGATGCAGTGGTCAACCTCGTCGAGCCATCCCGGGCCCCGCGCCATCGCGAACCCGCGACGGAAGACATCCTCGGCGTCCTCCTCCCGCGCCTCGACCTCCCGTCAGGCAATCCCGAAAGCTGTTCGCGCGCTGTGCTCGGCTGGCTGGCTTCCGATCCAGAGAGTGCAACGCCGCTCCGAAAGTGGTAGAGACACGGCCAAACTGCGTCAATTTGGCGTAGGCGCGCGTCATTTTACACTTGTCAAAGGCCAAAGCGCTGACAAGATAGCGCACCTGTCGTCCGGCCGAAAAAAACGCTACTGGCTATGGTTCGAACCGACGCAGCGAGCAGGCTCGCAGAATGGCCGTGCTGCACGAATGACGGGAGTGGGGTGGTGATCAGTTTTCACAGTGCCGGAAGAGGCTGGCGTCGCCACTTCGCGGCCGGCATGCTTGGCCGAAAATCGCCGGCTTCCATGACGATCTTGTGCGGCAGCGTGTTCCCGGCACGGTCAGCCGTATGATCGGTCTCGTGCTCGTCACGCATGGCCGGCTGGCCGAAGAGTTCCGCCACGCCGTCGAGCATGTGGTGGGACCGCAAGACCACATCGAAACCGTGTGCATCGGAGCCGATGACGACATGGAGCAGCGCCGCAAGGACATCGTCGATGCCGTTGCGCGCGCCGACACGGGTGCAGGCGTCATCGTCCTGACCGACATGTTCGGCGGCACGCCGTCAAATCTGGCCATTTCGGTCATGAGTTCGGGTCAGGTCGAGGTCATTGCGGGCGTGAACCTGCCGATGCTGATCAAGCTTACCAGCGTGCGCACCGGCGACGACATGCCTGCCGCCCTGCATCAAGCGCAGATGGCAGGCCGCAAATACATCAACGTCGCCAGCCAGCTTCTTAGCGGCAAGTAGACGGTCCCCAGTGAGTTCAGACGCCGCCGCGCTCCATCGTGACCTGACCATCGTCAACAAGCGAGGTCTGCATGCGCGCGCGTCAGCCAAGTTCGTCCAGTTGGTGACGGGCTACGACGCGGATGTCCGGGTCGAGAAGGACGGCGTCGAGGTCGGCGGCACATCGATCATGGGGTTGATGATGCTGGCTGCGGGCGTCGGCTCATCGATTTCCGTGACCGCCACGGGTCGGCAGGCTGGCGAAATCATGGAAGCGCTCTCCGCCCTCGTGGCCGACCGCTTCGGAGAAGAGTGCTGAACCCCGATGGGGATCGGCAGACATGCACGAATAAAGATTTCTTTATGTTGCATTGCCCGGGCAGGTGATTTCTGCTAGTCAGGCGCCAAAACGCGCCCTTTTCTGCACGACGCATGGCGCGGATTTTCATGAGATCGGAGCAAACGCCATGACCGCCAAAGACTACGTTGTCGCGGATATTTCACTCGCTGACTGGGGCCGCAAGGAAATCGAGATCGCCGAGACCGAGATGCCGGGCCTGATGGCCTCGCGCGAGGAGTTCGGCACCACCAAGCCGCTCAAGGGCGCGCGCATTTCCGGCTCGCTGCACATGACCATCCAGACGGCGGTGCTGATCGAGACGCTTCAGGCGCTCGGCGCGGACGTCCGCTGGGCTTCGTGCAACATCTTCTCGACGCAGGACCACGCCGCAGCAGCCATCGCCGCCGCCGGCACGCCGGTCTTCGCCATCAAGGGCGAAACCCTCACCGAATATTGGGAATACACCGACAAGATCTTCCAGTGGACCGATGGCGGCACCACGAACATGATCCTGGACGATGGCGGCGACGCCACGATGTATATCCTCATCGGCGCGCGCGCCGAGGCTGGCGAGGACGTCCTGTCCAAGCCGGGCAATGAGGAAGAGGAAATCCTCTTCGCCCAGATCAAGAAGCGCATGGCCGCGACACCGGGCTTCTTCACCAAGAACCGCGACGCGATCCGCGGCGTGACCGAAGAAACCACGACCGGCGTCAACCGCCTCTACCAGCTTCAGAAGCGCGGTCTCCTGCCGTTCCCGGCGATCAACGTCAACGACAGCGTCACCAAGTCCAAGTTCGACAACAAGTATGGCTGCAAGGAATCGCTGGTCGACGGCATCCGCCGCGCCACCGACACGATGATGGCCGGCAAGGTCGCCATCGTCTGCGGCTATGGCGATGTCGGCAAGGGCTCGTCCGCTTCGCTTCAGGGTGCCGGCGCCCGCGTCAAGGTGACGGAGGTCGACCCGATCTGCGCGCTGCAGGCTGCGATGGACGGCTTCGAGGTCGTTACGCTGGACGATGCCGCATCGACCGCCGACATCGTCATCACGACGACCGGCAACAAGGACGTCATCACGCTGGACCACATGCGCAAGATGAAGGACATGGCGATCGTCGGCAACATCGGCCACTTCGACAACGAGATCCAGGTCGAGGCGCTGCGCAATCTGAAGTGGACCAATGTGAAGCCGCAGGTCGATCTGATCGAATTCCCCGGTGGCAACCGCATGATCCTTCTCTCGGAAGGCCGCCTGCTCAATCTCGGCAACGCGACCGGCCATCCGTCCTTCGTGATGTCGGCCTCCTTCACCAACCAGGTGCTCGCGCAGATCGAACTCTGGACGAAGGGCGACCAGTACCAGAACGAGGTCTATGTGCTGCCGAAGCACCTCGACGAGAAGGTCGCGAGGCTGCATCTCGACAAGGTCGGCGCGAAGCTCACCCAGCTTTCGAACGAACAGGCCGATTATATCGGTGTGACCCAGCAGGGTCCGTTCAAGCCGGAGCACTACCGCTACTGATTTATTAACCATTTGGCACAACATATTGGGGCCGGGCAATTGACTTTTGCCCGGCCCCTTTTTTGCGCGCGGGTCACCTTCACGACGATTCGGCCGCGCTGTACAGTGACGTGATTCGCGACGCCGCCGGCTGGTGAGGGGAACCAGTATGGTGCGTCCTTTCTGGGCGTCGAGGCGTCCATGCGGCGGAGAGGACTTGGGACGATGCCAGGGGTTGACCCACTGGAGGCGGGGATGACCTGCACCGGGGACCGGATTGATTCCGGATGCGAAACGATTGGTCGGGGAACGGCCCGCCGCCTGGCTGACGCGCTTGCGGGTTCCGTCGCCGGACTTGGCGTCCTGTCGTTGCCGGTCGTCGCCTTCGCGCAGAGCGGTGAGGCCGCGCGCGCCGCCGGCCGCGTCTCGCTTGCGACCAGCGACGTGATCCAGCTTGCGCTCTTCCTGGGCATAACCGGCGCGGCCATGCTGTCGGCGATCCTCCTGATCCGCGAGCGCGCCCGCACCGCGAACGAGAACGTTCATCTGCGCGAACGCGTGGCCGAGCTGGGCACCGCACTCCAGCGCTCCGAATCGCTGCTCAATCTCAGGGACCAGCGCATCGTCGTCTGGTTCGACGATGCGCGTAAGCCCGAACTGGTCGGCACGCTCGCGGCCGCCGATGCACCGGAAGATCGCGCCACGTTCATGGCGTTCGGCAAATGGATGTCGCCGCGCAGCGCGGCCGCGCTCGAGCGTGCGATTGCGGGATTGCGCGAGCAGCGCAAGGCGTTCGACCTCGTTGCGGAAACGAACAGGGGCGCATTGCTTGAAATCCAGGGCCGGATCGCGGCCTCGCATGTCGCCGTGCGCTTCCTTTCTTTGACCGACGCCCGCCGCGACCACGCGGAACTGCGTCTCGATCACCAGCGCCTGCAGAGCGAACACGGAAATCTTCTCGGCCTTCTCGATACGCTGAAAATGCCGGCCTGGATGCGTTCGGGCGATGGCAGCTTGAGCTGGGTCAACGCGGCCTATGCCGAAGCGGTCGAGGCGCCGACGGCGGCGATGGCCATCGACGAGAAGCGCGAGATGCTCGGCACCGCCGCGCGCGAGCAGATCGGCCACGCGCATCTGTCCAGCCCCGTCTTTGCGCAGAGCCTGTCCACGGTGATCGGTGGCGACCGCCGCGTGTTCGCGGTCACCGACTTTGCCGGCAAGGACGGCTCGGTCGGCCTCGCCTGCGACATCAGCGATATCGAGGCGATCCGCGAGGAGCATGAGCGGACCGTGCGCAGCCATGCCGACACGCTCGACCAGTTGAACACCGCCGTCGCGATCTTCGACACCGACCAGAAACTGCGCTTCTTCAACCAGGCTTTCCAAAAGCTCTGGGAGCTGGATATCGCCTTCCTGTCGAGCGGGCCCGACAACACGATCCTGCTCGATCGCCTGCGCAGCGACGGCAAGCTTGCGGAACAGCCCGAGTGGCGGCGCTGGAAGGAAGCGCTGCTTGAGGCCTATCGCGCCGTCGAGCCGGAGGAGCATCTCTGGCACCTGCCGGACGGCCAGACGCTTCGCGTCGTCGCCAACCCGCAGCCGAAGGGCGGCGTGACGTGGGTCTTCGAAAACCTGACCGAGAAGATCAGCCTCGAAAGCCGCTACAACACCGCTGTTCGGGTTCAGAACGTTACGCTGGACAACCTCGCAGAAGGCGTTGCCGTCTTCGGGCCGGACGGCCGTGTGCGGCTTTCCAACCCCGCCTTTTCCACCCTTTGGGGCATTCCGGCCGGACTGGTGAAGGCCGGGACGCACATCTCCGTGGTGAAGGCCGCGTGCCAGTCGCTGACACGGTCGAGCCCGTGGGGCGAGCTTGCCGCCGCCGCGACTGGCTTTGACGAGGAACGCCGCGATGGCCAGGGCCAGGTCGAGCTCAACAACGGCTCGGTGCTCCGCTACGCACTCGTCCATCTGCCGAACGGGCAGGTGATGACGACCTTCGTCGACGTGACCGACAGCGTGAATGTCGAGCGCATGCTCAAGGACAAGAACGAGGCGCTGGAGCGCGCGGACCAGCTCAAGAACGACTTCGTCCAGCACGTGTCCTACGAGCTTCGCTCGCCGCTGACCAACATCATCGGCTTCACGGAACTCCTTGGCCAGGAGACGACCGGGCCTCTCAACCAGCGCCAGCGCGACTATGTCGGCCATATCGCCTCGTCGTCTGCCGAACTGGATACGATCGTCGACGACATTCTCGATCTGGCGACCGTGGATGCCGGCATCATGGAACTGGAGATCAGCGAAATCCTGATCGAGAGCACCGTGAACTCGGCGGCCGACCTGGTGGCCGAACGGCTGCGCGAACACCGCATTGGCCTGGAACTCGATCTCGGCCGCGCGCCGTCCTCGTTCCATGCCGACGAGAACCGTATTCGCCAGGTTCTGTTCAACCTCCTGAGCAACGCAGCGAACTACGCGCCGGAAGGATCGACGATCCGGCTGCGCTGCGAGAGCAATCCGGGCGGCGTCGCGTTCTCGGTTCATGACGACGGGCCGGGCATCCCGGACGACGTGCTGGAGAGCATCTTCCGGCGCTTCGAGCCGCGCACCAATGGCGGGCGTCATCGCGGTGCGGGCCTCGGCCTCTCGATCGTGAAGAGCTTCGTCGAGCTGCATGACGGCACTGTCGAGATCGACACCGGCGAAGGGCGCGGAACGACCGTGATCTGCCGGTTCCCGATGGCGCCCGAGGGATACCGGGCGGCGGCGGAATAAACCTGCATGACAAGCACGTTGCTGCGGCTCGAACTGCCAGATGAGGATGCATCGCGCAGGCTCGGCGAGGATATCGCCATGATGCTGGCGCGGGGCGACGTGGTCGCGCTCGACGGCGATCTCGGCATGGGTAAGACGACGCTTGCCCGCGCGATCATCCGCGCCATGGCCGGGGACGACGATCTGGACGTGCCGAGCCCGACTTTCACGCTGGTCCAGGTCTATGAGGGCCGCATTCCGATCCAGCATTTCGATCTCTACCGCCTGACCTCACCGGACGAACTCGACGAACTCGGTTTCGCCGAAGCGATCGAACAGGCCGCGGTGCTGATCGAGTGGCCGCAGCGTGCGGCCGGTGCGATGCCGTCCGATGCCGTGACGATTGCGCTCTCCGAACATGGCGATGGCCGGATCGTATCGATTTCGGGGCCCGAAGCCTTCATGGAGAGGCTCCAGCGCTCACTTGCGCTTCGCGCCTTCGTCCAGACGTCGGGATTTGAGCCGGCTAAGCGTCGTTTTCTGGTCGGTGACGCGTCCTCCCGTGCCTACGAGACGATTTCCGCGCCGGGCCGCGAACCACTGATCCTCATGAACGCGCCGCGGCGTCCCGATGGCCCGCCGATCCGCGACGGCAAGCCCTACAGCCAGATCGCGCATCTGGCGGAAGACGTGACGCCCTTCGTGGCGATCGCGAAGGTGCTGCGTGACGCCGGCCTCGCCGCGCCCGAAATCCCGGCAGCCGATCTCGATCAGGGCATGCTTCTGGTCGAGAATCTGGGGTCGGACGGCGTGCTCGATGCGTCAGGTGTGCCGATCGCTGAGCGATACATTGCAGCCGCCGAATTGCTCGCTGCCATGCACACCCGCCGCTGGCCGTCCCACATCGATCTGGGCGGGGGCGTGATCCACCAGGTGCCGGCCTATGACCACGGCGCGATGGCGATCGAGACCGAGCTTCTGACCGACTGGTATCTGCCGCACGTCGCCGGCCGCCCGGCAAGCGAAGCCGAACGACGGAACTTCGCGGGCGCCTGGAGCGCGGCGTTCGACAGGCTCGACCACGCGGAAAAAAGCCTCGTCCTGCGCGACTATCATTCGCCGAACCTCATCTGGCGCGGTGACAAAGTCGGCCATGACCGGATCGGCCTGATCGACTTTCAGGATGCGATGATCGGCCCCGCGGCCTATGACGTCGCGTCGCTTGCGATGGATGCGCGGGTGACGATCCCGCCGGAACTGGAACGCCGCATCGTCGATGCCTACTGCGCGGCCCGCGAGGCTTCGGGGTCGTTCGACCGCGCGGCTTTCGAAGAGGCCTACGCGATCATGGCGGCGCAGCGGAACTCCAAGATTCTCGGCATCTTCGTCCGTCTCAACGTCCGCGACGGCAAGCCCGGCTATATGAAGCACCTGCCGCGCATTCGCGACTATGTCTCGCGCGCGCTCAGCCATCCGTCGCTGCGCGCTCTGCGCGATTTTTACGCGTCTGCCGGTATCATTGGAGCCGCCGAATGAACGCCGGGCCGCGTACGGCGATGGTGCTGGCCGCCGGTCTCGGCAAACGCATGCGTCCCCTGACCGAAAATACGCCGAAGCCGCTGATCCCGGTTGCCGGAAAGCCGTTGCTCGACTGGGGCCTCGACGCGCTCAGCGCGGCAGGCATCGAGAAGGCGGTCGTGAATGTCCACTACCTCGGCTCCCAGATCGTCGATCATCTGGCGGGCCGCGCCGCGCCGCGCATCGTGATCTCGGACGAGACGGACCGGCTGCTCGATTCGGCCGGCGGTATCGTGAAGGCGCTCGGCGAATTGGGCGGCGAGCCGTTCTACATCATAAACGCGGATACGTTCTGGATCGACGCCGCAAACTCCAATCTGGAGCGTCTTGCCCTTGCATGGGACGCCGGGCGGATGGATAGTCTGCTCATGCTTGCCCATCTCGACGACGCGACAGGCCATAGCGGCACCACCGATTTCCTGATCGGCGGTGACGGCCGCCTTTCGCGCGCCAATGCGTCGCCCGACGGCCTGATCTATGCCGGCGCGGGCATCGTGCATCCACGCATATTCGATGGCGCTGCCGCTGAACCGCATTCGCTGAACCGCTATTTCGACGAGATGATCGCGCGCGGCACCCTGTTCGGGTTGCCGATGCAAGGACACTGGATCACGGTCAGCACGCCGAACTCGTTGGTGGATGCCGAAGCGGCGGTCGCGCGCCTGCGGGCTCGATGACGGGCTTCGATACGGCGGCGCGCGAAGTGCCGAATGTCCTGTCGATCCCCGCCGGCGTGCCCTTCCTCGAAACGCTCGCAGATGCCGTGCTGGATGGCCGGCTTGTCGAGGGCGTGGCGACACGCGACGATCCGCTGGCGCTGGCCGCGACGACGATCTACGTGCCGACGCGCCGCGCGGCCCGGGCGTTGCGCAGCGCCTTCGTGGACAGGCTTGGCGGGGTGTCGGCGATCCTGCCCACCATCCGCCCGCTGGGCGAATTCGAGGAGGACGCGGGTCTTTTCGATGGGTCGGAAGCCGACGAACTGTCGCTCGCGCCGCCGATAGAGCCGCTCGACCGAATTCTGCTCATGGCGCCGCTCGTGCAGGCGTGGAAACGTCGCCTGCCGGCTCATGTCGCGGCCCTGTTCGGCGAAGATGTCGTCGTTCCGGCGTCACTCTCGGATGCGCTGTGGCTGTCGCGGGACCTTGCCGATCTGATGGACGAGATCGAGACCGGCGGCGCGGACTGGGCGCGGCTGGCGGGCCTCGTTCCGGAAGATCTCGCCAATTGGTGGCAGGTGACGCTCGAATTTCTCGATATCGTCACCCGCGCCTGGCCTGCGCTGCTGGTCGAGCGCGACCGCTCGAACCCTGCCGCGCACCGTAACGCGATGATCCGGGCGGAAGCCGTCCGCCTTGCCCGCGCGCCGCCGGCCGGACCCATCATCGCCGCGGGTTCCACGGGCTCGATCCCGGCGACGGCGGAACTTCTGGCCACGATCGCGCGGCTTCCTTTGGGGGCGGTCGTCCTGCCCGGTCTCGACCGCGAAGCCGACGCGCGAAGCTGGGCCGAGATCGCCAGCGACGACAACCCGCCCTCGAGCTTCGGCCATCCGCAGGCGGGCCTGAAGAAGCTGCTCGGCCTTCTCGGCATCGATCGCTCCGAGGTGAGGGAGGTCTCGTCCGCGCCTGCCGGCATGGCGGCCCGGATCCGCGCGGTCAACGAGGCTTTGCGACCGGCCGAAACCACCGATGCGTGGGCAATCGGCGACCGAACCGTCGATCCGGCGACGTTCGATGGCGTCAGCCTGATCGAGGCGGCCAATGAACGCGAGGAAGCGCTGGCGATCGCCGTGACGCTGAGGCTCGCCATCGGGGATGGATCGAAAAGTGCCGCGCTCGTCACGGGCGACCGGCTGCTTGCGCGTCGCGTCTCGGTCGAATTGCGGCGTTTCGGCATCGAGGCCGACGATTCGGGCGGGACGCAGCTTTCCTCGACGCCGCCGGCGACATTGCTTCGCGACATGCTGGAAGCGGTCTTCCGGCCGGGTGATTCGGTCTCGATCATGGCGCTTCTGAAACATCCGCTGCTCCGATCCGGCATGGATCGCCAGCATGTCCGCGCTGCCGCTGAGGCGATCGACCTGGTCGCGCTGCGCGGCGGTGTGGGGCGGCCCGACATCACGGAACTCCGCGCGCGGTTTGATCGCTGCATCGACGCCCTCCTGGGCGACCCGCGCAAGCCGTTCTGGCTGGAGCGCCTGTCGCAGGAGCGGATCGATGGCTGCCGCCGCCTGCTCGACGCGATCGGGCTCGCGCTGGCCGAACTAGCGGGCTTGCGAGGGCAAAAATCATCGGTGTCGCAGCTTGCGCGCGCATCCGTCCTCGCGATCGAGGCTCTCGGGCGTGATGAAAATGGAAGCCTTGGCGAGTTCTATCGCGGCGATGCAGGCGACCGGCTTGCGGCGTTCCTGCGCTCCCTTGTGGGCGCCACCGCCGAGCTACCGGTCGACACCGGTGAGTGGCCCGAGGTGCTTGCGGCGCTCATCTCCGGCGAGACGGTGAAACCGTCGGTGGCAGGCGACTACCGCGTGTCGATCTGGGGCGCGCTCGAAGCCCGGCTACAGACCGTGGACACGCTGGTTCTGGGCGGGCTCAACGAAGGCTCCTGGCCGCGCAAGGCCGAGCCGGATCGCTTCATGTCGCGCTTCATGAAGGCCGGCATGGACCTCGAGCCGCCGGAGCGCCGCATCGGTCAGGCCGCGCATGACTTCGTTATGGCGATGGGCACGCCCAACGTTGTGCTGACGCGCGCGGCACGTGCTGGCGACGCCCCGGCGCTCGCGTCTCGCTGGCTGCAACGGATCAAGACATTTGCCGGCAAAGAACCGGTGGCGGCGATGGCCGCTCGTGGTATGGCTGTGCTGGGTTGGGTCCGTGATCTGGACCGCAGCGAGCCTGTCCCGTTTGCCCCGCGACCGCGCCCGATTCCCCCGCTGGACAGGCGTCCGGTCAATTTCTCCGTGACGGAGATCGAGACGCTCAGGCGCGATCCATACGCCATCTATGCGCGGCGAATTCTTCGCCTGGAGCCGCTGCAACCCCTGCTGCGGGATCCGGGTGCCGCCGAACGCGGAAACCTGTTCCACGATATCGTGCATCAATTCGCAGTCGCGGGCATCGATCCCTTCGCCCCCGAGGCGGAAGCGAAGCTGCTCGAGATCGGCCGAAGGCTGTTCGACGAAGCGGCCTTGCCGCCCGATGTCGATGCGATCTGGTGGCCGCGCTTCGCCAAGATGGCATCCGGGTTCATTGTCTGGGAGCGCGGCCGCCCGGCCGGCATCAAGCGCCGCATCGCCGAGGCGCGCGCGGATGCCACGCCGGTCGGCGTCACCCGCGCCACGCTGCGCGGACGTGCGGACCGGATCGATCTGCGCGCCGCCGATCATGCCGACATCCTCGATTTCAAGACCGGCTCGTCGCCATCCAAGGGTCAGGCGCACACGCTGCTGGCGCCGCAGCTTGCGCTGGAAGGCGCGCTGTTGATGCGCGGTGCGTTCGGCGAGGCCGGTAAGGTGACGCCATCGGAACTCGCCCATGTGCGCATGAAGCCCAACGGCGACGTGCTGGAGGAATCCATTCTGGAATTCAACCGGCAGCCCAAGACCGCCACGCAGCTTTCCGACGAGGCGTGGGAACGCCTGGAACGGCTGGTCGCACATTATGAGCGGGCGGAAACCGGATATCTGTCGCGCGCCCTTCCCTTCCGCGAAGGCGACATGACCGGAAATTACGACCATCTCGCACGTGTGCTGGAATGGTCGGCCGGCGGCGATACCGGGGAGGAGGTGGAATGAGCCGCATCCTCCACGTGCCGCAGGATACGATCGACGCGCAGGCAAAGGCGTCGCAGCCACGCATCTCGGCATGGGTGTCGGCCAATGCCGGCTCGGGCAAGACGCATGTCCTGGCGCAGCGGGTGATCCGGCTGCTGCTCGATGGCGCCGATCCCTCGCGCATCCTGTGCCTGACCTATACGCGCGCTGCCGCCGCCAATATGGCGAACCGCGTCTTCGCGAACCTGTCGCGCTGGGCGACGCTTGCCGATACCGAACTCTCGGCCGAAATCGCGACGCTCACCGGCCACGCACCCGATGCGTCGCGCATCGCACGCGCCCGCCAGCTCTTCGCCCGCGCGCTGGAGACGCCGGGTGGCCTCAAGATCCAGACGATCCATGCGTTCTGCGAAGCGGTGCTGCACCAGTTTCCGCTCGAGGCCAACATCGCCGGCCATTTCGAGATGCTGGACAGCCAGATGGAGGCGGCACTCGTGGCCGAGGCGCGCCGCGAGATGATCACGGCCGCAGGCTCGGACCATCCGGGCCTCGGCGAAGCGTTTGCCGCCGTTCTGCAGATTGGCGGCGAGATGGGCCTCGACGCGCTTCTGGGCGCGATCGTCTCGCAACGCGATGCGCTGCGGCGCTTCATCGCGCAGATCGGCGAAGGCGATCCTCGCTTCGTCCCGCTGTTCGAGGAATTTGGCTTTTCCGGTTCTGAAACGCCCGACGCGTTGGCTGGCGACATCTGGCCGGACAGCTATTTCGACATGAACCTCGCCCGTGCGATCGATGCGCGGGCCCATGCGGCGGGCAAGGCGACCGCGGCAGGGTTCGCGGCGAACCTCTCGGCCGCCTGTGCGCTGGAAGCGCCGAGCGACCGCCTGTGGGCGCTGCGCGGTGCTTTCCTGACCAGGAAGGAGGGCGTTTGGGCTGCGAGATCGACCAAGTCGATCATGGCGAAGGGTGTCGGCGAGCATTTCCCGGAATTCGCCGAGGAATTCGCGCGCTTCGCCGGCGCGATCGACGTGGCCTGTGATCGCGTTGCGCTGTTCACGATGCTCGACGGGACGCGTGCGGCCCTGGTGATCGCAGACTGGCTGATCGCCGCCTATGAGCGGCTCAAAAGCGCGCGCGGCTTCCTCGACTTCAACGACCTGATCACACGCACGGCGGCATTGCTCTCGCGGCGCGATGCCGGCGCGTGGGTCCAGTACAAGCTGGACAAGGGCATCGATCACATCCTGCTCGACGAGGCGCAGGATACCGGTCCCGACCAATGGGCCGTCGTGAAGGCGCTCGCCTCGGAGTTCTTCGCCGGCCAGGGCGCGCGCGAGGTCCAACGGACGGTTTTCGCCGTTGGCGACGAGAAGCAGTCGATCTATTCCTTCCAGGGCGCGGATCCTGAATCCTTCGCCATCGGCGGCCGCGAATTCCGTGATCGCGTGGTGGAAGCCGATGGGCGCTTCGAGCATGTGCGGCTGACGCGCTCGTTTCGCTCGACATGGGACGTGCTTTCAGCCGTCGATCTCGTTTTTGCCCGAGAGGAGAATCGCGACGGGCTGACGCGTGACCCGGAGCCGATCGAGCATCTGGCGATCCGCGAGAACGCACCCGGCCATGTCGAGGTTTGGCCTTCGCTGGGGCCCGTCGACGTCGAGGAACCCGACGACTGGACCGAGGCGATCGATCACGCGTCCGCGCCCGCCGTCAGGCTCGCGCGCCAGATCGCCGACACGGTGGAGCATTGGCTGAAGACCGCCAACGTGATCGAGGGCACCGGCCGTCGCCTGAGCGCCGGTGACGTGATGGTTCTGGTTCGGAAACGCGACCGCTTCATCCACGCGCTCGGGCGCGAATTGAAGGATCGCGGCATTCCGGTCGCCGGCGCGGATCGGCTCATGCTGACCGGCCATATCGCGGTGCAGGACCTGATGGCGATCGCGCGCATCGCGCTCCAGCCCGACGACGACCTCTCTCTGGCCGCTTTGCTCAAGAGCCCGATCTTCGGCTTCGACGAAGACGCGCTCTATCGCTTAGCTGCGGATCGGCCGAAAGGCCGTTCGCTTCTGGCATCGTTGCGTCTGGCCGCCGATCACGACGCGCGCGCGCGTTCCGTGGCTGACTTGCTGGCAAAATGGCGGCGCGAAGCAGGCTTCCACCCGCCATTCGAGTTCTTTGGCAACATTCTGGGCCGAGATCGCATGCGCTCCCGCTTCATCGCGCGGCTGGGCCCCGAAGCGGGCGACGTCGTGGACGAGTTCCTGAACTTCTGTCTCGCCGCCGAGCGCACGGGCGTCACCGAACTCGAGGCGTTGATCGCCCTGCTCGATGGCGGCGGCCCCGAGATCAAGCGCGAGATGGACCAGACGCGCGGCGAAGTCCGCATCATGACGGCCCACGCCGCAAAGGGGCTCGAAGCGCCGGTCGTGTTCCTCGTCGACAGCGGCAGCGCGGCGTTCTCCGACAGCCATCTTCCGCGCCTGATGCCCTTCGACGCTCCGCGGAAAGGTTGGCACGGGCGCGGCTTCCTGTGGCGTGCCGCCTCCGACACGAACAACGCGTTCTCGCGGGAGTTGACGGGGCTTGCCCGCGCCAAGGCGGAGCAGGAATACAGGCGGCTCCTCTATGTCGGAATGACACGGGCCGAGGACAGGCTGATCGTCTGCGGCTACCACGGCAAGCGCGGCCAGGCCGACGGAAGCTGGCACACGATGGTTGGTGGCGCGCTTGCCGCCTCCGAGCATACGCAACAGCGTCAGCATGAGGCGACCGGCGAGACGGTCCTTCGTTACGCGGTGACGCCATCGCAGCGCGTGGAGGCGGAAGCCGAGACGAAGACGGTGGCGGACGCTGCGGCCCCGGTTCCAGCGTCGCTCTGGGAGAAGCTCCCCGCCGCGCCTCCCTTGCCGCGCCCGCTGTCACCCTCGGGCACGTCCGCGATCATCGAGCCGGAACCCGAACTGTCGCCGACACAGCGTTCCCCGGTGCTCGACGCGGAACTGGCGCCCTCCATTGCGATGGAACGCGGGACGGCGGCGCACCGGCTGCTGCAGGTTCTGCCCGCGCTGCCCGTTGCCGACCGCGAGGCCGCCGCACAGCGTTATCTGTCGCGTATCGGCAGGATGTGGACGGAAGGCGATCGCACCTGGCTGTGGCAGGCCGTCGACCGCATCCTCTCGCATGGCGATTTCGCCGACATCTTCACTGAAGGGTCGCGTGCGGAGGTGGCCGTGATGGGCCGCCTCACCGTTGCGGGAACTGAGCGCGCCGTCTCCGGCAAGATCGACCGCCTGGTCGTCACCGACAGCGAAATACTGATCGTCGACTACAAGACCAACCGCCCGCCGCCGTCCCGTATCGCCGACCTACCGCCCTCCCACGTCGCGCAGATGGCGCTCTATCGCGACCTGTTGCGGCCGATCTATCCTGGACGAACAGTCCGTGCGGCACTGGTCTATACCGAAAGCCCGGTGCTTCTGGCCCTTGCCGATGACGTGATGGATGCCGCCCTTGCCCGACTCAGGCCGGCGTGACACAAGTGCTTGAAGTCGGGGTCGCCGGCCCCCACATCTGGCTCGACACAATCCCATGGAGACCGATATGGCCACCGTCACCATCGACAAGAACAATTTTGAGTCCGACGTCCTGCAGTCGGCGGAACCCGTCGTCGTGGATTTCTGGGCAGAGTGGTGCGGTCCCTGCAAGATGATCGCGCCCGCTCTCGAGGAAATCGCGGGCGAACTCGACGGCAAGGTGAAGATCGCCAAGATCAACATCGATGAAAACCCGGAACTGGCCGCTCAGTTCGGCGTCCGCTCGATCCCGACCCTGATGATCTTCAAGGGCGGCGAAGTGGCCGACATGAAGGTCGGCGCTGCACCGAAGACCGCGCTGTCGGCCTGGATCGGCGGCAACGTCGCCTGATCGACACTTTGGTGGAATGAAACAAGCCCGGCATCGCGCCGGGCTTTTTCTTTGTCACGTTGGCGGGGTGCCGTTTTTCGCCAGAACCTCGCCGATGAGATAGAGCGAGCCGCAGATGAGAATGCGCGGCGGATGGTCCGGATCGTCCCATGCGTCGCGCAGCAGCATCAGCGCATTCTCCACGGAGGCGACGGGCTCGGCGTTGAGCCCAGCAGCCGTCGCCTTTGCAGCGAGTTCGTCATTCGGCACGCCGGCATCGCTTTCGTTGACCGGCACGGTGAAGACATGCCGCGCCATGCCATGGAAATTGTGGAAGTAGCCGGTCTGGTCCTTGGTGTTGATCATGCCCGAGATCAGCACCAGCGGTAGCGGCCGCTTGTCCTCCTGCTCGGCCAGCGCCTCCGCGACGACCGCGCCGGCATCCGGGTTGTGACCGCCGTCGATCCAGATATCCGACCCCTTCGGTGCCAGATCGACAAGCGTGCCCTCGGTGAGCTTCTGCATGCGCCCCGCCCACGCGACGCGGTTCATGGCGATATCGGCGATGCGGTTCGTGACGCGGAACCCGGCCGCCTTCACGCCGGCGATAGCGGCTGCCGCATTGGCATATTGGTGACGGCCGGGCAGGCGCGGCGGCGTCAGGTCGAAGAGCCCGTCATCGTCCTGATAGACCATGCGGCGGTTCTCCTCGAAGGCGAGGAAATCCTGCCCGTAGATCAGCGCGGGCGCACCCAGCCTCTCGGCCGTCTCCACCAGCACGTCGCGTGCGGCGTCATACTCCTGCGCGCCCACGATGACGGGCACGCCGGGCTTGATGATGCCGGCCTTCTCGATCGCGATGAGCTCGACGCGGTCGCCGAGATAGGCTTCGTGGTCGAGAGAGATCGGCATGATGATGGTCGTGGCGGGCTTGGCGATGACGTTGGTCGCATCGAACCGCCCGCCCAGGCCGACCTCGACGATCGCGGCGTCGGCGGGGTGTTCCGAGAACAGCACGAACATGACCGCGGTCAGGATTTCGAAGACGGTGATCATCTCGCCGCGATTGGCTTCGGCCACCCGCGCGATCGCGTCGGCCAGCACCGCGTCCTCGACCAGCCTGCCGCCGCCTGCCGCTCCGATGCGGTAGCGTTCGTGCCAGTTGACGAGGTGCGGCGAGGTGTGGACGTGGCAGGTCAGCCCCGACGCTTCGAGCAACGCGCGCGAGAACGCGGCTGTCGAGCCTTTGCCGTTGGTTCCGGCGATATGGATGACCGGCGGCATCCGCTCGTGCGGATTGCCGAGCCGCTCCAGCAAGCGCGTGATGCGCTCCAGCGACAGGTCGAACCCTTTCGGGTGGAGGGCCATCAGCCGTTCGATTTCGCGGTCGGCGGCGTGAAGTTCGGTGGTCATGGGACCGATCCTGCTGTCGCGAGATGCACTGCGTTCACGTGGAGCCTAGAACCACTTCGATCCCGATGGAATCGAAATGGCGCAGTGTGCTGCACTTGCGCAGCGACTTTTTCACGTGGCGCTTCGCCTAGGCTTCGGCGCGCGCCTCGGTCACGGCGGGAACCGGCGGGAGGATGTCGGCGAGCGGCTCTTCGGTCGCCTTTTCCTTGAGCAGGATCTTGAGCAGGCGCGACACCGTGGCTTTCATATCGAGACGCGAGACGACCATGTCCACCATGCCGTGCTCCATCAGATATTCGGAGCGCTGGAAGCCTTCGGGCAGCTTCTCGCGGATCGTCTGTTCGATGACGCGTGCGCCCGCGAAGCCGATCACCGCGCCCGGCTCGGCGATATGGATATCGCCCAGCATCGCATAGGAGGCGGTGACGCCGCCGGTCGTCGGATTGGTCAGGACGACGATGTAGGGAAGGCCTGCCTCCTTGAGACGATCGACCCCGACCGTGGTGCGCGCGAGCTGCATGAGCGACAGGATGCCTTCCTGCATGCGCGCCCCGCCCGAGGCGGAAAAGAGCACCAGCGGCTTTTTCTGTTCGATCGCGGTTTCGAACGCCTTGATGATCGCCTCGCCGGCAGCCATGCCGAGCGACCCGCCCATGAAGGAGAAATCCTGCACCGTCACGACGATCGGCAGGCCTTCGATCGAGCCGGTTGCCGACACGACGGCGTCTTCGAGACCGGTCTTGGCCTTGTAGTCGCGCAGACGGTCCGTATAGCGCTTCTCGTCGCGGAATTTGAGCGGATCGAGCGCGACCTTGGGATTCTCGAGCAACGAATAGGCGCCGTCGTCCAGGAATGCCTTGAGGCGCTCCTTGGCCGTGATCTTCATGTGGTAGCCCGACGAGGGGATCACGAACTGGTTCTGTTCGAGATCCTTGTGAAAGACCATTTCGCCGGTCTCGGGATCCTTGATCCAGAGATTGTCGGGCATGTCGCGCCGGCCAAGCATCGAATTGATCTTGGGGCGGACGAAATTGGTGATCCAGTTCATGGCAGGTCTCCGCTTCGGTCTGTGGAGAGGATGGAGCCGCTATTCGGCAGGAGCAAGGCGGGCCCGGCGCACGCCGTGGGCGAGACCGTCAACCAGCGTTGCGACGGCTTCGGCCGGATCGGCGGTGAGCTTGCCGTTGGCGTCGATAACGTTCGCGACGGCGTTGACGATCGCCGTGCCGACGACGACGCCGTCAGCCGACGCGCCGATGGCGCGCGCCTGCTCGGCGGTCTTGACGCCGAAACCGACGCAGACGGGCAGGTCGGTGTGCGCCTTGATGCGGGCAACCGCTGCGCCGACCTTCGATGTATCGGGAAGCGCCGAGCCTGTGATGCCGGTCATGGAGACGTAGTAGACGAAGCCCGACGTGTTCGAGAGCACCTTGGGCAGGCGCTTGTCGTCGGTCGTTGGCGTCGCGAGGCGGATGAAGTTGATGCCGGCGTGAAGTGCTGGCAGGCACAGCTCCTCGTCCATCTCGGGCGGCAGGTCGACGACGATCAGCCCGTCGATGCCGGACGCCTTGGCGTCAGCCAGGAACCGCTCGACCCCGTAGATGTAGATCGGGTTGTAGTAGCCCATCAGGACGATCGGCGTCTCGTCGTCCGCCTTGCGGAAATCGGCGGCCATTGCGAGCGTCTTGGGAAGTGTCTGGCCGCCCTTGAGCGCACGCAGCCCGGCCGCCTGAATCGCGGGGCCGTCTGCCATCGGATCGGAGAACGGCATGCCGAGCTCGATCACGTCGGCGCCGGCCTTTGGCAGCGCCTTCATGATCTTGAGCGACTCGTCGTAGCTCGGATCACCGCCCATGAAATAGGTCACGAGCGCCGGGCGCCCTTCGGCCTTGAGCTTCGCCATGCGGCGGTCGATACGGGTGTTCATGTCGCCTTCTTCCTGAAGCCCCGCTTGCGCTGGATCGGCACGCTGATCCCAAACACGGACTACCTCTATATTGTCTTTGGTTACGCGATAGATGATTGCAAACGGAAGACGCGGGATGCTGTATATACGAAGCCCTGTCTCGTCCACTGGCCTCCCGATGTAAGGGTGGTCGGAAAGGGTGGCAACAGCTCTGACGTATTGCTTGGTGGCGCGCTCCGAACCTGCGTGAAAGATGCTGCCGTAATATTCCAGGAACCAAGCCAGATCGTCGTTGGCGGAAGCCAGGTAGACTAGCCTCATGAACGGCGGGGCTTCAGAAAGACGTCTGGTTCCGGTGGTTGCAGCTCATTTTCGGTGCCCCAGCTCTCGATCCAGCGATGCATAGCCTCGGCCGAGATGAAAACGCCCTTGTCAGCCTCTGCAATGCGTTCCTTCAACAGCCTGCGCTCGGTTTCGGAACCCCGCAAAAAGGAAGCGTAATCGCGGTGCTTTTCATCCGCAAACGACGCGGCCTCCGCCTTCTCGATCTCCAAACCGCTTACCGTGTTCTCTCGTCTGGCCATGTCGGATTGCCATGATCTCTTGTTCGGGCAAAGCTAGCACAGCCGGCCACTTGGCTCAAACCGTCCAGCTTCTTGTCGCCGCTCGCCTGGTCTATCGACCGTGCCCCGTCAAATCTCCATGCCCATCATGCCGGCCACGGTGTGCACGTCCTTGTCGCCGCGGCCGGAGAGGTTGACGATGATGATCTCGTCCTTCCTCATGCCGGGCGCGATCTTCATGGCGTGGGCGATGGCATGCGCGGATTCGAGCGCCGGGATGATGCCTTCGGTGCGGGTCGTGAGCTGAAACGCTTCCATAGCCTCGTCATCGAGGATCGGCAGGTAGTCGACGCGGCCGCTGTCGCGCAGCCAGGAATGCTCCGGGCCGACACCGGGATAATCGAGGCCGGCCGAGATCGAATGGCCGTCCAGAATCTGGCCGTCTTCGTTCTGAAGCAGGTATGTGCGGTTGCCGTGCAGCACGCCGGGCTTGCCGGCATTCATCGAGGCACAGTGTTCGGCGCCGTCGAGCCCCCGTCCGCCGGCCTCGATGCCGATGATCCTGACGTCTTTATCGTCGAGGAAGGGGTGGAAGATGCCGATCGCGTTGGAGCCGCCACCAACCGCCGCGATGACGACGTCCGGCAGCCTGCCCTCGCGCTCGAGAATCTGCTCTCGGGCCTCCGTGCCGATCACCGACTGGAACTCCCGCACCAGTTCCGGATAGGGATGCGGTCCGGCGGCCGTGCCGATCAGGTAATAGGTGTCCTCGACATTGGTCACCCAGTCGCGAAGCGCCTCGTTCATGGCGTCCTTCAAGGTGCCGTGCCCAGCCGAGACGGGCTTCACTTCCGCGCCCAGCAGCTTCATGCGGAAGACGTTGGGCTTCTGCCGCTCGACATCTGTCGCGCCCATATAGACCACGCACGGGTAACCGAACCGCGCGGCGACGGTTGCGGAGGCGACGCCATGCTGACCGGCGCCCGTCTCCGCGATGATGCGCTTGCGGCCCATGCGCTTGGCCAGCAGGATCTGGCCGAGGCAGTTATTGATCTTGTGCGAACCAGTGTGGTTCAAATCTTCGCGCTTGAAGTAGATTTTCGCGCCGCCGAGATGCCTGGACAGGCCCTCCGCGTGGTAGAGCTTCGATGGCCGGCCGGCATAGTGCGTCGAGAGCGCCTGGAGTTCGGCCTTGAATGCGGGATCATTCTTCGCCTTGTCCCAGTGATCCTGAAGATCCAGGATCAGCGGCATCAGCGTTTCGGCAACGAAACGACCGCCGAAAATGCCGAACATGCCTTGCTCGTCGGGACCGGTGCGGAACGAATTTGGCGGCACGGGCTGGTTCACGGCCGGTCTCCTCGGGAATGCGGCGTCAGGCTGCGATCGCGCGTGCGGCTCTGACGGCCTTGAAGAAGTCTGCTATCGATGCCGCATCCTTGACGCCCGGCGCGCTTTCCACGCCCGACGAAACGTCGATGCCGGGCGGGTTGGCGAGCGCCAGCGCATCGCGGATATTGGCGGCGGTCAGCCCACCCGAAAGCATGTAATCGATGCCCGGGTCAAGGGCGGCGAGAATGGTCCAGTCGAAGGTGACGCCGTTGCCGCCGGGCAACTCGGAGCCCTTGGGCGGCTTCGCGTCGAACAGAAACCGGTCCGCGACGCCCAGGAACGGCTCGATCGCTGCAAGATCGTCCGCCTCGCTGATCGAAAACGCCTTCATGACCGGCAGGCCGTAGCGCGCCTTGATCGCGGCGGTGCGTTCCGGCGTTTCGCGGCCGTGAAGCTGAAGCATATCGGGCGCCATCGCTTCGACGATCGCATCCAGAAATGCGTCGTCGGCATCGACGGTCACCGCGACGGATTGCGCCCTGCCCCTGGCGCGCGCGCGAAGCACGCCCGCTTCCGCCGGCGCGATGTTTCGCGGGCTCTTGGGAAAGAAGATGAAGCCGACATGCGAAGCACCGCCATCGAGCGCCGCGTCCAGCGCTTCGGGGGTCTTGAGGCCACAGATTTTGATGTCGAGGGTCATGAGCGCGGGAGTGCCATGAAATCAAGGCGGAGTCGAGGAAAGAGCCGTCTGTTCACTCGAACGCGATGGCCTGCAGCGCGCTGCCGTTGCGCTTGAGCCAGGCGCGGGCTTCTTCGGTGCGCGGGCACAGTTCCTTGCACAGCTTCCAGAATTTCGGGCCGTGGTTCATCTCCTTCAGATGCGCAACCTCGTGGGCGACGAGGTAGTCGATCACTGTCGGCGGGGCCATCATGATGCGCCACGAAAAGGAGAGGTTGCCGTCCGACGTGCACGATCCCCAGCGTGACGACGTATCCTTGAAGCGCACGGCCTTCGCGGCGCGGCCGACGGATGCGGTGTGCTTGCCCACCAGCGGTTCGATGTCGCGCTTGGCCTCGCGCTTGAGGAAATCGGACAGGCGACGCCCCAGATGGCGCCGGTCGCCGTGGACGACGATGACGGGCTTGCCGTCATGAACATCGAGCGTCACGGTGCCCCGCTTGCCCGGTTCGTGAACGATCAGATGCGGAACGCCGCGCAACGGCAGCTTGACGCCGGGACGCACTTGCGGCCTGTCCGGGACGTTGGCGAGCTTGGTCTCGAGCCAGCCCTGATGCCGATCGAGAAAGCGCTCGACCTCGCCGCGCGCCACGCCCGGCGGCACGGTGATGCGCAAGCCTCGCCCGCCCGTGTCGATGCGCAGGGTCAGCCGCTTGGCGCGGTCGTTTTCGACGATGCGCAGCGGCAGTTCGCGGTTGGCGACGACATGCACGCGCTCGAGCGGTGCGGCGCGTGGTCGGGGAGCGGGTTTTGACGGGCGGAGAAAGCCGAAGACCATGACGACATACTATCCGATTCGCCGTGCGGCGGGAGCGAGACGAAGAAGGGCAAACGAAAACGGCGCCGGATGTCTCCAGCGCCGCTTCGGGAGGATGCGCCGTGGCGCGGATCCTTATCAGTCGTCGAGCAGGCCTTCGCCCTTGGGCTCGTTGCGGGCCGGCGTGTTGCGCGAACGCTGCGACATGAAGCGGTCGAACTCTTCCTGATCCTTCGCCCGGCGAAGTTCGCGGGCATAGGAGTCGAACTCCTCGCGCATTTCTTCGAGCTTGCGGCGCTCTTCCGCAAGGCGCTCCAGTTCCTTCGTGCGCCAGTCGTCGAATGCGACGTTACCGGTCCGTGCGTGCATGTGCGCTCCCTTGCGGCAAGAGCCGAAGAAATTGTTGCGGGCCTTGCTCCACTCACCCTTGTAGTCCTCGAGGCGGTCGCCCCAGAGAATGTAGGCGAGCATGGCGAGACCCAGCGGCCAGAACACCATGAAACCGACGACCATCAGCGCGATGGTTGCGGGCGTCCACGCAGGACGGATCAAAGCGGTCTTGGTCATATTCATCCGTTCCTTCCAGTTGGATGCAGCCACGATCGGCTGCTTGAATTCGAAATGGGAACGGAAAAATGGCGATTCAAGACGGGATCGGATGAATCCGGACAAGCTATTGTTTGAAATAGCGTAATTTCGCTGCGTCCAGGGCCAGCACGACGAGGCCGGCGACCAGCCCCCAGAACGCGGCCCCGATGCCCGCGACAGCGAGACCCGATGCAGTCACGGCAAACGCCACCGCCGCGGCTGTCCGGTCCTTCGGATCCGCCATGGCGATCGACAGCGCATTGGCGAGCGGAGCGAGCAGGCCGAGACCCGCCACGAGCAGGATCAGGCTCGGCGGGAGGATCGCGAACAGCGCGACGAGCGACGCTCCGAAGAGTGCGAAGACCAGATAAATCGCAGCGTAGAACGGGCCGGTGAGCCATCGCTTGCTCGGGTCGGGATGGGCATCCGGCCCGGTGCAGATCGCAGCCGAGATGGCGGCGAGATTGGTCGTCAGCGCCAGAAAAGGGGCCGTGAGGAGGGACACCAAACCTGTTGCCGCGATCAATGGCCCGGCGGGTGGTTCATAACCCGACGCCTTGAGAACGGCGAGCCCGGAGAGATTTTGCGAGGCCATGGTGACGAGATAGAGCGGCACCGCGAGGCTTACCGCTGCCGCAAGCGAAAACTCGGGCGCGATCCACGTCAGCGTGGAAATTTCAAGCGGCGGCAATGCGGGTATCCGTCCGGTCGCCCATGAGATGAGAACACCGCCCACCAGCACCGACAGGACGGACATGGCAGGGCTGACGATCCTGATCAGGAAGAAGGCAAGCAGCAGCGGCAGCACCAACCATGGATCGATCGCGACGCTGCGCGCCGCGGACATCACGAAAGTCAGGACGATGCCGGCAAGCATGCCTGACGCCACCGATGCCGGTATCCTGGACATCAGCCGCGTCAGCGGCTGGAACAGCCCTGTGGCGACGAGCAGCACCGCGGTAATGATGAACGCGCCGACCGCGTCATTGACCGTCAGTCCGGTGGTCGTCGCCATCAGTGCGGCGCCCGGCGTCGACCACGCCGTGATCACCGGCATTTTGTAGCGCCATGAGAGCCAGGCGGTTTCGATGGCGATTGCCAGGCAGATCGTGGCGACGAGGCTCGTGACCTGGTCGGGCGCCGCCCCCACCGCCATGCCGGCGGCAATGATCAGCGCAAGCGTGCCGCCGAAGCCGACGATGGCAGCGACGAAGGCGGAGGCGGGAACCGAGGCCCGCATCAGCGATGTTCCGAGGCGCGCTCGACAAGGCCTTCGAGCGCCGAGATCATCATTGCCAGGTCCTGGGGGCGCGAGAGGCGGTGGTCGCCGTCCCGGATCAGAGACAGCGTCACGTCGTCCGCCGGAAGATGCTCGACCAGCTTCAGTGCATGGGCGTGCGGCACGTCGGGATCGGCCATGCCTTGCAGGATATGGACCGGACAATGCGTATCGATAAGCCCGACCAGAACGCGGTTGGCGCGGCCGTCGTCGAACAGTGCCTTGGTGTAGATGTTCGGCTCGGGCGAATAGTCGGAATGCTCCTCGATGAACCCGCGCGTTTCGAGGTCGGATTTCTGCGCCTGCGTCAGCGCGGGCTCCATCAACTCGACCGTGAAGTCGGGCGCGGGCGCGAGGAGCAGAAGCCCGGCGACGCGCGCGCCCTCGCCTGCTTCGTGCAACGCCTGCACCATGCGCAGGGCGATCCAGGCGCCCATTGAGGAGCCCACGAGGATCTGCGGGCCGGTTGTCGTCTCGCGCAGCACGGCGAGGCTCTGCGCAAGCCAGAGCGAGATCGTGCCGTCTGCGAATGCGCCGCCGGATTCGCCATGGCCCGAATAGTCGTGCCGCGTGAAGGCATGGCCGTTGGTGACCGCCCAGGCGTCAAGCGTTTCCGCCTTGGTACCCAGCATGTCGGAACGATAACCGCCGAGCCACACCACGCCCGGCGACTGTCCATCGCGGTGACGCACGGCGATGCGGTCTCCGTTGACGTCGATAAAGTCGGGTTGCGTCTGGATGCTGGACATGGCGGCTGGCACTTCCTACTTGCGGTCTGTCCGCACGTCATGCCATGGGGCGCGACCGCAGTGAAGGCATCGCCGATTGGCCCACGACTTTTCGCCAGCCCCGTGATTCTTTTCTCGTCCTGTGCTAATGACGGTCGCGCCGTATCTGCAAAATGTGCGATGGCGGCACGATTTCAGGACAATATCGTCAACGATTCGAGGAGACTACGACCATTCGCAGACCGTTCAAATCCGCAGCGCCCGTCAAGGAAGGGCCGCGCGCAAATCTGGAGATTCGTGTTCCGCAGGTACAGCTGATCGATACCGAGGGCGTCAACCGTGGCGTCGTGTCGATCAATGAGGCGTTGCTCCTGGCCGAAGACGCCGGGATGGATCTCGTCGAGATCGTGCCGCACGCTCAGCCCCCCGTTTGCAAGATCACCGATCTTGGCAAGATGAAATACCAGAGCCAGAAGAAGGCCGCGGAGGCGCGCAAGCGCCAGAAGACCATCGAGATCAAGGAGATCAAGATGCGTCCGAACATCGACACCCATGATTACGAAACCAAGATGAAGGCGGTGCGCCGCTTCTTCGAGGAAGGCGACAAGGTCAAGCTGACCCTTCGTTTCCGTGGCCGTGAAATGGCTCACCTTGAACTCGGCATGCAGCTCCTGAACAAGGTGCGCGAGGAAGTGACCGAGATCGCCAAGGTCGAGGCCGAGCCGAAGCTCGAAGGCCGTCAGATGATGATGGTGCTTGCGCCGAAGTAACGAGCCCGTCTGCGGATCGTAGCCCCATGTCGACGAACGATCCCGCCGCGCTCGCCCGTTTCCAGCGAGCGCGGCGTTTTGTTTTGTTTGCGCTCATACTGGTGGCGACGGCGGGATTGCTCTTTTGCGGTTCCGCGCCTCAAGGCAGCGAACTGCATGAATTCGTCGAAGCGGTCGGGCTCGGATTGATCGGCGTCGCGATCGTCGGGCGGCTGTGGTGCACGGTCTATATCGGCGGGCGCAAAGCCGCCGAGATTGTCGATCGAGGCCCCTATTCGATCTCCCGCAATCCGCTCTACGTGTTTTCCACGCTGGCAGCCGCCGGCGTCGGTGCGCAGACGGGGAGCATCGTTATCGCGGGTTTATTCGCCGTCATCTCGGCGAACGCGTTTCATGTCGTGATCCTGCGCGAAGAAGCCTATCTGAAGGCAAATTTCGGAGCGGCCTTCACAGCCTACATGCAGCGTGTCCCGCGTTTCCTGCCGCGTTTTTCGCTTTATCGTGACGCGGAGACCGTGACGCTGCGGCCCGATCGGCTTTACCGCACCCTCGGTGACGGCCTCGTCTTCTTCGTTGCCGTCCCGGTGTTCGAGACGATCGAAGCGCTTCAGGCAAGCGGTTCTCTGCCGGTTCTGTTGCGTCTTCCGTAACTGAAGCGACGCACGGCTGTTGCGTCCCCCGCATCTTGCTGGTATGGAGCCGGCGTTCAAAGAACCGCCCGGCAGGGCATGCCGTGGCGGTTTCTTATGCTTTCCGGGCTTTGGTCGGCCTGGAGCAAAAACAAGCGCAATCACGCGCACAGAAACAGGAAACAGCAAAATGCCCAAGATGAAGACCAAATCGGCCGCCAAGAAGCGGTTCAAGATCACCGGCACAGGCAAGGTGAAAGCCGCTGCCGCCGGTAAGCGCCACGGCATGATCAAGCGCTCCAACAAGTTCATTCGCGATGCCCGCGGCATGATGGTTCTCGCAGAGCCGGATGCAAAGAAGGTCATCAAGAACTTCCTGCCGAACGGCGGCGGGCTCTGAGCTTAGCGGACAGATTAAGGAGATCATGACATGGCACGCGTAAAGAGAGGCGTTACCGCCCACGCAAAGCACAAGAAGGTCCTGAAAGCCGCCAAGGGTTTCTACGGCCGTCGCAAGAACACCATTCGCATCGCGAAGCAGGCAGTCGAGAAGTCGCTGCAGTACGCTTACCGCGATCGCAAGAACCGCAAGCGCAATTTCCGCGCTCTGTGGATCCAGCGCATCAACGCGGCTGTGCGTGAGCATGGCCTCACCTATGGCCGCTTCATCGACGGCCTGAACAAGGCGGGCATCGAGCTCGACCGCAAGGTCATGTCCGACATGGCGATCCACGAGCCGCAGGCATTCGCAGCGCTGGTCGCCAAGTCGAAGACCGCGCTTGAATACCTCAAGGACACCACGCCGAACGCTTTTGAGAGCGCGGTCGCTTAAAGCACCAGCGCTTCCCAGGCATTCGATATTGGTATTGGGAAACCCGCGCTGGCACGGCTGGCGCGGGTTTTTCTTTGATATGCACGCACGTTTCACGTGAATCTGACTGTAGAAGTGATCTTTGCCCATGAGCGAACAACAGGCCCAACTGGCAGACCTCGAAACGACGCTGCTCGCGGACATCGCCGCCGCCTCGGATGAGCAGGCGATCGAAGCCGTGCGCGTCGCCGCACTCGGCAAGAAGGGCTCCGTATCCGAAAAGCTGAAGACGCTGGGCTCGATGAGCGCGGAAGAGCGACAGGTGATGGGACCCGCCATCAACGGCCTCAAGGATCGTGTCGGCGAGGCCCTGTCGATCCGCAAGGCCTCCTTGCGCGA
This sequence comes from Mesorhizobium sp. CAU 1732, assembly GCF_039888675.1. NCBI lineage: Bacteria > Pseudomonadati > Pseudomonadota > Alphaproteobacteria > Hyphomicrobiales > Phyllobacteriaceae > Mesorhizobium > Mesorhizobium sp. CAU 1732. The sequence goes on from NZ_JBDQQR010000001.1 coordinate 113,916, forward strand.
TGCTGCGATCGAGACGCGCCTGGCCGCCGAGAAGGTCGATGTGACGTTGCCGGTCCGCCAACCACCGGCGGAACGCGGACGCATCCATCCCATCAGCCAGATCATCGACGAGATCGCTGCGATCTTCGGCGACATGGGGTTCGCGATCGCCGAGGGCCCGGACATCGAGACCGACCACTACAATTTCACCGCGCTGAATTTCCCGGAAGGCCACCCGGCGCGCGAGATGCACGACACCTTCTTCTTCCAGCCGGACGAAAAAGGCGAGCGCAAGGTGCTGCGCACGCACACCTCGCCGGTGCAGATCCGCACCATGGAGACGCAAAAGCCGCCGATCCGCATCGTCATTCCGGGCAAGACCTACCGGCAGGATTCCGACGCCACCCACTCGCCGATGTTCCACCAGCTCGAAGGGCTGGTCATCGACAAGTCGGCCAATGTCGCCAACATGAAGTGGGTGCTGGAGGAGTTCTGCAAGGCGTTCTTCGAGGTGCCGAATGTGAAGATGCGGTTCCGCCCGTCCTTCTTCCCCTTCACCGAACCGTCGATGGAAGTCGACATCCAGTGCGACCGCTCGCGGCCGGGCGAAGTCCGCTTCGGTGAAGGCTCGGACTGGATGGAAATCCTCGGCTGCGGCATGGTGCATCCCAACGTGCTGCGCCATGGCGGGCTCGACCCGGACGAGTATCAGGGCTTCGCCTGGGGCATGGGCATCGACCGCATCGCCATGCTGAAATACGGCATGCCGGATTTGCGCGCATTCTTCGACGCCGATGTGCGCTGGCTATCGCACTACGGCTTCCGCCCGCTCGACATGCCGACGCTGTTCGGAGGGCTGAGCAGCTAGGATGCCGACGCTCCTGATAGAGGCCGGATTTCGCTTTCACTTCTTCTCCGGCGACTGGAACGAGCCTCCGCATGTCCATATCGATGCAAACGGGATGAGAGCGAAAGTCTGGCTTCGCGACCTTCGGATTGCCAAACGCGGTGGTTTCAGTGGACCGGAGATGCGTCGTATAATGCAGGTCGTGACACGACACCAAGACCAGTTTCTGGAGGCATGGAATGACTTCTTCGCCTGATTACCCGGAAAAGGACCGGCCCGTCGAGGCTTGGTGCGATCTCCACGAGCTCCATGTCCGGCTCGCGGACGGCCGTCACGTTTCGACGCCGTTATGGTGGTATCCTCGCCTGCTGAATGCGACCCCGGCGCAGCGCAACAACGTCCGACTCATGCTTGACGGTATTCATTGGCCGGATGTGGACGAGGACCTTTCCGTCGACGGAATGCTACGCGGCCGCAAAGCACGCGGTGCCGTCGAGCCTTCGGTCGCGGCCGAATGACGATGCACCACACAGGCTCATGCCGTTGCGGACTGATTTCCGCCGAGACGAACGCGGAACCGTTCCAGCGCTCCTATTGTCACTGCCGCGACTGCCGCAAGCAGACCGGTGCGCCGGTCATGGCTTTCGTCGGCTTCAAGGAAGGCGATCTCGTCTGGCACGGCGAGCCGAAGACATGGCACGCGGGCGGCGTGACGCGTTCCTTCTGCGATTATTGCGGCAGCCAGATCGGCTATCGCGATGCCAAGCTGCCGGGCGAGGTCTATCTCTCGCTGGGTTTCATGGACGACCCGGAGAGCTATGCGCCGACCCTGCATGCCTTCACGAAGCGGCAATTGCCGTTTCTCCACATCGACGACGACCTGCCGCGCTATGACGGTTTCTCGATCGAGCGCTGACCGAATGACTGGAAGACGATCATGAAATTCACCCTTTCCTGGCTCAAGGACCACCTCGAGACCGACGCGACGCTGGACGACATCGTCGAGCGTTTGACGATGATCGGCCTTGAGGTCGAGAGCCTCGACGACAAGGCATCGCTGAAACCCTTCGTCATCGCGAAGGTTCTGACGGCCGTGCAGCATCCCGATGCGGATCGTCTGCGCGTGCTGAGCGTGGACACAGGCACTGGCGCCCCGATCCAGGTCGTCTGCGGCGCGCCCAATGCGCGGGCGGGCCTCGTCGGCGCGTTCGCGGCGCCCGGCACCTATGTTCCCGGCATCGACGTGACGCTTTCGGTCGGCAAGATCAGAGGCGTGGAAAGCCACGGCATGATGTGCTCGGAGCGTGAGCTGGAACTGTCCGACGAGCATGACGGCATCATCGACCTGCCCGAGGATGCGCCGGTCGGCACGCCCTATGCGACCTGGGCGAAGCTCGACGATCCCGTGATCGAGATCAATCTGACGCCGAACCGCCCCGATGCGACCAGCGTCTACGGCATCGCACGCGACCTCGCGGCGGCCGGCCTCGGCACGCTGAAGACAGCGCCGGTCGAGCCGGTCGCGGGCGACGGTGCCTGCCCCGTCAAGGTGACGATCGAAGATGGCGATCTCTGCCCCGGTTTCGCGTTGCGGCTGGTTCGCGGCGTCAAGAACGGCCCGTCGCCGAAATGGCTGCAACAGCGCCTGATCGCGATCGGCCTCAGGCCCATCAATGCGCTGGTGGATATCACCAACTACGTCACCTTCGACCGCGGCCGCCCGCTGCACGTCTTCGATGCGAAGAAGGTCGCCGGCAATCTCGTCGTGCGCCGCGCGAAGGACGGCGAGACGGTGCTGGCGCTCGACACGCGCGAATACACACTGACGCCGGAGATGTGCGTCATCGCCGACGACAATGGCGTCGAATCGATTGCCGGCATCATGGGCGGGGAGCATTCCGGCTGCGACGCGGCGACGACGGACGTTCTGATCGAATCCGCGCTCTGGAACCCGCGCAACGTAGCGCGGACCGGCCGCGAACTCGGCATCATCACCGACGCGCGCTACCGTTTCGAGCGCGGCGTCGATCCCGAATTCATGGTGCCGGGGCTGGAACTGGCGACGAAGCTCGTCATGGATCTCTGCGGCGGCACGCCGAGCGAAGCCGAGATCGTCGGCTATGCCGGCCATGAGCCGAAGATCGTTGCCTTCCCCTTCGCGGAGGTGAAGCGCCTGACCGGCATCGAGGTCGGCGCCGACGACAGCGCGTCGATCCTCGCCCGCCTCGGTTTCGAGCCGCGTGGCACCGGCGACGTCATCGACGTCGCGGTGCCGTCCTGGCGGCCGGACGTCGAGGGCAAGGCCGATCTCGTGGAAGAGGTCATGCGTATCCACGGCGTCGAGAAGATCGCGCCGCAGCCGCTGACGAGCCATGACGCGGTCAACGGCCGTATCCTGACCACGATCCAGATACGCACCCGCGCGGCCAAGCGTGCGCTTGCCGTGCGCGGCATGATGGAAGCGGTGACGTGGTCGTTCATCCCGGCGAAGCATGCCGAGCTGTTCGGCGGTGGGCAGAACGCGCTCAAGCTCGCCAACCCGATCGCAGCCGATATGTCCGACATGCGCCCGTCGCTGCTGCCTGGCCTGATCGCGGCTGCGCAGCGCAATGCCGATCGCGGCTTTGCCGATGTGGCGCTGTTCGAGGTGTCCGGCACTTATGAGGGCGACAAGCCGGAGGACCAGCGCCGCGTCGCCGGCGGCGTGCGTCGCGGCACGGCGAAGCTCGAAGGGCAGGGCCGCAACTGGGCCGGCAATGCGGGCGCGGTCGGCGTCTTCGACGCGAAGGCCGATGCTTTGGCCGTGCTGGAAGCGGCCGGCGCGCCGGTGGACAAGCTGCAGGTCGAGGCCGGCGGCCCCGCCTGGTATCATCCGGGCCGATCAGGCACGATAAAACTCGGCGCCAAGGTCGTGCTCGGCACGTTCGGCGAGTTCCACCCGAAAACGCTGGAGGCGCTCGACGCGTCGGGGCCGCTGTGTGGCTTCGAAATCTTCATCGATGCGATCCCGGAGCCGAAGGCGAAGCCGACGCGCACCAAGCCGCGCCTCGATCTCTCGCCCTTCCAGGCGGTGAAGCGCGATTTCGCCTTCGTGGTCGACAAGGCCGTCGAGGCGGCGACGCTGACGCGCGCCGCAAGCGGGGCCGACAAGAAACTGATCACCGGCGTCCGCGTCTTCGACGTGTTCGAGGGCGCGTCGCTCGGCGAGGGCAAGAAGTCGGTCGCCATCGAAGTCGCGATTCAGCCGGTCGATCGAACCCTCACTGACGAGGATTTCGAGGCGCTCGCCGGCCGGATCGTCGAGAACGTCGCGAAGCAGACCGGCGGCGTGTTGCGGGGCTAGCGCATGTCGCCCGAAGGTAGGAACCGGCTTCGGGATAAAGACATGCGCAAAAAGGACGGCTCGAAGCGACTTCTGCCGCCCGGCGCGGAAGAGCGACATGTGACGACGGCGGCGGGCCGGCTGCGCGTTCTGCACGCGGGCGTTGCGGCGGATGACCGATCTCCAGTCGTTCTCGTGCATGGCGGGGGCAGCGATAGCGCTGCGATTTCCTGGTATCGGCTGATCGGCCCGCTCGCCGGGAGCCGCGAGGTCTGGGCGCTGGACCTGCCTGGTTTCGGCGGCAGCATCGGGGCCGAGCCTGTCGGCGGCCCCCGCGAGATGGCCGCCGTGCTCGCCGAGGCGATGGATCGGCTCGGCGTAGGCCCGGCGATCGTCTTTGGTGTTTCGATGGGCGGCGATGTGGCGCTCAATCTGGCGCTCGACCATCCCCGGCGCGTGCGCGGGCTGGTGCTGGTCGCCCCGGGCGGGCTCGTGCCGATCTTCCGAAACCGTGCCGCGCATTTTGGAGCCTGGCTCATGGCCCGGTCGCCGGACTGGCTGCTCCGGCCTGCCTCGCGCCTTTCCAATCGCTTCGCCCGGACGGCGCTGCGCGCGATCGTCAAGGACATTCGCAAGCTGCCGCCCGAAGTCGTCGAGGAGTTCGTGCACGAAGCCCGCCACCCCCGCGGAGGCCTGGCCTATGGCCGCTACAACCAGGCAACGATCGGGCGCCGAGGCATGCTGAACGACCTCAGCGATCGCGTCCACGCGATTGCGGTTTCCACGTTGATCCTCCATGGCGAGGACGATCCGATCGTCGATCCGGAAGGATCGCGCCGGGCCGCCGCCCGCATGCCCGACGCTCGTCTCGTCATGGTTCCCGGCTGCGGCCATTGGGTGCAGCTTGAGGCCCACGACAGGTTCCTCTCCGAGGTCAGCGCCTTCCTCGCTGGAAGCCCGTGACCTCGAAGATGGTAGAGCATCGGACCGAAAAGTGGAATCCGGTTTTCGGATTATTCCGATGCTCAAACAAAAAGAGATAGATCGCCACTCGTGCGTCCGTAAGGATGCGCGGCGATCTAGCGTGTGTCTCCCGGGCGGCTCGGACGAGGCGCGCTGCTACCGGTTCGCCTGCTGCTGCATGGCTTGAGAATAGCGCTCGCCGGATGTGGTTTCCGGCGAGACGATCCGGCCGATCCGGGCCAGATCGTCGGCGCTGAGAGCGATCGAGGCCACAGCCACGTTCTGCTCCAGATTGGCGATCTTGCGCGAACCGGGGATCGGCACGATGAAGTCGCCCTGATGCAGCACCCAGCCGAGCGCGAGTTGTGCTGCGCTCACGCCCTTCGTCGCCGCGAAGGCCTGAAGATCGGCCACAGCGGCGAGGTTGCGCTTGAGGTTTTCCTCCTCGAAACGCGGCAGCCCGCGCCGGAAATCCTTTTCGCCGAGCTGGTCCGCCGAGGTGATCGCGCCGGTGAGGAAGCCGCGTCCGAGCGGGCTGAACGGCACGAAGCCGATTCCGAGCTCGCGGCAGGTGGGCAGCACCTCGGCTTCGGGGTCCCGCGTCCACAGCGAATACTCGCTCTGAACCGCGGCGATCGGATGCACGGCATGCGCGCGCCGGATCGACGCCGCACTCGCTTCCGACAGGCCGAGCGTGCGCACCTTGCCCTCCTTGACGAGATCGGCCATCGCGCCGACCGTTTCCTCGAACGGCACGTCGGGATCGACCCGGTGCTGGTAGAACAGGTCGATGACCTCGATGCCGAGCCGCTTCAGCGAGGCCTCGGCGACCTTGCGGACGTTTTCCGGGCGGCTGTTCAGGCCCGGCTCCTGCTTCGGACCGTCTTGTGTCTCGACGATGTTGAAGCCGAACTTGGTGGCGATCCGGACCTTGTCGCGCAGCGGCTTCAGCCCCTTGCCGACCAGCACCTCGTTGGTGAACGGGCCGTAAACTTCCGCCGTGTCGAACAGCGTGACGCCCAGTTCGACCGCACGGTGCAGCGTGGCGATGGCGTCCTTCTCGTCCTGCCCGCCATAGGCGTGGCTCATGCCCATGCAGCCGAGGCCGATGGGAAAAATTTCGAGTTCCGAACCGAGTTTTCTGTGCTGCATGGCGAGCCTCATTGTCCTGCGTCGTCGAGACGCTTCATCTGATCGTCGGAAAGCTTGAACGTAGCGGATTTCACCAGGCTTTCGACCTGTGCGACGCTGGTCGCGCTGGCGATCGGCGCGGTGACGGCCGGCTTCGCCATCAGCCAGGCAAGCGCGATCTCGGCGGGTTTGGCGTCGGTCTCCGCGCTTACCGCGTCCAGCGCATCGAGGATCGCCAGGCCGCGTGCGTCGAGATATTTAGCCACACCGCCGCCGCGCGCCTTGCCTTTGGTGTCGCCGGCCGAGCGGTATTTGCCCGTCAGGAAGCCCGAGGCGAGGCTGTAATAGGTGATGACCCCGATTTCTTGCCTGCGGCAGAGGTCCGCCAGCGGCCCTTCGAAACTGTCGCGGTTGTAGAGGTTGTATTCAGGCTGCAGCGCGTCGTAGCGCGGCAGGCCAGCCGCCTTGGCGGCGTCGAACGAGGCCTGCAACTGTGCGGCGTCGAGGTTCGAGGCGCCGAAGGCGCGGACCTTGCCGTCGGCGACGAGCTTCGCATGGGCCTCGAGCGTTTCCTCATAGGGCGTCCGATCGTCGGGCCAGTGCGACAGATAGAGGTCGATGTGATCGGTCTGGAGCCGCTTCAGAGAGTTTTCGACGGCCTCCATGATCCATGTCCTCGACAAATCCGTGTGCCCCTGCCCCATGTCGGAGCCGACCTTGGTGACGATCACCACCTCGTCGCGCGGGATCGCCGCGCTCTTCAGCCATTTGCCGATGATCGCTTCGGACTCGCCGCCTTCGTGCCCGGGCGCCCAGCGCGAATAGACGTCGGCCGTGTCGATGGCGTTGAAGCCCGCCCCATGAAATGCGCTCAGGATGTCAAAGGACGTCTTTTCGTCGGCCGTCCAGCCGAAGACGTTGCCGCCAAGAACCAGTGGGGCGATGGTCAGGCCCGTGCGGCCGAGTTTGCGCTTTTGCATGATGAGCTCCGATGGGATTGTATGCGTGGGAGAGTTATCGCCTGACATAGGTCTTCACGGTCGCATGTTCAGGAGCGCTAGGCAAAAAACCTCGGTGAATGCATGCCGAGGACAAGGGAGACGACGACATGTTCAGATGGGGCATCCTGTCCACCGCCAAGATTGCACGCGAGCAGCTCATTCCTGCGATCCAGGAATCGGACAACGGCGTGCTGTCCGCGATCGCCAGCCGCGACGGAGCGAAAGCCTCGGCGCTGGCGGAGCGATTCGGCGCGCCGCATGCGTTCGGTTCCTACGAGGACATGCTGGCGTCGCACGTGATCGACGCCGTCTACATTCCGCTGCCCACCTCGCAACATGTGGAGTGGGCGGTGAAGGCCGCCGATGCCGGCAAGCATGTGCTGGTGGAAAAGCCGCTCGCGCTCCACGCCGATCAGATTGCGCCGGTCATCGCCGCGCGGGACCGCAACAAGGTCATCGTCTCCGAAGCGTTCATGGTCACGTACCACCCGCAATGGGCGAAGGTGCGCGACCTGATCGCGGACGGTGCGATCGGGCGGCTTCGCTACGTGCAGGGCGCGTTTTCCTACTACAATGTCGATCCGCAGAACATGCGCAACCGGCCCGAACTGGGCGGCGGCGCATTGCCCGACATCGGCGTCTATCCGGCCGTGACGACGCGCTTTGCGACCGGGGCGGAGCCGAGGCGGGTGCAGGCGACCGTCGAGCGTGACAAGACCTTCGGCACCGACATCCATTCGAGCATCCGGGCGGATTTCGGCAGTTTCGAACTGTCCTTCTATCTGTCCACCCAGCTTGCCGCGCGGCAGATGATGGTCTTCCACGGCGACAAGGGCTTCATCGAGGTCGCATCGCCCTTCAATGCCGGCCTTTACGACGACCACCGCGTGACCTTGCACGATCAGGGGCATGGAACGGCACAGATCTTCCGCTTCCCGGCAACGAAACAATATCAGCTTCAGGTCGAGACGTTCGCCCGGGCGGCGCGCGGCGAAACGGTACAGCTTTTCTCGCTCGAGGAGTCCGTGAAGAACCAGAAGCTGATCGACGCGGTGTTCCGCGCCGGCGACACCGACACGTGGGAAAGCGTCTGACAGCGCGTCAGCGCGGGCCGGCCGTGCGTTCCGCAAAGCCCGCAACCGCAATGGCGAGCCAGCCGAGGATCATCAGGATGCCACCGGCGGGCGCCGCCATGGGAAACAGGCGCTGGCCGATGGTTTCGCGGGCTACGAGATCGCCGCAAAACAACGCCATGCCGAGCAGGAGCACATAGCCTGCAATCGTGAGCGACCGGCGCTGGCCGAGGAGCCCGATTGCGAGCAAAGCCGGCGCGTGCATCAGGAGGAAGTTGGCGGCCGTGCCGAGATTGCCGCCGCCCACATGGGCCGCAGCCGCCGACAGAGCCACGCCTGCCGCGCCGCAAAGACCTGCTGCGGCGATGAGTGTTGGTCCTGAAAGAGCGCTCATGGGGTGGTTTCCGATCCGAAATGCGCCCGCTCGATCCGCTCGGCGACCAGTTCCTGGAGACGCCAGAGGTACCGGTCGTGGATTCCGAGTTCCTCCAGGCGGGATACGGTCGAGAACAAATATTCCGCCATCGATCCGCGAAAACCGCATGCCCTTGCCAGCACATCGGCAAGCGCCTCATCGGAGAGACCGCTGACATAGCGCCCGCTGTTGCGGTTCATCGCGAAGGTCAGCGCCGTGACGGGCCCCTCGTCCGTTTCGGTCCGGATGAAGCGCGCGGGAAAGGCGCTCGGCACCATGCTCATCTCGCGCCGCACGAGGCGATCGAGGTTTTCCTTGAGGCGGTCGCCGGGAATGCGATGAACGACGCCCCTGCATTGGCCGCCGCGATCGAGCGCCAGCATGAGGCCCGGCTCGGTGTCGCTGCCGCGAAAGCGATAGTCCCAGCCGAGGCAGAAGGAGCGCCGCCAGCCATGCGCCCGGGCGACCCGCTGCTCGGCAACGTCATATTCGGGGTTCCAAATCAGCGAGCCATAGGCGAAGACCCAGAAATCGTCGCGTGGCGCCCGCTGCATCAGTTCGGCCACGAGCGCATCGTAGTCGGTCTCCGTGGCGGGTCGAAAGCCGCTGAGGAGACGAGGCCCGGGGTCGGCGATTTCGCGCGCCAATGCCTCGAGGTGGCGCTGCGAAAGGCGCAGCGCCCGGCCATTGTTCGCCGTCGTTGCGATTCGTGATGGCTGTATCGTATCTGTGCGAATAGGGCGCTGCATGGTGCCGATATGGGAGTTGGCTGAGACGTGTCAGCGGCTGTGAGCCGCTTTCTAGCGCAAAATTGCCGCAAATCTCCACCTATTCCAACGAAATCCACGCTGACAGCGACTTGCGCGGAAAATCCCACCTTCTTATATACCCCACAACCTCGCGAGGTGGCCGATGGATGGCTGCTTTCGCGAACTTGTCGAGTAACGGGGGCCGTCCCCCGGAATGCCTCTAGAGGGTCCACGACGGCCTGCTAATCGGAGAGAATGAACATGGCCAAAGTTATTGGTATCGATCTCGGAACGACGAATTCCTGCGTCGCCGTCATGGACGGCAAGGACGCCAAGGTCATCGAGAACGCGGAAGGCGCGCGCACGACGCCGTCGATCGTCGCCTTCACGGATTCGGATGAGCGACTGGTCGGCCAGCCTGCGAAGCGCCAGGCGGTGACCAACCCTGAAAATACCCTGTTCGCCATCAAGCGGCTGATCGGCCGTCGCTACGACGACCCGGTCACCGAAAAGGACAAGAAGCTCGTCCCCTACAAGATCGTGAAGGGTGACAATGGCGACGCGTGGGTGGAAGCCCACGGCTCCAAGCAGTCGCCAAGCCAGGTGTCGGCGATGATCCTTCAGAAGATGAAGGAAACCGCTGAAGCCTATCTCGGCGAGAAGGTCGACAAGGCCGTCATCACGGTTCCGGCCTACTTCAACGACGCCCAGCGTCAGGCGACCAAGGATGCCGGCAAGATCGCGGGTCTCGAAGTCCTGCGCATCATCAACGAGCCGACCGCGGCAGCACTCGCCTATGGCCTCGACAAGAAGGAAGGCAAGACGATTGCCGTCTACGATCTTGGCGGCGGCACGTTCGACATCTCGGTGCTCGAGATCGGCGACGGCGTCTTCGAGGTGAAGTCGACCAATGGCGACACGTTCCTCGGCGGCGAGGACTTCGACATGCGCCTGGTCGAGTATCTGGCGGCCGAGTTCAAGAAGGAACAGGGCATCGACCTGAAGACCGACAAGCTCGCGCTCCAGCGCCTCAAGGAGGCCGCTGAAAAGGCGAAGATCGAGCTGTCGTCGGCATCGCAGACCGAGATCAACCTGCCCTTCATCACCGCCGATGCGACGGGTCCGAAGCACCTGACCATGAAGCTGACGCGCGCCAAGTTCGAGCAGCTCGTCGACGATCTCGTCCAGCGCACCGTCGAGCCCTGCAAGGCGGCGCTCAAGGATGCCGGCCTCAAGGCCGGTGAGATCGACGAAGTGGTTCTGGTCGGCGGCATGACCCGCATGCCCAAGATCCAGGAGATCGTGAAGCAGTTCTTCGGCAAGGAGCCGCACAAGGGCGTCAACCCCGACGAAGTCGTCGCTATGGGCGCGGCCATTCAGGCCGGCGTTCTGCAGGGCGACGTCAAGGACGTGCTGCTGCTCGACGTGACCCCGCTGTCCCTCGGCATCGAAACGCTGGGCGGCGTGTTCACCCGCCTGATCGAGCGCAACACCACGATCCCGACCAAGAAGAGCCAGGTCTTCTCGACCGCCGAGGATTCGCAGTCGGCCGTGACGATCCGGGTCTTCCAGGGCGAGCGCGAGATGGCGCAGGACAACAAGATGCTGGGTCAGTTCGATCTGGTCGGCATCCCGCCTGCACCGCGCGGCGTGCCGCAGATCGAGGTCACGTTCGACATCGACGCGAACGGCATCGTCAACGTTTCGGCCAAGGACAAGGGCACCGGCAAGGAGCACCAGATCCGCATCCAGGCATCGGGCGGTCTGTCCGACGCCGACATCGAGAAGATGGTCAAGGACGCCGAGGCGAATGCCGAGACGGACAAGAAGCGTCGTGACGCCGTCGAGGCCAGGAACCAGGCCGAAGCGCTGATCCATTCTTCGGAGAAGTCGCTGAAGGAGTATGGCGACAAGGTTTCCGAGGAGGACCGCAAGGCCATCGAAGCCGCGCTCGCCGAGCTGAAGACGGCCACCGAGGGTGACGACGCCGAGGACATCAAGGCGAAGTCCAACACGCTTGCCGAAGCATCGATGAAGCTCGGCCAGGCGATGTACGAGGCAAGCCAGGCGGAGGCCGCAGAGGCCGACGCGAAGGCAGATGCGGCCAAGAGCGGCGACGATGTCGTGGACGCCGATTTCGAGGAAATCGACGACGACGACAAGAAGAAGTCTGCCTGATCCGGCCAGAACGAACGGAAACCCGGCCTAGTGCCGGGTTTTTCCGTGGATGGGCGCTTCGGGTTGCGGCTGGAATGCGGGACAAAACACCGCTCGAACCGGCCAACATCTGGCATATCCACGCAATGCTCACTAAATCGATGACATGCAGCGCCCGGGGGCGTGTGCGTATCGCAGCAACAATCGGCGCTTGAACCAAGGCTCGTCGCCCAGGGAAACCCATGAAGGCTGATTTTTACGAAACGCTCGGCGTCCAGAAGGGGGCGGACGAAAAAGAGCTCAAGAGCGCGTTTCGCAAGCTCGCGATGCAGTGCCATCCCGACCGCAATCCCGGCGATGCGGCGTCCGAGCAGCGCTTCAAGGAGATCAACGAAGCCTATGAGACGCTGAAGGACCCGCAGAAGCGCGCGGCCTACGACCGTTTCGGCCACGCGGCGTTCGAGCAGGGCGGCATGGGCGGCGGACAGGGCTTTGGAGCGGGCGGCTTCGCCGACATCTTCGAGGATATCTTCGGCGACATGATGGGCCGCCAGCGGCGCTCGTCGGGTGGCCGCGAGCGCGGCGCTGATCTGCGCTACAACATGGAGATCACGCTGGAAGAGGCCTTCAACGGCCGCACCGCGCAAATCCACGTTCCGGCATCGATCACCTGCGACGAATGCTCGGGCTCAGGCGCGAAACCGGGCACCCAGCCCGTCACGTGCTCGATGTGCTCGGGCTCCGGCCGCGTCCGTGCGTCGCAGGGCTTCTTTTCGATCGAGCGTACCTGCCCGCAGTGCCAGGGCCGGGGCCAGACGATCAAGGACCCCTGCCCGAAATGCTCCGGCCAGGGCCGCGTCACCGAGGAGCGTTCGCTTTCGGTCAACATTCCCTCGGGCATCGAGGACGGAACCCGCATCAGGCTCGCCGGTGAAGGCGAGGCAGGCGCGCGCGGCGGGCCGGCCGGCGACCTCTACATCTTCCTGTCGGTCAAGCCGCACGAATTCTTCCAGCGCGATGGCGCCGACCTGTTCTGCAAGGCCCCGATATCGATGACGACGGCAGCACTCGGCGGTTCGTTCGAGGTCGCTACGCTCGACGGCACGCAGACGCGCGTGAAGGTTCCCGAAGGCACCCAGAACGGCAAGCAGTTCCGCCTCAAGGGCAAGGGCATGCCGATCCTGCGCCAGCCGAACATCGGCGACCTCTACATCCAGGTCGATATCGAGACGCCGCAGAACCTGACCAAGCGCCAGCGCGAGCTCCTCGAGGAATTCGAGCAGATTTCGTCGAAGGAAAACAATCCCCATTCGACCGGGTTCTTCTCGCGCATGAAGGTCTTCTTCGATTCGTTCAGCGAATAGGCTGAGCGCTGACGCCATACGCAAAAATGTTGAGCGGGCCCAGCGTTCCGGCCGCGTGTGTGCTAAGCTCCGCTTCAGGCTTGCAACGCTGATCGTATTCCTTACGTAAGGGTACGATAATTTACGTTCGGGAGACGAGATCGCATGGCTCATGACCTTCGCAGGTCGCTGGCGCGCCGCTTCGACGAAGAACTGCGGTTCTTCAAGGGCTGGATAGACAAGCCCCGCGCCGTGGGCTCGATCGTGCCGACCAGCGGTGTCACCGCGCGAAAGATGGCGTCCGTCATCAATATCGATTCGGGACTGCCCGTTCTCGAGCTTGGACCCGGCACGGGCGTGATCACCAAGGCGATCCTGGAGGCAGGCGTCAGTCCGAGCGATCTCTACTCGATCGAGTATTCAGAGGATTTCGTCGAGCATCTGGAACGTGCCTACCCGCAGGTCAACTTCATTCAGGGCGATGCGTTCGACCTCGATGCGACGCTCGGCGACAAGCGTGACCTGACCTTCGATTCGATCATATCGGGCGTGCCGCTGCTCAATTTCCCCGTCGCCCAGCGGGTTGCCTATGTCGAGGATCTGCTCGACCGCATTCCGGCAGGCAGGCCGGTCGTGCAGCTTACCTACGGGCCGCGCTCTCCCGTGCCGCCCGGCCGCGGAAACTACACGGTCGAACATTTCGACTTCATCATCCGCAATCTTCCTCCGACCCAGCTCTGGATCTACCGGCGCCCCCGCGCGTCCTGAATCAGGCGGCGCTATCGGCGCTTTGACAGCGCCGACCCTTCGACTATACGAAGGGGCGTTCGAACACGCGGAAGCAAGCGCCCCATGACACCCAAGATTCTCGTCTTCGCAGGCTCGATCCGGTCGGGCGCCTATAGCGGCCGAAATGCCGATGCGGCGCAGAAGGAACTGGCGTTGCAGGGCGCGGAAGTGACGCGCATCTCGCTCGCCGACTACCCCCTTCCCATCATGGACGAAGACCTTGAGAAGGAAGAGGGCATCCCCGAAAACGCCTACAAGCTTGCCCGGTTGTTCGCCGCGCATGACGCGATCCTGATCGCGACGCCGGAATATAACGGCTCGATCCCGCCGCTTCTCAAGAACACGATCGACTGGGTGAGCCGCGTGTCCACGGACAATGGCAGGCCGCTGCGCCCGTATCCTGGCAAGGTGATGGCCATCTGCTCCTCTTCCAACGGGCATTTCGCCGGCATACGCAGCGCGGCCCATCTGCGCGCGGTCCTTGCGCACATGCAGGTGGACGTGATCGCGCCGCAGGTTTCTGTGCCGAATAGCGGCGAGGCCTTCGACGAGAACGGCGATTTCAGGGAAGAGCGGCTGCGCAAGGGGATGCAGCGGCTGTGCAAGACGCTGATTGAGCACGCGTGGCTAATGTCCGACAGGGGGAACTGAATGACTTCGATGCGCGATCGTCTCATCGTCGGGCTGGACCTGCCGACCATTCAGGACGCCGAAAAGGCCGTTCGCGAGTTGGATGGCGTCGCGAATTTCTACAAGATCGGCTATCGGCTGGCCTTTGCCGGCGGGCTCGATTTCGCCCGCGACCTCGTGGCCGACGGCAAGAAGGTCTTTTTAGACATGAAGCTGCTCGACATCGACAACACGGTCGCGGAGGGGGTCGAGAACATTGTCAGGATGGGCGTCACGATGCTGACGCTGCACGCCTATCCCAAGGCGATGCGCGCCGCCGTCGCAGCCGCGCGCGGTTCCGATCTCTGCCTGCTGGGCGTCACCGTGCTCACCTCGATGGACGAGCAGGACCTGATCGATGCCGGTTACGAATATGATCCGCACACGCTGGTGCTGCGCCGCGCCGAGCAGATCCGCACCGAAGGCATGGGCGGCGTCGTGTGTGCCGCGTCGGAAGCCGCAGCCGTGCGCAAGATCGTCGGTCCGGACCTGGCGGTCGTGACGCCGGGTATCAGGCCGGTAGGTGCCGACCATGGCGACCAGAAGCGCGTGATGACGCCGGCCGACGCCTTGCGGGCCGGGTCGAGCCATCTGGTTGTCGCAAGGCCGATCGTCGGCGCGAAGGATCGTCGCGCGGCGGCTCAGGCGATCATTGCCGAGATGGAAGCTGCTTAGGCAGCGACGTTTTCGTAAAAGACGCAGGGAGGACATCATGGCCAAGGGATACTGGATCGCGCATGTCGATGTACGCGATCCCGAGCGCTACAAGGACTATGTCGCGACGGCGAAGCCCGCATTCGAGCGCTACGGCGCGCACTTCCTCGCGCGTGGCGGTGAGTGGAAAGGTCTTGAGGGCACCGGCCGCGCCCGCAATGTCGTGATCGAATTCCCGTCGATGCAGGCGGCGCTCGATTGCTACAATTCGGCTGAGTATCAGGCAGCCAAGGCGATCCGCATCACGGTGGCCGACGCCGATATGACGATCGTCGAGGGCGCCGAGGGCTGAACCGTGGCACGGGCCGATACCGCGCCGCCGGGTGATGGCCCGCCGCTGGGCTACGCCATCCGCCCGCACCGGCCGGACGACGATCCGGCGCTGCTGGGCATCGAGAACCGGGCGGCCCAACTCTTCCGCCAACACGGCTACCCCGAGATCGCCGACAACCCGTTCGCCAGCGTGGCCGATTTCCGCGCTATGGCGAAGGGGCACGAGGTCTGGGTGGCGACGACAGCCGGCGGAGAACCGGCGGGCTACGCGGTTGCCGGACCGCTGGGCTCGTTCCTCCATCTGCGCGAGCTTTCCGTCGATCCCGTACATGGACGCAAGGGGTTGGGCGCGGCGTTGGTGCGCAGGGTCGTGCAAGCCTCGGCGGCACGCGGCCTTGAGGGCGTGAGCCTGACGACCTTCCGCGCGGTGCCCTTCAATCAGCCTTTCTACGAGACGCTCGGGTTTTCCGAGTTGCCGCTGGACAGCGCGCCGCCTGCGCTGCGCGAGGCTTTTTTGCGCGAATTGCCGGAGGACGTGGCCCCTGCCGCACGGGTGCTGATGGTGCGCGCGACCGATGGCTGAAATGCCGTCACGGAGCGTAAGCTCTTCGACCTTCGTACTCTATTGCGTTGCAGCAAAAGACTGTTAGGCTTTCCCTTATAACATTTGCTCGACCGGCTTACCCATTCGCCGCTGCCGGCCGCGGTGTTGGGAGCATCGATGTACTATCAGCTCTATGAGATGAATCACGCTGCGCTTCAGCCTGCGCGCGCCTATGCGGACGCCGTCCGCATGTTCTACCAGAACCCGCTCAATCCCCTTGCAGCCACGCCGTGGGGCCGCTCGGTCGCTGCGACGGCGGAAGTGTTCGAGCGCACCACGCGCCGCTATGGCAAGCCGAGCTTCGGCATCAACAGCGTCAAGCTCGATTTCCAGGAAGTGGCGGTTGCTGAAAAGACCGTCTGGTCGAAGCCGTTCTGCAATCTGATCAATTTTCAGCGCGACGTGCCGAAATCGCGCAAGGCGGACCCCAAGCTTCTCATCGTCGCGCCGATGTCGGGCCACTACGCGACCCTGTTGCGCGGTACGGTCGAGGCCATGGCGCAGCACGCCGACGTCTACATCACGGACTGGATCGACGCGCGCATGGTGCCGCTGGCCGAGGGCCGTTTCGATCTCGACGACTATGTCGACTACGTGATCGAGATGCTTCACCATCTCGGTCCCGATACGCATGTGATGGCCGTGTGCCAGCCTTCGGTGCCCGTGCTGGCGGCTGTTGCAGTGATGGAAGCGCGCGGCGACCGTTTCGCGCCGGCGTCGATGACGCTGATGGGCGGGCCGATCGATACGCGCCGCAACCCGACCGCGGTGAACGTGCTCGCCGAGGAAAAGGGCATCGACTGGTTCCGCGACAACGTCATCATGCAGGTGCCGTGGCCGAATCCGGGCTTCCTGCGCGATGTCTATCCCGGCTTCCTTCAACTCTCGGGATTCATGAGCATGAACCTCGATCGCCATCTGATCGCGCAGAAGGATTTCTTCGTCCATCTCGTCAAGGACGATGGCGATTCCGCCGAAAAACATCGCGACTTCTATGACGAATATCTCGCCGTGATGGATTTGACGGCCGAATTTTACCTGCAGACGGTCGAAACCGTCTTTGTGCGCCAGGATTTGCCCAAGGGGCGGATGAAGCATCGGGGCGAACCGGTGGACCCGGCGGCGATCAGAAACGTCGCGCTGTTCACCGTCGAGGGCGAGAACGACGACATTTCAGGCATCGGCCAGACGCAGGCCGCGCACGATCTGTGCGTCAATATCCCCGACGAGATGCGCGCGCATTACATGCAGCCCAAGGTCGGGCATTACGGCGTGTTCAACGGGTCGCGTTTCCGCTCCGAAATCGTGCCGCGCATCGTGGACTTCATGACAAGCCGGGCAACCCCTGCGCGCTCGTCGGCAAAACCACGCCTTGTGAAGAGCTGAGAACGCCCATCGAACGCGAGGTTTTGGGGCTTCCGGAGCCCTCTGTTCGCTTGTCGCGTGAAGGCCCGCCCACACAGGTCGGACGCCTCAAAGGCCGCCTGATTTATGTGCAGGCACCTGTGTGATGGAAGACACAGTGCTTTCGTAACGCTAACCATCCCCTTGAACTCCTCCTTTCGGCCGATTGACTCCGGCGGCGAACGCCATTTAACTTTTCTTTAACGATCAAAAGAATCGGTGAAGTCGGGGGTTTGGGCGATATGAGAGCCACGCATGGCAGGTGGCGGCTGTGGCCGCTCGCGGCCGCGGCGCTGTTCTTCGCGGCGGCGACGGGGACGACGACCGAAGCTTCGGGCGTCGGATCGATGATCACTGGGGGATACACCTCCCAGCCGATCGGCCATTATGATTTTTGCCGTACCAATCCCTCGGAATGCTCTATCCGGCCGCGCGATTCCGGCCCCGCGATCCTGACCGAGCCTCTCAAGGCGATGATCCTGCGCGTCAACGCCGCGGTCAACAAAGCCGTGAAGCCGATGAGCGACTTCGATATCTACGGCAAGGACGAGGTCTGGGCCTATCCGGTGAACAATGTCGGCGATTGCGAGGACTATGTGCTGGAAAAGCGCCGGCAACTTGCAGAGAAGGGCATGTCCCTGTCGAACCTTCTGATCACCGTGGTGCGCAAGCGCGACGGCGAAGGCCACGCGGTTCTGACGGTCCGCACCGATCGCGGGGATATGGTTCTCGACAATCTGAGCAACGAAATGCGCCTCTGGCACAAGACCGGCTACCGCTTCCTGAAGCGGCAGGCTTCGGTCCATACGGGTCGCTGGGTGACGCTTCGCGAAGACCAGAACATGCTCGTCGGAGCTCTGGAGTAGCGCGGGCCGTAGCCACCCACGGGCTATTCGATCGGTTGGTATCTGTCTGCCTCGGTTTCACACCGGAGCAGTGTCGCTCGACTACGCCGCGTGCGCGAGCCGTTCTCCCGCCATGCGATACGAGATCGCTTCCGCGAGATGAATACGCCCGACATTGGCCGTGCCGTCCAGATCGGCTAAGGTGCGCGCGACCTTCAAGACACGATGATAGGCGCGGGCTGAAAAGCTAAGCTTCTCGCTCGCGTCGCGAAGCAGCGACGTGCCGCTCTGGTCCAGTGCCGCCACCTCTTCGATCAGCGATGTCGGACACAGCGCATTGGTCGTGATGCCGGACAGCCCCCGCTCCGCATAGCGGTCGGCCTGCACCATCCGGGCACGTGCGACACGTTCCGCCACCACAGCGCTGGTTTCCGCGCGCGAGGGACGGATGAGGTCGCCCGCCGAGACGGCAGGCACCTCGATGCGCAGATCGATCCGGTCGAGCAGCGGGCCGGAAATGCGGGCCTGGTAGTCGGCCTGGCAGCGCGGGCCGCGCGCGCAGCGATGGCCCGGCTCGCCCGCCATGCCGCACCGGCACGGATTCATGGCCGCGATGAGCTGGATGCGCGCGGGATAGCTGACCCGCCCGTTGGCGCGCGCGATGACGCATTCGCCGGACTCGAGCGGCTGGCGCAGGGAATCCAGCGCCTGCGGGTTGAACTCCGGCAGTTCGTCGAGAAACAGCACGCCGTGATGGGCAAGTGACGCCTCGCCGGGCCGCACGCGCAGGCCGCCGCCAACGAGCGCGGCCATGGTTGCGGAATGATGCGGCGCGCGAAACGGCCGTCGGTCGGAGAGCTTTCCACCGGCGATCTCGCCCGCGATCGACGCGATCATCGAGACTTCGAGCAACTCGCGCGGCGACAGTTTCGGCAGGATCGACGGAAGGCGCTGCGCCAGCATCGATTTTCCCGATCCCGGCGGCCCCACCATCAGAAGATTGTGCCCGCCGGCCGCCGCCACCTCCAGGGCACGCTTGGCGCTTTCCTGGCCCTTGATGTCGGCGAGGTCGGGCAGGTTGGATGCGACCGGATGAACCGCCGGCTCCGGCCGCGACAAAACCTGCGTGCCGCGAAAGTGGTTGGCGATGGATATCAGGCTGCGCGGCGCCACGATGTCGATGTCGGAGCCTGCCCATGCCGCCTCCGGCCCCACCGCATGGGGGCAGATCAGGCCCTTGCCCAGGGCGTTCGCGCCGATCGCGGCCGGCAGTGCGCCGGTAACCGGTGCGGTGGTTCCATCCAGCGCGAGTTCGCCGAGCACGACATAGGATTGCAGCACATCGCCGGGGATGGCGCCAAGCGCGGCCATCAGGCCAAGCGCGATCGGCAGGTCGTAGTGGCTGCCCTCCTTGGGCAAATCGGCCGGCGCGAGATTGACCGTCACCTTCTTGGGCGGCATCGACAGGCCGGACGCGTGAAGCGCGGCCTGCACGCGCTCCCGGCTTTCGGCCACCGCCTTGTCGGCGAGGCCGACGATCTGCATGCCGATCTTTCCAGGCCCGACCATGACCTGCACATCGACAGGTACGGCTTCGATGCCTTCGAAGGCGATGGTGGTGACCCGCGCAACCATGCTCTACCTGCCCCTTCGATCCGCCCCCGCAGGCAAATCCAAACGCAACCGTCCCAAAACGAAACCCGACTGCCGGCACTCAAGCACAAAGCTGCCGCTACGGCAAGAACAATACAAGAACAAATTCGCGCTTGAGATGCACACAGGTTGCAGGTGGTTGCAGATGCGGAACATCTGTTCCGCGAAACCGAAAAAGCCGGCGCGTGGCCGGCTCGTTCAGGCGGTTTCCACAGCGATCTCGCGGAGGCTCAGAGCGTCCTGGCGAGTTCCTCGAGCTGGTCGGCGGACTGGCCCCAGCCTTCGTGAAAACCCATCTTCTCGTGGTTTTCGCGGTCTTCCACCGTCCAGTGCCGCGCCCGGGCGATGTAGCGTGTCTTGCCGCCTTCGTCTGCCAGCGTGATCTCGCCAACGAAGAACGGCTTTTCGGATGGCTGCCAGGCGTGCGTGAACGCGTCGGTGAAGACCAGCTTCTCGTTCGGCACGACGTCGAGATAGACACCCTTGTTGGGATAGTCGTTGCCGTCCGGATCGCGCATCGTGATGTCGCTTGTTCCGCCGGGGCGCACATCGACCTCGGCGCTGGCGATCGTCCAGGGCTTCGGCACGAACCACTGCTTCAAGAGGTCGGCTTCGGTCCAGCAGCGATAGATGGCGTGGCGTGGTGCGTCGAGCAGGCGGTCGAGAACGAGTTCGCGGTCGTTGGCGGGCTTTGCTTCGGAAGTCATGGTCTTCTCCTCTTGTGTGCGATACCCCAAGGACGAACCAGATCGTCCGCACCCGACAGCCCCTCCGGAAAAATCTACCCGCGTTTTGCCTCGACCGCATCCCAGAACAGCGCGGCGATGTCCGCACCGCCGAAGCGCTTCACCTCGCGCACGCCGGTCGGCGACGTGACGTTGATCTCGGTCATGTAGTCGCCGATCACGTCGATGCCGACGAGAATGAAGCCGCGTTCCTTGAGCGACGGACCGATGCGCGCGCAAATCTCGCGTTCGCGCTCGGTGAGTTCGGTGGCCTCGGCGCGTCCTCCGGCGTGCATGTTCGAACGCGCATCGTGCTCGGCCGGCACGCGGTTGATCGCGCCCACGGCCTCGCCGTCGATGAGGATGATGCGCTTGTCGCCCTTGCGCACATCCTTGAGATAGCGCTGGACGATGAAGGGCTCCCGGAACATTTGGCTGAACATCTCCAGAAGCGAGCCGAGGTTCCTGTCGCCGTCGCGCATGTGGAAGATGCCGGCGCCGCCATTGCCGTAGAGCGGCTTGACGATGATGTCGCCATGGGCGCGGCGAAACGCATCCACCTCCGCCGGATCGCGCGTGATCAGCGTCTCCGGCATGAGGTCGGGAAACTCGGTGACGAAGATCTTCTCCGGGCTGTTGCGCACCCAGGCCGGGTCGTTGACGACGAGCGTCTTGGGATGGATGCGCTCCAGGATGTGGGTCGTCGTGATGTAGTTCATGTCGAAGGGCGGGTCCTGGCGAAGCAGGATCACGTCCATGGTCGACAGGTCGGTGCGTTCGGCTGCCCCCAGCGTGTAGTGGTCGCCCTTGATATCGCGGACCTCCATCGCCTCCACACGGGCAAAGACGCCACCATTCTCCATCGTCAGCCGGTCGGGCGTGTAGTGGAAAAGCGCATGGCCGCGCCGCTGTGCTTCCAGCGACAGCGCGAAAGAGGTATCGCCTGCGATCGAGACGGTGGAAATGTGGTCCATCTGGACGGCGACGCGAAGGGCCATGGGAAGACTCCGGCGGATGCATAGGGCGGGGACGTCTGGTTATCCCATCCCGCAGGCGGCGTCGAGATAAAGCAGGCTGGCTCGCGGTGGCCATGCGCTGGCGCTGGTCATCGTCGCCATTGGCGCGACCGGGCGATTGTTCTGTCCGATACCTTTCCTAAAGGGTTTTCTGGCAGCTTTCGGCCTGAAAAAAGCGAAAACGAGAAAACCAACAGAGGCGCCGATGCCCAACCTGTCCGGCACCGGCCAGATCGCCAGCGAAGGCACCGACCTTGCCTTCACGGACCCGCTTACGGGTCTGGGCAATTTGCGCCGATTCTTCGACAAGGTGGACCGGCTGATCGTGGATCGAGCCGAGGACCCCGCTCCGTTCGCCGTCGGCATTCTCGATCTTGACGGTTTCAAGCCGATCAACGATTTGTTTGGCCGCAGGGCGGGCGACAACATCCTGCTGCAGGTCGCCATGCGCCTGAAGGCGTCGATGGACCACCACTCGACCGTGGCGCGTGTCGGTGCCGACGAGTTCGCCTTTCTCTATCCGATGGTCTTCAGCGAGGACGCCGCGCACCAGCGCGCGCTGATGCTGATCGAAATTCTCTCCGCGCCTTACGATGTCGGCGACCGCACCGCCCGGCTCTCGGCCTCGGTCGGCTGCTCGCTGTTCTATTCCGGCGAGGAGAACACCGAGACGCTGGTCAGCAAGGCGGAAACCGCGCTCTATCACGCCAAACGCTCGGGCCGTGGCAAGGTCGTGGTCTACACCCGCGAGATGGAGGAAGCCGCCAAGCGCATGACGCGCATCGAGCAGGCGCTGCGCCGCGCGGTGGCGGCAGGCGAGGTGGAGCCGCATTTCCAGCCGATCGTCGATCTCAAGTCGCGACAGGTCATCGGGTTCGAGGCGCTGGCGCGCTGGACCGATCCGGACCTCGGGCCGGTCTCGCCCGCCGTATTCATTCCGATCGCGGAAGAGCGCGGCATTATCGGTCCGCTGTCGCAGCTCCTGCTGTCCAAGGCGACGCAGACCGCCCGCAACTGGCCCGACGAGCTCTTTTTGTCGTTCAACCTGTCGCCGTCGCAACTGGTCGACCAGAACACCGGCCAGCAGATCCTGGCGATTCTGGAGCGTACGGGCTTCGATCCGAGACGTCTCGAAATCGAGATCACCGAAACCGGCCTGATGTCCGATCCGCAATCTGCGGAAAAGATCGTCAACGATCTGCGCGGTGTCGGCATTCGCGTCGCGCTGGACGATTTCGGCACCGGCCAGTCATCGCTGGGGCGGCTGCGCGAGTTCCATTTCGACAAGCTGAAGATCGATCGCGCCTTCGTCTCGTCGATCCTCGAGGATCGGCCGTCCGAACACATCATCCGCGCCATTCTGGCGATGTGCGAGGGCCTGGGCATGGATGTGGTCGCGGAGGGCATCGAGGAAGAGGCGCAGGCTGCGCGTCTCGTCCAGTTCGGATGCGGCGGCGGGCAGGGCTATCTGTTCGGGCGACCATCGGACGCCGACGCCACGATGGGCTACCTGCGCGACGCCTATCGTGCGATGGCGATGGCCGACTGATCGACACGCGATCTTGCGGGACGTGTGCACCTGCCTCAAAATCACCAGACCGGGACAGCCCGGACCGCGGGGGACAAGCGATGGACGATACAGCGGCTTCTGTGTTCTCGGATCACGTCTGCCAGCTTGGCGAGGGACCGACCTACGATCCTGCGACAGACACGGCATACTGGTTCGATATTCGCGGCAAGACGCTGCTCTCAAAACGCTGGCCCGACGGCGAGACCGTCGTCCACGAACTGCCCGAGATGGCAAGCGCACTGGCGGTGATCGATGAGGGGAGACACGCGCTTTTCACCGAGACCGGACTCCATGTGCGTGACGTGCAGACAGGCACGCTCAGTGTTCTCCACCCCATCGAGGCCGACAATGCCCTGACGCGCTCGAACGATGCGCGCGTTCATCCCTCCGGCGCCTTCTGGCTCGGTACCATGGGCAAGGGCACGCAAGTCGGCGCGGGTTCTATCTATTGGTACCGCGAGGGCGAGCTTCGCCGCCTCTATCCCGGAATCACGATCCCCAATTCGATCTGCTTTTCGCCCGACGGCACCGTCGCCTATTTCGCCGACACGCATCTGAACCGTCTGATGCGCGTGGCGTGCGATCCACAGACCGGGTTGCCGGTGGGTGAGCCGGCTGTCTTCCTCGACCATGCCGGTATCGCTGGCGGCATCGACGGCTCGGTCACCGATGCGGAGGGCCTAATCTGGAACGCGCGTTGGGGATCGGGCGCGGTCGATTGCTACCATCCGGACGGGCGCAGGCTGCGGAGCATCGACATCCCGGCGCGGCAGAGTTCGTGTCCGGCCTTCGTTGGCCCCAAAGCTGAGCGGATGATCGTCACCTCGGCCTGGCAGGGCATGGATGAGGCGGCGCGCAAGACCGACCCTCTGGCGGGTAGGACCTTCCTGATCGATCTGCCGATGAAGGGCCGTCACGATCCCAAGCTGGCGCTATAGCGCAAGCGTCGATCAGCTCGTGCTCGTCATGCAGATCTTGGTGTGGCCGGATTTGATGAAACCCAGCTTCTGGGCGGCGGCCTTGGACAGGTCGATGACGCGACCCTTGATGAATGGTCCGCGATCGTTGATCCGCACCACGACGGACTTGCCGTTACGCTGATTGGTGACGATCATTTTGGAGCCGAAGGGCAGGGAACGATGAGCGGCGGTCATGGCCGCGGGGTTCATCCGTTCGCCAGACGCGGTCTTCGAGGTGAGCGCATACCAGGACGCGCTGCCGCATTGTGCGGAGGCCGGCATGGCCGAGAGGGTGAGGATGGTGGCTGCTGCTGCGTAGGGCAGGGCTTTTGCGATCATTCGGGGTGGTTCCATAGCCGTTAACGTTAAATGTGGCGCTAGGTAGGGAATCGGGCGAGGGCGCGACCTAATCCGCAACGCGCGGACACTTATGGAATCATGCTGAAACATAAGACCGCCACGGCCGGAGCCTGTTCTGACCCGGGCCTGCATGCGTCCGGGTGGGAACGAATGGGCGTGCGAGTGGTTACGCAAACGGGGCAAACCACGAGGACGGACCTATGAAGTATCTCGCCGCTGCATTGCTTATCTCCACCGCATCCCTCGCAAACGCGCAGGAAACGGGGACCGCCGGCGCGACATTCATCGACGCGGCCGGTGCCGAAGTCGGCAGCGCGGAGCTGACGGGAACGCCGACGGGGGTGCTGATCGCGCTGGAGGTGTCGGGCTTGCCCGCAGGGCAGTGGGTTGCATTCCACGTTCACGAGACGGGAAACTGCGATCACGAAACGGGTCATGAATCGGCAGGCGGCCATTTCAATCCGGGCGGCAAAGAGCACGGTTTCATGGCCGAGAACGGGCCGCACGCCGGGGACATGCCCAACCAATATGTCGGTGCCGACGGCATATTGCGCGCCCAGGTGTTCAATACGAGCGTGACGCTCGGCAGCGGCGACGCCGATATTGCCGGTCGCGCGCTGATGATCCATGCCGGCGCGGACGACAACGTCACGCAGCCGACGGGTGACGCGGGAGACCGGCTCGCCTGCGCAGTCATCGAGTAGGCGCGTCAAAACGCGGCGCAATTCCAGCCTGGCCGCGGATGGATCGCTGCCTTCGTTTGGGATAGTCTTGTGCGCGGAGAGGCTGAGGAATGGAACCGACGGCAACGCCGACCCCATATTGCGGGCCAGCACCCGCACCAGAAGCGCTGCTTTACGCATGGAATTTTGACGTCGTCGCGATTGCGCTTTGTGCGGCACTCGCCGTCACACATTTTCTCCGCCAGGATCGGGGCGGTGGCGTGCCGCTGGCGTCGGCCATCGTGTTGATCCTCGTGCTCTTCCTCTCGCCGCTCTGCGCGCTGACGACAGCGCTGTTCTCGGCGCGCGTCGCACACCACGTCGTGCTCATCGCCATCGTCGCGCCCATGCTTGCGCTGGCATTTCCGGAGCGTGAGAGAAGTGCGACACGGCGCATTCCGCTTGCCTGGCTGGTGGTCGCGCATACAGCTATCGTCTGGCTCTGGCATGCGCCCGCGCTCTACGCGGTCGGGGTTTCGGGCGCGTTTGCCTACTGGGCGATGCAGCTCAGCCTTCTGGGAAGCGCGGTTCTCATGTGGCGACGCCTGCTTGCTCCTGGCCTTGCCATGGGCAGCGCGCTGTTCGCATATCTGGCGACGATCGTTCAGATGGGCATGCTCGGCGCGTTGCTCACATTCGCCGACCGCCCGCTCTACGAACTCCATCTCACCACCACGCTGCCCTACGGCCTGACACCGGTGGCAGACCAGCAGCTCGCAGGCCTCGTCATGTGGGTTCCGGCAGCACTTCCCTATCTCCTCGCGGCGCTGCTGCTTGTTGCCCGGCGGTTCGACCGCACCGACGATGCGACCGGCGCGGCACGGGCTGCGCGCTGATGCTGTGGATCAAGCTTCTCCACGTGGCTACGATTTCCATCTGGAGCGCCGGGCTGATCTGTCTGCCGGGCCTCTATGTGCAGCGCACGCATGTTCCCGACGACGAGTCCCTTCATCGCCTGCAGGGCATGGTGCGGTTCCTCTATGTGGCAATCGTGTCGCCTGCGGCCTTCATCGCGGTCGGGTCGGGCACGGCACTGATCTTCCCGCGCGAGGCGTGGGTGCCATGGTTTTCGGTGAAGCTCGTCTTCGTGGGCGCGATGGTCGTGATCCATATCCTGACGGGACTGGTGATCATCAAGCTGTTCGAGAAGGGAAACCTCTACCCGGTGTGGCGCTTCATCGCCGTCACCGCTGCCACGGTGCTTGTCGTGGCGATGGTGCTGACGATCGTGCTTGCAAAGCCGGACGTGCCAAACCTGTTGCCGGATGCGATGTCGGAGCCGGGCGCGCTCAGCCGGATCGTTCTCGATCTCAATCCTTTTCGGAAATGATGAGGCCGATGCCGTGATCGAAGACGAGCTTGCCGCCATGCCAGCCCGCCAGCCCCGTGAAGATCGTCGCGAGGATCGACAGCATGAGGCCGTGCGGCAGCACCAGGCTGTCGTCGGACAGCCGCAGGCCCCAGTTTGTGCCGGCGATCGAGATCAGCATTATCGCGGCGACGGCATGCGTCCAACTTGCCACGCGAATGCGGATGCCATGGACGAGCAGGAGTTCCGCGGTTCCCACGAGGCCCGCACCGACGCCGGCCGCGAAGGCGAAACCGGCGGACCACAGACCGACGCGCACCCAGAACGGATCGCCCGTCCACCAGTAGAAGACATCGACCCCGAGCGTCGCGATCACGAGCGCGATCGGGAAATGGACGCTCATAGCGTGCAGCGGGTGTCCCGCAACGGCGACAGCGGACGAAACGGTCTCCTCGACCACCTCTTCGATAACCGGATTGCCGCGGTCGCGTGTCTCGTTCATGCAAATTCCCCTTTGCCGGCATCAAGTGCCCGAGCGCCGGCATGGTTCCGTCCGCGTGCGACTTTCGCGTCTATGCCGCGCCGTCGCAAGGTCTTTCAGACGATGGCGGCCCTCGGCTCCGCGCTGGCGCTGTCGGCCTGCGCCGGGCCGCTTTCGACGCTTCAGCCGGAGGGGCCGTCCGCCCGCGGCGCGGCAATGCTGTGGTGGATCATGCTCGCAGGCAGCGCGGTGATTTTTGCGCTGGTCTCGGCCATGCTGGTTCTCGCCTATGCGCGTCCCGGCCCGCTTCGCGCCGCCGGCCCGAAAACGATCATGGTCTGGGGCGGGCTCGTCTTTCCCGGAATCGTCCTGACCGCGCTCGTGGTGGCCGCATTCGCGCTCGGCGAGCGCATGCTGGCGACGCCGCGCGACCCTGCTCCCATGCGCATAGAAGCCATCGCAGAACGCTGGATATGGACGTTCCGCTATCCCGGGACGGACGGCTCGGAAACCAGAAACCGGCTTCACATTCCGGCGGGACAGGACATCGACTTCGTGGTGACGAGCGGCGACGTCATCCACGCTTTCTGGATTCCGCGCCTGGGCGGAAAGATCGATGCGATACCCGGCCGCGAGAATATCGTGCGGCTGCGCGCCGATCGCCCCGGCGTCTATGGCGGGGTCTGTGCGGAATATTGCGGCGAGGGGCACGCCGTGATGCGGTTCACGGTCGAAGCGCATGAAGAGGCCGACTACGAAGCGCGGCTCGCCGCCGCGATTGCGGAAGAGAGTGCGCGATGAGCCAGGAACCCGAGCGCGCGTCTTCACCGATCGAGCTTCACAAGGCGCTGTCTTCCGCGTGGGACACGCCGGGTGGATGGGGCCGTCTTTCGGCGATAAACCACTCGATCCTCGGCAAGCGCTTCATGATCGCGGCCTTCGTGTTCTTCGCCATCGGCGGTTTGCTGGCGATGCTCATCAGGGTGCAGATCGCGACGTCGAACACGGCGTTCGTCGGGCCGGAGGTCTACGGCCAGATCTTCACCATGCATGGCACGGTGATGATGTTCCTGTTCGCGATCCCGATGTTCGAGGGCTTTGCGATCTACCTGCTGCCCAAGCTGCTGGGCGCGCGCGACATGGCGTTTCCGCGCCTCACCGCCTACGGCTTCTGGTGCTATGTCTTCGGCGGCTCGATCCTGATCGGCGCGATGCTGGCCGGCGTCGCGCCGAATGGCGGCTGGTTCATGTACACGCCGCTGTCGTCCTCGACCTATTCGCCCGGCATCAATGCCGATGTCTGGCTTCTCGGCATCACCTTCGTCGAGATTTCGGCCATGGCCGCCGCGGTGGAGATCATCGTCTCAGTTTTGAAGATGCGGGCGCCCGGAATGTCGCTGAACCGGATGCCGATCATGGCCTGGTATCTGCTGATCACCGCCTTCATGATGCTGTTCGGTTTCCCGCCGCTGATCCTCGGCTCGATTCTGCTGGAGCTCGAACGCGCCTTCGACCTGCCCTTCTTCGATCCGACGCGGGGCGGCGATTCGCTCCTGTGGCAGCATCTGTTCTGGCTGTTCGGTCATCCGGAAGTCTACATCATCTTCCTGCCGGCGGCCGGCGCGATCTCGATGATGATCCCCACCTTCTCGCGTCACGAACTCGTCGGCTACCGATCGATCGTGGTGGCCGTGATCGCGATGGCGTTCCTGTCCTTCGGGCTGTGGGTGCACCACATGTTCACCGTGGGCATTCCGCATCTGGCGATCGCGTTCTTCTCGGCGGCGAGCGGGTTGGTGGCGATCCCGACCGCGGTGCAGATATTCGCCTGGATCGCGACGATGGCGCAGGGGCGGCCGCGTCTCGACGTGCCGATGCTCTATCTGCTGGGCTTCTTCGTCGTCTTCGTGCTGGGCGGCCTGACCGGGGTGATGCTCGCGATGGTGCCGTTCAACTGGCAGGCGCACGACACGCATTTCGTGGTGGCGCATCTCCACTACGTGCTGGTCGGGGGCTTCGTGTTTCCGATGATGGCAGCTGCCCACTACTGGTTGCCGCACTTCACCGGACGGGTCTCCGATCACCGCCTGTCGGTGCCGGCCTTCTGGCTGATCTTCTCCGGTTTTCACCTCACCTTCTTCCTGATGCACCTGACCGGCCTGCTCGGCATGCCGCGCCGCGTCGCCACCTATCCCGCCGAAGCGGGGTGGGACTGGTTGAACCTCCTGTCGTCGGTCGGCAGTTTCGTGATGACCATCGGCTTCGCGCTTTTCGTGCTGGATCTGATCGTCCAGGTCCGTTTCGGCAAGGCGTTCCGCCGCAACCCGTGGGGTGCGCGAACGCTGGAGTGGGCGATGCCGACGCCGCCCGCGTCCTATGCATTCGCATCTCTCCCGACGATCGAGGACCGCGCCGACCGGCTCGATCCCGATGCGCTTGCGCCCAGCCTTGCGCGGGGCGAAGGCTATCTCGGCTTCATGCGCAATGGCTGGCAGGAAACGCTGGGCGTCGACATGACGACCGGGCGTCCCGAGCAGGTGATCGTCCTGCCGAAGCCGACATTTCTTCCCTTGTGGAGCGGCTTGGCAACAGGCGGCTTCGTGCTGGGGCTCCTGTTCAAGACGTACTGGCTGGCTCTCATCATGCTGGCGGTGACCGTCGTCATTCTCATCTCGTGGACGCGGACCACCGGCGCGCGCGAAGATACCGGGCCGCTTGCGATCGGCGGGGGCGAAAGCGCGCCGCCCCATTGGGAGGCAGACCAGGCGCCGTCCTGGTGGGCGATGGTGTTCACGCTGGCAGCCAATGCCACCCTGTTCGCCTCGCTCATCTTCGGGTCGCTGTTCCTGTGGCTGGTCGCGCCGGGCTGGCCGCCTGCCATCGCCGCCGGCCCCGGGCTGGCGCTGGCCGTGCCTTGCGCGGTCGCATTGCTGGTCGCAGGCCTCGGCGGTCGCCGCGCAGCCTCGGTCCTGGTGGCGGGCTCATCGCCTGCCGCCTGGCTGGCCGCATGTGCAGCCGGGCAGACCACTGCCACGATCCTGCTGGTGGTGATGGCCGCGCAGGTCGTAGAGCCGACCGGCCATGCGCACCATGCGACCGTCTTCGTCATTCTGGCCTATGCGGCACTTCATACGGCTGTGGGAACGATCTTCGCAGTTTACGGGCTGTGGCGCTTGAAAGCCGGCTATCTCTCGGCGCGACGCAGCCTCGATCTGCGGATCGGAAAGCTCTGGCACGACTATACCGCAATTGTCGGCATCATAGCCCTCGTCGGCACATCGCTGATGGCGATCCTTGCTGGCGTTCCGGAGATCCAGCCATGAGCGAGGTGACAGTTCAGGGGCGCCAGCTTGTTCTTCTGGCAGCCGGGTTCATCGTCTGGTCGGTGGCCTTCGTGGCGCTCTATGCCATGCTGAGCGTCGGGTGCGCCTATGGTTGGGACAGGATCGATCTGGCGGGAGGGCTGACGCTGCAGCGCGTCCAGCTCATCGTGATCTTCCTCGTTCATCTTGGCGCGGGCCTGTGGCTCGCACGTGCCTTGCGGCCGGCATCGACGTCGCGTGGTGACGACCACCCCGCGCAGTTTCTCCGCCACGCCGCCTACGGTACAGCCGTCGCGGCAGTGGCCGCAACGGCGTTCACCTTTGCGGGGATCTTCGCGCTGACGTCCTGCTACTGACGGTTTTGCGTCCGCCGGAGCGGGCTACCGTCCACCGGCGGAGTGGCCCAATCCTCGCAGGAATTGCTCTAATCCTGCCGGCCGGGCTTCCCGCGATAATACGCCGTCTCCTCGGCCGGCACTTCGCCCGGCTCGAAGACACCGAGCAGGATACCCTTGGCGCCCGAACCGCCGCCGCCTTCCATCTGGGCATCCGTGCGCGTCGTCCGTTGCGCCATCCGTCGCGCCCAGCGGCTCAGGCGCTCATACATCATGCGGACGATGGCTTCGTAATCCGGGTCGTCGCCGAGATCGCGCAATTCCTGCGGATCGGCTTCCATGTCGAACAGCATGGGCCGGAAGCCTTCCGCGTGCATCATCTTCCAGCGCGTATCCGCGACCATGATCAGACGTGCCTCGCGTGGCTTCCTGCCCAATGCGGTCGCGATCGGCGTGGCCGAGTAATCGTATTCCGAGACGACGAAATCGCGCCAGTCGACCGGCGTCGCTCCATGCAGGAACGGCATGAGCGATCGCCCTTCCACGATGTGCGCTGGAATCGCGCCGCCGGTGAAATCGATGAAGGTGGCGGCAAGGTCGAGCGATTCCACCAGCGCATCGCAGACGGTCCCACGCGTCGCGTCGGCGTCGGGGGACGGATCGTAGACGATCAGCGGCACCTTGACCGAAGGCTCATGGAAAAGATCCTTCTCGCCCATCCAGTGATCGCCGAGATAGTCGCCATGGTCGGATGTCACGACGATCATCGTGTCCGCCATCCGGCCTTCACGTTCCAGGAAATCGAGCAGCCGGCCAAGCTGGTCGTCGCACTGCTTGATGAGGCCCATATAGGCCGGGATCACTTTTTCACGCACATCGTCGCGCGAGAAATTGCGACCGACCAGCCCGTCCATGAAGGCCTTGTAGACCGGGTGCGGATCCTGCCGCTCGCTTTGTGCGCGCACCGCTGGCACGACATGTTCCGGCCCGTACATCGCGTGATAGGGCTCGGGCACGATATAGGGCCAGTGCGGCTTGATGTAGGACAGATGGCAAAGCCATGGGCGCGCGTGATCGCCGGCAATGAACGCCTCGGCCTCACGCGTCAGCCATGGCGTCTCGGAATCCTCCTCGGCGATGTTTGCCGGCTTGTCGGCATTCTCCATGAACCAGCCGGACGCCATTTCGCCCTCGTCATCGACGGCGGCGTTGGCGAAATCGTGCCACGGGTTCGCGCCCGGATAGCCCTTCGCCTTCAGATAGTCATTGTAGGGTTGGGGACCGTCATCGTAATAGCCGGCCGGCCCGCGACCCCAAAGTCCGTCGTCGCGGGTGAAGACGTCGAAGCCGCATTCGGCGACGCGTGCACCGATGATCGTATCGCGTGCCAGCCCGAGACGTTCCATGCCGTCCGCATCCACGCGCATATGCGTCTTGCCGATAAGAACCGCATCCATGCCGACGGCCCGCAAATGATCGCCGAGCGTCATTTCGCCCACCTTGAGAGGCACGCCGTTGCGCGTCGCGCCATGTGAATGGACGTAGCGGCCGGTGTAGAAACTCATCCGCGACGAGCCGCAGACGGGAGACTGTACATAGGCACGACTGAAACGCACGCCCTTGGCCGCCAGCCTGTCCATGTTCGGTGTCTTCAGATGCGGATGACCCGCGCAGGACAGATAGTCGAAGCGCAATTGGTCGTACATGATGAAGAGGATGTTCTTCTGCATGCCCTTTGGCTTAGAGCATCCGAAGGCAAAGGGGAATCAGGTTGCTGTCCGGTCTATAGGTCGCCCCCATGTCGCCATGACGGCCTCTCGAATGCAGGCAAGTACAGTTCTTGCGTGTGAGGTCGTTTCAAGTGTAAGAGAAGATTGTTGCGCGCGATGACCGTCTCGGTCTGATCAGTACGCGGTTCGGCATGCAACACGGCAATACAAATGTGCCGGGCGGGGCAACCTATCATGCAGAACTGGCTTTTCGACAGCGGCGGGTGCGCCGTCATTCATGATTTCGAGCGACGCGAGCGGATCGACTTCGCGAGCGGCGCCATGACTGCGTTCATGGAAGAAACGCCGGTGATGAGCGGCGTCTCGCTCTACCGCGTCGATGCGCGGGGGCGCGGCAGCTTCCGCATGTCCAAGGAGCCCCCGAAACAGGGCGGGCGCGTCATTCTCGGCTGCCTAATGGGTGGCCGGGGCACGCTGGAAATGGACGGATGCGATGCTCACGACTGGCGCGATGGAGGGCGTGCGTTCTCGCTCACGCCGATCGATCGCGCGGTCTCGTACGACGTTTCCACCGAGAGGGGGTGGTCGTGTGTCGCGCTGCGGCTGGAGGAGGATGCCCTTGATCTTCTCTCGCGCGATGCTCCGATCCCGAGGCTGGCGACGTCTGCATTGCAAGGCAGGACCCGCGATCATGCGCAGGCAAAACCGCTGTCATCGAGCTTGCGCCAGACGATGCAGGAATTGCTCCGCCCCACCTATTCCGGAACGATGACCGGACTCTATCGCCAGTCGAAGGCGCTTGAATTCCTAGCCCACCAGTTTGATGTCCTGTCCGACGAAAGTTCGTGCGAGGACGTTCCGCGGGGTCGCGAACTGACGCGCCTGCGCGAAGCGCGCGACCGGTTGCTGCAGGATTTGCGCGAGCCACCCTGCCTCGAAGACCTCGCCGCCTCGGTCAACATGACACCGCGCCGGCTCAATGCCGGGTTTCGCGCCCTCTTCGGAACGACTGTCTTCGACTATCTGAGGGATGCCCGGATGGACGCCGCGCGCGGCATGCTCGAAGACGGGTTGCACATGCCGCTCAAGCAGCTCGCATGGTCGATCGGCTATGGGCAAACGACCAATTTTGTCACTGCCTTCCGACGGCGCTTCGGGGTTTCGCCCGGACGCTATCGCCGCGCCGCCCTCGACAACGACTGAACGGCATATCCGTCATCATTCGCGATTATGCGCGCCGGCAAGCGCTATGAGCGCCGGTCACCGGCGTTGCCAGGCGGCATCCATTTTTTCTAGAGGAACTGCACGGAAGCGCGAGGCGGTTTTCGGTCCCGAATTGCGTGAAACCAATGAGATAGAGCATGAAGGTGACCCTGTTTTCACCGGAAGCGCTCTCATGTCCGTGGGACGTGCGACTGGTCGCCCGAGCATGGCAACGAAGGCAGGTGGGATGAATTCGAATCTCGGTGCTCGCCGGATTGGCTGGACTGAACTCGTGTTTGCGGGTGCGGTTCTGGCGCTTGCCGGCTGCCAGAGCACGGAGTCCGACTTCGACAACGAAATCTTCTCCGACGATACGCGGCGG
This sequence comes from Mesorhizobium sp. CAU 1732, assembly GCF_039888675.1. Lineage (NCBI taxonomy): Bacteria > Pseudomonadati > Pseudomonadota > Alphaproteobacteria > Hyphomicrobiales > Phyllobacteriaceae > Mesorhizobium > Mesorhizobium sp. CAU 1732. Next base: position 147,962 of record NZ_JBDQQR010000001.1, read on the forward strand.
CTCGAAAAGGAGCTGAGCGCGGAAGCGGCTGCGTTCGGAACGGCCCAGAGCGCAATCGGCATGGCTGCTGCCTTCGACCCGACGGGTCTGGCCAGCATGGCCATGATGCCCGCGGGACGGGCTGCACGCAATGCGTGGATGAGAAGCGCTGATGCGCGCATGGACGCACAGCTCGAGCGCGATACGCAGGCCCTCTATCGCCGATATGGCATGAATCCCGACGGGACACCGTCGGGGGTGAGACCAGACGACCGCTGACGGGCGGTTGTCTGCGCGTGGCCGGTCGGGGGCAAATCGCCGGCCATGGCGATGGGGAACGGTGACACGATTGCCGCCGCCGTTCCCCAGACCGCCCTGCCGCAGGCCAAGCCGACAATCATTCACGGGAGACGAAGCATGAAACGAACCATTCGCGTATCGATTGCCGTTCTGGCGCTGACATCGCTGGAAGCCGCGGCGAACCAGCCGCCCGTCGGCATCTTCCGCTGCCATGCCACGGACATGCGGCCGATGGCGACGCTGCTTCTGGACGGGCACGGCATGTATCAGCTCATAGCGGCAAAGGGGCCGGACTTCGCGGCAGATCCGGAAGCGCCGCACAACGGAGCCGGAACCTATGCGATCGAAGGCATGCACATGACCTTCGGCTCGGGTCCGATTTCGGAGCTGCTCGATGCCGCGGGCAATGTTCTTGGCGAGGGACAAGAGGCGACGATCGGCATCGCGAACACCAAAGGCACGGTCATGACCTGCCTGTCCACGGTCTAGGGCACCGGGCCGAAAGTGGAATCCGGTTTCGGACTATTCCGATGCTCAAACAAAGAGATAGATCGCCACGTCCGTAAGGATGCACGGCGATCGAGATCGCCCACAAAACCGCGGATTCACCGACACAGACGCCCGCCCTTGAGCGTCGTTCCAAGTTTTGAACAATCGATGGCAGGTGTCACTCGAGAAGAGTGGTGCCCAGGAGAGGCGCGTTGGCGATCACAAACAAGAAAAAAGCCTAATGATTACAACGAGTATGGAGATCGGTTGTTACCCGATTTGTTGCCCGCTCCCGAATGGGCGGCAAGGCCACGTTGGCGTTGATGTGACGTGGAACATATTGCGAACAATACGCTTGCTTCAATCCTGAATTTCGGTGCAATGACAGCATCAAAACTCGGAGGGGCTTTCCGTGTATTTCGTCCTCATTGCCGCGACCATCATAGGCAGCGCCGGCCCTGCGATACAGACGATCGACGGGGACACGATAGAGATCGATAGCGAACGCATTCGGATCGCCAATATCGACGCGCCGGAAATTCGGCACGCGAAGTGCGACGCGGAGCGGCGGCTCGGGCTGGTCGCCAAGCGCCGCGTCATAGGTTTGATGGATAGCGGAGAAGTCGTCGTCTTGCGGGGCGATCCCGACACGGGGCGCATAAAGGATCGCTATGGGCGAACACTGGCGACGATCAGCGTTGGCGGCCGCGACGTGGGCGCGGTTCTGGTCGAGGAAGGTCTCGCCAGACCGTGGGGAGGCCGCCGCGAACCATGGTGCGACAGCTTGACGAACAGGAAGAATTAGGAATAACGTCCTGACGTGCGGCGGAACTTTGACATCGTGACGGGATTCGCATGCACAGATGGAACACCTTGGACGAACTGGCGAACTTGCTCGAATATCGAGCCCAGAGATCGGCAACCGTCACGCTCACATGCGAAACCGCCTACATCATTTCGCTGAAACTCCGCACGGCCGATGCGAAGCCGAGACGCGATGAAGTCACACGCGCAATCTGCCGGCGAAAAGAGCCCTGCGATACGCCCTGTTTCGATTGCACCGGCCGCGCCAACGCGGTCGTGCGGATGTACGGGCAGCACTATGATCGCCTTGACCTGAAGTTGCCGCCGAAAAAGGCGCGAAGATAGCAGCCCGTCATGCCCGCCGCAGCCGATCGGGCGTAGGGAAATTTCGGTGAACTGTAATCTATCTGTTGACACTGTAATCAAAACGATTACAGTGTGGACATGATCAAGTCGTTCAAAAACAAAGCCCTCGCCGATCTCTGGTCAAACGGCCGCAGCAAGATCGATGCCCGGATGCACAAGCGCATTCTCATTCGTCTTGCCGCCATCAACGAGGCGGGGGTCGTGGCCGATATCGACCTGCCGGGCTACGATTTCCACGGCTTGCACGGCTTCAATCCAACCCGCTACACTGTCCACGTAAACGGCCCGTGGTGCATCACATTCGAATTCGAGGGCGGCAATGCCTACCGCGTCGATTTCGAGCAATACCATTAGGAGTTTGAGCCATGACCGAATTTACCGCCATCGCTGATCCCGACCGTTGCCCGCCGCATCCCGGCGACGTCATCGACGACATGCTGCCGGAGATCGGCAAGAGCAAGAGCGAGCTTGCCGCCCTGCTCGGTATCTCGCGCCAGCAGTTTCACGCGATCCTAGCGGGCCGCAAGCCGGTCACGCCGGACACGGCCGCCCGCCTTGGCAAGCTGCTCGGCAACGGTCCCGGTCTCTGGCTGCGGCTTCAGGCGTCGCACGACGCCTGGCATGCCGCGCGTGAGATCGACGTGAGCGCCATACCCACGATCAAGGCCGCGTAGTAATAATTTTTGGGTAGAATTTCCCCGGGAAGGCGTCAATGCAACTGATAAGCATACCGTGGGTGTTAGATGTCATCGACACCGTTAACAAAATTCGGAGCGAGACACTTCCGTCCGAAAAAATGATGGCCCACTTCATGCTTTTCAAGGCAAAAGATAGAGTTTCATCGCTGTATAACGACAGCATCTACAAGTCATATTTGCGATCATCACGAGAAAGCGGGGAAGCGCTTAAGGCGGCGATAGACCGGGTTCTGCAACAGCCCCTGACAAACGACATAACAGACTTCGCGAAATTCGAGATTGGCGTTGCTGTCGACAATTTCGTAAAAATATTCCGGTCAGAGTTAGCCACCATTCCGATTTTCTTAGTTACCCAAAAAGGCAGCTTTGATCCTGTTCTCTTAGTCAGCGACGGAGTCGGTCTCTTCCCTCCGGAAATGATTACAAAAGCCCCTGAAACCCTCGCAGACGCGCGCGAGGTTGGTAGAGCCCTCGCTTATGAGATGGGCACTGCATGCGGTTTCCACACCTTCAGAATCATGGAAAGCGTTCTGAAGCGATATTGGGATGCGGCAAGCATGGGGAAGCCACGTCCCAAACCCCAAACCATTGGTGTCTTTGCCAGTCACATGGATAGCCAAAACATTGGCGACGAGAGAATTTATGAATCGCTGAAGCAAATAGGGCGCCTTCACCGCAACCCGATAATCCACCCCGAGGTCGTGCTGACCGTCGAAGAGGCTTTTGGTACAGTCGGAATTGCTAGAAGTGTGATCGGCGCAATGCTGGCCTATTTGCCTGACGCTGCACCAACAACGACAAATCCCCTTTTATTAGACACAAGCAATTTGCCACCACCAACCCTGACTACGGTCCCTGATGTGAAGTAACGGCGCCCTTCTCCCGCCCTGCCTGCATCGCTTGCAATGCAGCCACCCACGCCTCCGCCGCATGCAGCGCATCCGCATCGACGGCGCTCTTGATGCGGTCGTCGATGAGCGTGCCATGCGCTTCCGCGTCGATCAGGATCGCGCAGCACGCCATCACTGCGCCGAGGTTGGCGATCCGCGTGTCGCGTGTCAGTTCCTCGCCGGCGGACCAAAGACGCAGATGCCGTTCGGCAGCATGAACATACGTCATCGCCTCGACAGGGCAGGTGCGCCAGTTGAAAAGCCCGTATTTGAGCCCGCCGTCATAGTGCGCCGACAGCCAGGCAAGCATGGCCGTCAGCGGCAGGTTTCCGAGAGGCGGCTTGCGATCTCCGAAAATCTGTTTCGGGTTCGGCGGCATCGCTTCGCTCACGCCGCAACCTCCGCGACGCCCGCCATATCGATCGCCGGCGGTTCATAGAGGCTGCCTTCGTCAGGCGTGCCAAGGAACAATTCCTGATACGCGATGACGCCGAGCTTTTCCTCGACAATGAGCAGGTTTTGGGAGGCCGGCGACGGGTCGGCTTTCAGCTTGCGCATCGCGTAGGGATTGTAGCCGACGACCGAGCCATTGGCGAAACCGAACGGTATCTTGCTCGACGTATGGTCATGCCCCTGCAAAACGAAATGAAAGCCGCGACCGCGCCGGGCGTAGGACTGATGCGCGCGGTACATGCCCCTGACCTGCTTGTAGACAGCCCCATAGAGTCCGCCGGTTCCGGACGCGCCCTCGTGCCCATGTTGCAGGAGGAATTTCCAGCCATAGACGTTGAACAGCGCTTCACCCGAGCCGGTATAATAGAACTGCACGCCCGGATCGCCGGCGAGCATCTTCTCGATACCCCACGACACAATCATGTCGAGGTTGTCGATGTTGCCTTCGGACGAATGCGGCTTTGGCGTCAGGCGGCCGTGATTGCCGGGCGACGTGTAGACACGGATCGGCATTCCGACCGTCGAGCGCAGGAAGGCCAGCCCGCCTGCGACGGTCTCTGACACTGCCTTGATCGACGGCACGACCGGCGCGGCGCCGCCACGGCGGCTTTCCTCGCGCAAATTGTTGTCGATCATGTCGCCGCCAAGACAGACGATCAGGTCCTCGACCGGGTCGCCTTTCCAATGGTCGGTCAGAAGCGACGCCGTCTTTTGGAAAAGTCGTTCCATCCGCGCACGGCAGATATCGAGGCTGTAGGCGTTGAGCCCGTCCATCTCATAAAGATCGACGGCCTCGCCGGCATGCACGTCCGAAATGTGCAGGATGACCGATCGGCGGCCGCCGCGACCATCGCCAGGCATCGGACGGATCACGGCCGGGGCCTCGATCGCCCGCGCGAGTTCGAAAACGGTCGCGCGCAAATCCTCCGCCGCGATGATGCGATCGAGCATGTCCTTGCGCTCGACTTTCAGCGCGGCGACCTCGCGCTCGAGTCGGCGCTCGCGGACCCTGTCCTCGACCTTCGGCGGTTCGGGAGCGGTCACCGTCGCGGAAGCCTCGGCGGCCGGCGCGACGTCATGCCAGACCGCATCGAAGCCTTTCGCACGGATGGTGCGCAACCGTCCATCCGCCTGATTTTTCGTCAGGCCGAGTTCTTTTGCCGCGACGCGCAGTGCGGTCGTCTGGCCTGCGCCGGGATTGGTTCCCGGTCGGGCATATCCCGCCTCGATCGCGGTCTTGATGCGATCCGCGAAGGCGCGCAGGACGTCGTCGGAAATGCCGACGCCGGGCTTGGTTGGTTTCGGTTCGTTCATTTCCTAGTGGCTCCACCGGCGCGCGGCGCGGCGCGGCTTGAAAAGTGATTGTCGAGACGGTCGCCTAGGCGATCGATCGCGCCGATCAGGCGTTCCTCGATCTGCCCGATGGCGTTGTTCGTCGCGTATTCCTTGGCGACCGCAAGCTTGAATTCGGAAAGTTCGTGCGCGCTCTTCGCGCGCACTTCCTCGATCCGCTTCGCATAGACCTCGATGGTTGCTTCAAGAGCCGCCTTTTTGGTTTTCAGGTCGACGACAGCCAGTTCCGTCGCGGCCAGCCGCATGCGGACCGTCACCCATGCGGCAATGCCACCGGCAGCGATGCCGCCAAAGGCGATCAGGGCGGCGATATTGACTGTCATGTCGAAGCGCACGCCATGGGGCGATTGGGCCATCGCAGGCAACAGCATGACGACGAAGAGCAGGACGATCGCGGAAATCACGAGCGCGACGACCTGGCTGGCGCGGGAACGCGTGGCCCGTAAATTGGCGAGATTTCGCAAGGTCAGGTCCGATCCAGATGCTCGACAAGGTCGTCGTGATAGTCCGCGCACCGCGTCACGCGGGCATTGGCGCGATCGAGGGCCGCACGTTCGCGCTTGAGAACGGACCGGATTTCGGCTCCATCGACGAGTGCGGCGTGAGGCTCGATCGTTCGGCAGTCATCCGGCAGAACGCCGATCGTCAGACCGGCGTCGCTTACCCCCTGCGATGCCCCGGCAAGGCGCGCTGCATCAATCGATGCGCAGCCAGTCGATATCGCCCCGATCAAGGCGACAGATACGGCCTTGCAAAGCCAACCGCGTTTCATAATCGGAGATCTCCGCTTCAAGGGTTTCAAGCCGCGCAGACGTTGCGGCGCGGGTCTGTGCGAGCGCAGTGGCGAAGCGCTCGCGGGCATCGGTCGCGACCCGCAACTGCCGTCTGGTCTCGGCAAGTGCCGCCTCGGCTGCCGATTTTTCGGCCTCACGGACATAGCCCTGCCGCGCCTCGCGAGCGGCGGCCGCGCTCGCGCGTTCGACGCGCCCGCTTGTTACGACCGCGAGGACAGGACCAAGCAGCGGAACGCGGTCGAGCGGCGCGATCGGCGCCCCCTCATAAAAGGCGACCAGTACGAGCGCGGTCAGAGCGACGAGGCCCGGCCGCGAGAGCGCGGCGCGTGAGAGGAAAGCGCCGGCGATCATCCGCGCGCACCCTCAAGGCAAATGCGCTGCTCGGCCGCGCGGCGGTTGACGAGACCCTTGACGACCCGGCCGCCGGCTTTGTTCCACAAGGGGATGGCATTGCACGCGCCGACGATGTCGCCGGCGTTGGCGCGACGGGCCACGGTCGAGCGGCAGAATGCGCCGGTTCCGATATTGTAGGAGAGCGACAGGAACATCGCGTAGGACTTGCCGGGAATGGCATCCGGCGCCTTCAGGCACTTGCGCATGCCGGTCTCGAATTCCGCGAGCCCTTGGCCAAGCATGGCGGTGCATTCGGCATCCGTGTAGCGGTCGCCCCGCTTTACGCCGCGCGTCTCGCCATAACAGACGGTCCAGACGCCGACGATGTCCTGATAGGCGGCATTGCGCTTGCCTTCCCACCCGCCGACGAAGGCGGCAGCGAGAATGCCAAGCGCGGTCAATGCGCCGGCGGCGGTCTTAATCTTCGACATCGGTGATACCTTTCTGCGCGACGAAGCGCGCCGCGAATGCGCCGGCCGTCGCGATCCCCGACAGCGCCGCGAAGACGCCGGCGGAAACCGGAAGCCGGTCGCCGAGGAAGGGGAGGACGACCTCGACGCCCGAAAGCAGGGCGGCAAGGATCATGAGGCGGACGCTCCACGCGCGGCGAAGCACCCGCCGCCAATCGGGAACGGGCTTCATGGGTTTGTCCAGAGATGACGCTAGAGCGTCGAGGCGTAGCGCCAGAGGTCGTCGAGTTCGGCCGGAGCGAAGTCCATAGCCGCCGCTAGCTGGTCGACGAGCGGATGGTCGCGGTCGTAGTGCGCAGCCTTACGCCATTCGACGAGCGCGACGTCGCGCTCTTGTCCTTCGATCGTCGTGGCGACGATCGCATCCTCGACATCCGTTTCATTCATATCGAGGAACACAAGCATCATGCCCATCTGTCGCGGCGAAAGCGGCGGCAGCGGTTCCGGCTCCGGCTCGGGCGGCGGCGGTGGCGAGAACGCACCGTCGTCATAGGTCCAGCCGATCGCCACGTCGTCACCACAGGTGATGGAATCATCGACCTGGCCGATGATGACGTTTGTGACCACGCCGTTTTCAACAATTGCGGAGCGCATCATTCGTACTCCCATATGATGATGAGGCCCGCGCCTCCATTGCCGCCCGTCCGCACCGGGGCCGATCCGCCCGAATTGGAAGCGCCGGCACCACCACCCCCGGACAGACCTTGACCGCCACTCTGGCCGCCACCGCTGGCTGTTATACCTGCGCCGCCATCTCCGATGATCGAGGCACCGCCATTGCCCCCGAGGCCAAGTGAGCCTTGGCAAAACCCCGGTCCACCGGGCGCGCCCCGGACGAGGATGTCGCCAAGGGTCGCGACGCCTCCCGCTCCGCCCGACCGAACGGAATTGTTGGAATCGGCACCGGATGTCCCGCCATCACCACCGCCTGCGCGAACCAATGTGCTGAATCGCGTCTCGCCACCGACAGCGCCTTTTTCTCCGGAAACGCCGGCGCCCCCTGCACCCCCTGCGCCGACGATCATGCTGTAGGGGCCTGACGAAAGATCGGCCCGCCGGAAAAACTTCCTAGCAGAAGAACCGCCCCCACCGCCCGAACCGCCGGACGACAAGCCCGCGCTTGTTGCAACGGCACCGCCGCCACCGCCACCGCCGCCGATGCAAAGAACGTCGATCGCAGCGACCGAAGAACGCAGCGTGTAGGTGCCGGACGCCGTGAAGATCACCGGGGCGACAAACCGCCCGCCGACCGCTCCGATATTCTGGCGCGCGCGAAGCTGCCCGGCAGCGTCGATCGTCTGCGCAACATCGAAGCGCAGACGGTTTGCCAAAGCAGTGTTAATCGCCACGATCGCAGCAGCATCGTCCGATGCATTGCTCCACAGATCGATCAGGTGATCGTCGATCGCGTCGAGGACGGCCTGAAGGGTGGTCGTCGGCAAAAGCAACATCGCCGCGTTGGCGATCGTGACGTCGGTCGAGAGCGCCAGCTTTAGCAGCGCGTCGACATCGAGCCGATGCGATACGCCGTCTTTCATCACAGGCAGGCGATGCAGGCGAGACGGCAATGGCGACGGGTTCAGCCCGTCGATGGTGATCGTGTTCGCCATTAGCCACCCGCACTAAAAAGCAGCGTCACGGCCGCAGCCATGTCGTGCAGATAAACGCCGTTGAGTTGATACCGATTGATCGGCATCGCCGCCGGATGGCTTGCAAGCGCAAGCGCGCTGTTGCGATCAACGCCGACCGGCATGATGCCGATATCAGCGTCATATCCGCCCTCGGCCGACACCACGCGCGATGCCGCGAGCGAGACGGTTTTCGGTGTCCGCGCCCAATTGAATGCGTGCGAGACGAGGAAGTTTGCACCGTTCTGGCTGCCAAGCTTGACGTCAGTTCCGTGAATCAGCTGCATGAACGCCAAGGCGTTGCGGTTCGCCAGATTGGTGATCGTCGCCACATTCGACCCGTTGGTCGTGACGCGCGCGATCAGCATGTCGTCATAGCTGGAATCGAACCGCTCGTTCGTCTCGGCGGCGACGGCGGGATTGTATCCGGCATTCGCCAGGTCGCGCAGCACGAAGCCGTCGGCAAGCGTCCAGCGCAGATGATACGTCTTGTTCGCGACGGTCGCGAAGCTTCGCTGTGCTTCGCTATAGTCGCTGGTCGACATCGGGAAGATGCCGCGATGCTGAAAAGCGACCGTCGGCGGCACGAGGACCGTTCCCGCCGCCGGCGACGTGACGTTCATCCGACCGTCCGCCGACAGGATTTCAGGAAAAATAGGCAGGCGAGCGCGAGCCTGGCTGACGAGCAGAAATTTGGAGGTGTCGCCGCCGCCGGTCGCAGCGGAGATCAGGCTCTCGATCGCCTTGCGAACCTGCTCAAGGTCGGTCCGATCCGGAGTCTGTCCGGAAAAGGCAATGAGATGGTCAAGTTCGCGCTGCGGATGCTCGACAGCGGCCGCAGGGACGACCGACCCCTTGATGCCCGCATTGCGATTGCCGTCGATATACGGCGCGTCGAGATCGCCGCCGGGAGGTGCGGTGTAGCGCATGTCAGAAACTCCGTTGAATGTCAGTCGACCGCGACGGGCATGACGAGGAGCAACCCCGTTTCCGTCACGAAGAGATCGCCGCTTTCGGTGGCGAGAATGTTGCCCGCAAGCAGCGAAGCGTAGGAGAAAACGACGGCCGTCCACGCCGGCGCAATGCGCCGGATGGCGCATTCGAGCACCCCGTGGTCGAAGTCGAGTAGCCGCGTAACGCCTGCATCACCGATACCGGCCTCGAATTGGCTGGCCGGCGCATCGAAGACATGAACAACCCATTGCTGTTCAAGCGCAGCGTCGCTCAACTCGCCAATGCCGAGGCAATGGCTTTCACCGACAAGAAACGCTTCCGGTTCTTCAAGGGCGATGATGTAACCCACGCGAGCAGCCATCCGAACGACGTCCGCAGGCGTGATCGTGGCAAGCGATTGTACCCGCGCCGCGAGGCTGTCGCGTCGCTGCGTGATTGTCTGCGGCTCCGTCACGCAAGGGTCGGGGAGCCCGTAATCGCGTTCCCATTCGTCGAGGCTGTCGACAAGCGTCGCGGACCGCGACTCCAGCGTGAGTTTCCACGCCGAGGCATAGAGCATCGCGAAGGGCGCAAGCAAAACGCGCGTCAGCCCTGCTATCTTGGAAGTGACGGACGGCGCTTCACCGTCCGGCGTTCCCCATGCCGACCCGCGTGGCCACAACGCGAGGCCACCCTGCAGAAGCATCTCGACGTCGGGTTCCGACAGAATGTCCCGTGTCTCGATCAGGCCAGGCGCAGCGCGCGCATCCGGCGAGACGAAAAAGACCTCGCCAAGATCGGGAGCCAGAAAAGCCGGCCAATCGGCATTGACGTACCAAACGGACATGAATGCCTCACAACCATGTGATGTCGCCGAGGACCGGCAACTCACCGGGATCGAACGTGAGGTCGAAGGCCGGCTCGACCAGCGAGTGACCGTCTTCGCCCTCGGTCGTCGAGATCACCTCCGATATCCACGATCTCAACAGGAGGAAGGGATCGTCGGGAAGCCCCGGCCGGACGCGCGCACCGGCAGGCTTGGTCGCATCGAAGAGAGTTGCCAGGCTTGCCGTCACGGCCGCACGATTTGCGGCCGTATCAGGCGACAGCCGAATGGAGAGGTCGACAGGGACCGCAACAGGCGCGGCCGCGTAGAACCGCGCTCGCACGAGCCTCTTGTCGACGATATGTGCATCGACGAGATCGAGGTCTGCCGGCGTCGGTATCCCGTATGCGCGCCCTTCGACCAGTATCCAGCAGCCCACGGTTCCGAAACCATTCGAGAAGTTCGCCGCCCATGCCTTAACGACGCCCGGAACCTCAAGCGCCCATCCTTCATAGTCGACGAGCGACCCGCCCTGCGCAGGGGCGGACTTCCGTTTCAGGGCACGCGTGCGCAGTTGCTCGATCGTCTCGACGTCCGCGCCACCGCCAAGCCCGCCGATGCCGACCACGACACGGTCGGACATGGCCGGATAAAGCACGGCGTCGGCAAGCAGGAGTTCGGCGCCCGCATCGCGGTTCGTGTCCAGCCCGGACCGCTCTGCCACGACCTTCGCTTCGAATTCGCCAATGGCGTTCGCAGTGAACGGATCGGAGGTAACGAACGTCGAGGCACCCGACAGAAACCGAACCCCTGCGGGATAGGCTTCATGCGGCGCCGCCGTTCCCACGACCAGCCCGGATGCCGGCGAGGACGGCTTTTGCAGGACGCCGAATTCCGCGGCATGCATGCGAACCATCGGCATGCTCGTCGCGGTCGACAGGAAAAGCTGGCGGAAAATCCAAGCAAGCCGCAACTCGTATTCGTGAGCGAGCAGCGCGACGACCTTCGCGATAACGGTCAGGACGTTCTGTTTGAGGCTGGCATCGGTGCCGGGAAGATATTGCCGGACCGAACCCCGCACGAGGCGCGAGAGATCGTCAAGCGAGCGGATCGGAAATGCCATCGATCTGTTCCCATAGGACCGCGAAACGGCGGTCGAAAGTGCGTGAGCCGTCGACGGCGAATGCCGACACATGAAGATCGAGCCGCGCCGCCGGCCGATCCGCGACGGCAACCACATCAAAGCGAGCAACCGCGCCTTGGTCGATCAGGGTTTGCAACGCCTCTCGGGCGTAGTCCTCGGCGATCACCTCCAGCCCCGGCTCGATCGCGCGGCGCCGCAACAGCCAGAGTTTGGACCCGAGCGCCACATCACCGTTTGCGAGATCAAAACTGTCGCCCGGCCAACCGCGATTGACGTCGCCGTCGCGCAATTCCGTCTGCTCGACGCGGCGGTCGGTCATCAGGCAGATCAGGACCGCGGTGGCGAGAGCCTGGCCAGATCGCAGCCCACCGGGATTGACCGGGTCAGCGAGGCTCGTCACCGCCAGGTCGCCAACGATGCCGTTCCACACAAGGTCAGGATCGAGTAGCGGCTCGACGTCGTCCCCAAGCGGGATGATCTTCATTTCATCAGCACCATGGTTGCCGGGTTCGACGTATCCACAAACCCGCCGGTATCGACCGTACCGCTTGCCGAGGCCGGGCGATCAGCATCAGGGCCACCGAGCTTGACCTGTCCTTCAAGGACGATCTCCGGCGCGATGATATGGACCTTCGCGGAATGGACGATGCGGATGTCGGCCGCGACGATCGAGACGATGTTGCCTGCATGATCATAGATTGCGGTCCCGCCGCTCGGCAGGTCGGGCCGCAGTTCGGGGTTTTCACCGCCGAACGCATAGGCGGAATCGCGATTATTCCGGGCCGAAAGAATGGCGGCGATGCCGCCCTTCACCGGATGGCTCGCGAAACCGTGAGGCTCGATGCGATGAACCTCTTCGAAGCCGTCGCCGGCAAAGCCCTTGCCGTTGACGAATTGTTGCCCGCCGCGATGCGACACCGTGCCGTCGAGCAGCATGCGCGTCAGATGCCCGTCGGCCATGCGTTTACCCTTCCCGGTATTCTGGCGCGGACGTCGCCGGCGCTGTCCACGCCGAGGCCGACTTGCCGCGCGGATTTTCTCCGCCAAGGGCGCGCGGGTCCTTGAGTGACAGGTTCGCCGTCGTGCCCCCCGCCGCGTCTTGGACGAGGCGCACCGCAGCGATGATCATGTCCTGCTCGATGCCGAGCCAGTCGTCGCGGACCTCGACGAGATGGTTTTGCGACCATATCTTTCCGGACGCATCACGAAATCCCGCGACGTCGATCGAGCATTCAACGCCAGCGCCAGCGGCGCGACGCGCCTCCCAATCGGCGCGCTTCTTGACGCGATCGGACGTCGCCTCGCCTTCATGCACGACGATCAGCGGACGCTTGCGGCGCGCGGTTCCTCGCGCCTCGGCTTCGGGTCGAAGTGCAGATCCCGTAACGCCGACTGACGCCTGCCCGCGCACCTTGACCGATGAAAAGCTTTTAGCGCCGGATAGGCTGCCGGATGCGCGCAGAATGTTATGCCCGCGCGCCAGCGCGCCACCGTGCCGGCCTTCGGGCTTGTCCGCCAAGCGGAGCTTGCCCTCCGGCGTGTCATAGATCAGCACGCCTTGCGACCGGGCGTCGGTCTCAAGCGTATTGAACAGGCTTTCGCCAGGCCGCACCTTGTGCGTCGACTTTTTCAGCGTCTCGATGTCGGCCTCGATGCCGACCCCCAAGACGTCGAATTCTTCCGCAATCCCCTTCAGGTCGGCATCACGCTTGAGACCCGTCGGATGATCGATCGAGCATTCGGTCGCATCGCAACTGCGCGACACGAACGTAACCTGATATTGACGATCCGACGCATCATGGCTGCCGCGAACATCGCGGACATAGCCTGTTCCCCAAAGATCACCGGAAACGTGGATCGTGGCCTCGTCGTCGGGCGCGCAGGGAATACCCGCGCCGTTCCATGCGACGGTAAAGCTGGCCGTTCTCGTCGCCTCTTCGGCCGATGCTGACAGCGAACATGCCGTGTGATGCAGGCCGCGACCCGCCACGGCAAAAGTGATGCGCTCCAGCATATCAGGCCGCCACCGCCTCAAAGACACTCGGCATGATCAGCGGCGTCGCCACCTTGTTCCTGCCAACGATATCGCCCGCCCGTTGTGCATCGCCATAAAGATCGTAGGCGAGCAGCGTCGACGGAAGCGAAATGCCAGTCTCGACACGGACGACCGGGACGCGGGACGCGGCAACGATCGACAGGTGCAAGCAGGCAGACCCGACCAGCCGGATCACGAAATCCAGAACGTCCGCCCCGACCGGCGCTATGGTCGGATAGAGCGCCTCCGCCCGAGCGGCCAAGGCAGCGCGAGCCGTCGTTGCATCCTGCCGCGCTTCATATGTGGCCCGAACGGTTGCGAAGGCGGCAACGACCATCGTCATGACGTTGGTGGCGACATCGTCATCGATAGCCCTGTCTATGGCAGCAAGCACCGAGCGCGGTTCGGCGGCTTCGCCGATCAGGCGCGCCAGGTCGAGCGCCGCCCGCACCGCATCCTCGCCGCCGGTTACTAGGCGCGTCGTCAGGGCATCAGCCAAACGCCGGTCGTCGTCGTCGACGAGGTGGTCGCCGGCGAGTCGGATCAGGAAGTCGGCAAACCGTGTCATCGTCAAATCCGAAAGCTGGAAAGCGCGGTCACGACGGCAGCCGCACCGGCAGAGAAGATGTCGCGCATCGAGCCAAGCCCGGACGATCCGAGAGGGCCGCCGGCGCCGCTTTCGACGAATTCCAGATCGTAGGCGATGTAACCAGCCCGATCGCGATAGCGGGCACGCCTGCATGACAGGCAATGCATCGAGCGCGCAGGGTCGATCGGCAAGACCAGCAAGGCGGCATTCGGGGCGACGCAAGCCGCCTCGATCGCATGACCCTTGCCGTCGGCGACATCGCCGATGACATAGGCGCTGACGTACACGCTGCGCGCGCGACGGCCCATGTCCTCGGTGATGATCGTATCGCCGCCGGAGACCTCATGAACGGCAACGCGACGACCCGTTTCGTTGCCATCGCTTTCAACCCAGAACGGCACGCCCCGGAAGGACGCCCGCCTAAGCGATCGTTGCCAGTCACGCATTCCGTTCACCTATCGTCAGTTGCCGGGCGTCGATCCCGCGTTTGGCATGGTTCGGCCCCGGACGCCGGACACCTCACCCTGCGGCGACGCGGTCGCGCGCGTCTGCACGGTTATGGCGCCGAGGTTGGCGCGCAGCGAGGCCGCAGCGCGTGCGCCGAACTGGTCGGCCATGCCGTCAAGCATTCGCGAGAACGTCGATCCCGCCTCATTGCCGAAGGCTTGTCCACCAGATGTCCCGGCTTCGTTGATTCGACGCGCCGCGTCCGCGATCGACTCCCCGGCCTTTCGCCCGCCATCCGCGACCGCCTCCGCCGCCTCGTCGATCGGCTTCCCGATATCGCCGAACGAACCGCTGGTTTCCGCCATGCTGGCTTGCACGGGCTGCCGATCTGGCAACGGAATGACCCGCACCGGGCGAACGTCTTGCTGCGCAACATTGTCGGACGCGCCGTTCTCCCGCGTCGCGGGCCGCTCCGGCAGTTCGATGGCACGAGGCGGAACAGGAACCTGCTTCGCGAAATCCCCGTCGGACGAAACATTCTCCGCCTTGGCGGGCCGCTCCGGCAATTCAACGACGCGGGGCGGAACAGGGACCTGCTTCGCGAAATCCCGATCGGACGAACCATTCTCTGGCTTTGCCGGTTGCTCCGGCAGTTCGATGACACGAGGCGGAACAGGGACCTGCTTCGCGAAATCCCGGTCGGACGAAACATTCTCCGCCTTGGTGGGCCGCTCCGGCAATTCAACGACGCGGGGCGCGGGCGGCACGTCTTTCGCTGCGACCTGTCGCGCCTCGCCGCCGATCCCGGCATCGATCCGCATGGCCTCACGAAAACTCTTGCCATCCGCAGCGTCGCCGAAAAGGAACCGCTCAAACTTGGTCGGCCCCTCGTCTCTTTGGCGTGGAGCCTCCGCGACCCGCGTCAACGCGTCATTCAACGCGTCTGCGATGTCGCCTTGCTGGTCACGCAGCGCGACCATCGACGATCGCTCCGCATCGCGTGGCGAAGCGTCCGGCGCAAACCCGCGATTACCCTTCGCCGTGGTCACCTGGCGACGAAAGCTTGTCTCGAAATCGTCGGTGTCCGGCTCGCTGGTCGGACGCGTGGTCGGGATGATGCCGGCAACCGGCATGCCCTTATCGTCCTTCTCGACCATTGGCGTCGGGCTGCTTTCCGCCCGGCTCTTGCCGTAGACGCTATATGCTTCGATCTGGCGGCGCTCTTCATCCGTCCGATACCCGCCGGCCCACGCCTTGTCGTCCTGCTCCGATATGTTGAAGCCGTTTTGAGCCCACCAGCCGCGCCGTCCGAGGAAGCTGTAACCTTCCTTTTCCAGTTGCGAATTGATCGCGTCCGCCTTGGAAACGCCTTCGCTGACATGCTCCAAGCCCGCGCTGATGGCGGGCGCACTCGCCGCACCGATCGTCGTTTTCAGTTTACTCCAAGAGTTCGACATGCGGTCGATCTTGGCCTGATTGTCGTCCAGCACGCGATTGAAGTCTCGCAGCACGGACCCGTCGACGCGGTCGCTGTTCACGGCGGCGACGAAGGCCGACCAGCTATCCGCACTGGTCATGAGGGACTGCATACCGAGACGGAATTCTTGGTCGGTAAACAACAGCGGCAACTTGGTCAGGTCACCATTGATCGTCTGCCGGCTGATGCGAACGAACGCCTCGACCGCCCCTTCACCCGCAACCTTCGCGGCCGCCATCTCCTTGCGGATGTCGACGCCCATTTTGCTGAATTTTTTGGCGGTCTCTTCGGTGTACATCTTGCCGAAGATGTTCTGCGCCTGCGTCGCGGCGGCGCCAGCGGACCCCGTATCCTCGCGGATCGTCTGCAGGATGGCGACCAGTGCCTTGAGACCTTCCTGACCTTCATACCCGAGCGACGCGAACGAGTTCGCGAGTTCGGGGACGTATGTCGCCATGTCCTTCAATTCGAACTGACCGGCCTTGCCGCCCTCGACCATGATGTCGAAGGCCGACTGCATTTCGCCGGCCGTGATCTTGAGCGCGGAGGCCGACTTCTGCGCCGTATTCGCGATATCCTCCGTTGCGGACCCCGACGCCTGCGCGGTCCGCAGGATCGCCGGCAGGAATGACATCGCGTCCTGAAGCGTGAGGCCGGACGAAACCAGCGTATCGAGACCGACGATCACGTCGTCGAGCGGCATGGCGAAGTCTCTCGCCTGGCGCTGCAACACCTTGAACGCTTCGGACGACTCGGATGCCGTCGCATCGGCGGTGATGCCGATGCGTGTCATGCGCCGCTCAAGTTCGGCGAAATCGACGTAGGCCTGCTTGGCGCCATAGGTCAGGGCCGCAGGCGCCGCATAGCGCAGAAGGGTCGCATGCATGTTGCGACCGCCATCCGCGATCATGCCCTGCGCCCGATTGAAGCGCCGAGCCTTGCTGTCCACACGGTCGAGATTTTGCGATAGCTGACTGAAAGCCGCCATGCTGCCGAGCTTCGACGAGAGCCGAAGAACGGCTTCAATGACGCGGTTTGACATGGCGCTTGATCCAGTTCATGGCGCGCACGCCATACGTTTCGATCTCGTCGAAGGTCAGCCGCCCGACGTCGTCGAACCCTTTTCCGAACCGCCAGAGGAGTTCGTCGGCGATTTCAGCGACTGACGGGCATCGGCGAAAAAATCACGGATTGCCCCGTGAACTTTCATCGTATCCACGAGGTCGAGGACCGCGAGATCGGCGGGGCCTGCGGGGTCCTTGAGGCATCGCTCGGCATAGCGGGCAATCACGTCGTGATGACGGACGAGCATCATGCGCGGGTCCGTCACGCCGGGCGCATCGATAGGTTGCCATTCCTCGATGTCGCCGAGGTCGATGAAGTCCTGCCAGCGCGGCGACCGGAAGACGAGATGCGTCAACGTCTTCCCGGCCTCGCTGTAGGTCCGCGACAGCGGGACGGTAATGTCCGCCATCGTCAGGACATCCGCTGATAGGCTTCAGCCATGATCCCGAGCCCGGTGACCTCGCCGCTCATGCGGTTCGACGCGGGATCGCCGGTGTAGAATGCTCGCGTGAACAGATGCACGATACCGGTGAATTCCTCGACGATCGTCACGTCGCGGCGTGCATCGCCCATCATCCCCGCCAGGTCGATGCCCTTGTCAGCGAAGGTGATTTCCGCGCGCGGCGCGACCGGCGTCGCGACACGGTCGGGGCTGCCGTCCTGATTGACGACACCCTCGATCGTGTTCTTGTGGGGATACACGCTGAAATTGCCGCGAAGCGAGACGTTGCGTCCCGCAGAGTCGCGGAACTTCATCACGCCACCGAAGTCTTTACCGGCCATGTTTGGCACTCCATTAAGAGGTTTTGGCTAGGGCGCCGCGTTGGTGCCCGCTGGAAAGGCTCGCCGGTCAGGCCGGCGAGAACTGCGAATAGACGACGGCGTTGGCAGCGATGACGTCGAGCGGGTTCACAACGTCGATCGGCGCAAAGATATCGACCCGGTTCGGGTTGTCGGTGTTGCGGCGAACTTCGATCCGCTCCGCTGCCCGGACGGCGTTCTCGAGGACGCCGGTCAGGGACATTTCCTGATAGGCATGCATGAAGGTCGCCTTGATATCCGCGACCGTCGAGATCGTCGCCAAATTGCCCGGATTGTCGTCCGCGATGGCCTTCTGTCCGTGTTCGTAGGTCAGCGCGGTACGGAAAGCGCGCAGGGCGTAGACCAGTTGGCCGATCTTCTGGATATCGCGAAACGTGCTGTCAGGCACGTCGTTGAAGGTCCGGGCGGTCGTGATGATCTTGTCGATCACGACACTGCCGCCGGTGTTCACCTTCCATGTCGACAGGCCCGATCCCAGAAACGCATCACGCGTGGCGAAGTCCAGCCAGCCGGCACGGTCGCGCGGGGCCTGAATACCCTCGACCACGAGGCCGGTCTGGTTTCGCGATACGTTGCCCGTCGCACCGTCGGACAGCCACGGCGCAAGCCGCGCTGCAAATGCGGACACCCATTGCCAGACCGGGTTTGGAGCCTTCGAGGAAGCAACGGTCGGGACGATCGACAGATGCCGGTTGTCACGATCGAGCGCATGCGTCGTCAGGTTCGCGATGGAGTCCGACATCGGATAGAAGACGTGGCCGTAAAGCTGACGGTTCCACGCCCACCGGCCGGAGGTGTCGGAGAGCAGCGAGGCGTAGCGGCCGACATTCGTCGCGTCCGCGAACGGGCTCGCGATCCAGTCGAATTCGTCGTCGCCGAGGGCGGCCAGCGTCGCCGAAAGGTCCGGGTTTCCGCTGCCCGCCGTACCCTCCGCGATAGTAACCTTGCCGGACAGGACGTTTGCACCGTCCAGAACCGGCACATGGATATCGATGCCGTTCCCGATTGCGCCGGCATGTCGGGCAGTCAGCGTCACCGTATCCGTGGTAACCGTTGCGGCGAAGGGAAGTGACGCGCCATTGAGCGCATTGAAAAAGCCGTTGACACGCGCCGCGATGGCGGCAGCGACGTCGTCGGCCGTGTCGCCGAGAGCGATCGTCAGATAGACGGTTTCACCGGCGATCTGGAGCGCGGCGGCTCCCGGCGATGGCGCTTCATCCACCGTGATCGTCCGCGTGGCGGCAACGCCAGTTGCGGGCGCGGCGATGATCCAGATTTCTTGCGCCGGCGCATTGGCACGCGCGACACGCACCATGTCGTCAAGAATCGAACCCGCACCGGCCAGACGGCGGGCCTCGGCGATCGTGGGGCAGGGCGTCGGCGTATTTGCCGCGATGACGGCGCCCGCATTCGCGTGGCCGATCAGGAGAAGACGGGAACGGTTTTCGAACTGGCCACCCGAGTTGACTTCGAATGCCACGATCGGGGCGATGATATTGCCGGGAATCTGGTTGAACATGGATCATGCTTCCTTGCTGCGGTTGCGGCCGCGCGCGGCGGCCTGGCTTGCGGATTTGTGTTGGACAGGCACGATGTCCCCGTCGTCTCGGAGCCGGCGGTAATAGGGCGTCGAGAGGTCGACGCTGACCCCGTCCGCCGGCATCAGACGGTTGTCTCTGTCGGGCATGGGAATGGCTGCGCCCGGCCTTGCCGGCACGCATCGAACTGGTCGGCTCATCAGGTTTACTCCGTAGTGCGCGCGCTGAAATGCTGCCCTGTCTCGACGTCCTCGCCGGTAACAAGATCGAGCGGGGATCGCTCGACGGGCATGAAGTGAGCGGCCAGAACGGCCAGCTTGTCGGCTGCCGGCGAACCGGCGGGAAGCCGCGCCGCCAGGTCACCCAACGGATACGGAAGGCCGTCGCCGTCGCCGAAGTCATCGTCGGCCAGATCGACCGTCAGCCGCATGGTGATGCGGTGCCATCGCGCTCCAAGCTGCGGAATGGCAAACGTGTCCTGTTCCCACCGTGCGATGCGGCGCGCATAGCGCCGGAACAGATGGCCGCGCTCGTCATATTGCAGAAGCCGGCGGACCTGTGCGCAGAGCGCTGCGAGAACAAGCCGCGCATCCCAGTCGTCCGCAGGCATGGCGTCGGCAAACGGCTCGCCATCTTCGTCAGTCGAAGCGACGGCCAGTTCGGCGACGATCTCCAACGTGCATTCGGCCGCGCTGTCGTAGAAGGCGGCGGCTTCGCCACGCGGCGCGGTCGACGATCCGATCGTGAAGAGAGCGAGGCACGGCGTGAATTTTGCCTGTGCATCGAGATCGTCAATGCCGACGAGCCGGCTGTCGAAGATGCGGTCACCCGCAAGCGTCGGATAGGGACCGGCGCCCGACAACGCCGATGTCGGGCACAGGACTTCAAGAGCGGCCAGGCGGACGGCTTCGGCTGCGAGCATGATCTATCCGTGAATGTGCACAAGGCCGAGGATGACATTGCCGATATCGTCCGGGTCGCGGGACACGACCTCATAAGCCTTGCCGGTTGGTTGCTGTGTGACCGGGTCGAGCTTCACGATGTGATCGCCCGTCGCGATCTCGCCGGCGAAGGCGGTCGAGGCGAAAGTTTCCGGTGACCTGTTGAGCATCCGCTCGCCGGCCTGGCCGATCGTCGGCATGGCACGCTTGCGCGCCGCGAAATCCGTGTCGCTGAAAAAGGCGACTGTGATGATGGCGGCTTGACGCGTCGTCGAGTTGACGACAGCGCCGTGCGGCCCCTTGCCGCGTTCCTTCGGCTGGAGGCGGACCGCCCCGCCATGCACGGCGTCGACGGTAAGCCGAGCGAGACTGGCGAGGCGGGCAAAATCCGTCATGCGACTAGATCGTGTCGCCGAGGCAGATTTCACCAAGCGTTTCGCCCGATGCCGACGCCTTGGCGGCGAAGCCGAACAGAACATTGTCGGTCGCGGTCTTGGTGAAATAGTCGTTGGCGGCGCTGTAATACAGATTGTCGCCGATGGCCCACGCTGCGCCGGTGGCCTTCTTGTACTCGTGGACGCCTGTGCGAACGACCGCGACATCCTCACCAGCGGCAGCGGTGGCGGACGCAAAGCCGCGAAGCGAACCGATCGCGAGCGGCTTGCCGGAGACGGCACCGCCGGCAGGTGCGGGAACCGTGATCGTGTTGCCCGGCTGAACGTAGTTCTTCATGTCTGTCCCCTTCAGGAACGGGCGGCAAGGCCGCCGGATTGATGGAAAGTGCGGATGGAAAAGGCCCGCGTGGCAAACACGCGGGCCTCTCGGATCACCTAAACCGCTGGCGCTTTATGCGCCGGGGTTCTTGAAGCCGCCCCGGAAGTCGATGGCGCCGCAGCCGAAGTCGTGCTCGACCGTCATGCCGATACCCTGCGTGCCGAACGGCTCGTCGAAGCGCACGCGCGGTGCCGTGTACCCGTCGAGGAAACCCCACTGATAGACAGCAGCATCGGCCGGGTCAGCGAAGAGATACCAAGGATTCCCCTCAAGCTCCGCAGACACGACTGGCGACAGCGTCCCGACATGGACGTTCACCTTGACGGAGTCGTTTGCCATGATCGGCGCGAGGTACTGCAACGCCTCGTCTTCCTTGTCGGGTGAAACGAGCAGGATCGACGGCGTGATATTCAGCTTCGCGTCGTCGAGGCCCTTCTGCTTGCGCATCGCGGCCTTGCCGGTAGAGATCGCGGTCGTGTTGATTGCGGAGCCCGCGCTCGCGAGGTTGCTGTGATCCGCGTGGAAAACAGCCTTGCCGTCTGCCAGCTTCGTGTTGGCCGAAAGCATCATCGAGAAGAACGTGATTTCCTCGAAACGCGACACGGTTCGGCCATACCCGGCCATGATTTCGGCAATGGCGCCGAGGCGGTCATTGACGAGCATCTGACGCGTGACGCGAATGCCGCGTGCGTAAGGCACGACAGCGATCTGTTCCTTGCTTTCGCCGAACGTGCCGAACTTGATCTCGCCGGCTTCCGTCAGCCCCTTGAGCATCGGGAATTCACCGATGCCGACGGCGGTGTGCGGCCGGAAGTCCACGAAGTCGCGGCGGCGCGAGATGCGGCGATAGGATTGCTCGGCAAGCGCGTATCTGCGCTCAAGCGACACGTTGATCGCATCGGAGAAGATCGCCGGAAAGTCGCTGGTCGTGTGGAAGGCGCGAGACAGGAGTTCTTCGCGATCCCGCACCGTGACCAGGCGGGAGCGATGATCGAGCGACCGCGCGGCGAATTCGACGATATCGACCATGTCCATATATTCGCGCGCCGCTGCCGTCGGTCCAGCCTGCGCGACGGGAGCGCCGAGACGGATCGACAGGGCCTCGACCATGCCCGCCCGTCGGGTCTCACGTTCGTCACGAAGAACCCGACCGGGCTCCGTCGGTGCCTGGCGGGAAACGTCGGCCAGATGGTTGAACGCCTGCGAGCGGAAGGTCTCGACACTGACATTCGACCGCACCGCATTCAGGATGTCGTCGTTCGTCATACCCGCGCGCGTTCCGATATCCATGATATCGGCCGCCTGTGCAGCCGTAAGCGAGGAACCGGGGAGCATGCGGGCCTCTTCAGCCTCGCGTTCGGAGATCTGCGTTTCCAACTGCTCGATATCGCGCAGGAGGGCTTCATGCTCGGTCTCGATCGCGCGGGCCTGGTCGTCAGGCATCCCGTCGACGATAAGGGCGATCTTGGCATCCGCGTCGCGCTTTTTCTGCTCATGCTGGCTGCGCAGCAAGACCAGAGGAACACTTGCCTGCAGCATGCCGCCGGCGAAGTCCTGCGGCACGAAAGCCGTAAGCACATGCTGTGTTTCAGGGAAAAACGCGACAAGGCCGACACACAAAGTCAGGGCGACGGCCAGAATGAACGTGGATTTTTTCATTTCTGTTTCCTTGGGATGATACCGGGGCAGCATTAACCGTCGCCCTGCGGCCCCGGCGGGAACGCAGGTGGTATTTCAGTCGAGATCGTGAAGATCAGGCGGCGCGTTGGCGCATCCGCATGCGCGCACGTCGCGCCGCATTCTCGTCTCCGTCGACACTGACGAACTGACAGGGATGCTTCGGACTGTCGCCGTCGCGGACCTGCGCACCGAGATCGAAAGGAACCGCGACGAACGAGATTTCGAACGGCTCCCAATCGATGACGCGCCAGACCTGCGGGTCCTTCTTTTTGTCGACCTCGATTTTCAGGCGTCGATAGCCGACCGACAGGGACCGGATGATGCCGTCCTGCACCTTGCGGAAGACGCGGTCAGCGTCCGGATCGTCCACGGCCTTGGGGAAGCGGACAGTTGCCCGGCCTTCGCCCTTTTCGATCCATGCGCGCTCGACAACCGCGATCATCGACGACAGGCCACCATAGCGGTTGTGGCTGTCGAGGACGGGCGCCCCGGCATTGAGACGATCGAGGCGAACCGACTTGTCATCGACCGCCAGTTCCTCGATGTAGCGCACGCCGGAAAACCAGTCGAAACGCTCGCCGGCGGCGCCGGTCGTCCACGTCACGTCGATCGTCCGCGTTTCGACATTGATCGTCGTGATAGCCGCCTCGCGCGTGACGACCGGCAGGTCGGCCGGGCCGCCGCTAGTCTTCGGCGTCTGGTTTGTTTTGTCCGACATTGGCAGACCCTTTCATCGGATTGCGCGCGTCGATGTCGAGCGCGAGGCCCGCGCCGTCGCGCTGCTTGTCGAGAAATTCCATGAACGACGCCGTGTCATTGACGACGTCGCGCCAGTCCCGTCCCCATGCGCCGATGAATTCCTGCGGCGCGAGGCGGCCGGATCGGCACGCAAGAATGTCGGCCTCAAGGTCTTTTTTCGGATCGATAGGCTCGACCGCCGGCATGATGTGTTTGAGGCGATATCCGCCCTGTCGGTCGCGGCTCTTGAGACGGCCGGCAAGGATCGCCCGATCGAGAACGCGCCGCTTCGTAGGGGCGATCAGGCGCGGAACGAGGATCGTCCATTGCGTCTGTTCGACGAGGCGTCGAAACTCGATCTTTCCGGCGCGCAAGGACGAATAATTTGCGTTGCGAAGGTCGCCGGTCAACTGGTCGTAGGTGATGCCCGCGCCAGCGGCCATGGCCATGTTAGAAGCCATGTAGACCTCGCCGAACGCCGTCTGCGACGACGGATTGGCAAAGCTGATCTCACCATCGCCGATATCGACGATCATGCCCGGCTCGATCCGCGTGATCGGCTTGTCCGACTTGTCGTCGGTTTTCGCGACGAGCGGAGAGTGACCGGCGCTTGTGCGCTTAATGAATCCGCCGAAGCTGGCCTCGACACGCATCTTGACGAGTGTCGCCTCGACGATGTCCTGCAACTCGCGTGCTGTCAGGAGGATCGACGAAAACCACGGAACGCCGCGCACCTGGCCGAACCGCAATGGCCGATAGAGGTGCGCGAGATCGTTCCATCCGACGAGCGCCGACGCAGTCGAGGCCGCCGTGAATTCGCCCGGATGGTTGTCGAGAAGCCAAAGCCCCTTGCGCCGTCCCCATTCGCCGAGTTCCACGCCAAGCCGGGAACCGCTGCCCGACATGCCGTCGCGTGTCGTGTCGATCTGGTCGCTTTCGAGACCGAGAAGCCTAACCGGGACTGTTCGGCCCGCGTCGTTAAGCGGAATATCGATATGACGGACGACGGTGTCGCCGCCCTCGATCATCGAGCGCACCGAAAGAGCCTGCATGCCAGGCCAGTCGAGGACACCCTCGATATCGGCCTGTTCGGACCACTCTTCAAAGACCAACTTGACCGAATTGTCGACGCGGTCGTTTCCCGTATCGGAGACGGTCACGATGCCGGTGCCGACGGAATGGCTGACGAGGACGTCGAGCATCCGTTGACCCGCCCACGAGTCGCGGACGAATTCACGGCTGCGATTGCGAAGCTCGCGCAGCGACGACCCGACTTCGGCGTTGGCGGACGTGGCGCGTCCGGACCATCCCTTGTTCCGGCGACCATGCTTCGCGGCCGCATAGGCGCGCGAATGCGCATCGAGCATCTGACGCGCGCCGATGCGACGCACGCCAGCCTCCGGCGAGATGGCGGAAATCACGCGATCGAGAAAGTTCATCAGTGCCCCGACGAGTATTCGGCCAGCATCACACCCGGACGGGTCGACACGTCTATGTCGGCACGAATGACGTCGCGCGCCTTCAGCATTTCTCTGGTCGACTGATATTCGACCTCATGTGTCTGAAACCGGACACGACGAGCGCCGGACGCAATCGCCTTTTCGATTGCATCGAGATCGGATTGCGACCACGCCATCAATATCCATCCCAGAAGGAGCCAGTGTCATCGCCTCCCCAATTTCCTTGGGGCGCTTCGTCACTGGCGGTTTCGGTAGCTTGCGGGCGTTCGCGAGGCCGCTGGACTGCCAGCGGCTCCGTCGCGAACAGGTCCGGGTTCTTGACGATCTCCGGCGCGCATCGGTCCGCACCAAGCACCGCCCACTCGTCCGGCGTCAGACGCGACACACCGAGATAGTCGGCAAGCGCATTGTTGTAGATCGTGCAGTCGAGGAAATGGTTTTCCTCGCCGCCGCGCACCTTCCAGACCCGCCGTGTCCGGCCGCGAAAATTCTCGCTCGCCAGATATTCCGACGTGATCTGCCGGAAGTAGACCTCGTCGAGCCACGTTCCGAAATGGCAATAACCCGGCGGGTCGGTTTCCTGCCCGGCCCTCCGGCCCTCTTTTCGCAGGTCGGCATAATGCGCACCCTTGAGCGGCCATGTGCCGACACCGTAGACCAGCACACCATTGCGGATGCGCTTGCCCTTGAAGTCGATCTCGACAGGCGAGCCCTGCCCGAGCGCGGGACGGGACCATCCGTCGAGGCCCTTCAGGGCATACGCGCCAGGCCGACCGCGACACCACGTATAGACGACATGGCTGCGGAAGCCGGAGTCGACGCCGAAAGCGTCGGCCCGACGATAGCCACCAAAGGCGTCCGGCCATTGCTTTTCGTAGATGCCCGTCAGCTTCAGGAACGCGCCCGAATGCGGGTCGTCCGTCTCGCCTTCCAAGATGCCCGCCTCGACGATCCATTTCTGTCGATCGGGTCCATAGGCCGCGATCTCATAGTAGATGCCACGCATCTGCACGTCGGCGGAGCCGGTAAGGATTAGCCCCATCGGCGGAATGCGGCCGCGCACGAGATCGCTTTCGCGACGCTCCATGAGGCGGACATGATCAGGGGCGTCGCCCCGGACCTCGTACGGCAACCCGAGATAGAGGTTGTAGAACGCCTTCAGCTTTTGCGGATCGCCCTGCGCCTCGACGAACTTGCGCGCCACTTCATCCCAAGGGACGAGCGGCGACGACATCGCGCAGAAATGATAGCTGCGCCCTGCACCTGGCCGCGAGGCCGTCGGAACGTAGCGCCCCGTCGCATAGACGGAATTCTTGTCGTGCCCTTCGATGATTGTCCCGCAGCACGGCGTGACATAGTGAGCCTGATAAGGTGCCTCGTCGTTGAACCGGAAGTGAGCCCGGTCGAATTCGAAGACGAAGCGCGCGCCGCAGCCGGGGCATGCGACATGCCAGCGTCGTTGGTCGCCGGCGAGATACTTGGTTTCGATCTTCGACGCGCCCTTGATCGTAGGCGTGGAGATCGACAGCCGCTTCCAGTCGGCGGTCATCAGAAACGAAATCTGACGCGCCTCGACCATATCGAGCGGGTCGCCTTGCCCGTCGAGATCGTCCGGATACTGGTCGATCTCGTCGAGAAAGGCTTTCTTGATCGTCTTTGACCGGAGGTCGGCCGCCGACGAGGCGATTGCCAGAGTGAGCGATCCGCCGGGGAACTGCTTCGACGTTGCCGTCGAACCGTCGGACGAACGCGAGGATATCCCGCGAACCTTCGCCTTGAGCGCCGGCGACTCGTCGATCGCCGGCTGCAACTTTTCCTTGTTGAAGTCGGCCAGCGCCCCAGAGGTCGGCTGGACGATCATCATCCGGCATGGATCGCGGTCGATCGAGTGACCAGCCGCAATAATCAGAACCGTCGTGAAGCCGGTCTGCGCCGACTTCATCACCGCTATTTCGTTGTCGGGCACGTCCGGCCCGAGCGTGTCGGCGATCTCTAGGCAGTGCAGCCCAAGCGACCGATCCCACAATTCCCCGGCGCGAGGCCCATCCGGAACGACGAGGCTCGCTTCTGCCCACGCCGACGGCGGCATCGGTGCCGGTGGCTCGATGGTCGCCGCCATTGCGCCGGCGATAACCGCCAAGGCAGAACGGGAAAGGGCAATCTTCATTCGTCGGGCAACAGTGTCTCGATCGGCCCGCCGCTCTCTGCATCGGTGCCTTGCGTTGCGAGTTGCGACAGCGACACCGCGACCTGACGGCGCATCGTCACGGAGATTTCCTTGAACAGCCGGCGGGCGCCGGCGACGCCATCCTTGCCCACGGCGCTGGCCATCGCGTCGGCATAGCGCGCCATCGTGTCGAGGTCTCGGGCAAGCACCGCGCCGATCTCTGTCGCGGCAGCCTCGACGCCATGATCACCCTTGATCGGCAACAACTGCCGCTGCCGTTCGGCCAGGTCCAGCGCTCGGATGCGCGCGTCATATTGCGCCTTCTGCGCCTGCGCATCGCGCATGATCGGCGAGGCGTTGCGCTGCTCGCTCGCGGTCGCGGCGGCCTGCTCCTTGACGGCGTCGCCGACCTCGCCGATCGCGCGATCGAACGCCGCCAGGTCGACAAGCCGTGACCGGCCGTCACGCTTGGTGACGATCGTGCCGGCCCGCTCGATCTGGTTGAGACGCTTCGTGATCGCCGCCGCCGAAACCTTGCGGCTCCGCGCGAGATCGGCGCACGTCACCCAAACGCCGCCGTCATCGGCATTGACGTTTGCAACCATGCGCCGGCGAGCCTCTTCGTGTTAACCGGCCGCCATGTTGTTAACCGCGTTAACCCAACTTTCGGGCAGCCTCACTAGCAATATTTCGGGGTCGCCCCGGCCCGTAAGGGAGAGGGGGCGGAGAGGGACCCATGCACCCTCGGCCCGATCGACCAGCCAGGTCGACGGCGATGGGCCGGACCGGCTGGTCGATCACCTTGGGAGGAGGCGGTCGATCTCGTGCAGGACGCGGGGTGCCATGGCCTCGTCGATCACCTCGGCGAGCAGTTCAAGGTAGACCGCGTCATTGTTGGTGATGTCATGCGCCGGGTTCGGACCGAACAACTCGCGGATAGGCAGCCTCGCCGCACCCTCACGCATCATGACCCCGACGTGACCGGACTTCATCTGCGCTATGAACGCTGACTTGTACGAGCCACGAAGGCGAACCCGAACGCCGGAACGCGTTTGCGTCGCGCCGAGTTTGTGAAGTGGAATCCAGCCGGATTTGACTACAACTTCGGACGTGTTTCCGCCCGCATTAAACCGCGCTGTCGTTTTCTCACGAATGACGCGCTGCGGCAGTTTCAGGCGCGGCGCGGCGCGCTTCAGGTAGCGCGTGCGCGCCATCTGCGTGACGCGGCGTCCGGCGCGCGCGAAGGCTTTCGCCCTGATCTCGCCCGGCAGTTTTCTGATAGCGCGCGACAGCGCGAGGTATTCGGCTGCGTCGGCGATCATCATGGGCGAAGAGCCTCGCGCGGTCGGCGGATTTGGCCGCCGGTGATCATCTCGACCCCCATCGGCTTCGTTTCGGCAAAGAAAAACCCGCCGGGCTTTTTGGGGCCGGGCGGGTTTCCTTTTGGTGCGTGACAAGTAATGCGCAAAATTCCCGGCGCGCGTCAACGGGATTTTGCGAGCGCTTTGCCTTTCTTCTTAGCCGTTGATTTCGCTTGCAAATTCGGCTCACTTTTCGCGCTCGTCGGCGTAGAAATGTCCTCAAGAATTCTGCCGCGCCGCCGCCTGGCGCGTTCCTCGGGCGAATCTGCCCACGGCTGCACCGGCCAGTCGATCGGCGTGATCTCGATCGTCTCAAGGCTGCCGGTCAGTTCGGCCGCGAGCATCGTCATCGCCGCGCAGAAAATCTCATACTCCGCCCGCGCCACCATTGCCGGAACCGGGTTCGGTTCGAAATGCGAGCGGCGATAGGCCCCGGCGACGGGCCGCTTGAGCCTGGCCGACCAGCCATCGACCTCGACCGTCTCCGTCATCACGCGGTCGCTGTTCTCCGCGACGGTCTGCACCGTCCGCCGCACGAACCATCGCGGCTTGCCGTTCGCGCCCATCTCGAATTCCACCGCCGGCACGGTATCGAGCCGCCAGTCGGGCACGATGCCGAGGATCGCGAAGCGCACGACCAGCATGTCGGGCCGGATGCGGAACACGAGGCCGTCATCGGTGGCGATCGTGGCCTTGCGCATCGTGTCGTCGAGCGCGCGCCGCGCTAGCGCCTCGTCGATCGCCGCGAGCCACGGCATGGGATGCCAGCCGCCGGGAACGTCGACCGTGCATTTGGTAAGGTTGCCCACGGCGTCCGCTATGCGATAGGCGTCGGCATGTGGCCAACTGCTCGCATCGAACGGCACGCAGCCCCAGCGGTTCGGCGCGCGATCGATCACCGAATGCGTCTCGCCATAGCGCAGGATCGTCGACCACGCCGACCGCGCCTGAAGCGCCGCTATCGCCCCTTCATGCGTGGCGGCCTCTTTCGGCAGTTCGTCGCCCCACGCCCACGCCAGCGCCTCCGCCACGGTCATTTTCCGCTTTGGCTTTGCGTTATCGGCCCTAGCGTCCCCGTTTCCGGTCCTTGCGTCCCTGTTTTCCATAACTCTAACCTATTGATTTTAAATGATCTGATAGAAGATTAGGGAGGATAGGGACGCTAGGGAGGATAAATCCGACTTACACATGCAAGGGAATGGAATTTTGATTTCCATTCAAAACGCACATGGAAAGAACGGCAGGAAACCGCGTCCCTAGCGTCCCTTCCGTCCGCGCAGATTGATTTTGTTGATCTTTCTCCCCCAAACCCCTTTTGGCAGCGACCCCACGCGCCACGGCTTGCAACCCTAGCGACCCCGTAAGGGCCGCAAATCGACCCTGTCATCGTTGCGTAGCCTGCAGGGGGAGAAGGGTGGCGCGGCAGTTGCGGAAGGCGCAGCCGCGACGCTATGGTGCGGCTGTACGGGGAGAGGGGCGCATGCGCAGGGCATCGATCATCACGGCGGGCATGCTGGCTGGCATGACGGCACAGGCGGCCGCGCAGACGGATGCGCAGCGCGACGTCGTGCGCCAGCTTTCCGAAGCGACGATCCTCGCACAGAGTTGCACCGGCCAGGCGATCGACGGCGACGTCGAGCGCGCGACGATCGAGCGCGCCGGCATAGACCCGGCTCACATGCGCGACGGCGGCCCCTATGACCTGATCGCACTCACGACGATGCGTGAGACCATGGCGACGCTCGACGCCGCGACCGGAGACGGACCATGCGAGGCGGCGTTGATCATGTACGGCGAAACCGGCGCCTCGATCCCCGGCCTGATCGTGGCGGAATAATCCCAAATGCGAGCGTTCGTCGATGCGTGCTTCGGGACCTTCGTGGCCATCATGCTTGCTTTGACGCTTTACGACACCGTTGGTCCCGGCCTGCCATCGTTCTGCAACAACAACCAGACAGGACTTTCGTGCCTGCGCGATTGGATAGGAGCTTTTAGTGGCTACGCGGCCGCGACGGGCGCATTCATTGCCGCGCTGTACGCGCTTCCATACCTCCAACAGCAGGTACGCGAAGCCAACCGGCAGGCCGACTATGTGATCGGCGACACCGCTCCCGAGTTCGTGGTGACACGCAATCGCCATGCGTCGTGCATGCACCTGACGGCTAGAAACTTGAACCGTCGCCACCTGATCATTGACGGCTACGAAATTGTTGGTTCTCCCGACCTCACAATTCATGGGTACAAAGAGTCGGGCAAGATGGTGGGATTTCGCCCGGATTTGAGGATTATGGTCAACGGATGGACGGATCGCAGCCAGTCGCCCCCTGCGAAACGGATCGAGATATATGTAAGGCGAGGCGACGAGGTGATTGACGGCGGCGACCTGTACGCAGCCGCCATAACCCTGCGAGTATCGTACCGCATGATCGGCCAAGAGCATCAACGCCGCATGGCGACGGCAAGCAGCCTTGAAGTGATAGACTGACTTTGAGAGCCTCATTCCGCCGCCTCGCGATGCTCGACGAGGTGCGCACAATTCGCCGCGACTAGCGCCTGTGCCAGCGGCGGACAGACCGAATTGCCGCAACACGAGCCCTGCACCGTTGCCGACAGCGGCGAGCCGTCCGGACGTCGGTCGATGATGTAGCTTTCGGGGAAACCTTGCGCGCGGAAGCGCTCGCGCGGCGTCAGCATGCGCATGCCTATGTCGGCGATGGCGAAGGTCTCGCCGTCGACCTCGACCGTCACGAGGCCGTGACGCGGCTTGGTCGTGACAGTATGCACCGGCTCGTCGAGCGACTGGTTTGGCAGCGCCTCGCCGTAATATTTCGTCAGAAAGCCGGAGATCAGCGCCGCATGATTGCCGCCGGCGGTGATGGTCTTGATCGGCGCGCCTACATCGCCGGCGCCGCCGCGCGTGTTCGACGAGTAGAGGTGCGAGAGATGCGCCGCGGCGACGTTCTGTTGCGCGCCGGCGATCGTCAGGGTCGACAGAGGTTCATCAGCCGGCCGGCCGGGATTGACGCCGCCGATCCGTCGGCTGTCATTGTTGTGCTGCGCCAGGTAGGCCGCCACGACACCGAACTTCGGCGCGCCGGCCATGACCGTATCAAGAGGTTCATCCGCGGCACTGCCGATGCCGTTCTGCGTGAAGCGCGAAACGTATGTAGCGACGACGCAGCCATCCGGTTTTGCTGTCAATGTGCCTAGCGGCTCGGCGCCACCGCGAGGCGCGCATTGACCAGCCCGGCCGCCGCAACCCACGAATGACGGCACGATGATTGCGTTCTGATCTTTAGGGCTTGCCGTCACGGTATGCAGGGGATCGTCAGGCGATCGGTTTGCGCCGCCATGCTGTCCATAAGTCACAATAAATGGCCTTTTCGCCTCAATCACGTAGCGCAACACGCCACGCGCAATGCGCCGCATGGTGGCCTCGGCCAGCGGTCGGATCGCACGCAGCCCAAATGCCTTCATAATCTCGTCAGACGTGTCGAAGATCGACGGGCACGGCAGCGACCAGTCGATGATTTCGGCGGCAGTGCGCCACGGCAGCTTGCGGCCGGCGATCACGTCGGGATCGTCGGGCTTGCCGTGCGATGGTTGAGGCCAGACGATCGGCTGACCGTCACACCGTGCGATCATGAAGAACCGCTTTCGGATGGTCGGCGCGCCATAGTCGCACGCGCGCAACTCGCGAAACTCCAGCCGGTAGCCGAGGCGCTTCAGCTTGTCCGTCCAGACCTTGAACGTCGCACCTTTGCGATAAGGGCATGGCTTGCCATCGAGCAGGACAGGCCCCCAATCCTTGAATTCCTCGACGTTTTCCAGAATGATCACCTCGGGCCGCACGCGCCTTGCCCAATCGACCACGATCCACGCCAGGTCGCGGATGTTGCGCTTGACCGGCTTGCCGCCCTTGGCCTTCGAAAAGTGCTTGCAGTCGGGAGAGAACCACGCGAGCCCGACGCGGCGATTGCCGACGACGGCGATCGGGTCCACCTGGTAGATATTGCGCGACAAATGCAGCGTGTCCGGATGGTTGACCTCGTGCATCGCCAACGCATCCGGCGAATGGTTGATCGCGATATCCGGCGAGCGGCCAAGCGCCATTTCGATGCCGGTCGAGGCGCCGCCACCGCCCGCAAAGCTGTCGATGATCAGCGGCCGGCCGGTTGGTGGTGTCCGGGGCGATGGCGCGTCGGGGAACAGGTCAACCAGCATGGCGCGACTTCCTTCTAAGGTCGTGGGATTGGGAAAGGTCGTGATAGGCGCGGTCGGTGACTCGCCGCGCGATCAGGTCGACCGCGTGGCATGGGCCGCCGTCGCCGCTCGTGGCGGCGCAGACACAGGACCCGTTGGCGAATTCGCAGATCATCTGCCAGATCGGCGCGGGCAGCGGCGCGCCGGTCGACAGCCGCCGTTCATTGGCGCGATCGGCGGACATCAGTTCCGCCCTTCGGCATCGTCGAAGATGGCAGGGTCCGGGGCGGCCGGGGTCGCTTTCACGGCGTCAGCGGCCGCCACGGCCTTGAAGCGGCCGTCCTCAAATTCTTCGCGCGGCCGCACCCAAAGTGAGCCATCATCCACGCTGCGGTAAATCGCGACCTGGCGCATATTCACGGAAACGCCGTTCGGGCAGTTGTCCGCCGGCCTGCTGGGATCGCGCCAGTCTTCGGACTGCATTCCGCCGATGCCGATCAGCACATATTCGGTGCCGCGCCTCTTATGGCGGTGTGTCGCCTGCGTCGTGACCGGGTGATCTCGCTGCGCGTGGTATAGGTTGATCTTCTCCGCAATGAAGCGGGCGACATCAACCGGAATGGCATGGCCTTTGAAGACGCCCCAGCCGGTCACGTCCACCCAATCAACGTCTCGGTTGTCTGTTGCGGCTATCGGGATGCGGTCATCGACCGCCTCGGCAGCGGGAGTTCGCCGGAGCGCCCCGCGATCGAACGACTCGAAAGGTATCGCCCGATGACGACCGCGCGCGCGACGCTTGATGTCCGCGCCCGTCAGATAGGTTAGAACCAACACGTTGCCTTCGGGTAGGGGCCTGTACCCATCCCAATCGTCGACGACGCGATCGCACCCCGTAAGGATGCGCAGCGCCTCGGCATTGCACGTTTTGCCGCAAGCCATTGGGCCATACACGATCGTTGGAATCGCAGTTTCAGTCGTCATCCCATTGCTTCCTTTCCGGTTTGATCGGCCATGCCCTTCGACACCCACTCGTCGCGGATTCGGATGCCGCGATAGACCGGCGTGCCGTTGGTTTTGGCCTTGTGGAATTGCTGGACGCCGTTGCCGTCAGGCGCCGGCCAGGTGCGTCGCGCCGCATCGGGCAGGCGTCGATAGAAGGTCGTGTCCTTCACCTTGATCGTGCCGCTGGCGATGCAGAACCGCTCGTATGAGCAGAACAGATCGAAGGGCTTTTCCGTGTCGCGGTCGTCGCCGGTGACATCGCAGGCGTGGCGGATGAAAGACCCGATCGGGTCCTCTTCCTCGCGATATTCCTGCGTCGCGTCGATGATGTCGGACGGTGGATTGAGCCCGCCGACATTGAGGAAATCGACCGCACCCTCCACCGCCCATTTCAGGATGCCGGCCGCCTCGGCGAGCAGCTTGTTCGGCAGGTCCTTGTCGACCTCGTCTTTCGAGATTTGTTCGTTCCACGGCACGAGGTGGATGCGCCGCCAGATGCCGTCATCATTGCCGACGATGACCGGCTTGTGATTGCCCGACACGAGCAGCGTGAATTGCGGTGCGAATTCGAAGAAGTCCTGATGCAGCCGGCGAACCGCGATGGACTCGCCGCCGGTCAGGCGCTTGATCAGCGCTTCCTTGAACCGCACGCCGGTGTCGGGCTCCGATGCCGCGACGAGGCGCGCGCCGGGCAGGCGGGCAAGGTCCGGCGTGGCTTCCGATCCCGACCGTTTGTCCTCGCCGGCAAAACTGTCGATCGACAGCGTCACCGCATAGTCGGCGAAGATTTTGGCCAGCGTGTCGACGAAGGTCGATTTGCCGTTGCGGCCGATACCGAAGAAAAACGCGATCATCTGTTCGGTGTTGAGACCGAGCAGGGCATAACCGACGAGGCGCTGCAGATAGCCGCGCATCGCGACCGAAGGCTGCACGCGCACGAGGAAGTTCTCCCACGCTTTTGCGCGCGGCGCGTCGAGGGAGAAGTCGACCGGCGCGAGTTTGGAAATCAGGTCGTCGCGGCGATGCGGGTCGAGGCGCACGCGCCAGACGAGATCGCCATCGTCACTTTCTGTCTGGTAGAACCGCAGCGTGCCGTTGCCGACGTTGAATGCGTAGATATCGCGATTGAGATCGTCGACCGATGCCGGACGATAGGCCGATGCCTCGGTCAGCATGGCATTGAGCTTCGACGTGCCGCAGGCCGATTTCGCGTGGCGGTGACGGTTCGCCCGATGATCGGCAAGCCGGGCCTGCGCCTCGTCGGCAAGCTTGATGACCTCGCGCCACGCCTTTTCGTCCTTGGTCCGGGCGAACAACTGGTCGCGGTTCATCATCTTGGGATCGTAGGGAGCGGACAGCGCCTCGCGCGCCACACGGCCGGCATCGATCAAATCCTGATCGTCCGGCGGCGCGGCCATCAACTTCGCCTCTTCGAAAATCGCCTCGGCCGCGCGGTGCGCATGCCGCCGAACGATCGAGCCGGACTCGTCTTCTTGCCAGCGCTTGCCGTCGAAGACGTGCCAGCCGACATGCGTCACATGCCGTACGTCGTCGCCGGCCCAATGCAGGAACCGTCGCGCATTGCCGATGTCGTGTTCGGGCTCGGCCGCGCAGCGGGCAATCAGTTCGCGTTCGGCATCGCTGCGCGCATGCATGGTCATCAGAGCCCGCCATCCGCAAACATATCGACAGTGCTGCCGACGGGGTTCGGGGCGGGCGCCAGCCCGTCGGCGGCCTTGCGGGCGGCCTTGGCGCGCGTTGCCGCATGGCGGCGGGCGACGGGACCGGACAGGGCGTTTTCCATGCGCCGCGCGATGTCGGCCTGATAGTCCGGATCGCGCTCGATCAGGATGGCGTCAAAGCCTTCGCGAAAAGCTGCCTCGCCGGTCGTGCCGGTGCCGGCGAAGATATCGAGGATGGTTCCGCCAGGCGGCGTCAGCATGCGGCAGAGCCACTGCATCAGGTCGAGCGGCTTGACGGTCGGATGGCCCGAGCCGATCCGGTCGTGCGCGTCCGCCTTGGCGGTATAGAAGAACCGCGCGGCCGACCCGGCGGCGTCGGCATAAATCGTGCCTTGCGGCTTGGTCGGTTGGTAGGTGACGCCGTCGCCAGTGCCGACGCTGTCGGGCCGCGCGGCCACGCCGGCGCTGCGCGCATCGCCCGGAAACCCGGCAAGCACGGCGTCGCTGCCGTCATGTGTCAGGTTGGCGGGAAAGCGGCCCGACGAATTCGGCGGCGTGATCGTGCGCCCCGACGGAAGGCCGCTAAACGCGCCGCCGTCTTCTGAAAGCCCGGCATAATCCTTCCGTGAAGCATGAACGCCCCGTGTCTCTGCGCGCATATCCGCTTCGTCGGCATAGCGCACCCGCGCGGCGTCGATGTTGATCGCGCCGGTGCCGGTCTTGAGCGCTTGGCGGGCGATCGAGCTTTCGGCAAGCGGCTTGCGCGCGATCACGATCGGCTCATAGGCCGGCTTCAGCGCCGTGCCCCAGCCTTCCCACGTTTTAGCCTCGGAAGATGCCGATGCCGTTTCGTCTGGTCTCGACGCTGCACCGAAAACGTTGACGTTAGCTTTGCCGTTCAAGTGAGAAAATTTGTTCGGCCCGACGATAGGTCGCTCGGCGCCGAAGATTTTGTCGATCGCCTTCGACACGTCGTGGTTTTTCGGAAACCCCGATCCGAACGTCCAGAACGCCTCGCCGAGCGGGCCGAACTGGTCGAGCATCCGGAACAGCGCATCGGACTGCGCCGCCGACAGGCTGTCGAGGAAGGCGATCACGCGTTCGTCGGGATCGATCAGGTTGATGATGCGGTCGCGCACTTCGAAGCCGGCCGCCTCGATGCCGAATGCCATCTTGTGCACGCATTTCGGCGCAGAGAACGCGGCCAGATGCCCGCCGGGCTTCAAAACGCGCAGAGCTTTCGCCCATGTGTCGGGCCGGAAGGCGATGTCGCCGCCATCCCAATCCTTGCCCATGAAGCCCGACGAGGCGCGTGAGAACACGCCATCCGTGCCGAACTTGGCAGGCGCGGCGCCTTCCTTGCCGAACCGCTCGACGATCGTGTCGAAATGGTAGGGCGGATCGCAGATGATCACGTCGACGGAGTTTTCCGGCAGGCGATCGAGGATGGCCAGGCAGTCGCCGGGGTATAGTGTCACGCGGCCGTCGAGGAACCGACGGCAGTCAGGCAAGTCGGTCATGGCGGGCTCGGGTCTTAGAGTTCGGGCATCCGGGCGATCGTGAAGCGGCGTCGGCCGCGCCCGCCGCTTGTGCCGACGGCAATGAAGCCCTTGGCGATCAGCCGGTCATAGGTCTCGTCGAGATAGGCCATCGCCACACCTGACCGCGCCATGACGTCGGACGGCATAGGATTGACGATCCGGACCGGACCGGCCGCCGCCGCGAGCGCCCGGAACACCTTCAGTTCACGAACCGTCATGCCGACGGAAGCCGCGCGCTCGGCGAGTTCCTTGGTCGTTTCCTTGCGAGGAAACAGCTTTTCGAAATGCTCTTTGGCGAATTGCACATGCCCGTCGGTCGACGTCAGGTCGATGGAATCGAATAACGCCTGCACGAGTTGGCCGGGCGTCATGCCGACGCGTTCGGCGCACTGCTTGAGCGCGGCATGTCGCGATTCCGGCGTGCGGACGGTATAGCGGAAGGCGGGCGGGTCGAAGAGTGCGTCCATGGATGGTTCCTCGTTAGGGACGGTTCTGGATAAGAAGGCTGTTGAAGTCGCACCCGGCCGGCGGCCAGTCGGTGACGACGGCGAGGTCGTTGCGCGTCAGCCGCGTTGTCGCGCGCCGCATGGCGGCCTGCGTTGCGATCGGGTCGCTGTCGGCATCGCCGATCAGTGTCAGGCGGCGCGTGGCGGGGTCCGGGGAAAACAGTTCGGATTGGTCGTCGCCGGGTCGCGGATCGGGACCGGGGACGCGGACCGGGATCATGCGGCCGTCGCGGCGCGTGATCTTCGCGGTCGGATGCGCAAAGGTTCGCGCGGCGCGGCCAGCGATGTTGTGCAGGTTCACGGCGGCGTAAACGCCGACATCCGGGCGGTCCGCGAGATCGAACCATGACAGTGATGATTCCACGCCTTCGCCGACGGCGGCGCTGTCGTTCGGTTTCAGACACCGCAGGACGATGCGCCCGCCCTTTTGGGACCCCCGGACTTTTTTGGACGGCAGTTCCTCGCCGGTCGCCGGCTCGAAAATCTCGGCCTTGCCTTTTGGCCCGCTCGCATCGAGCCACGTCACATGCAGCCCAAGGAAATGCCCGTCGAGCGCGGTGATCGGCCAGAGCATGGCGGGGCCGCGATGCACGATCCGCCATTCCTTCGTCGCGCTGCCGCCGGATGGACCCGGCCCGACGTCGACATGGTGCCAATAGGGAAAGTCGCCATGCTCGCGGCAATGCGCGCCGGGCATACGGGCAAGGCGCGGATCGATCGCGCGTGCAGCGAGATAGGCGCCGACCGGGCCATTGTCGCGGAAAGGCCGGCCATCTCGCCAGAGATTGAAGGCGCGCCGCCGTTCCTTTTCGCGAAACACATTCTGGTCGGCTTCTGCCTTGCCGCTGTCGACGCGAGGCAGGATCGACGAAAGGTCGCCAAGCAGGATTTCGACCGCTTTCAGGAACGAACAGTTTTCGACGTGCTGGATCAGCGCGATAGCATCGCCGCCGATCAGGTCGCCGGCACCTTGCCGGCATCGCCATATGTTCTTGCGGCCATTGACCGAAAAGCGGTCGGTGCCGCCGCATCCGGGGCAGGGGCCGACGGCCTCGCCGGTCGCGCTGGCCCGCGCCCGGAAGCCATAGCGCTCGGCCAGCGCGCGCACGTCGAAGGCGCGCGCCTGCTCAATGGCTTCCTGCGGGATGCGTGGCGCGTCGCCCATGTCAGTCCTCGCACCGGATGGCGGCGCGCAGTTGCCACAGGGCGGCGAGCGCTTCGTCGATCTCTTTCGAGATTGCCGACCGTGCGGTCGGCGTCAGCTTTCCGGCGGCCATCGTTTCCAGAACGATCGCCGAAACTTCCCCGGTCTCGCGGATCAGCGAGCCGACCAGTTCGGGCGTGACGCGACCGGGCGTGCTTTCGATCGGCGCGATCGAATAGCCCAGGACGGTCGCCATCGTGCCAAGGATGATCGGCGCGCCGCCGATCATGTCGCAGTCGACCGCGACGTCGATCGGCATATAGGCGTTGATCTCGCTAAGCGCGGCATATTTCGAAAGCTGCGCGCCTTCGACGCGCGTGTGACCGGCAAACACGGTGCCGCCGCCGGCGCGATCAACCGAGCGCTTGGTCGACGCCTTGAGCTTCTGGCGTTGGTGGTCGGAAGTCGGACGATCCTTCATCGGATTCCCCATGGAAAAGTTGACTACGTATTTTTCCGTGACGTGACCGCATTTCCGGCGCACAACTCACGGCCATGAACACGACCGCACATCACGACACGCATCACGCCGCCGCCCGCATCTCGTCGGAGCCCGCGAGATATGCGAGCGACACGCCTAGTTCGGCGGAAACCGCAGCCGCGTCGGCGAAAGCGATGGATCGCTTGCGTCCCGAGAGGAAGTCACGGAGCCGGTCGCGCTTGAGCATGCAGGCCGCTTCGATCTCTGCGATCGAGCGGCTGGATGCGGCCACGGCGGCAGCGAGGCGGGTCAGGATGATTGTGTTGCGTGCATCGTTTTCGGTCATGGCGCATTTGTTATACGGAAATATCCGTAATGCAACCGTTAATTTCCGCCTTTGGATGCGTAAGCGTCCGTGCCAAAACTAGGAGGGATTCTCATGGAGACGTTTGACGTGAACGACAGCGGCAGCCTTTTGGCTCAACGCATCAGGCAGCGCTTGGATGAAACCGGCCGATCGGCGAGCGAGGTATCGCTGGCATGCGGTTACGGCACGGATTTCATCCGCGATTTTTTGACCGGCCGTAAGAAGAAGATCAATTCCGAGGCCTTGGCGCGAATCGCGCACGAACTTGGAACGACGGTCGCATGGCTGCTCGGCGACGACGACGCCATACAGGAGGCGGGCGATACGCAGCCAGCCCAGCAAATGGTTCCTGTCTATGGGATGGCGGCCGGTTCGCGTCTTGGCGCAGCGCATCACGAGACCGAAATTATCGAGTGGGTGCCGGCCCCGCCCGGCCTTGCACGCGTGCGCGATGCCTACATGCTCTACGTGGACGGCGTGTCGATGTATCCCCGCTTCAAGCACCGCGATCCGATCTTCGTCGCGCCGCATCAACCCGCCTGGCCGGGCGACGACGTCGTGATCCTGATTCGCAATTCCCGCACCGGCGAATATCAGACATGGGTCAAGGAACTCGTGACCATCAATCCCGACGAGATCGTCACCAAGCAATACAATCCGGGCGACGAAATCCATTTCAACCGCAGTGAAGTGATTGAGATGCATCGCATTTTGCCCCTCAACGAGATCGTTGGCCTCACGGAATAATTCCGGATATTTACGGAAAAATACGTAAAGCAGCTTGACAGGGCGGGAATTTCCGCCTTTCTTCGCGCCTCAAGGCAACCCTTGGAGTGCGCGAAATGCCCTTTCCTTCGACCGCCATCATTGATCAGTCACCGTCCCGCGACCAGCCGGACGGCTTGACCGTCGCACCGTTCGATACGGCCGACGATGTGATGATCGCAGCCCTTGCCCGCCATGCGGCCAGCGAGGTCTTGGCCTTGGTTGGCCTTCTCTGTTTCCTGATTGCCATCGTCGCCGCGCTCGTCGCGTTCGGCGACGACCCCGGCATCGCGACCGCGCTTGAGGCGCATCGCTGATCGACCTTCACCCGCTCTCCCATACCTGACGAGGACTTCATGCTTCACGACCATCCGGGCCGGCGCCAGCCGACCGCTCAAACCCGCACGCCGGTCATCCGAGCCGACGATCCCACCGGCCCGACGCGCGCACCGTCTTCGCGCGCGATGGAGATGGGCGAAACGATGCGCGAAATCTTCTTTCGCGACGGCAACGTCACTGAAATGGCGCTGATCGCCGAAGGCTACAGCGCAGGCGAGATCGTTGAACTTGGCGAGGACGCGCGGCGGCACGTCAACCTTGTCATCACCGTACCGGGCGGCGCATTCGACCGTCTGCCGACCGTCTCCGACAAGGCGGTCAACGCCATCGCAGGGGCGATGCCGGTCATGGCAGGCGCAAAGGACGCCGTGATGATGGCCGTCGCCTGGCAGAGCTACTGCACGGCCGTCGGTGCGCATCGCCTCGATCCGTGGGTATCGCAATCCGAGCGCTGCCTGTCGCGGCTCAAGGTCTTTCTGGCGCACCTTCCGCTCTTGGAGCGCGAAAAGAACGCCGTCATTACGGCGGTCGCGGTCTCGCTCAAGAAGCGGATCGCAGCATGACCCGAGCATGGATGCAGACATTGTCAGGCCGCGCGATTGCCATGGCCAAGCCGGAAGCACGCGACATCGATCCGCTGCTCGACCTGCCGGAAGCGTTGGCGCGCATATGCCGTTACAACGGCGCGGTTCCCGGCGGTGTCTATTCGGTCGCGCAGCACTGCGTGATCATGTCGGACATCATTCTTGAAGAGATCGGCGACGCCGACATCGCGACCATCGCGCTCTTGCACGACGCGCACGAATACATTTGGGGCGACATCACCACGCCGCAGATGGACGGTTTTGCTGAGATTGAGGCAGAACTGTACGGCGACAGCCGCGTGACCAGCATCGTCGCCGAGGCCAAGCGCCGAGCCGACAAGGCGATCTTTTCGGCATGCGGCGTGCCATGGCCGCCGACGCCGCAACAGCATCGAACCGTGAAACTCTACGACATCCGCATGCTCGCCACCGAGCGCCGGCAATTGCTGTCGCCGTCGGTCAAGCGATGGGCGGCCGTCGTCGAGCAGGCCGAACCGCTCAAGATACGCGGTCGCCTTCCCGTCTGGCCGGTGCCGAAAGCCGCCGACGAATACCGCAGCCGTCTGGTCAGGCTTTGCCCGGCCGTCGCGCGCAAATCCCACGCAGCTTAGGAGACAAGAGCATGCCGAAGACATTGGCAGATATGGACCTGTTCTCGATCGTCGAGGCGGGCAAGGTCATCATCAGCGACAAGGGTATTTACAGCCAGGTCGATCTTTTCGAGCGCGGTGACATGCTGTTCGCCGGATACCGCAGGGGCTTCGTCCGCCTGCTCGCGCGCAACCTGACGACGGTTCCGAACGTGAGATGGGATGCCATCGAGGGCGTCGCATATCGCGAGGAATACAACGGCGCGAAGCTTGGCGAAGAGCAGCGCCGAACCACCAAACTGATCGCGGCCGAGTAGGAGACGACACCTTGACCATCTCACTCGACCCCAAGGTGATCGGCGCAATCCACGGCGCTTTGAAATCGATCCCCGAACGCCGGAACGTCATCCCCGTTTGCGGGACGTACCTCTTGGAGCCGACGGAAACCGGAATCTCCGTCACCGCAACCGACATGGACATCGAGGCGACGATCTCGATCGAGATGGCAAGCACCGACATCGTCGCCACCTGCATTCAGCCCTACTTGCTGGAGGCGGCGGCCGGCCTGCGGGCCGAGATGATCAAGATCGTGATCGACGATCAGCAAGCGACGTTCTCGGCAGGCCGCGCGCGCTTCAAGGCGCCCGTCCTGCCGGGCGGCGACTTCCCACGCGCTGCACATCAGTTCGACCACAGGTTCACCCTCGCAGGCGAAGCGCTGGCGACCCTGATCGCATCGACGGTCGACGCGGTGTCGACCGAAGAGACGCGCTATTATCTTCAAGGCGTCTTCGTCGATTGCCACGATGGTCGACTGCATGCCGTCGCGACCGATGGACATCGTCTGCATACGACCAGCGTCGCGATGACGGACGCGGCAACGCTCGACTATGGAATCATCATCCCGACCAAGGCGGCCAAGGAAATCGAACGCTTGGCGCGCAAGGCCGGAGGCAACGCCGTCATCATCGAGACGAGCCGTTCGGGCATCGCGGTCAAATCCGGCGACGAGCGCATCGTTTCGAAGCTGGTTGACGGCAACTATCCGGACTGGCGGCGCGTCGTGCCGAAGGAAAGCGACAACGCGCTGACGATCGACCTCGGCGAGATGCTGGCCGCTCTCGACCGCGTCCTGAAAATCCAGACCGTCAACGAAGCCGACATGAAGCTGAAGACGGCGGCGGTTCGCCTGTCCGTCGACGGCGATGCCCTGACGATCCAGAACGGCGGGCGCAACACGATTGCCGGCGCGGTCGACGGCGTCGCCTGCGAGGTCATGGGCGATTGGGCCGAGCATGGCGTGAACGGTCGCTATCTGCGCATCACGCTTGCCGCCCTCAAGGATCGCGGCGTCGAGACGATCACCATCAACAGCGCCGATTCCGGCTCCCCGATGCGTCTCGAAAGCCCCACCGACGAGGACTTTCTCGCCATCGTCATGCCGATGCGGGTCTAGGTCGTGAGCGTTCTAGAACAAGCCGCACAAAAGGCCGCCAGCACGCCACGCCCGACGCGCGCGGTGTGCCGGTGCCTCGAATGCGGCGAGGACATCACGGCCAGGCGCACGGACGCGGAGTTTTGTTCGCGCAAATGCGTCCGCGCTTGGAACAACCGGCGCATGACGCGCGGCGCGGAACTGTACGACCTTCTCATGGTCGCGCGCTTCGATCGCGCCCGC
The DNA here is from genome assembly GCF_039888675.1 of Mesorhizobium sp. CAU 1732. Classification (NCBI taxonomy): domain Bacteria; kingdom Pseudomonadati; phylum Pseudomonadota; class Alphaproteobacteria; order Hyphomicrobiales; family Phyllobacteriaceae; genus Mesorhizobium; species Mesorhizobium sp. CAU 1732. The sequence continues at coordinate 191,458 of NZ_JBDQQR010000001.1, forward strand.
GCGACCAAATTCAAGGTGTGGCGCACCATCAACCGGCTGGCTGCGCTGTTTCGTGACGACGACAAGGCCACGCGCGGCGGCCGGCGGTCATGGCGACGGCTCGACGCCGTGCGGGCCGGCAAGATTTTCCTTTGGGCTGAATAGGAGCAAACCCATGGCAGGCAGTGTCAACAAGGTCATTCTGGTCGGCAACCTCGGAGCCGACCCCGAAATCCGTCGGCTAAATTCCGGCGATCCGGTCGTCAATCTGCGCATCGCGACGTCGGACACATGGCGCGACAAGGATTCGGGCGAGCGCAAGGAAAAGACGGAGTGGCATCAGGTCGTCATCTTCAATGAGAACCTGGCGAAGATCGCCGAGCAGTATCTCAAGAAGGGCACGAAGGTTTACATCGAAGGCGCCCTGCAAACCCGCAAATGGGAAAAGGACGGCATCGAGCGGTATGTGACGGAAGTCGTCCTGCAGAAGTTCCGTGGGCAGATGGAAATGCTGTCTTCATCCGCCGGCGGCAACCGTCCGCCGCCCGCCGGCAGTCAGGATGACTACGGCACGATGTCCGGCTCGCGCGACCGCAACGAGCGTCGCGACGAAGGCGGATCGAGCGGCGGCTACAGCCGCGATCTCGACGACGAAATCCCGTTCTAGGCAGGTGACGCCATGACCAGCAGAAAACCGAAATCGGGCGTCCTGTCCGTCGCCGAGAAGATCGTCGATCTGGAAAAGCAAAACGCGCTCTTGCGGCATCAGGTCACCGAACTGAAAGCGCGCGTGAGGGGCGAGAGCCGCAACGCACGGCGAGGATGGGACGCGGCCTTCGAACGCGACAACGCGATTGCGGTCATTGCGGAAGTGATGACGAGCAAGCTTCGGACTGCGGAGTTTCGCAATCCCGACATAGACGCGATCCCGTTCTGATCATGTGCCGCCGCGACCGCATCCGCGCAAAGATCATGGCCTGTGTCGAAATCGTCGACACAGGCTACAAGACCCCGTGCCATCTGTGGACCGGGCCGGATTCGGGAGCGGGTCGCGGCGGAGGCTATCCACGCATGTCGCTCGACGGCCAGACGGTCGCCGTCCATATCGTCAACTGGACGAACGAACACGGCTATGTGCCCGGCAAAAAGCAACTCGACCATCTCTGCCGGCAGCGCCGATGCATCCGCGACGATCACCTTGAATTGGTCACCGCCAAGCGCAACGCGATCCGCCGCGAAGAGGCGAACGGCCGCCGCCAGACGCCGAAGCGCAAGCGACACGCGCAACCCATCCTTGAGGCCGCAGAATGACTGCCGGCCAGCGCCCACACACGATCGAGGATATCGAGCAGGCCATGGCCGACCTCGCTTTGTTGATGCGTGCGCAGGGCGACCATGGGCTGCTTGCCCTACCGATATTTGAACGACTTGAGCGCGAGCGTGCGCGTCTTCTGGACGTGGACGACCGCCTCGATCAGGCGCTCTTACGTGCTAAAGCGCGACCTTCTCGATCGCACCATAAGCCCAACGCAGATCGTCGCTATAGCCGTACTTTGGCCGCTTGATAGCGTGCCCCATGAGATAGCGCCGCAGTTCCTCATCGACCTCCGCCAGCTTTAGCCGCGCCTCGAAACCATGGCGCAGCGAATAGAGCGTGTGCTTTGGGGTCTCCATCAGATCATTCTCGCGGAAATATTTGTTCACCGCCGCCGACAGATTGTCCCTGTCACGGTAGCGCGGAAAACCGTGGCGCGCCTGTTTCATCGCGTCGAGCGAAACGCCCGCAAGCGGGATGCGGCGCAGCGACGACTTGGCCTTGAGTTCACGCACGGCGACAGGATCGCGGCCGCCAGCGGGACGGATGTCGATATAGGGGATTTCCGCATCGAGAACGATGCAATCGGGCGGCAGATTGACGATCTCCGACGGCCGCGCGCCGGTGTTGATCAACACCAAGACCGCAAGCCGGGCATCGTCATTGAGACCCGCGAGAGCGTCAGGCGCGAGGATTGTCTCGCGCAACCATTTTTCAGAGAAGGGCGGCCGGGTCGCATCGCCATCGTCTTCGAAGCGAAGGCCGCGAAACGGGTTCGGAACGGCCTCCCGCCCGATATGCGCCATGTACTCGCCGAAGAGCGCGCGCATGGTGTCCATGTCCTTATTGCCCGCCGACGGCGACAGGGGTTTGATCTCCGGCGATTCAGGGACTATCCGCGCCAGCCAGAAGGCATGAAACTTGAGAGCATGCGAACGCGTGATGCTCTCGATCGCAATGCGGTCGACGTCCGAAAATTCCTCCGCCATCGCCCGCTTGAAATTGGCGATCCCGCGTTGCTTGAGCTGACGCCATTTCAATCTCTGCCATGGGGATTTCTTGGCGAGAGAGGCGCGTCGTATCACGGTTTGGAAAACCGAAAACGCCTCGTCGATCGTTGCGGTTTGGTCGCCGGCCGTGCCGAGGGCCGCATCGAACGTGGCGCGGTCGAAATGTCCGGCCGCAAGCGACAGGCGCCGGATGATCTCGTCGATGCTGGCGTCGTTAGCCAGGTCCAAGACAGGGCGATAGTCGATCTTCATGGATCGCGCGCGGGCGACAGCACGCGCATGCGCATCTTGCGAAGGCTGGTCACCGCCCGCCGCCGTTGCCCAATAGCTATCGTCGGCTTGCTCCATTGCGTCACGCTTGGCGCGCGCTTCATCACGCGACTGCGTGTCGAGCGAGCGCCGAATCCACTCGGGATAGTCGGGATCATGCAAGCGTATAGCGGTCAGCGCGCGCGACGGAACGCGGCGCACATAGCGGAAGCCGCCGTCGGTGCGTTTCTGGAGGTGTCTATCGGCTCGATCGGCGCGGCGCATGGGGCGCTTTGTTGCCCGAAATGTTACCCGAAATCAAGCGACAACCGCAGCGCGCCGCCCGTCGGCTTTGGCTTAGGGTGCCGAAAAGTCGCATGTTTTCAAATGGATATGAGAAAATATCGATCAGGAAAAGTGGTGCCCAGGAGAGGACTCGAACCTCCACGCCTCGCGGCACACGGACCTGAACCGTGCGCGTCTACCAATTCCGCCACCTGGGCAAGTGACCGCATGACTGTTCCCGAAACGCGAAGGCTTCGAGTTCATGCTCGGTGCGCCGCCGATGTAAGCGGGCGCGCCGATGCTGTCAATGCGATTCTCGGCGATTTCGCCGAATGCGGCTGCTTCCTCAGTTTTCGAGGATGTCCTTGGACGCAACCGTCGAGTCGGCATTGAGCCGATAGACGATCGGCACGCCGGTCCCGAGCTCGACCTTGATGACCTCTTCGCCGGTCAGGCCGTCGAGCGCCATGATCAGAGCCCGCAGCGAATTGCCGTGGGCGGCGACGAGCACGGTCTCGCCGCGCAGCACGTGCGGCTGCACCTCATGCATGTAATAGGGCCACACGCGGGCGCCCGTATCGCGCAGGCTCTCGCCGGCAGGCGGCGGCACGTCGTAGGAGCGGCGCCAGACATGGACCTGCTCTTCGCCCCACTTGGCGCGCGCATCGTCCTTGTTGAGGCCCGACAGGTCGCCATAGTCGCGCTCGTTGAGCGCCTGGTCATGAATGGTCTTGAGATCGCTCTGGCCGACCGCGTCGAGGATGTGCTGGCAGGTGACTTCCGCGCGCGACAGGACCGAGGTGTAGGCGATGTCGAAGGTGAGCCCGCGCGCCTTGAGAAGCGCGCCGGCTTTCTTTGCCTCGGCATGGCCCTGTTCGGTCAGGGCGGGATCGCGCCAGCCCGTGAAGAGGTTCTTCAGGTTCCATTCGCTCTGGCCGTGGCGGACGAGGACCAGTGTTCCGGACATGGTAGTCTCCTGCATCGAGTGGGAAGTGGACAGTCAGGACGTGCCGAGGCCCAGCACGTCTCGCATGGAATAGAGCCCGGGCTTGCGGCCATGGGCCCACAGCGCTGCCGTCACCGCGCCGCGCGCGAACAGCGAGCGATCCTCGGCATGGTGCGACAGCACGATACGCTCTCCCGGTCCCGCGAAGATGACCGAATGGTCGCCGACGACGGAGCCCCCGCGCAGGGTCGCGAAGCCGATCGATCCCGTTTCGCGTGGGCCCGTATGGCCGTCTCGTACGCGCACGCTGTTGTCGGAAAGCGCGATCTCGCGGCCCTCGGCTGCGGCTTCGCCCAGCAGCAGCGCCGTGCCCGAAGGCGCATCCACCTTGTGGCGATGATGCATCTCGAGCACCTCGATGTCGAAATCTCTTGCCGCCAAGGCGCGCGCCGCCTGTTCGACCAGCACGCCGAGCAGATTGACGCCGAGGCTCATATTGCCCGACTTGACGATCGTGGCGTGGCGCGCGGCGGCTTCGATCCTGGCATCGTCCTCCGGCGAGCAGCCGGTGGTGCCGATGATATGGGCGATACGGGCCTGCGCGGCATAGCCCGCGAAGGCGACCGTCGCGGCCGGAACGGTGAAGTCGAGCACGCCATCGGCCTTGGCGAAGGCCGGCAACGGGTCGTCGGAAATCGTGACGCCGCACGTGCCGACGCCCGCAAGCTCGCCGGCGTCCCGTCCGATCAACGGCGAACCTTCCCGCTCCACGGCGCCGACGAGCGTCGCGCCGTCCGCGTCATGGATGGCGCGGATCAGCGTCTGGCCCATGCGGCCGCCGGCACCCACCACAACGAGACCCATGGTCATCGCCCAAGTCCTTTCGAAGGCTGGTTCAGTTCGCTTGCAGATGCCGGATCCGATGTATCGATTGCCGCGCGGCGTTCGTCCTGCATGCGATGGAAGCGCGCATAGACGCCGGATGCGCTGTCGAGAAGCGCTGCGTGCGTGCCTTCCTCGATCACGCGCCCCTCTTCCATGACCACGATCTGGTCGGCGTTGACGATGGTGGACAGCCGGTGCGCGATGACGATCGTGGTGCGATCCTTCATGATCGTTTCCAGCGCCTGCTGGACCCGCGCTTCGGATTCGGTGTCGAGCGCCGAAGTCGCCTCGTCGAGGAGCAGGATGGGCGCGTTGCGCACGATCGCACGCGCGATCGACAGCCGCTGACGCTGGCCGCCCGACAGCGTGATTCCGTTTTCACCGACCAGCGTGTCGTAGCCCGCCGGCATCTGCCGGATGAACTCCTCGGCATGCGCCAGACGGGCCGCGTTCTCGATCTCGGCATCCGTCGCATCGGGCCGCCCATAGCGGATGTTGTCGCGCACGGACCCTTCGAACAGATAGGGATGCTGCGAGACATAGGCGATGTGCTGGCGCAACGAAGCCTTGGTAACGCCGGCGATGTCGTGGCCGTCGATCAGGATCGTGCCGGAATGCAGGTCGTAGAAGCGCTGGATCAACGCCACGACGGTCGATTTTCCCGCGCCGGAGCTGCCGACGAACGCGGTGGTCTGTCCCGCCTTCGCACGGAAGCTGACGTCGCGCAGGACCGGCATTTCCGCGTTGTAACCGAAGGTGACGTGCTCGAACCGGATTTCCCCGCGATCGACCTCGAGAACGGTCGCGCCGTCGCTGTCGCGCTGTCGCGGTTCACGGTCGAGCAGTTCGTAGATCATGCGGGCATTGACCAGCGAGCGCTCGAGGTTGACCTGAACGCGGGCAAGCTTGCGGGCCGGGTCGTAGGCGAGAAGCAGCGCGGTGATGAAACCGAAGACCGAGCCGGGCGGCGTGCCGTCGGCAGAGGTGCGATAGGCGGCGTAGGCGATGACGCCCGCGATCGCGAAACCGGCGAGGATTTCGGAAATCGGCGTCACGCGCTCGGAGACCTTGGCGATCTTGTTGGCGCGTTGCTCGGCCTCGGCGATGACGCCCGCCATTTTCGCGGAGAGCTGCTCCTCCATCGTGAACGCCTTGACCACGGCGATGCCCTGCGTGGTTTCCTGCATGGCGCCGACGAGCCTTGCGTTCACCTCGACGGCCTGCCGCGCGACGCTGCGCAGCCGGCGCATGATGCGGTTCACGGCGAAGATCAGCGGCGGCCCGATCATCAGCGCGATCAGCGACAGGACCGGATCGAGCGCGATCATCGCGACAAGGAGCGCGACGAGCAGCACGGCGTCGCCCGCGATCGACTTCAGCGTCATGCCCAGCATGTCGCGCACGCCGAGCACGTTTTCGTTGATCTGGGCTGCGAGACGGCCGGACCGCTGGTCGGTATAGAAGTCGAGGCCGAGCTTCATCAAATGGTCGAAGATGCGCTTCTGATAGCGCGCGACCAGATTGTTGCCGATCCGTGCCAGCAGAACGGCCTGCCCATAGGTGGCAAGCCCGCGGGCGACAAAGACAACCGCGATGCCGCCAGCAATGTAGGGCACCAGATCGAAGTTCTCCTTGTAGAAGACATCGTCGATCAGTGGCCGCATCACCCACGGGATGAAGGCCGTCGCTCCGGCGGTGATCATCAGGCACAGGATCGCCAGCACGTAGAGCGTGACATAGTCGCGGGCATTCTCCGACAGAATGCGCCTGAGGACGGGAATGATCTCGCCGCGCGCTCCACCTGTTTTCCGCTTGCTTGCGTCTAACGCCAACCTGCTCAATCCCTGGCCGATCTTTTGCGGTTGGCTATGCCCTCTCGCGGCGCGGGGTGCAATCGCCAAATGGGAATACGATCAGCCCTTCACCCAACGGCGACCATCGGTCTCGACTCCGAAGAGTGCGGGCGTACGGGCGTAGGCGGCCAGCCCAGTCAAGGCGGCAAGCGGATGGGTGATGACGTAGACCGGCATCTGCTGCATCAGCTCGCCATGCGGCGCCTTGTCCTCGAAGGCCTCCCGAAACAGCCCGTTCTTGAGTGCCGGAATGATCTTCTGCGCGATGCCGCCGGTGAGGAACACCCCGCCACGGCTCATGAAGACAAGCGCCAGATCGCCCGCAAGCCGCCCGAGGCATGTAACGAAGATGTCGAGCGCTTCCTGCGCCATGGCATCGCTTTGGGCGAGTGCCGCGCTTGTGATCTCTGCTGGCGTCGTGAAGCTTGTGGGCCTGCCATCGGCGGCCGCGACGGCGCGATAGAGGTTCACCAGCCCACGACCGCACAGCATCTGTTCGGCCGATACGCGCCCTTCGATGCGCTCGATATGCGGAAAGACGGCGAGGTCGCGTTCCGTGCGCGGTCCGATATCGACATGTCCGCCTTCGCCGGGAACCGGGATCCAGGTGTGCCGCGAATGGACGAGGCCTGCGACCCCAAGGCCCGTTCCCGGCCCGAGCACGACGCGTCCGGCCGTCGGTTCGGGCTCGCCGCCGCCGATTTTTTCCAGATGTTCCGGGCCGAGCGCCACGACGGCGAGGGCCTGCGCCTCGAAATCGTTGAGCACGACGACCTCTTCGAGACCCAGCGTCTCGAACATCTGCCTGGGCTTCACCACCCAGTTGCAGTTGGTCAGCTCGATCTCGTCGCCGTCGACCGGGCCTGCAACGGCGAGGACCGTCGACAGCGGCATCACGGACGTCTTGTCCAGGATCGCCGTCTGGATGGCCTCGTCGATCGTCGCGAAGTCGGCCGTCTGGACGATGGGAAATTCTTTCGGCTCCGCATAGGCGTCGACCAGGATCGCGAAGCGCGCGTTGGTGCCGCCGATATCGCCGATCAGCACCGGGAATCGCAGGATAGTCGTGTCGTCGGTCTGGGCTGGCATGGAAGCGCGTGGTCCCGTTCTGTCCGTGTCGTCAGTTGCGCGCGCTCGGCGCCTCATGGGCCGCCAGGATCATCTCCGCCGTCGCGACGTTGAGCGCGATGGGGATATCATAGACGATGGCGAGCCGCATCAAGGCCTTCACATCGACGTCATGGGGCATGGGGGTCAGCGGATCAACAAGGAAGATCACCGCATCGACCGCCGCCTCGGCGATCAACGCGCCGATCTGCTGGTCGCCGCCAAGCGGGCCGCTCTTGAGCCGCCGCACGCTGAGCGCGGGGTTGGCCTCCGCGATCCGGGCGCCGGTCGTGCCCGTCGCCACGATGTCGCATCCGGCAAGAAAGCCGGCATGCGCAGCGCAGAAGGCGACGAGGTCGTCCTTCTTCTGGTCATGGGCGATCAAGGCGAGGCGAAGTTTGTCGGGCAAAGTCGCAAACCGCTTGGTGAGTTAAATCGGTTTAAGGCTGCGCGGCTCCGGGTGTCAAGAAGGACCCTTCTATCAGTCGATTGCCATCAACTCGGCACTGTTGCGGATGGCTTCGCAAAGTAATACATGCATGATGCACGGTATTACCAGAGGTTCGATGATGAGCACCACAGTCACGGTAAAGGGTCAGGTGACGATCCCGAAGCCCGTACGCGATCTCCTCGGTATCGGACCTGGCAGCAAGGTCGATTTCCGGCGCACGGCGGATGGCAGCGTGATCCTGTCCCGCGCTGACGATACTCGCCCCGCGAGCCGGTTCGAGCGACTGCGCGGCCAGGCGGGCGAGGGTCTCGACACCGACGCCATCATGGCGCTCACGCGCGGCGACGCGTGACCCTCGTCGACAGCAACGTCCTGCTCGATCTGGTCACAAACGATCCGCGCTGGGCGGACTGGTCGATCGCGCAATTGGAGGGTGCAGCCCTTCGGGGTCCGCTGGTCATCAACGATGTCGTCTATGCCGAACTCGCCGTTCGCTACGAGCGGATCGAGGCCCTGGAGGCATTCATTTCCGCGGCGTCCCTGCGCGTCGAGGCAATCCCGCGCGCTGCGCTTTTCCTCGCCGGAAAGGTGTTCACCCAGTATCGAAGAGCGGGTGGCACGCGAACCGGCGTTCTCCCCGATTTCTTCATCGGAGCACATGCCGCAATTGAAAAGCTACCTCTCCTGACCCGGGATGTCGGTCGATATCGAGCCTATTTTCCCACGGTCGAACTGATTACGCCTGATGCCTGACCCTGCCTGTGGCTCTCACTCGTAAGGGCGCGGCTGGGGCAGGGGGATGGAGATATCGGGGGTCGGCGCATAGGCGTTGGCCGTGAAGGGAACCGCGCCTGATGCCGCGATCGTGGGAGCGCTTCCTCGGCCCGCGACCGTCACCGCCGCTTCGGACGCGGGCGCGGGCGCGTTGGCAACCTCGAGACATGCCTTCGGCAGATCGGAGATCCGCATCACATCGCGGGCGCGGGGCTTCGCAGGCCCGGTTGCCGGCCGCCAGGGTTCCTCGGTGAACCACCAGGCGAGCGACTGGTCGCAGCCATCGGCCTTCGGCGTCGCTTCCTGACCACGGCAGCCGGGCGAACCGGCGGGACACCCGATCCGGATGTGGAAGTGTGAATCGTGCCCCCAGAACGGGCGCACCTTCGACAGCCACGAGCGGTCGCCGGAGACCGTGTCGCAGAGCTTCTTCTTGATACCGGGATGGACCAGAAGGCGCTCCACGTTCGGATAGTTCGCGGCGCGCTTCAGGATCGCCGCGTGGGCCGGCGTCCATTTGCGATCATCGACGTAGAGCGAATCGGGCGCGAGCATCGACACGAAGTCCATCTGCTCGCGCTCGGCCACCGACAGCCTGCGCTGCGGCATCGGCACCAACCAGATGTCGGCGTCGAGGCCGATCTGATGCGAGGCATGGCCCGACAGCATCGGCCCGCCGCGCGGTTGAGAAATGTCGCCGACGAGCAGGCCCGGCCAGCCATCCTGTGCGGCCTCGCGCGAAAAACGCTCGAGCAGCGTGATCATCTCCGGATGGCCCCAGCGCCGGTTGCGCGAGAGCCGCATCGCCTGCCAGTTGGGACCGTCGGTCGCGATCGCCATACCGCCGGCGAAACAGCCCTTCGAATAAAAGCCGTAGGAGGCGGGCTGCGTGGCGGCGGGCAGGGGCGTCGCACCGAACACGTCCTTGGCCAGCGGATCGGCTGATGCCGGCATCGCGCCAAGCATAGTCGCCAGGGCGGCCATGCCAAGCACGGCGCGTCGGATGTTCGTCAGGATCGCCAATCTCGTTGCCTCCGATGCCGGATCTGCGCCCCCACGCGGCGCGGAGCATGGACCAGCCATGGTAAACCGAATCATAACATTCGCGACGTGGCTTTTCGACGGCGCACCGTACGGCGATCAGCCGCGCCAGCGCCCGGTGCCCCAGAGATCGCCGAGTGCCGCCCGGTAGTCGGGGAACCGGAATCGGTAGCCCGCGGCCCTCAGGCGGGCATTCGAGACGCGCTTGTTCTCGCCGTAGAAGGATCGCGCCATGGGCGTCATCTCGGCCTCGTCGAAGGCGATCGTGGGCGGTGGCGCGGCGCACATGAGCGACGCCGCATAGGCGACGACGTCCTGCGGCGGGGCGGGTTCGTCGTCGGTGACGTTGAAGATACCGCCTGATTCGGATGCGGCGAGCAGCATCGCTGCGCCGGCGATGTCCCCGACATGGATGCGGTTGAAAACCTGCCCCGGCTTGATGATCCGCTTCGCGGTCCCGCTTGCGAGGTTCACGAGCCCGTTTCGGCCGGGACCGTAGATGCCGGAGAGCCGCAGGATCGCGACGGGCAGGCCGGTCTGCTTGCCAAGCGCCAGCCACTCGTTTTCCGCCTCCAGCCGCATCTGCGACCGGCGCGACGTGGGGTTGCACGCTGAGTCCTCATCAATCCACGCGCCGTCATGATCGCCATAGACCCCGACGGTCGAGAGGTAGCCGACCCAGCGCAGCGCGGGCATGGAACGCGCGATCGTATCGCGCGCGACCGCCAGAACCGGATCGACCGATGCACGTGGCTGTGAAGAATCGGCGCCTTCACCACGCATTCCGTGATCCGGGGCGATCGAAATGACCAGATGGGTCGTCTCGTGCAAGGCATCCGCGATCTCCGGCGACAGCGACGTCCCGTCGAACAGGAGCGGCGTGACGCCTGCGGCGCCGAGCGCTTTTGCCTTTTCCGGCGACCGCGTCGTGCCGGCAGCCATGCCGCCCGCTTCGATGGCTTCGCGTGCGATGGCAAGGCCGGAATAGCCCGCGCCGAAGATGAAGAATCGGCTTGTCACTGAAGTCCTCCGGCAGTTTCACGTGTGTACGCAGTATCGATTTCGGCCAGGACAGCCGGATCGTCCTCGTCGTGAAGACGGTCACCGATGGCACGCGCGAAATTTGCGTTGTCCAGCAATCGCGACAGCGCCCAGACGGCCGCGCCGCGTACCAGCGGTGATTGATCGTCCAGCAACGGTTCGACGGGCGGAATGAGCGTGGGGTCGCCTGAATTTCCCGCAGCGATCAGAACGTTGCGGATGAAGCGGTCGCGGCCGATGCGCTTGACCGGCGATCCACTGAAAAGCGCGCGGAACGCCCCATCGTCCAGCGAGATCAGGTCGGCCAGGCGCGGCTCGCGCAGGTCGTCCCGCGCCACGAGCTTCGCCTCGGAGGCGGTTTGCGCGAACTTGTTCCAGGGACAGGCGGCAAGGCAGTCGTCGCAGCCATAGATGCGGTTGCCGATGGCGGCGCGGAATTCACGCGGGATCGGTCCCTTGTGCTCGATGGTGAGGTAGGAGATGCAGCGTCGTGCATCGAGCTGGTAGGGCGCGGGAAAGGCGTCGGTGGGACAGATGTCCAGGCAGGCGCGGCAGGAGCCGCAATGGTCGGTTTCCGCGATGTCCGGCGCGAGTTCCGCAGTCGTGAAGATCGACCCGAGAAACAGCCACGAGCCGAACTCGCGGCTGACGAGATTCGTGTGTTTTCCCTGCCAGCCGATGCCTGCCGCATGCGCGAGCGGCTTTTCCATCACCGGCGCTGTGTCGACGAAGACTTTTACGTCGGCGCCCGAGCGCGAGGCCAGTTTCTGCGCCAGTTCCTTCAGTCTGCCCTTGATGACGTCGTGATAGTCGCGATGGCGCGCATAGACGGAAATCGCAGCGCGGTCGGGCCTCTCCAGAAGATCGAGCGGGTTTTCGTCGGGGCCGTAATTCATCGCCAGCATGACGATCGAGCGGACTTCGGGCCACAAGACGCGCGGATCGCCCCGTCTCGCAGCCGTCTCAGCCAGCCATTCCATCGAGGCGTGGCGGCCGTGATCGATTGCGGATGCCAGCCGCTGGGAAGCGAGCGGGGTGGCGTCGGGCGCGGTCACGGCGACCACGTCGAAGCCGAGATGCCCTGCTTCGCGGTTGAGAAAATCCCGAAGCCGGTCCGGTCGGACGGGTTCCAGGCCGGTCATGGTCAGAAATCGAGATCGGCGTAGTGCGATACCGGCGACTGCCCCCGCACGCGATCGGCCAGGATAGGCCGGAATGAGGGCCGCGACTTCATGCGCGTGTACCAGTCCTTGGCAGCCGGATTGTCGCTCCAGTCGATCTCGCCGAGATAATCGAGAACCGAAAGCGCCGCCGCCGCCGCCATGTCGGCATAGGTCAAGCGCGGACCGGCGAGCCAGTTGCGTGTGCCGGCCAGCCAGTTGGTGTATTTCAGGTGCTGGCGCACGTTCGCGCGGGCCGCACGGATCGCCGACGAATCGGGTGAGCCGCCGCCATGCTCGCTGCCCATGACCGGCTTCAGCACGCGCTCGCGCACCAGATGGCGCGTCACGTCGGCCTCTGTCTTGACCAGATACCAGTCGACCAGCCTGCGGATTTCCGCGCGGACCAGCGGGTCCTCCGCGAAGAGGCGCTTGTCCCGCTTCAAAACGCCGCGTGTCTCGTCGAGATATTCGGCGATCACCGTCGCCCCCACGATCGGCTCGTCGCCCTCGGCCAGCAGGACGGGAAGCGTGGCGGCGGGGTTGAGCGACAGGAATTCTTTGCGCCGCAGCCAGGGTTTCTCCTCGATCAGGGCCAGCTCCTCGCCATACTCCCCGAAGGAGAGGCGGACAAAACGGCAGGCGGCGAAGAGTGGGTGATGAAACAGGGTCAGCATGGCACTGGTGAAAATACGAACGCTCTGGCCTTTTCAAGGCGGCAAGGCTAATTCTCGGCCGTTTCGAGTCGGGCGCGGGACCTTTCGACCTATAGGCGCTCATCCCTTGCGTGACAAGCAAGCGGCGCCGCCAACCCAAAGGCATTTCCATGAGCGAACAGACGATCGTCGGCGCGGCATTGCTCGGCATTCTCGAGGGACTGACGGAGTTCATACCGGTTTCCTCGACCGGACACATCCTGCTGGCCGGCCATTTCCTGGGGTTCCAGTCGACCGGTAAGTCGTTCGAGGTCCTTATCCAGCTCGGCGCGATTCTTGCGATCCTCTCCGTCTATTTCGCCCGGCTCTGGAACATGCTCGTCACGCTGCCGTCCGACCGCGGCACGCAGACCTTCGTCGGGGGCATCCTGATCGCGTTCCTGCCGGCGGCCGTGATCGGCGCGTTGGCGCACAGCTTCATCAAGGACGTGCTGTTCGAGACGCCGATGCTGATCTGCGTGATGCTGATCCTTGGCGGGTTCGTGCTGCTGTGGGTGGACAGGCGTCAGGTCGAGCCGAAATACACCGATGCGGCGAAGTTTCCGCTCTCCGTCTATTTCCGGATCGGCTTGTTCCAGTGCCTGGCGATGATTCCCGGCACGTCGCGCTCCGGCGCGACGATCGTCGGCGCGCTGCTGCTGGGAGCAGACAAGCGCTCGGCGGCGGAATTCTCGTTCTTCCTCGCCATGCCGACGATGGCGGGCGCGTTCGCCTACGACCTCTACCAGAACCGCGACATTCTCACCGCCGCCGATCTCCCGATCATCGCGACGGGGTTCGTGTTCGCGTTCGTCAGCGCTGTACTGGTCGTGCGCAGGCTGCTCGATTTCGTCTCGAAGCGTGGCTACGCACCCTTCGCGTGGTGGCGGCTGATCGTCGGCACGGCCGGTCTGGTCGCGCTTCTCGTCTGGGGCTGACCGCCGTCACAAATCCATGAACCCCCGGCGGATCATGTCGAGTGCCAGCAGCGTGATGCCGATCCTGAACCAGCGCCGGAAGGTTTCTTCCGGCAGCGCCTCCAGCCACCGGCTGCCATAGACCGTTCCGAGATAGCCCGACGCGATCATGATCGCGACCAGCGGCAGCCATTGCGCGAAGGCAAATCCCGCAAAGCCGAACACGACGACCTTGAGAAAATGCTGGATCGTCATGCCGGCGGCATGGGTGGCGATCAGCGCCTTGCGGTCGTCCGGGATGATCTGGGCGAAAAAGGCCGAGAGCAGCGCCCCGGTCGCACCGACGAACATCGTGATCAGGGCCGTGACGCCGCTGCCGATGGCGATGCCGGCATGCCCCAACCGCTCGAAGCCGGGGATCTTCGCCCACGTCACCGCGATGATGAAGACGCCGAGCACGAGCTTGAGCACCGCATCCGGCAATTGCACGACGACCATCGCGCCCGCGACCGCGCCGACGAGCGATCCGGCGACGAACGGCAGGAAGATCGTATGCCGGACATGCGCTCGCTGGTGCCATGCGCGTCCGGTGTTCGAGCCGAGCTGCACCGCGCCGTGAACCGGAATGAGTGCGGCGACCGGCACGAAGAGGCCCATCAGGGTCAGCATCGCGACGCCCCCGCCGACGCCGAAAGCGGCGGTCAGCGCGGAGGTGAAGAAACTGGCGACGACGAGCAGCGCGGCGACCGCCATGCCGATCCCCTCGGGCAGCAGGGCGGCAATCGTCTCCAAGTGCCGGCGACGCCTATGCGGAGGTTGGTTTGTTGAACTGTCCCGCCGGACGATACTGCCAGAGGTATGATGGCAGGATCGCATCCATCGGCTGGGGCTGGATGCCGAGACCGGCAAAGGTGCGGCCTTCGCTCTCGGCCTCGGGCGAGACGACCGTGTCGGTCTTGAGCATCTCGACCTGGTCCGTCGTGAGCAGCGGATTGGGGAGCAGGCCCAGCACCGAGCCCATCAGACCTGCCGCCCACCATGGAACGGGCACGAGCAGGCGCTTGCGGCCGATCACCGACAGCATCTGCTCCATGCACTGCTTGAAAGTCAGCGTCTCGGGGCCGCCAAGCTCGTAGATGCGGCCGCCTTCGATCACGCCGTCGACCGAGCGCGCGATCGCCTCGGCGACGTCGCCGACATAGACGGGCTGGAACTTCGTTTCGCCGCAGCCGATCAGCGGCAATGCAGGCGAGAGCCGCGACATGGCGGCGAAGCGGTTGAAGAAGCCGTCCTCGGGCCCGAAGACGATCGACGGGCGGAAGATCACCGCGTCCTTGACCGTATCCAGCACGGCCTGCTCGCCGCGCGACTTGGTGCGGGCATAGGCGGCTTGCGATTGTGCGTTGGCGCCGATCGCAGAGACATGCGTCAGCTTCGCGCCTGCGGCACGGGCAGCTTCCGCCACGGCTCGCGCACCGAAATCCTGCACCGCGTCGAAACGCTGGCGCCCGCTTTCGAACAGGATGCCGACGAGGTTGATGACATGGTCAGCGCCCTGCACCGCGCGGTCGATCGACCAGCGCACGCGCAGATTGGCCTGAACCGCCTGGATCTGGCCGACATTGCCGAGCGGCTGCAAATGGCCGGCGAGGTTCGGATTGCGCACCGCGACCCGAACGCGGTAGCCGCGACGGGCCAGGGCACGCACGACGTGACGGCCGAGGAAGCCGGAGCCTCCGAAAACGGTGACGAGCGGTGGCACCTTTGTGATGGCGGTCATCGCGGGCTCTCCATTGCCTGCCTTGTTCCGCCGCTTCTTAGCGCCTCCGCGCGGAAAGGCAAAGGGTGGCGTTGCGCATCCGACGGACGATTTTGCTTCACGTGTCGGAATGGGGCGGCTAAGAGGGGCGGCTTTGAGGCTGGAGGGACGTCCGTGGGGTTCGCAAGCAGGATTTTGATGACGGCGCTCGCCGTGATCACGATGTCGACGGCAGCCTTCGCCGCCGAGGAGCACGGGCTTCCCGGTGCCACGATGTCGCTTCTCTGGGCGATACCGTTCGTCGGTATCCTCCTGTCGATCGCGACCGGCCCGCTTCTCTATCCGCATGTGTGGGAACATCATTACGGCAAGATCACCGCCGCCTGGTCGGCGCTCGTCGTCATTCCCCTTTTGGCGGCGTTCGGCGTCGATGCGACGGTCTATTCCGTGCTTCACACGATGCTGCTCGAATACATGTCGTTCATCATCCTGCTGTTTGCGCTGTTTACGATCTCGGGCGGCATCCTGATTGCCGGAAACATCCACGGCACGCCGCTGGTCAATGCGGGCCTGCTGGTGATCGGCGCGCTTCTGGCCTCGGTGATCGGCACGACCGGTGCGTCGATGATCATGATCCGGCCCATCATCCGCGCCAACGACAACCGCCCCTTCAACGCGCATGTGATCGTGTTCTTCATCTTCCTCGTGTCGAACATCGGCGGTTCGCTGACGCCGCTCGGTGATCCGCCGCTGTTTCTCGGCTTCCTGCGCGGAGTCGACTTCTTCTGGACGACGACCCACCTGCTGCCCGAAATGCTGTTCGTCGGCGTCATCGTGCTTGCCGCCTTCATCGTGCTCGACGTGATCCTGCACAGGCGTGAAAACGGCCTGCCCAAGATCAAGGATCCGACGCCGGATTCGAAGGTGCGCATTCGCGGTCTCGTGAACCTGCCGCTGCTGGGCGGCGTCATTGCGGCGATCCTGATGTCGGGGGTCTGGAAGCCGGGCATCGGCTTCACGGTCGGCGGTGTCGAGGTCGAGCTTCAGAATCTGCTGCGCGACGTCATCATCCTGGCGCTCGCGCTCATCTCCCTCCTAATCTCCAGCAAGGAATATCGCGCGGCCAACGGCTTCAACTGGGAGCCGATCAAGGAAGTCGCCAAGCTCTTCGCCGGCATCTTCATCTGCATCATCCCGGTAATCGCGATCCTGCGTGCCGGCCTCGACGGCGGCTTTGCGCCGCTGGTCGCACTGGTGACGGGGCCTGACGGCGCGCCAAACGACTTCGCCTATTTCTGGCTGACGGGCGTGCTCTCGTCCTTCCTCGACAACGCGCCCACCTATCTCGTCTTCTTCGAACTCGCAGGCGGCGATCCGCAGGTCCTGATGACCACTCTGTCGCGCACGCTCGTCGCGATCTCGGCCGGTGCGGTCTTCATGGGCGCGAACACCTATATTGGCAACGCGCCGAACTTCATGGTCTATGCCATCGCGCGCGGCCAGGGCGTCAACATGCCGAGCTTCTTCGGCTACATGCTCTGGTCCGGCGTCGTGCTGGTGCCGACGTTCATCCTCATGAGCCTGGTGTTCTTCTAGTCGAGCGTCCGGCGGAAGCGCACAAGCGCGACGGACGCATAGGCGAGGATGAAGAGGCAGAGAACCGCGGCCTCGAACCCCACGTCGGAGGCATTCGCGCCCTTGAGCATCACGGCGCGGATGATGCGCAGGAAGTGGGTCAGCGGGAAGAACTCGCCGATCCACTGCGCCCAGACCGGCATGCCGCGAAACGGGAACATGAAGCCCGACAGCATGATCGACGGCAGGAAAAAGAAGAAGGTGAGCTGCAGCGCCTGCATCTGCGTCCGTGCGACGGTCGAGATGAAATAGCCCAGCAGGACCAGCGCCATCACGAAGGCGAGGATCGCGGCGACGAGCAGCACCGGATCGCCGACGAAGGGTATGCCGAAGAGCAGCCGCGCCGTCGCCAGCACAACCACGACCTGCACCGCACCCACAGCGAGGTAAGGCAGCACCTTGCCCAGCATGATCTCCAGCGGGCTCGCCGGCATCGCGAGCAGGTTTTCCATCGTGCCGCGCTCTACCTCGCGGGTGAGTGCGATCGAGGTCATCATCACCATCGTCATCTGCAGGATGACGCCGAGCAGCCCGGGCACGATGTTGTATTGCGAGATGCCTTCGGGATTGTAGCGGCGGTGGACGACCACTTCGAGCTGTCCCGCCTTCTCCAGCGCGGCGGCCGTCTCCATGCCGCGCTCGCGCAGCAGCGCCTGCTGGGCGACGGTGCCCAGCGTCGAGATCGCGCCGCTCGCCGCCGACGGGTCGGTCGCGTCCGCCTCGATCAGGATTTGCGGATGATCGCCGCGATCCACCCGGCGTGCGAAATCGGACGGGATGGTGACCGCGAAGACGACCTGGCCCGAGGCCAGCAATTGCTCGGCTTCCGACGCGCTCGCGGTGACATGATCGAAACGGTAATAGCCTGTTGTCTCAAGCGCGGAGACCAGCGCGCGCGTATAGTGATCCTGGCTGACCGTGACGAGCGCCGCCGGGAGCTGTTTCGGGTCCGAATTGATCGCGTAGCCGAACAGCAGGAGCTGTATCAGCGGCACGCCCAGCATCATGGCGAAGGTGATGCGGTCACGCCGCATCTGGATGAATTCCTTCATCAGGAGCGCGCCGAGGCGGGTGAGCGAGAAGAAGCTTTTCATTGCATGTTGTCCCGTGCGCCGCCCATGAACTGGATGAACACATCCTCCAGGCTCGTCTCGCCCCTGGCGAGCGTGACGCCGTCCCTTTTCGCCAGCGGGCGAAGGACGGCTTCGAGCGCCTGTTCGTCGGGTCCGACGACGTGCAGCGTCGCGCCGAAGGGCGCGACCTGTGTCACGCCCGGCAATGTCGCGACCTCGGTGGCGAGGCGGGACAGGTCCGGGCCGCGCAGGACGAAGGTTGCGAGCCCCGCATCGCGCACCACCTCCTCCACCGTTCCGGTGGCGAGCATCTTGCCGTAGGCGATGTAGCTGATGCGGTGGCAGCGCTCCGCCTCGTCCATGTAATGGGTGGAGACGAGCACCGTCAGGCCGTCGGCCGCGAGGCGATGGATTTCGTCCCAGAAGTCCCGCCGCGCCTTGGGATCGACGCCGGCCGTGGGTTCGTCGAGCAGCAGGAGTTTCGGCTTGTGCATGATGCAGGCGGCGAGCGCCAGCCGCTGCTTCCAGCCGCCCGACAGCGTGCCCGCGAGCTGGCCACGTCGCGACGTCAGCCCGAGGTCCTCCAGCGTGCGGTCGACATGCTCGCTCACCGGCTTCAATCGATAGAGGCGCGCCACGAATTCGAGGTTTTCGGCAATCGTCAGATCCTCGTAGAACGAGAATTTCTGGGTCATGTAGCCGACCTCGCGCTTGATCAGCAGGCTCTGGGTGCGCAGGTCGAAACCGAGCACGCTGCCTTCGCCTTCGTCGGGCGTCAGCAGGCCGCACATGAGCCGGATCGTGGTCGTCTTGCCGGAGCCGTTTGGGCCGAGAAAGCCGACGATCTCGCCCTCGCGAACAGTCATCGACACGTGGTCGACGACCGTCTTGTCGCCGAAGCGCTTGACAAGGCCGTGGACGTCGATCGCGTTCATGGCCGCTTCGCCGCCTGCTCTTCGGTCACCAACACCACGTCCACGATCTGCCCCGGCTTCAGCGTGGCGGCAGCATTACCCTCAAGGCGGGCCTCGACGAGATGCACGAGCTTCTGCCGCGTCTCCAGTGAGTAGATCACGGGCGGTGTGAATTCGGGCTCGGGCGCGGCATAGCTGACCCGCGCGGTGAGGCCCGCAGGGCAGCCGTCGCACCGGACGCCGAGCAGCGAGCCCACGGTTACCGAGGAGAAGGCAGGCTCCGGCACGTAGAGCTTCAGCTTCACCGCGCCGTCGGGCAGCAGCGACAGGATCGGGGCGGTCGGCCCTGCGATGTCGCCGGGATAGCGGATCAGATCGTTGACGCGGCCGGAAACGGGCGCGGTCATCGTCCGCTTCTCCAGCCGCCAGCGCGCCTGATCGACCACCGCACGCGCACGCTCGACTTGGCCTTCGGCGGCCTTGATCGTCTCCGGCCGCGCGGCAAGATGGGCGACCGCCAGATTGGCCCTGGCCTGGGCGATCGATGCCTCGGCCACTTCGAGACCCGCTTCGGCCTTGTCGAGCTCGGCCGGCGGCGCGATTCCACGCTGCTGAAGGTCGCGCGTGCGCTCCAGCGCGCTCCGCGCTTCGGTCGCCTGCGCATTGGCGGATTGAAGCGCTGCTTCCAGCACGGCGACTTCCTCCGGCCTTTTGCCGAGCCTCAGGTCGCCCAATTGCGCCTCGGCCTGGGCGAGTGCGGCTTCGGCTTCGACGAGGGCGATCTGCGCGTCGTCGGCTTCGAGCGTGGCGACGACCGCGCCTGCCTCGACACGATCGCCGCGCGCGACGCTTTGCGTGAGAAGCTGGCCGGTTTCGATCGGAGCGAGCAGCACATACTCGCCTTCGACATAGCCGACCGCCAAAGGCGTGGGTTCGGCGCATGCAGAGAACAGCAGGGCGGCGAAGGGAACGGCGCAGATGAAGCTCATGGTCGGTTTCCTTCACCCGTTTTGGTCTCGGCGCCGGCATCGAGAATGGCATGGACGTTGGCGAGCACGGTTTCGGTGATGCGTGCCGCCTCGGCCGCGCCGAAGGTGCCCCAGCCCATGCGTCGCTGGACCGCCTGCTGGCCGATGCGGAAATAGACGATCTGCCCAATGATCGTGAAAACCGCGATGCGGGTCTCCTCGGACTCCGGCTCGCGGCCGGCCGCGATCCCCCAGATCTGGCAGAGCCTCTTGTGGATCGGCTCGAAGACGCCGTCATAAACGATGTCCAGTGCTTTCGTCGGCGTCTGCATTTCACGAAGGACGAAGGGCACGATATCTCCCGCCTCCGGGCCGGCGAGAAGGAAGCCGCCCATGCGCCTCAGCGCCTGCTCGATCTGTGCGCGCGCCTCCTGGCTGTTGCGCGGCATGGGCAGCCCCTCGATGATCGGGGCGGCGACGGTCCTGACCGTGTCCACTATATGCTGGGCGCAGGCGTCGCGCAGGCCCTCCTTGCTGCCGAAATGATAGGCGATCGAGCCGATATTGGCCTTGGCCGCAGTCGCAATTTCGCGCGTGGAGGTCGCCGCGAAGCCGTTGGTGCCGAACAGATGGAGCCCGGCCCGAAGCAGGGCGGTCCTTGTGTCGTCGGCTTGCAGGGGGGAGGATGTGCGTGTCTTTGGCATGGAGACATTTAATCAATCGATTGATTAAATGTCAAGTTCGGATGGAGAGAGTGAGGGGGCGCTTCACGGATACCACGCCTGCCGAAGCACCTGATCATTTCAAAGAACACCACTCTGAGGTGGTAAGACGGGCGGCCAAAAGCTCACGCAGGGACAAGGAACACCAGGTTCTGAACCATCCCGCGGCGGGGCCGGCGAGGCATGGATCCCCGGGTCTGCGCATTTCGCTTCGCTCAATGCTCCGCCCGAGCATGACGAAGTGGGTGGGGATGCCTTGAGGATGACGAAGGGAGCGAAGCTCACCGAAAACCGTCAGCGTCTCCGAACTTGGCCCAGCCGACCCCCCCGCTTCGTCATTCTCGGGCGACTGGAGCGAAGCGTAGGGAGACCCGGGAATCCATGCCTCGGCGGTTGGTGACGAGCGGGATGATCAAGATGTTCCGCCGATCTTCGGTTGCTGCCCGCACGGGCGCCGGTTTCTGCACCACCCCGAGGCGGGCCCGGCGAGGCATGGATGCTCGGGTCTGCGCACCTCGCTTCGCTCGCTGCTCCGCCCAAGCATGACGAAGTGGGTGGGAGCGCTCATCGATAAGCCGTCAGCGTCACCGAAACTGGCTCACCGGATATCACCTCACCTTCGTCATTCTCGGGCGACTGGAGCGAAGCGTAGGGAGACTCGGGAATCCATGCCTCGTCAGTTGGTGACGAGCGGGATGGTCAAGATGTTCCGCCGATCTTCGGTTGCTGCCCGCACGGGCGCCAAGTTCTGCACCGTCCTGCGGCTGAACCGGCGAGGCACGGGTCCCCGGGTCTGCGCATCTCGCTGCGCCCGAGGATGACGGAGTTGGGGGGGCCGCCTTGGGGATGACGAAAGGGGGGAATGTGGGGACAACCGAGGCGGTGGATGTCGGTCGCGATGGCGCCTGCTCTGCGCTACAACCTTCCGCTCTCAGGCTGCTTCCCGGCAGTCGGCGCAGTGGCCGCGGATTTCGATCGTGGTCTTCTCGGCCTTGAAGCCGTGGTCCGTCGACCATGCGCCGAGACGCTCGCGCACGATCGCGTCGGAGAATTCGTCGACCTGGCCGCAGGTCTCGCAGATCGCGAAGGCGATCAGGCCCTGGTCGTGGCAATGCGGATGCGCGCAGGCGACGAAGGCGTTCAGCGATTCGAGCCTGTGGACGAGGCCGAAGCCGAGCAGCTTTTCGAGCGCGCGATAGACCTGCAGCGGGGCGCGAAAGCCGTCGCCGCGCAGCCGGTCGAGGATCGTATAGGCCGAGAGCGGGCCGTCCGCCGCCGACAGCGTGCCGAGGACCAGCGTCTGGTTCTTCGTCAAATCGTGATGCGTATGGCTCATGGCACCTGGTTTCCGGAGACTGCGCTGCCGCGCTTGAGACGCCCAGCGTACGGCAACAGGCTTGCGAGGAAAAGGACGAGGGCCGCGACGACGATCGACGGGCCGGATGGCGTGTCGAATTCGAGCGACCCGAAGAGGCCGCCGACCACCGCCACCGCGCCGATCAGCGAGGCGAGAACCGCCATCTGCTCAGGCGTGGCCGAGAATTTGCGGGCGGTTGCGGCGGGGATGATCATCAGGGAGGTGATAAGCAGCACGCCGACGATCTTCATCGCGATGGCGATGACGAGCGCCATCAGGAGCATGAAGATGAAGCGCGTGCGCTCGGGCGCCATGCCCTCGGCATGAGCGAGTTCCTCATTGACGGTCGCCGCCAGCAGCGGCCGCCAGATCCACGCGATGACAGCGATGACCAGAGCGCCGCCGCCATAGATCAGCGCGATGTCGAGCCGCGAGACCGCGAGGATGTCGCCGAAGAGGAAGCCCATCAGGTCGACGCGCACCCAGCTCATGAAGCCGACGATGACGAGGCCGAGCGCCAGCGTCGAATGCGACAGGATGCCGAGAAGCGCGTCCGCCGACAGTGCGCCCCTGCGCTGGAGGAGCATCAGCGCGATCGAGACAAGTGTGGCGACGATGAACACGCCGGCGGTCAGGTTGATCTCGAACAGGAAGGCGAGCGCTACGCCGAGAAGCGCGGAGTGGGCCATCGTGTCGCCGAAATAGGCCATGCGCCGCCAGACGATGAAACAGCCGAGCGGCCCCGTCGTCAGCGCGAGTCCGACACCGGCGATGAGTGCGCGTGTGAAAAAATCATCGAGCACGGCCGTCTCCCTCGTGCGCGTGATGGGCGTGCCCGTCGTCATGGCCGTGGTCGTGCACGTGATGATGGCCGTCGCCGGGGTGGCAATGTTCGGTGACCGAGCCATCCTGGTGCAGCACGCGCCCATCGGGCAGGTGCGTATGGTCGTGATGGTGCCGGTAGATTGCCAGCGTCTCGGCGGCGCGCACGCCGAAGAGCTTCTGGTATTCGGGGCTGGAGACGACCGAATCCGGCGTGCCCCGGCAGCAGACATGGCCGTTGAGGCAGATGACCGTGTCGGTGTCGGCCATCACCACATGCAGATCGTGCGAGATCATCAGGATGCCGCAGCCGGTGCGGTCGCGAATTTGGCGGATGAGGTCGTAGAGTGCCACCTCGCCGGAGAAATCGACGCCCTGCACGGGTTCGTCGAGAACGAGCAAATCGGGCTTGCGCAGGATCGCTCGTGCAAGCAGCGCGCGCTGGAACTCGCCGCCCGACAGCGCCTGCACTTCCGCCCGGGCGAGATGCGGTATGCCGACGGATGCCAGCGCCTCGGTAATTTCGGTCGCCGTGTGGCCCGCCGTCAGGCTCATGAGGCGTTCCACGGTCAGCGGCAGCGTCCAGTCGATGGCGAGCTTCTGCGGCACGTAGCCGACCGTGAGTGCCGGATGCCGGGTCACGGTGCCCTCGCTTGGCCGCAGCACGCCGATCGCAGTCTTGGCCGTGGTGCTCTTGCCCGATCCGTTGGGGCCGATCAGCGTCACGATCTCGCCGCGGCGGATGTCGAACTCCACGCCGCGCACCAGCCAGCGCCCGCCGCGAAACACGCCGGCGTTCTTCAGGCTCACCAGCGTCTCGCGGGAAGCGGCATCGGATTTTTTCAGCATCGTTCGTCCATTCGGGCTTGCCACCGGCATATGGCACACGTTATAGCCGCGTGCAATGTAATATCATTACATATCGAAGACCCGACCCAGACACGCGCGTCCCTTGAGGTTTCCATGATCCGCACATTCCGAAAACTGTTCCTCGCTTCGGCGGCAGCGACGCTCGCGCTCGTCGCGCCCTCCTACGCCTTCGATGGTGTCGTCGCGTCGATCAAGCCGGTCCACTCGCTTGTGTCCGCTGTGATGGACGGGGTGGGCGAGCCGACGCTGATCGTCCGCAGCACCGGCTCGGAGCATGCCTATTCGCTGCGGCCCTCGGATGCCCGGGCGATCGAGCAGGCGACGGTGATCTTCTGGGTCGGTCCGGGGATGGAGACGTTCCTGAACAATTCGATCGATACGCTCGGCGGAAATGCGACGGTCGTCGCGATGGAGGACACGCCGGGGCTGGAGAAACTCGCCTATCGCGAGGGCGGCCCGTTCGAAGCGCATTCGCATGGCGATGACGATCATGACCATGGACACGACCATGACCACGCGCATGGCGAATACGATTTGCATTTCTGGCTCGATCCGCTGAACGCGAAGGCGATGCTGTCGGAAATCGAGCGGACGTTGAGCGCAGCCGACCCCGACAATGCCGAGCGCTATCGCGAAAACGCCGCCGCCTATGCCGGGCAGTTGGACGCACTCGTCGCCGAGATCGAGGCGCAGATCGCCCGGGTGAAGGACCGCCCGTCGATCGTCTTCCACGACGCGTACCAGTATTTCGAGCAGCGTTTCGGCATCAATGTCGCCGGCTCGATCACGGTGAGCCCCGAGGTGCTGCCCGGCGCGCAACGCGTGGCCGACATCAAGGCAAAGGTGCAGGAACTCGGCGCGGCATGCGTCTTCTCCGAGCCGCAATTCGAGCCGCGGCTGGTGTCGGTAGTGACGGAGGGAACGACCGCAAGGACCGGCGTGCTCGACCCGCTCGGCGCAGACATCGAGGACGGCCCCGACCTCTACCCGCAACTGATGCGCAACATGGCGACATCGTTTGCAACCTGCCTCGCCGATCCGAGCTGACGGAGGGACGGTAGAAACCCTGCGTTCTTGAAATCTGAAGAGAGCGGGTCTGCCCCGCTCTTTTCGGGGGACTGCGTGTAACGTTATTACATTAAAGGAGAGAGAAATGAGATTTTCACGTGGATTGATGGCGTCCGTGGCGATGCTGACGGCGCTCGGTGCAGGGGGTGCCCATGCCGATGAAGCCGAGGCCTGGCGCCTGTTCGTGTCCGACCATGCGAAACCGGTCGTCACGGTCATCGACGCCATGTCCGGCAAGGCGCTCGATGCGATGGCGGTGAAGGGGCCGGCAACGCTCCACCGGACGTCGGGCGGCGAGACGGTCTTCGCGGTCCAGGGCGCGGCAGGCGTCGTCTCGGTCATATCCAGCGGCATCGCGTTCCACGATCACGGCGACCACGGCGACATCGACATCGAAGACGCCAAGCTGCTGGATTTCGGCTTCGAGGGGAACAAGCCGGCGCATTTCGTCGAGCAGCAGGGCCGCATCGCGCTGTTCTTCGACGGCGAGGATGCCGCGCGGCTGACGACCGAGAAGGCTGTTCTGGACGGTAAGCCGGACGTGGTTTCGGTGCCGGTCGGCGCGCCGCATCACGGCGTGGCGGTGCCCTACCGGGCGCATGCGGTCGTCACCGTTCCCAACCCGGAAGACGCGTCCAAGCGTCCGATCGGCGCACGTGTCGTCGGCCATGACGGGGCGCAGGTGGGCGCGGTCCATGACTGTCCCGGCCTGCACGGCTCGGCCGGCTCGGGCAATCTCTACGCGCTCGCCTGCGACACCGGCATTCTGGTGATCAAGAGCGGCAGCGACGCGCCGGAGATCGAACACCTCGCCTATTCGGACTCACTGCCGGAGGGCAGTTCCTCGACGCTTCTCGGCGGCAAGGGCCTGCAGTATTTCCTCGGCAATTACGGGCCGCAGGCGGTGGTGCTGATAGACCCGGACGATGCCGACGCATTCCGCCTGATCGAACTGCCGACGCGCCGCGTGCACTTCGCGGTCGATCCGATCCGCGCCAAGTTCGCCTATGTCTTCACCGAGGACGGCACGCTGCACCAGATCAACGTGCTGTCGGGCACGATCGGCAAGTCGATCAAGCTGACCGAACCCTATTCGATGGACGGCCACTGGAGCGATCCGCGCCCGCGCATCGCGGTGACGGGCGAGGAAATCGCGGTCACCGACCCGCTGAAGGGCGTGATCCATCTGGTCGACGCCGAAACCTTCGAAAAGAGCCGCGACATCGCCGTGGACGGCACGCCGTTCAACATCGTCGCGGTCGGCGGCTCCGGCGCGGTGCACGACTGACCATGGCTGCGACACGTCACATCGGTGAGGAGGGGTCGAGACCCCTCCTGCCAGTCACCGTGCTTTCGGGATTTCTCGGCGCGGGCAAGACGACCTTGCTCAATCATGTGCTCAACAATCGCGAAGGTCGCCGTGTCGCGGTCATCGTCAACGACATGAGCGAGGTCAACATCGACGCGTCGCTCGTCAGGGAGGGCGGTGCAAATCTTTCGCGCACGGACGAGCAACTGGTGGAGATGACGAATGGCTGCATCTGCTGCACCTTGCGGGACGACCTCCTGAAGGAAGTGCGCCGATTGGCTTCCGAGGGGCGGTTCGACTACCTGCTGATTGAATCCACGGGAATTTCCGAACCGTTGCCCGTCGCCTCGACCTTCGGATTTCGCGACGAAGCCGGCGAAAGCCTGTCGGACTTGGCTCGCCTGGACACGATGGTAACGGTCGTCGATGCCGCCAATCTTCTCAAGGACTACGCGTCATCTGATTTTCTTGCCGCAAGGGGCGAGACGGCGGGGGAAGGCGACGACAGAACCCTTGTCGATCTTCTGGTCGAGCAGATCGAATTCTCCGACGTCATCGTCCTGAACAAGGCATCGAGCGCCCGGCCGGATCAGATGGATGCCGCGCGCAGCATCGTCCGTGCGCTCAATGCGGAGGCTGCTCTCGTCGAGTGCGACTTTGGCGCGGTGCCGCTGGAAAGCGTGCTCGATACGGGCCGCTTCGACTTCGATCGGGCGAGCGAGCATCCGCTGTGGTTCAAGGAACTCAACGGCTTCGCGAGTCATGTGCCGGAGACCGAGGAATACGGCATCCGCAGCTTCGTCTATCGTCAGCGCCGCCCCATTCATCCCGAGCGTCTGAACCGGTTCATCCACAAGGATTGGCCCGGCATCATTCGAGCGAAGGGATTCTTCTGGCTGGCGACGCGGCCGATGTATGTAGGCGAGATCAGCCAGGCCGGAGCCATGGTGCGTACCGGTCGGCGGGGTTACTGGTGGTCTGCCGTTCCGCGCCAGAAATGGCCGGACGACGAGGCCTGGCGTACGAGCATGGCGTCATATCTCGATCCGGTTTGGGGCGACCGCCGGCAGGAGATCGTCTTCATCGGCGCGGCCGGCCTCGACGAGGCGAGAATACGCGCGGAACTCGATGCTTGCCTGGTCGACGAGGACGGGTTCCAGCCCGGGCGCTGGCGCGACCTGCCCGATCCGTTTCCGCGTTGGGATCGCCAGTGATGTTCGATCTGCGATGGATGAAGCCGCGCAGCATGGGCACGGCAAAGGTCGGGCCGGCCGTCGCCGACGTGCCGGAGTCCGCCGTGGGCTGTTCCCTGTGCGCGGCGGGCGTGTCCCACCTGGCTGACAGCCATGCGGACGAGGCTGCCGCTCACCTCCCCTCGAAGCCGGTCAGCACGCCGACGGCGTTGATGCCGATTTCGTCGACCGCATATCCGCCTTCCATCACGAACAGCGTCGGAAGCCCGAGTTCCGCGATGCGGCGGCCAATTTCGGGATAGTCGTCGCTCTTGAGCTTGAACTGGCTGATCGGATCGCGTTCGAACGTATCGACGCCGAGCGAGACGATCAGCACGTCGGGACGGTAGTCGGCGACGAGGTCGCAGCCTGCATCGAGCGCTGCTTTCCACTGCGCGAAATCGGTGCCCCACGGCATCGGGAAATTGTGGTTGAATCCCTCGCCCTCGCTGGCGCCCTTTTCGTCGGCATGGCCGAGGAAGTAAGGGTATTCCTGCATCGGGTCGCCGTGCAGGTTGACCACCTGCACGTCGCTGCGTTCATAGAACATCTGCTGCGTGCCGTTGCCGTGGTGGTAGTCGACGTCGAGGATCGACACGCGTGTCGCGCCGGTGTCGAGGAATCGTTGCGCTGCGACCGCGGCATTGTTGATGAAGCAGTATCCGCCCATGAAGTTGGAGCCGGCATGGTGGCCGGGCGGGCGGCAGAGCGCAAAAGCCGCACGCTCGCCGGCCTTGACGAGGGCTGCCGCCGTCAGCGCCGTGTCGTGCGAGGATTTGATCGCGTCCCACGTGCCCTTCACGAAGGTCGCGCCTGCGTCGAAGGAGTAGAAGCCGAGCTTCGCTTCGATCGCCGCCGGCGGAACGTCGCCGCGCAGACCGCGAACCGGCCAGGTGTAGGGCATGGCGGTGCCCGACCGGCCGGACTTCTCCCATTCCGGATAGACGGTCGGCAGGAAATCGATGAAGGCCGGATCGTGGACCTTTTTCGCGGTCGAGAGATCGTGGGCGTCGGGTTCGCTGACGGGGCCGAGATCGACCGCATCGATGCGCTTGCGGATGATTTCGGCCCGCGACGGTTTCTCGAAGGCAGGCAGGATCTCTCCCGCCATCAGTTCGAGATTGCCGGAATGGCCGGCATGGCGCGGCGAAAACACTGTCTTCATCATCGATTCCCATGATTTATGCGAAGGGCGCGCAAACGTAGACAGGCCCCTGCCCGTGAGGCAAGGCTGGGCCAGTGGAATGGCGGCGCTGGCTCACCCGGTTGCGCCAGTCTGGCCTGTCGCAGGGCTGACATTCGCTTGTAGCCTCCCGCAACCGAAGCCGATCCCGGAGACATCATGCCGCAAGCTGCCGATCTCGTCGTCACCAACGCCCGCATCCTGACCATGGACGACGACAATCCGCACGCGGAAGCGATCGCGCTGAAGGACGGCAGGATCGCCGCACTCGGGCTTGCATCCGAAATCGAAGCCTGGATCGGTCCACAGACGCAAATCATCGACGCCAAGGGCGGCTCGGTTCTTCCCGGCTTCATCGAGAGCCACCTCCACCTCTTCATGGGCGCGGCGGAACTGGTTCATCTCCAGCTCTTCGGCGTGAAGGGCTTCGATGCGCTGAAAGAGAAAGTAACAGCCTATGCCGCTGCGCGCCCGGACGACAGGGTGCTGTTCGGGCAGGGCTGCGACTACACGATCATGGATGGTCGCAGCCCGACGCGTCACGATCTCGACCGCATCGTCTCGGATCGTCCGCTGGCGCTCGTCGCGCCCGACCATCACACGATGTGGGCCAACACACGCGCGCTCGAACTGGCGGGCATCCTGCACGGCAAGACGGTCAATCCCGGCAACGAGGTCGTGATGGGCGATGACGGGCTTGCCACGGGCGAGTTGCGCGAGGGCGAGGCGATGACGCCTGTCTCGCATCTGGCGGGTCCCAGCCGCGTGCGTCTCGGCATCCAGACCGGCGGCGAGCCGCCCGAGCGGCCGAGCCCGGCGGAATGGGAAGCCGACAAGGAGATCATGCGGCGCGGCCTCGCCTATGCCGCGAGCCACGGCATCACCTCGTTCCACAACATGGACGGCAATCTCTACCAGCTCGAAATTCTCTCCGAGATCGAGAAGGAGGGCGGCCTTCTCTGCCGCGCGCAGGTGCCGTTCCACTACAAGGCGCCGATGACGCTCGCCCATCTGGAAAAGGCCTCCGCCATGGCGGAGCGCTACGCCGGCGACTGGATCAAGTCCGGCATGGTCAAGGTCTTCATGGATGGCGTGCTGGATTCCGGCACCGCCTACATGGTCGAACCCTATGGCGACGATCCCGACTGGCGCGGCGAGCCGTATTTTTCCAGCGAGGAGTTCGCCGAGCTTGCAACCGAGATCGACGCGCGCGGTCTCCAGATCGCCGTCCACGCCATCGGCGACGGCGCAGTCCGATCGGTGCTCGACGGCTACCAGGAGGCGGCCAGGATCAATGGCGCGCGCGACAGCCGCCATCGCATCGAGCATATCGAGGTGACGACGGATGCCGACATGCCGCGCTTCGCGCAGCTCGGCGTCATCGCATCCATGCAGCCGCCCCATCCGCCGGGATCGATGGGATTGCCGATGGAGCCGACCGTGTCGAAGATCGGCCGCGATCGCTGGCGGCTTGCCTATGCGTGGCGCACGATCAAGGAAACCGGCGCGCATGTCGTCTTCGCGTCCGACTGGCCGGTCTCGCCGGTTGACCCGATCGCAGGCATCCAGGCGGCGGTCGTGCGCAAACCTTGGGCAGACGATCTGCCGGACCAGAGCTTTTCCCTGCACGAGGCGATCGCGGGCTACACGGTCGAAGGCGCGTATGCGGAATTCGCCGAGGACCGCAAGGGCGCGCTGAAACCGGGCTATCTGGCCGACCTCGTCGTGCTTTCGGGCGATGTGGAGGCGGCAGCACTCCAAAAGCTCCACGAGGTTCGGCCGCTCTGGACCATCTGCGGCGGTCGGATAACCTATCAGGCGTGATCCTGGCATGACGATTGCACGGCGAGGGAAAGTTGAATCGTCATTCAGCGGCGCGGTTGCCAAGTGCTGCGCCCTGTGGTGACATCGCATGAAAAGCCGCCAATGAGACGGCATAACGGGACCGAGGGGTGAGCGTGCCGGAAACACTGGAGACAAGCGCAATCCAGGTTCGCGGCGTCAGCAAGGTCTTCGGATCTGGCGACGATCAGGTCAAAGCCCTCGACGCCGTGTCGGTCGATATCAGGCAGAACGAGTTCTTCACGCTTTTGGGACCGTCCGGTTGCGGCAAGACGACCCTTCTGCGGCTGATCGCGGGTTTCGACTTCCCCACCGACGGCGAAATCCTGCTTTACGGTCAGGATATCGCGGTTCTCCCGCCCTACAAGCGTCCGGTCAACACGGTCTTTCAGTCCTACGCGCTGTTCCCGCACATGACGGTCGGCGAAAACATCGCCTTCGGCCTCCAGATGCTCAAGCGCCCGAGCGCCGAGATCGAGGCGCGTGTCGCGGCCATGCTCAAGCTGGTCAAGATGGAGGCGCTGAAGAACCGCAAGACGAGCCAGATTTCCGGCGGTCAGCAGCAGCGCGTCGCGCTCGCCCGCGCGCTGGCGCCGCAGCCAAAGGTCCTGCTGCTCGACGAGCCTTTGTCAGCGCTGGACTACAAGCTGCGCAAGGAGATGCAGATCGAGCTGAAGCGCCTTCAGTCGGAGACCGGCATCACCTTCATCTTCGTCACCCATGACCAGGAAGAAGCGCTGACCATGTCGGACCGCATCGCGGTCATGTCGGCCGGGCGCATCCTTCAGGTGGGTTCGCCATGGGACGTCTACGACAAGCCGGCCGAGCGTTTCGTGGCCGACTTCATCGGCGAGACGAATTTTCTGACGGCGACGGTCGAGGCCGTAGCGGGCGGAACCGCGACCGTCCGGCTTCCATCCGGCGCGTCGATTCCGGCGACGGTGGCCGAGGGCATCGTCCCGACGGGCGACGTCACAATCGTCGTGCGTCCCGAACACGCCCGCGCGGTCAAGGAGAACGGCCACCTCGCGGGCACGGTCGAGACGATCGTCTATTTCGGTACCGACACCAACATTCACGTGCGCCTCGATGACGGCGGGCTCTTCACACTGCGCCAGCAGAACACGCGCAGCGCATCCTGCGGGTTTGAGGCCGGCGACCGGGCGAGCATCGTCATCTCCGACGATGCAGCCCAGGTTCTGAAGGACTGAGCGGGATGTCGGCAGCCGGGGAGATTGCGGAACGGGCGGAAAAGCAGGATGTGCGGACCCGCTGGCTGCTCACCGCCCCGGCGCTCGCCTTCATAGCCGTCGCCTCGATCGGCCCGATGCTGATCGTCATCGTCTATTCCTTCCTCGCGCCGGGCTCCTATGGCGACGTGCGCTGGGAATTCTCGACCGATGCGTGGGTCGGCGTCTTCCTGCAACGCGACATCTTCGACGACACCCTGTCGATCGCCGATGCGCATCTGTCGATCTTCCTGCGCTCCGTACGGCTGTCGCTGATGACGACGCTGGCGGCCCTGCTGGTCGGCTTCCCAACCGCCTATTTCATCGCCACGCGGCCGCAGCGCACGCGCGCGCTCTGGCTGTTCCTGATCACCATCCCGTTCTGGACGAATCTCCTCATCCGCACCTTCGCCGTGCAGGAGGTCATCCGCAACGAGGGGCTGCTCAACACGGTCCTTATCAAGATCGGCCTGATTTCGACGCCGATCCAGATCATGTACACCGACACGGCGATCATGATCGGCATGGTCTATGTCTACCTGCCCCTGATGGTGCTGCCGCTCTACGCCTCGATGGAAAAGCTCGACTTCCGGCTGCTCGAAGCGGGCTACGATCTCTACGCGACCAAGCTTCAGGTGCTGTGGCGCATCATCATCCCGCTGGTGAAGCCGGGCGTCATCGCCGGCTCGATCCTCGTCTTCATTCCGTCGCTCGGCGCCTATGTGACGCCGCGCGTGCTGGGCGGCGGGCGGCAGCTCATGCTGGGCAATCTGATCGAACTTCAGTTCGGGCAGGGCCGGAACTGGCCGCTGGGTGCTGCGCTCTCGCTGCTCCTGCTGATCATCGTGATGGCCGCGCTTCTCATCTATGTCCGCAAGGCTGCGGGCGCGGGCGGGCGGCATGGCTAGACCTCGCAGCTTCTCCATCGAGCGCATGCCGGGTTTTGCGACGATCGCGCTGTTCTGCTTCGCTTTGCTCTACATCCCGATCTTCACGCTGGTGGTCTACGCGTTCAATTCGGGTCGCTCGGTGGCGATCTGGGAAGGGTTCTCGCTGCGCTGGTTCGAGGCTGCATGGAACAACCAGCAGGTGATCGACGCTTCGATCCGGTCCTTCCAGATCGCGGCCGTCGCGGCCGTGCTGGCGACGATCTGCGCGACGATGGCGGCGATCGCCACCACCCGGACCCGGCCCTATCGCGGGCTGACGCTGAAATACGCAGCCATCAACCAGCCCCTTATGGTGCCGGAGATCGTCACGGCGGTAGCGCTGCTGATCCTGTTCTCGCGTATCAAGGTCATGACCGGCTATTCCGGCCTCGGCTACTTGATCGTCGCGCACACGGCGTTCTGCATCCCGTTCGCCTATCTGCCGATCCGGGCGCGTCTCGAAGGCATGGACCTCTCGCTCGAGACCGCGGCCGCCGACCTCTACGCGACGCCCTGGATGGCGTTTCGGCGTGTCACGCTGCCGTTGCTGTGGCCCGGCATCATCGCCGGGTTCATGCTCGCCTTCGTCATCTCGCTCGATGATGTGGTGATCACCGAGTTTGTCAAATCGGCGGGACAGGATACGCTGCCGACCTACATGCTCGGACAACTCCGGCGCGTCGTGACGCCGGAAATGAACGCGATTTCGACGGTGTTCCTGGCCATCTCGGTCGCCATCGTGACGCTGTTCTTCTTCATGAGCCGCCGACGCGAATGACGGCTCCAACAATGGGAGTATTGTGATGAGACTTGGAAAGACAATCGCCGCGCTCGGTGCCGCGCTTCTTGCCTCGACGACGTTCGCGAGTGCCGCCGGCGAGCTCAACATCTTCAACTGGGGCAACTACACGAACCCCGAACTGATCAAGAAGTTCGAGACCGAATTCGACGTCAAGGTGACCGTCACCGATTACGATTCCAACGACACCGCGCTCGCCAAGGTCCGTCAGGGCGGACATGGCTTCGACATCGTTGTGCCGTCGGCGAGCGTCATCCCGATCTGGATCAGGGAAGGCCTGCTTCTCGAGGCACGTCCGGACGAGATGGAAAACTTCAAGAACATGGCCGAACGCTGGGTCGACGTGCCGTTCGATCCGGGTCGTCACTACACCGTGCCGTGGCAGTGGGGCACGACCGGCGTTTCCGTCAACACGGCGGAATACAAGGGCGACATCAACACCGCCGCCATCTTCCTCGATCCGCCGCCGGAACTGGTCGGCAAGATCAACGTCGTGCCCGAGATGATCGACGTCATGCACATGGCGATCACCTATGCCGGCGGCGAGCCGTGCACGGGCGACCTGGAGGTGCTGAAGAAGGTTCGCGACAAGTTCGCCGAAGCCAAGCCCAAATGGATTTCGATGAACTACGGCAACATCGAGCAGATGGCCCGCAAGGACTTTCTCGCCACCGTGAACTGGAACGGCGCGTCGCTGCGCATGCGCGAGCAGGACCCGAACATCCACTATGGCTACCCGAAGGACGGCTATCCGGTCTGGATGGACAATGTCGCGATCCTTGCCGACGCCAAGAACGTCGACAACGCCAAGCTGTTCATGAACTTCATCATGCTGCCGGAAAACGCGGCGCTGATTTCCGAGTTCGCGAAATATGCGAACGGCATCGCCGGCTCGGAAGAGTTTATGTCGGAGGAACTCTCCTCCGCGCCCGAGATCATCGTGCCGGAAGAGTTTGCGGCGGCCGGAAAGTTCACGGAGACATGCGCTCCGGAAGTCATGGAACTCTACACGCGCATCTGGACCGAGATCCAGAAATAGGCTCGGACTGCCGTCCCTGAACGAGAAAAGCCCCGCTCAAACGGGGCTTTTCATCTGACCAGAGCGCGGGATCAGTGACGCGCGAGCCAGTCATCGATGTCTTTCTCGGCGGCGTCCTCGGCATGGCCGTAGCGCTCCTGAAGCCTGCCGGCGAGCTGCTTGCGGTTGCCCTTGATGACGTCGAGATCGTCATTGGTGAGCTTACCCCACTGGGACTGCACCTTGCCCTTGAACTGCTCCCAATTTCCTTCGATCTGATTCCAGTTCATGATTGAATTCCCTTCGTTTCATTCATCGGAGCGGCAGCGCCGCCTGATGGGTGGAAAACGCAACAGGGTGGGTCAGGTTCCGGAATTTCGTAACAGGAAAGGGCAGTCGTGCCGAGATTGACCAATACTGAAGCGCTGACCCTGTGCCGGGACGCCTGTGTCCGGGCAGGGGCAAGCGCGGCTGCTGCCACGTCCCTGTCGCGGGCGATCGTCGATGCGGAATGCGCCGGCCAGCCGAATGTAGGCTTCGCACATCTGGTCGATCATCTCGACGCCTTGCGGGCGGGACGCATCACGGGGGATGCGGTCGCGCAGATCACCCGCCCGGCGCCGGCGATGATCCGCAGCGATGCCGGCGGCGGGGTCGCGCAACTCGGTTTCGACATCGCATTCGACGACCTGGTCGCCACCGCGAAAACCTTCGGCCTCGCCCTCTTCGCGCAATCCAATGCCTACACCTGCGGCGCGCTTGGCTGGTTCGCGGGACGGCTGGCCGATCGCGACCTCGTTGCCCTCGCCGCGACGAACGGCCCGGCGCTCATGGCGGGCTCGGGCGGCACCGGGCGGGTCTACTGTACCAACCCCCTCGCCTTCGCCGCGCCGTGCGCCGACGGCCCGCCATTGCTGATCGATCAGGCGTCGAGCGAAACCGCGTTCATCAACATCCGGGAGGCGGCGAGAGAGGGACGTCCGATCCCGCCCGGCTGGGCGCTCGACGTGGACGGAAATCCGACGACCGACGCCTCGGCGGCGGTGAAAGGCGCACTCCTGGCCTTCGGCGGCGCGCGCGGCGCCAACATCGCGCTGATGGTGGAAGTGATGTCCGCCGGTCTCACCGGCGCGAACTGGTCGCTCGATGCGCCGTCCTTCGTGTCCGGCTCGCAGAGCCCCGGAAGCGGGCTTCTCATCATCGCGATCGCACCCGCACTGCTTGAGCCCGGTTTCGGCGAGCGTCTGGCAACCCAGCTTCGGCGGCTTCAGGCCGAATTCGGCGTTCATGTCCCTGGCGCGGCGAAGGGCGAGGCCCGTGCGAACGCCGCACGCGACGGCATCCATGTCGAGCAGGCGGTCCTCGACCGGCTTCGGATGTGATCCGCGCGACGCGTGGGATGAACTCCGCTTCAAACCTTGTTTACTTGACGAGCGCTGTCGGGAATCGGTCATGGTGCGCTGCATCATAACCAGCAAGGAGCCTTCTCTTGGCGCATATCGCATCTTCTTCCGAACGGGACCGATCCCGCACCCTCATGATTCCCGCTCTCGGAAAGGTGTATGTTTCGCTGCACGACCTCTCCGAGACGATCCTCCGCGTGACCGCCGGCCTCGCGCTGGTCATCCATGGCGCGGGCAAGATCGGCAGTCCGCTTGCCAATGTGGAGATGGTCGAAGGGCTCGGCTTCTACCCCGGCGCGCTCTGGTCGCCGTTGCTTGCGTTTACCGAGTTTTTCGGCGGCATCCTGATCGCGCTCGGCCTGCTGACGCGCCCGGCCGCGTTCGCCGGCCTGTTCGTGCTCCTCGTCACCGTGTGGTTCCACTGGATCACGCTCGACGAGGGCTATATGGGCGCGGAGAAATCGATCCTGTGGGCCGCGATCTTCCTGTTCTTCGCGGTTCGCGGCGGCAACCGGCATTCGGTGGATGCGAAGCTCGGACGGGAATTCTAAAGCGCAGACCAGCGCCTGCGTTGTGATCTTAACAGCTTCGATCCTGTTCAGCCGGACGGCTGTGGCCCGTGTCGGCCATTAGGGGGGCCAGGCGCATATGAGAACGGCTTGCGCCGAGCATCCGACCCTTCGGTTCCGCAGCGAGCGCCCTGACGGGCGCTACCATGGCCTGCTCGGTGAAGCAGGCCATGGAGTTCAAGCAGCTCAGATGACGTAAAAGTCTGAATGAGTGAGCGCGAGGCCTGCTGTTACCGTTGCGAAGTGTATCGCGGATGCCCCCCCGGCGCCGTCGGCGTCATAGCTGATGTGCCCGGTGGTCTGGTTGTAGATGATGCGGTCATTCGCATCTGCCGCTGCGGTTCCCACGTGGAAGGCACTCGCAGCCAGCGCACCTACCGTCGTCAATGCCGTGAAGATGGCATTGTCCAGTTGTATTTTATCTTCGGAAGAGGTGAACCCGGAAATGGTATCCACGTTGGTTGCGGCGTTCAGTGCTGTGTTGAACACAAACCTGTCCGCCCCTGCTCCTCCTCCCAGCCAGTCGTTTCCAAGTCCTCCAACCAGCCAATCGTCGCCGTTGCCGCCGGATAGGGTGTCGTTGCCACCCCCGCCGGAAAGGTAGTCGTTGCCATCCAGACCCAGCAGGGTGTTTCTTGCGCTGTTTCCAACCAGCGTATTGTCGAGCGAGTTGCCCGTTCCATTCAACAGGCTTGTGCCCTGGAGCTCCAGGCGCTCCACATTCGTACTCAGCGTCCAGTTGATAGAGGACCGGACGGTGTCGGTTCCTTGCCCCGCTATCTCCACCGTCCGATCGCCCTCTGACGCCACGATGTAGATATCGTTGCCTTCCCCGCCGGCCATGTAGTCGGCGCCTGCACCGCCATTCAATATGTTACTGCCGGCGTTGCCGACCAGCGTGTTGTTCAGCTCGTTTCCGGTGCCGTTGAGATTGGCGGAGCCCTGCAATTCGAGCCGTTCAATGTTGGCGTCCAGTACCCAGTCAACGTAACTGCGGACAGTGTCGATTCCCTCGCCAGGCAACTCGACGGTCTGGTCCCCGGCTGAGCTAACGATGTAGATGTCGTTGCCTGCACCGCCATACATGATGTCGTTACCCGCCGCGCCATTGAGGATGTCGTTTCCTGCATATCCCCTCAGCGTGTCTGAACCGGCGCCCCCGGTCAGTGTGTCGTTCCATTCGAAGGCGATCTCCGGCAGGTTCGGCGTCGCGTCGGTGTTGAGATTGGCGTACGCGCCGCTGCCCCCCGAATTGAGGCCCAATAGCAGACTCAGCAAATTACCCACGAAATTCAGCAGCGGAATATCGCCGGACATTCCGAAGTCGACTTGACGATCAGCGCCGCTATAGCTTGCGAGAAGCTGACCACCGGACTCGACGGTAATCGAGTTGTAGCTGCCTGCGGCGGCAATGGTACCGACGAGCACGAGACGATTTGCCTCGAGAGTCCAAAGCCCGCTGTACGAATAGGTCAGATCTCCGACATCGAAGACCAGTGTCGTGTATGTCTCCGTATATTCTCCGATAAGCGGGCTGCCCTCGGTGCCGATCAGGCCTTCGAAGCGAACGTTCGATGCACTGTTGAGGTTGTCGACAAACAACGACTCTTGATTGAAGCTTGTCGCGCTGGGACTGTTATAGACTGCCAAAGTCGCCTCCTCTGTGTTGGCTTGATATTACCGCCCCGCAGAAAAGGTGGCGCCTCAGACATTAAGAAAATGTTAAAGGATAAATTAGCGGAAGCTCATTTCCTTAAGATTTTCTTTCTTCGAAGAGGTTCCCGTAACTAGAAAACAAAATCTATTGAATTTTGTCTGAAAAAACTTCAGCACATAAGAAGTGCAACATCAATTAAGGCGCATATATGTATGCGAAATGGGCCTTTGCCGGGCTTAGAGATATTATTTTATATTTCCTGATCGGGAATTTAGTATAGTAATCATATATTTTATTATTGCAAAAGGCCTCTGTCTTTAATCGGGACCTTCCAGCATCACAATTAGAAACATCGAAGTTTACATGGCGCCACTCAAGTCCCGGCGTCGGTTAAGTGAATAGATTTCAGCTTGTGGCCGGCGGCACTTCTCAAGTGGAGCCGGTTGATCAACAGGGATGGTTTTCTGAAGAGACAAAAAAAGCCCCGCCGG
Organism: Mesorhizobium sp. CAU 1732; assembly: GCF_039888675.1. Classification (NCBI taxonomy): domain Bacteria; kingdom Pseudomonadati; phylum Pseudomonadota; class Alphaproteobacteria; order Hyphomicrobiales; family Phyllobacteriaceae; genus Mesorhizobium; species Mesorhizobium sp. CAU 1732. Next base: position 230,015 of record NZ_JBDQQR010000001.1, read on the forward strand.
ATCGCTCCGGCGGGGCTTTTCAATTGGTATCTACTGATCGATCAGTCCTTGGTGGTCTGCTTCTTGAGCGCGGCACCCAGGATGTCGCCGAGCGACGCGCCGGAGTCAGTCGAACCGTACTGTGCGACGGCTTCCTTCTCTTCGGCGATTTCCAGCGCCTTGATCGAGACCTGCAGCCTGCGGGTCTTCTTGTCGAAGGCGATGACGCGGGCGTCAACCTTCTGGCCGACCGAGAAGCGCTCGGGGCGCTGCTCGTCGCGATCGCGCGACAGGTCCGAACGCTTGATGAAGCTTTCGATATCGTGGTCGACGAGCTTCACTTCCAGGCCGCCGTCCTTGACGTCGGTCACTTCGCACGTGACGATCGCACCCTTGCGCAGCTCACCCGAAGAGGCGGCTTCGCCGAGCGAATCCTTGCCGAGCTGCTTGATGCCCAGCGAGATGCGCTCCTTCTCGATGTCGACGTCGAGCACCTGCGCGGAAACCATGTCGCCGCGGTTGTACTCTTCGATGACCTGCTCGCCCGGACGGTTCCAGTCGAGGTCGGAGAGGTGGACCATGCCGTCCACGTCGCCGTCGAGGCCGATGAACAGGCCGAATTCGGTCTTGTTCTTGACTTCGCCTTCGACAACCGAGCCGGACGGGAAGTTGCGTGCGAACGCTTCCCATGGGTTCTCGAGGGTCTGCTTGAGGCCCAGCGAGATGCGGCGCTTCTGAGGATCGACCTCGAGCACGACCACATCGACTTCCTGCGTCGTCGACAGGATCTTGCCGGGATGGACGTTCTTCTTGGTCCACGACATTTCGGACACGTGGATGAGGCCTTCGATGCCCGGCTCCAGCTCGACGAACGCACCGTAGTCGGTGATGTTCGTGACGGTTCCGGTGATCTTCTTGCCGATCGGGAACTTCGTGCCGATGTCCTGCCACGGATCGCTCTCGAGCTGCTTCATGCCGAGCGAGATGCGGTGGGTTTCCTGGTTGATGCGGATGATCTGCACCTTGACCGTCTGACCGATGTTGAGGATTTCGGTCGGATGGTTGACGCGGCGCCATGCCATGTCGGTGACGTGCAGCAGGCCGTCGATGCCGCCGAGGTCGACGAACGCACCGTAATCGGTGATGTTCTTGACCACGCCTTCGACCACCTGGCCCTCTTCGAGGTTCTGGACGATCTCCGAGCGCTGCTCTGCACGGCTCTCTTCGAGAACGGTGCGGCGCGACACGACGATGTTGCCGCGACGGCGATCCATCTTGAGGATCTCGAAGGGCTGCGGGTTGTGCATCAGCGGAGTGACGTCGCGGATCGGGCGAATGTCGACCTGGCTGCGCGGCAGGAAGGCAACGGCACCATCCAGATCGACGGTGAAGCCGCCCTTGACCTGGTTGAAGATGACGCCTTCGACGCGCTCGCCTGCGTTGAACTTCTCCTCGAGCCGGACCCAGCTCTCTTCGCGGCGGGCCTTCTCACGCGAAAGCATCGCCTCGCCAAGCGCGTTTTCGATGCGCTCGACATAAATCTCGACTTCGTCGCCGGCCTTGAGTTCCTTGGCCTGTACGCCGAACTCCTTGAGCGGGACGCGACCTTCGACCTTCAGGCCGACGTCGATAATGGCCATATCCTTTTCAATGGCCGTGATGAGACCCTTGACGACCGAACCTTCAGTGGAATGGCTCTCGGAGAACGACTCGTCGAGAAGGCTGGCGAAATCGTCGCGGGTTGGATTTGCGTTAGACATATGTGCTCCTGGGTGCCCTGGGCCATCTCGGCCTTGGGCGGCGCCGTGGTTTGCGTTGCAAAAGCCTGCCGTGCATCGCGGTCCCCTTTGGGATCGCTGCCGCTGCCGCGGCGTATTCCGGCGCATGAAGATGCGGGCAGGCCGGTTTCGTCAGAATGCGAAATATGCGCCGCAGCCGCCCACCCCTTGGGGCAAGCCGGTGCGCCGCGTCTCGTCTTCAGTCCGCGTTCCGGCGGGCCAGCGCCTGTTCGACCAATGCGCGGGCCGCCTGGAACGCGGTCTCTATATCCATTTCGCTCGTGTCGAGCAAGTGCGCGTCGGTTGCGGGACGCAACGGGGAGTCCTCGCGGCCCATGTCGCGCGCGTCGCGACGCTCGATGTCGGCCAGAATTTGGGCCAGTTCCGCCGCGCCGCCCCGCTGCTCGATCTCGGCGAGGCGCCGCTGCGCCCGCACCAGCGCGGTCGCGGTGACATAGAGCTTCACATCGGCATCCGGGCAGACGACCGTGCCGATGTCGCGCCCGTCCAGCACCGCGCCGGGCGGCGTCCGGGCGAATGCGCGCTGCTTGTCGACCAGCGCGCGGCGGACCGCCGGAATAACGGCGACCTGCGAGGCGGCCTCGCCGACGCTGTGAACCGAGAGAACCTCGCGATCGAGCGCACCGAGGTCGATCTGCCGCGCCGCGGTTTCGGCCGCCGACGCATTGTCGAGCGGCAACCCGTATTGCAGCATGCGATGGGCGACCGCGCGATAGGTCAGTCCCGTATCGAGCAAATTGAGGTGGAAATGGTCGGCCAGACGCCGCGCCAGCGTACCCTTGCCGGCGCCCGCGGGGCCGTCGATGGCGATTGTGAAGGTGCTAGGCATGGCGCGGGCTCGGAAAATTAACGACCAGACGTTCTGGGTAGTCCCTTAGCCTCTTTTGCCAGTGCTGCAATACGCCCATCCGCATCGTTTTGCCGTTCGATCTTTCGGCTCTGATCGAACTTTTCGTATTCTGCTTCAGCTTTGCGTCTTGCATCGGATGATTTGGTCGATCCGCCGCTGCGCAATACAGGTCTTCCAAGCTGCTCAAGTTGCCTGTCAAGCAGGTCTTGCGCGTCCTGCATGATGACAAGCCGCCCGAGGTCGAGTTGATCCTCGAAAATATCAAGCAGGATCGTCGTCAGCCGGTTCAACTCCCGCACTTCAGGCGGTGTCAGGTAGTTCTTCGAGACGGCGACGTCGGTTTTTCGGATGTTGTCGTTTGGCCACGTCTGCAATCCCATATGTTCAGCCGCGTGATCTGCCCGATCGGCTACGATCTCAGCCGGGGTATGGGAGGTTACCGCGAAGACGAGATTGGCCTGCGTCCTGCGATAGAATTCATGAGCCGCGCTGCTGGCGGGGTCATAGTCCTGGCACATCGCGCAGATGTTGCGCAGTTCGCGGTAGAGGTTCGCCTCATCCGATCGCAAATCGCGAATGATGTCGCGCAGTTCGGCAATTCGGCCTGAATTGTCGGGCTGCTTGAGGCGCGCCGCATCCACGACAAACCCCTTTTTTGCGAACTGTACGAGCACGCTGGTCGCCCACCGACGAAAGACCGTGGCCTGGCCCGACGACACCCGGTAGCCGACCGAGATGACGGCATCCAGATTGTAGTGCTCCAGCAGCCGGGTGATCTGTCGGGCGCCTTCGAATCGAACCTGTGCAATTTTTGCACTAGTTCCCTCTGCCTCCAACTCTCCCTCCTGATACAGGTTGGAGAGGTGTTTTGTGACCACAGACCGATCGACACCAAACAGTTCTGCGATCTGCGCCTGTGTCATCCAGAGCGTTTCGCCTTCGAAGCGTATATCGAGGCGCGGCCCGCTTTTTGCGGCGTAGACGAGAAACCGATCTCCGGTTTCGGCATCTTCCACAAGTCTCACGGGGCCGTCAGCGCTTTCGGTCATCCCTATTTGATAAAGGGACGTGAACAAAATGGCAACATGGGCCGTACTGCTTTTTGCCCTTACACCGACCGCATCATGCCGCCGTCGATGCGGACATTCTGGCCGGTGATGTAGCTCGACGCGTCCGATGCGAGGAACAGGACGAGGTCGGCCACCTCGCTTACCGTTCCGTAGCGTTTCATGGGCACCGCCTCGCGGCGTTCTTCGGTTCCCGGCAGGCTGTCGATCCAGCCGGGAAGCACGTTGTTCATGCGCACGTTCCTGCCCGCGAAGTCGTCGGCGAAGAGCTTGGTGTAGGCGGCGAGGCCGGCGCGCGCCACTGCCGACGTCGGGAACATCGCGCTGGGCTCTGCGACCCATGCCGTCGAGATATTGACGATGGATCCCTTGCCCTGCGCCGCCATGACCGGGGCGACCAGCCGCACGGCGCGCACGACGTTCATGAAATAGACGTCGAGGCCCGTATGCCACTGCTCGTCGGTAATCTCGAGAAGGGCGGCGCGCGGGCCGTGTCCCGCCCCGTTGACCAGGGCGTCGATGCGGCCAAAACGCTCCAGCGTCAGATCGAGGAAGCGCTTGAGATCGTCGTTTGACTGGTTGGAACCGGTAAAACCAAGCCCGCCGAGTTCGTTCGCCAGCGCCTCGCCCTTGCCGGAGGAGGACAGGACGGCGACCTGGTAGCCGTTATCCGACAGCTTGCGCGCGGCAGCGGCGCCCATGCCGGAGCCGCCTCCGACGATCATCGCGACTTTGTCACTGCTCATGTGGTCTCTCCGTTCCGATCCGTCAGGTGACCCTATTCGATCCGCGCGCCCAGGTCCGCCATGAGATTCATGAATTCGGGGAAGCTGGTCGCGATCATCGCGCGGTCATCGACCGTCACCGGCTTTTCGGACGCGAGGCCCATGACGAGGAAAGCCATGGCGATGCGGTGGTCGAGATGCGTGGCGACAACTCCCGCCCCATTTGGACCGCCACCGAGGCCCTTGCCGCCCGGCGTGCCCCTGACGGTGAGCGACATCTCGCCTTCGGTGCAATCGACTCCGTTGACTTCGAGGCCCCGCGCGACGGCGGCCAGCCGGTCGCTTTCCTTGACGCGTAGCTCGTCCAGCCCGTCCATGACCGTCTCGCCCTCGGCGAACGACGCGGCGACGGCGAGAACGGGGTACTCGTCGATCATTGTCGGCGCCCGCTCGGGCGGTACAGTCACGCCCTTGAGATCGGAGGAGCGCACGCGCAGGTCGGCAACGTCCTCGCCGCCCGCATTGCGCGGGTTCATGATGTCGATCGACGCACCCATCTCCTGCAGCGTGAGGATCAGGCCGGTGCGGGTCGGGTTCATCAGCACGTTCTCGATGGTGATGTCCGAGCCCGGCACGATGAGCGCGGCAACGAGCGGGAACGCCGCCGACGACGGATCGCCGGGCACCGCGATCGTCTGCCCGGTGAGCGTGCCTTCGCCCTCGATGCGGATGTGGCGGACGCCGTCGGCATCGGTTTCGACCTCAAGCGACGCACCAAAGCCGGCCAGCATCTTTTCGGTGTGGTCGCGCGTCATCACCGGCTCGATGACGGTGGTCACCCCCGGCGCATTGAGGGCTGCGAGCAGTACGGCGGACTTCACCTGCGCGGACGCCATCGGCACGCGGTAGCTGATCGGCGCTGCGCGCTTCGGCCCGCGCAGCGTCAATGGCATGCGGTCGCCCGGCGCCGCATCGAGCACCTGCACGCCCATCTCACGCAGCGGACTGAGGACGCGACCCATCGGACGGCCCGTCAGCGACGCGTCGCCGACGAAGGTCGTCTTCATGTCGTAGGTGCCGACGAGGCCCATGGTGAGCCGCGCGCCCGTGCCCGCATTGCCGAAGTCGAGCGGTGCCTGCGCTTCCAGGAGGCAGCCATTGCCGACGCCCCGGATGATCCATTCGTCGCCCTGTTTCTCGATCGAGGCGCCCATCGCCTTCATCGCCTCGCCGGTGCGCATCACGTCCTCGCCTTCCAGCAGCCCGGTGATGCGCGTCTCGCCCGAGGCAAGGCCACCGAACATGAAGGATCTGTGCGAGATGGATTTGTCACCGGGGATGCGGGCGCTACCCGACAGTGCGTCCGATCGTCTCGCCGTGGCGGGGGTGGGTTTTGCGTGGGCGTTCATCGTCGATCCTGAAATGATCCGTACATGCGGGGGGCGGGGCGGCGGCCCCGGCGTCTTGCCGGCTCTCCTATCATGCGTGCAGCCTATGGTCATCCCCTTGTCATCCCTCGCCGAGGGGCGCGCGGGAGGCCGGATTTTCCGGGTTTCGCAATGCCTGGCGGTGTCGGTCGAAGCGCGGTTGACATAGGCTTTGACACCACGCCAACTTGCCGCTAAGGGGACCGAACTTTTTCACGAGGAAGGGGCTGTCGCACGCAATGCCGCCCCTCGGCGGGCCGGGCGGCTGGGGCCGGCTCCGCAGCAAGCAGACGAAGAGGCACACGTGGCAAAATCCGATCTCGGCACCAAACGCATTTGCCCCGAAACGGGCCGGAAGTTCTATGATCTGAACAAGGATCCGATCGTCTCGCCCTATACCGGGCAGACCTATGCGCGATCCTACTTCGAAAGCGGCACACCCGTGATCGAGGACGAGGAAGAAATCGAAGAGAAGGAAGTCGACGTCGAGGACGGCGCGGAGATCGTCTCGCTGGAAGAGGCCGACGAAGAAGGCAAGAGCGACGATCTCGCAATCGACGACGAGGAAGACGTCGATCTCGGCGACGACGATGACGACGACACCTTCCTTGCCGACGACGAAGAGGACGATGATGATGTCTCGGACATGATCAGCGTCGGCGACGACGACGAAGAAAGCTGAGGCCTTTAAAAAAGGCCAGTACCAAGGCTTGATCTTGCCTGCGGGCAAGGATAGAAGCCGCATCGATACCCGGCGCGCTGCCCATGTGCGCCGGCCTGACTGCCGGAAACGGCTCCGGTCTGACCGGAAGTGGGGCCATAGCTCAGCTGGGAGAGCGCCTGCATGGCATGCAGGAGGTCAGCGGTTCGATCCCGCTTGGCTCCACCAAATTTCCCTATCTCACGGCAGTTCGCTTCGCTCACATCTTCCATCGATGGGGCGGCCCCAAGGCCGGGCCGCGGTTGGGACCTTGTTTCGGTTCGAGGATTTTTCTCTTACCTCCACCAAGTTTCCCGGCGGCATTGCACCGTATTCCACCCCGCATATGCGCATGACGCCCGACTCATCGGAACATTCGAGCCCAAGACTCGTTCAAGCCGAGGCTAATGCGAGTATCCACGATGGCTCCGCGTGCGAACTGGAAGGGGTTTCTCAGGATCGGTGAACTGTCGTGTCCGGTGGGGCTCTACACCGCCGCGTCGACATCCGACCGCATCGCCTTCCATATGCTCAACCGCGAAACCGGGAACCGCTTGCATCGCGAATTCGTCGACAGCCAGAACGGCAAACCGGTCGAGCGCGACGACCAGGTCAAGGGATACGAGGTCGGCAAGGACGAATTCATCGTCTTGGAGCCGGAGGAAGTCGCCGCCGCGGTACCCGACAGCGACAAGACATTGCGCATCGAGGCTTTCATCGCCTGCAACGAGATCGACGACGTCTATCTCGACAAGCCCTACTATCTGACACCGAGCGATCGCCATGCCGATGAAGCCTATGCGCTGATCCGCGATGGCATGAAGGCCAAGAAGGTCGCAGCACTTGCCCAGACGGTGCTGTTCCGGCGGATGCGAACGCTTCTGATCAGGGCGCATGATGACGGGCTCGTCGCCTCGACACTGAACTTCGATTACGAAGTCCGCTCGTCGAAAGAGGTTTTTGACGACGTGCCGTCGATGACGATCAAGGGCGAGATGCTCGATCTCGCCAAGCACATCATCGAGACCAAACGCGGAAAATTCGACCCGTCTGCCTTCGAGGACCGCTACGAAGCCGCCCTTGCCGATCTCGTGAAAGCGAAGATGGAAGGCCGCAAGATCGAAAAGCGCAAGGCGCCCGAGCGCGGCAAGGTCATCGATCTGATGGATGCGTTGCGCCAGAGCGCCGGCGGGGGCAAGAAGGCATCGACCTCGAAGAAAGCCGCCGCGTCGGCAAGCAAGAAGCCCGCAGCCGCCGCGCCTCGCCGCAAGGCTAGCTGATGCCGCTCGAAACCTATCGCAAGAAGCGCAACTTCGGCGCGACCTCCGAACCCAGGGGGCGAAAGGCGCGAAAACGCGGCAACAGTTTCGCGATCCAGAAGCACGACGCCACGCGGCTGCATTACGATCTCCGGCTGGAAATGGACGGCGTGCTGAAAAGCTGGGCCGTCACCAAGGGGCCGAGCCTCGTTCCGGGTGAGAAGCGCCTCGCGGTCCATGTCGAGGATCACCCGCTCGACTACGGCGACTTCGAGGGCACCATTCCGAAAGGCGAGTATGGTGGCGGCACCGTGCTCCTGTGGGATCGCGGAACGTGGGAGCCGGTTTTCGATCCCGAAAAAGGCTATGCCAAGGGGCATCTCGAATTCGCGCTCTCCGGCGAGAAGCTTACGGGGCGCTGGCACCTTGTCCGCATGGCGAAGAAGCCGCGCGAAAAGCGTGAAAACTGGCTGCTGATCAAGGCCGAGGACGAGGTCGCGAGAGAAGAGGGCGACCCCGACATTCTCGATGAGCGCCCGGAATCGGTGAAGACGGGCCGCGATCTCGCGGAGATTGCCGGCGAAGAGCCCGGCTGGTCGTCGAAGACGGGCAAACTCGACATGAAGAAGCCAGCGAAAAAAACCACCGCGCCCGCCGCGAAAGTGCAAACAAAGAAGCTGGCTAAGGAATCCGATGACGATACGCTGGACCCGTCATCGCTGAAGGGCGCGAAGAAGGCGGCGCTTCCTGCGTTCGTCGAGCCGACGCTGGCCTCTCTGGTATCGGGTCCGCCGTCCGGGGATCGCTGGCTGCATGAGATCAAGTTCGACGGCTACCGGCTCCAGGCCCGCATTGAGGCGGGCCGGGTCAAGCTTCTTACGCGAAGCGGGCTCGACTGGACGAAGAAGTTCGGCAGGGACGTCGCAAAGGCCCTGACGGACTTGCCTGTCGAGAGGGCATTGATCGATGGCGAGCTCGTCGTGGAGAGCGGCGCCGGAGCGTCGGACTTTTCGGCGCTTCAGGCGGATCTGAGTGACGGCCGTTCCGATCGATTTTTGTTCTACGCGTTCGACCTGCTCTATCTCGACGGCTACGATCTGCGCGGCGCGCCTCTGATCGCGCGCAAGTCGGCGCTGGAGACGCTGCTGCCCGCCACCGGCACCGTGCGCTACAGCGGGCATTTCGAGGAGAACGGCGAGATCGTGATGCGCCATGCCTGCAGGCTCAGCTTGGAAGGCGTGGTCTCCAAGCAGCGCGACGCGCCCTATCGTTCGGGACGCGGCAAGAGCTGGATCAAGTCGAAATGCTCGGCCCGGCAAGAATTCGTCGTGGCCGGCTACGTGCCCTCGACGACCTCGCGAAAGGCGATCGGGTCGCTCGTCCTCGGCGTGTATGATGGCGACGTTCTGGAGCATGTCGGCCGCGTCGGAACGGGCTTTTCGGCGTCGGTTGCCGAGAGCCTCTACAAGACGCTGGAACGCATGCGCGTCACGGAAAGACCGTTCGCGAAACCGCTCACTGCGGATGCGGCACGTCAGGTGCGTTATGTGCGGCCGGAACTGGTCGCTGAAGTGGAATTCCGCGCGTGGACGGCGGACGGCAATCTGCGCCACGCCTCCTTTCGCGGGTTGCGCGAGGACAAGCCGGCACGCGAGATCGTACGCGAGCAGATGAAGACGTCGGTCCAGGCCGACAAGCCGCAAGCGCGCACCGTGACGTTTTCCCACCCCGACCGCATCTACTGGCCCGATGCCGGCGTGACCAAGGAGGGTCTGGGCGATTATTACGCTGACATCTGGCGGCATATCGCACCCTTCGTGGTCGGCAGGCCGCTGGCCCTGCTTCGTGCGCCGGGCGGGATAGACGGCCAGACATTCTTCCAGAAGCATGCGTGGAAAGGGCTGCACCGCTCAATCAGGCTGGTGACCGACCCGAAGGACAAGAGCGACGAGCCGCTGATCGCCATCGAGGATTTGGATGGCCTGATGGGGCTCGTTCAGGCGGCGGTTCTCGAAATCCATCCATGGGGTTCGACGCTGGCCGACTGGGAGCATCCGGACATGATCGTCATGGACCTCGATCCGGGGGACGGCGTTCCGTGGGAGCGTGTGATCGAGGCGGCGCGCGAAACCCGCCGTAGGCTGGAAGATCTCGGCCTGCCCGCCTTCGTCAAGACGTCGGGGGGCAAGGGACTTCATGTCGTGACGCCGCTCAAGCCCAAGGCCGACTGGCTCGCGGTCAAGGGGTTCACCAAGGCATTCGCCGATGCGATGGCGGCGGACGAGCCGCAAAACTTCGTCTCGACGATCACCAAGTCGAAGCGCAAAGGCAGGATCCTGATCGACTATCTGCGCAACCAGCGCGGCATGACCGCCGTCGCGCCCTATTCGACGCGCGCGCGCGCCGGCGCTCCGGTGTCGATGCCGCTGTCATGGGATGAACTCGATCCGGCGATCGGCTCAGCCTATTTCACCGTGGCAAACGCGCCTGCACGCCTGTCGTCGCTGCGCGCGGACCCATGGGCGAAATTCCGCGAGGATGCAACGGCGCTGCCGCCGCTAAAGGCGATCGGGACGAAGCGCTAGCTCCGCTTCTTCGGCTTCGCGCCGGATTCCGACGAGATGCTCTTGCGCAGCGCATCCATGATGTTGATGACGTTGCTCGATGTCTCCTCGGACGCAGTTTCGCTCCTGGCCCTGGCGGGTTTCTTGCGCCGCTTTTTCTTGGCGGAAATGATTTCGAGCAGACGCTCCTGTACGGGATCGTCGACCATGGACGGGTCCCAGGGTTTGGTGCGCTCGTCGATCAGCGTCTTGACCAGCGTCATGAGCTTGGGGTCGGTCTTCTCTTTCGTCATGTCGCCGAAATAGTCGCCACGGTCGCGCACCTCGTCGCCATAGCGCAACGTCCACAGGACGATGCCCTTGCCGCGCGGCTCGAGGATCACGGCGCGTTCGCGGCGATACATCACGAGGCGCGAGACGCCGACCATCCCGGTCGCTTCCATAGCATCGCGAATGACGGAGAAGGCTTCCTCGCCGACCGGATCGTCGGGCGCGAGGTAATGCGGCCGGTCGAACCAGATCCAATCGACGGAGTCCGCATCGACGAAGGTGTCGATATCGATCGTCCTCGTGCTTTCAAGCGCGACCGCATCGATTTCGTCGTCCTCGAGCATGACATAGTCGTCTTCGCCGCGCTGGTATCCCTTGACCTCGTCGTCCTGGTCGACGGGCTTGCCGGTCACGGCATCGACATAGCGGCTGACGACCGGCTGCCCGCTTTTGCGATTGAGTGTTCGGAAACGCACCTTCTCGCCATCGGTCGTGGCCGGCGTCATCGTGACCGGGCAGGTGACGAGAGAGAGCTTGAGATAGCCCTTCCAGAAGGTTCGCGGAGCCATGATGTCCTCCAGACGCGCATCGCGACAACGCTCTTATCGCGTCGTCGTTCCAGCGAACCGGATGACGGACAAAAGCATGGCGGCCCCAGGAGAGAGCGAGGGACCGCCATGAGAGGCGCTCTGCAGGGGCTGAATGCAGGCGCGTTCGCGGGCAGGGTTTGGGGACATGAGGGATGCCCGCGATCTGACACCCGAACACGATGCGTGCCGAATTGTTCCGGCATTTTTCGCATCCGGGCTGGGTTGGAACCTTTCTCCCGGCGTGGCGGTTGGGCGCGCAGGACAGACAATGCACCGATCTTTTGAAGGAGCCCGTCATGAACCCTGCTGATCCGAAACGCCGCGTCGAACTGGACGAGGAAGCGCCGAGCATCGAACAGGTCGATTGGGACGACGTCGATGCCGGTGAACCGGACGGGGACGTTCCGCCGGAAATCGCGGAGCTGGATGGTGAGGAAGAACAATCCGGCGATCTGCCCGAGGAGGACGACGACAATCCCTACCAGAACAGCGACGAGGCCCTGCCCGACGACCTCGATGAACGTGTGATCTCGCGGGACCCGAGCAAGGAAGGCGGCCGGTTCGACGAGATTTGACGCCTCTCGACCCCGCCGCGCTGAACACCGAAGGCGGATTCCGCGCGTTTTGCGATCGTCCGGCCAGCGACGTCGCCCCCGAACTGCTCGGCGCAACGCTTCTGCACGGCGGCGTCGGCGGCATTGTCGTGGAAACCGAGGCATATGAGCATGACGATCCGGCCTCGCACAGTTTTGCGGGGCGCACGGTCAGGAACGGCGCGATGTTCGGTCAGCCGGGCACCGCTTATGTGTATCGCTCCTATGGTTTGCACTGGTGCTTCAACGTGGTGTGCTGTCCGGGATCGGCCGTGCTCATCCGCGCCATCGAGCCGACGCACGGCGTCGACGAGATGATCCGGCGTCGCGGGATCGATGACCCAAGACGTCTCTGCGCGGGGCCGGGCCGCCTGTGCCAGGCGCTTGCCATCGACGGCGGTCTGGATGGCCATCCCCTGAACCGCACCGATCTCGTGCTTTCTCCTGCCCTTCAGGCCCAGCATATTGCCGGCCCGCGCATCGGCATCAGCAAGGCCGTGGACCTCCATCGCCGCTACGGACTTGCCGGTTCGCGCTTCCTGAGCCGCCGTTTCTGACGTTGCGGTTGGGACACGCTGCCGGGCAATCTGACGCACGGCCCCAGCTAAAGCTTGCAATGACACCCCTGCCGACCGATACCGGTGGCAAGGGACTATCATTTGTTACGGGTCTGAAATGACACAGAAAGACGCCATGGGCGCCGGGGATGAGGGCATTTCGACGTCCGATGGTCGTGCGGAGTTCGCCGAGGTCCTCACCGTTGTCGAGGCGGAAGCGACGCCCGGGCGGTTGCTCGAGGCCGCGAGAGCCTTGCAAGGCGCTTTGGACGAGAAGCGCCTTGCGGAGACATCTGAATTCGTTGCCGACGGAATCCTGACGGACAGTCCGCACGCCTGACTATAGCTAGCGATGTCAGTCCGGCTTGTGCACGCTCACATCCGGACGATCGCTGCCGGCGGCGTCTTCCTCGTGCCAGACGCCCTTTTCATCTTCAAATTCGATATGTTCATTCTCGCCCGGTCTCGCATGCTCCGAGGCAACCTGAGCGGCTGCGAGCTCCGCGTCGTGGCGGTTCGGGAAGGTCTCCGAGAACACGTCGCCAAGCTTGTACGCCCAGCCCCCATCGTGCTCCACGATTTCATAGGTTACCTTGCTCATCGGGTCTTCCTTCGGTTGTGGCTGTTAACAACCCCGCGGCAGGAATGATGTTCCGCGGCGCGTCAGAACGCAACGCCGCTTGAGCATCGAGGGCGCTGCGAAGCGTTGTCGTTCAAATCGAGAGATTGGCCCGGAACCACATCCTCTCGGCTTCGTTTTCGAGCGTGGACTTGTCAGCACAGCCAGGGAGAACTGCCGGATGCCATCGGTTCCGGAACGCGAGTCGCGGAGGCGGTCGCCCGAGAGAGATGAGATCGTCGAACTCATCCCCGCGCTTCGCGCCTTTGCACGAACCTTCTACCGCGATACGACCGATGCGGACGATCTCGTCCAGGAAACGCTGACGCGGGCGCTGGGCGCCATCCACCAGTTCAACGCCGGTACGAGCATGAAATCGTGGCTGTTCACGATTATGCGCAACACGTTTTACACCAAGGTGAAGGTGTCGAATCGCGAGGCGCCGGGAAGTGCCGACTGCGTGTCGGGACGGTTGAGCACGGATGCGACGCAGGAATGGTCAGCGCGTGGCCGCGAGGTCGCCACGGCGATCCAGCGCCTGCCCGCCGAACAGCGCGAGGTCATCATGCTCATCGGCGTCCTGGGCGTCTCCTACGAGGAAGCCGTGGACATCTGCGGTTGCGCGATGGGCACGATCAAGAGCCGGCTCAACAGGGCGCGCACGCGTCTGCTGAAGGAACTCGACGAGGCGTCGGCCTCAAGCTCGGTCGAGAAGCTGGAAACGTTTCCCGTCACATCGCCGGGGCGCACGGACGCCGCCTGATTCCCCGGGCTGGTCGTCGCCGACCATAGCGATTTTGTTCCTGCTCAGGGCTCGACGTGCCGCCGCACCGTGAAGCGCACAGGGTTCGTTTCGGGGTCTGCCTGGAAGACGAATGTACCCCGGCGCACAGAGCGGCCCGGCACGTAATCGAATTCGAGGCTTGTGTCCGCGTCGCCAGCATTCTCCTGCAATCCGGCGATTTCGACATTGGAGGCCGTCTCGTCGCCGGTGTTCGTCACCGCCACGGTGACATGAAAGCCGTCGTCGTGGCGCTCGCTTCGTTCCATGACGATCGCAAATGACGGTGGCTCGCCGTCCAGAAACAGCGCCTCATAGGCAAGATAGAGCATCATGGCCAAGACGAGCACCCCCGAGGCGATGCCGACGACCCATTCGATGCCGCGCCCTCCCTCGCGGGGATGTGTTGCAGGTGATTGCTTGGCGGGTTTTGGCATCTTGCGCTCTACAGGATGAGGCGTGCGGCGGCGGCGCCGATCGCGGATGGAAAGGCGAGCACGATGGTCGCGAACGCCGTCATGTGAAACGCGTTCCCGTCCGTTCGCCCGAACAGCCATAGGACGAGAAGGCTGATCGTGATGGCTATGACGTAGCCGGGCAGCGTCAGCCGTACGAAGCCGCTCCACCAAGGATCGTCGGGCCCGACTTCGCTTCCGCCGGCAAAACCGAGCGAGAAGACGAAGGCGTGCATGATCCCCAGGGAGAGCACCACCAGCGCCAGCGCATGCCACGAGGTCATCTGGTACGAGATCAGGATCATCTCCTCGGTCGGCGCGACGTTGAAGCCGAGGAACAGTGCCCCCACCGCCATCAGGAAAAGCTCGCCCCAATAGCCTTCCTCGCGTTCGCCGGTCTCGTCGTCCTCGCTGCGCCCAAGCTGGCTGCGCGCGAGAAGCGCGCCGATCGCGGCCGGCACGGTCTGCAACGCGATCTTGCCGACGATCTCATCCAGGGACATGTCGGGCGTGATCACGCCGAAGATGCAGAGAACCGTCGAGGAAACGAGCGCGCCGATCCCCAGCGCGATCAGGCTATCCAGAAAATCGCCGCCCCAACTCCTGCTGTCCTCGAAGCCGATCTGGCGTGAAAGCCCCATCAGAAGCGGGAACGTCAGGGCGAACAGGACGAGCAGACGAAGCCGGTCCATGTAGAAACCGAGCCACCACATCTCCATCGTCATGAGGATGGGCAGCGAAAAGACGACCGCACCGCCCGCCGCACGGCCGAGGTCACGCCATGGCTTGGCAGCACGAGATCGTTCGGAGGGAGTTTTTTTCACCACTGGATAGCCGAAAATCTGGAGCGGAACCGGCCGTCACGCGACGTGCCGCGCCCCAGAAACAGCCGGGACTGAAAACCGTTCCATCCTGCACCGGTGAAGGCCTATTGGTCGGCGGTGCGGCCCGGGTAACGGGACAAAAGGTGGTCTTGTTCCGTCAAGGTCGGGCGAACCAGCCGGGCGTTTGCCGACGATGAAGAGGCCCGGCCCAATCACCGGCATCGTCCGGGGGGGAACCATCGAACCCGTTGATGCATTCTTCGAAGAAGCCGGGGAGCGCCATGAGCATCAGGACACTTCGCAGGGACTATCTCACCAAGCCGATCTTCAGATGGGCCGGCGGTGTGATGCCGCCGATTTCGGACACCGAGCGCGACGCGATCGACGCGGGCACGGTGTGGTGGGACGGCGAACTCTTCACCGGCAATCCCGACTGGAACCAGCTTCTGGCGATGCCGCCGGCACGTCTTTCGGCCGAAGAGCAGGCGTTCATTGACGGCCCGGTCCGCCAGCTCTGCGCGATGATCGACGATTGGAAGATCGTCTGGGAAGACCGCGACCTTCCGCCCGAAGTCTGGCGGTTCATGCGCGAGCAGAAATTCTTCGGCATGATCATTCCGAAGACATATGGCGGGCTTGGTTTCTCCAACACGATGCATTCGGAAGTCGTGCGGACCGTGTCGTCGGCGAGCGTCGTGGCCGGCGTGACCGTGATGGTCCCGAATTCGCTCGGGCCGGGCGAATTGCTGATGCATTTCGGCACCGACGAGCAGCGCGACCATTGGTTGCCGCGCCTTGCCGATGGGTCCGAGATTCCGTGCTTCGGCCTGACGTCCGAGGATGCGGGGTCGGACGCGGCCGCGATGACGGATTCGGGCGTCGTGGAATGGGGCGAGCACGAGGGCGAGCGCGTTCTCGGCATCCGCCTGAACTTCCACAAGCGCTATATCACGCTCGGCCCTGTCGCGACGGTGATGGGTCTCGCCTTCAAGATGCACGACCCGGAAAACCTGCTGGGTCGCGGCAAGGAACTCGGGATCACAGTGGCGCTGCTGCCGACGTCGACGCCGGGCGTCAGCCACGGCGAACGGCACATTCCGCAATTCACCCACTTCCAGAACGGCCCGCTCTACGGCAAGGACGTGTTCATCCCGCTCGACTGGATTCTGGGCGGGCAGAAGCAGATCGGGCAGGGCTGGAAGATGCTGATGACGGCGCTTGCCGCCGGTCGCGGCATCTCGCTGCCGTCCCAATCCGCCGCCTCGGCTGCGATGTGCGCGCGCGCCACCGGTGCCTATGCGCGGGTGCGCAGCCAGTTCAACGTGCATATCGGCATGTTTGAGGGCATTCGCGAGCACCTCGCCGACATCGCGGCCAACGCCTATCTGATCGACGCCGCGCGCCGGCTGACGGTCGCCGCGCTCGATGCCGGCCACAAGCCGTCGGTCGTCTCCGCAATCATGAAGTTCCACGCCACCGACCGCATGCGCCGCTCGATCGAGAAGGCCATGGATATCCATGGCGGCAAGGCGGTCATCGACGGCCCCAAGAACTATATGGGCGGACAGTACCGGTCGGTCCCGATCGGCATCACGGTCGAGGGCGCGAACATCCTGACGCGGAACTTGATGATCTTCGGCCAGGGAGCGATCCGCTCGCATCCCTTTATGCTCGAGGAATTGCTGGCGCTCTCCGACGAGGACAAGGAGCGTGGGCTCGACGCGTTCGATCGCAACTTCTGGCGCCATGCCGGTCACGCGTTGAAGAACGTCTTCCGGTCAATCGGGCGGGGCTGGACGGGCGGGCGCGTCGGGCCGGCACCTGATGGCGCGGCGCTCTCGCATCACTGGAAAAGCCTGTCGCGCCATGCAGCGGCGTTCGCGCTCTTGTCCGATCTCGCTCTGCTGACCCTGGGTGGGGAGCTCAAGCGCAAGGAGATGCTGTCGGCGCGCCTTGGCGATATCCTGTCCGAACTCTATCTTCTCGGCGCGGTTCTGAAGCGCTTCGAGGATGAGGGGCGCGTCGAGGAAGACGAGCCGATCGTCGATTACATCATGCTGCGCGGCAATGAGCGCATCGCGGTCGCGTTCGACGGCGTGCTGCAAAATCTTCCGGCGCGCTGGGCGGCATGGGCGGTTCGGATCGTCGCATTCCCGTTCGGCATCGCGCACAGGGCGCCCCCGGATCGCCTGACCAATCAGGTGGCGGAGATGTTGCTGCGGCCGTCGGCCCAGCGCGACCGGCTGACGCCCGGCATTTATCTGGGCGAGGGGCGCGAGGATCATGCTCTGGCGCATCTCGAAGAGGCGTTCCGCCTCGTGGTGGCCGTGGAGCCGATCGAGAAGAAGATGCGGGATGCCAAGCTGCGTGATGCGACTGCCGCACGCGACGCCGGCGTGATCAGTGCGGCCGAGTTCGACCAGCTTGCGACTGCGAAAGCGGCTGCGGATCGCTTGATCGCGGTCGATGCGTTTCCGATGGAGGACGTCTCGCCGATCGCCGCGCAACATCGCAAAAGCGCGGGGGCGGCCAGGCGCGAAGCGGCCGAATAATTCAGCCAAGCCTACTCGGCGGCGATCGCAAGCCGCTCGCGCTCGAAGGACAGTCCATCGCCGTCGAAGATGTGGAGGTTTGCCGGGTCCGCCGTGAGCCTGATGGTCGAGCCGCGTTCCACCGGCGCATTGCCGGGCATCTTCGCCACGATTGGCTCTCCGTCGCGTCCGAGCTCGATGTAAAGCAATTGGACCTCTCCGAGCTGCTCGACATAGTCGACCGTGCCCTCGAACAGGATACCCCCATCTGCGTCGGTGGCGATCTTCAAATCCTCCGGTCTCACGCCGAAGCTGATGTCCGCGCCCGTCGCCGTTTCGGGCGTCAGCGTCGGCACGTGCGCGACGACACCGCCCGCAAGCCGCACCGCAGTCGGACCGCCCGCCCGCTCGACTTTCGCTGGAAGGATGTTCATCGCAGGCGAGCCGATGAACTGCGCCACGAACAGATTGCCCGGCTTGCAATACAGATCCATCGGAGTGCCGACTTGCTCGATATGGCCGTCCTTGAGCACGACGATCCGGTCGGCGAGCGTCATCGCCTCGACCTGATCGTGGGTGACGTAGATCATCGTCGTGTTGGGCATGGACTCCTTGAGCTTGGCGATCTCCAGGCGTGTCGCGACGCGCAGCGCGGCATCGAGGTTCGAAAGCGGTTCGTCGAACAGGAAGACCTTCGGATTGCGCACGATCGCGCGGCCGATCGCGACGCGCTGCCGCTGGCCGCCCGACAACGCCTTCGGCAGGCGGTCGAGATACTTCGTCAGTTGCAGGATTTCGGCGGCCTGGTTTACGCGCGCATCGATATCGGCCTTGCTCGCCTTGGCGATCTTCATGCCGAAGGCCATGTTGTCGTAGACCGTCATGTGCGGATAGAGCGCGTAGGACTGGAACACCATCGCGATGCCGCGTTTCGACGGCGGTACGTCGTTCACCACCTCGCCGTCGATCGAAAGCGTGCCGCCGCTGATCTCCTCCAGCCCCGCTATGGTGCGCAGCAGCGTGGACTTCCCGCAGCCCGACGGCCCGACGAAGACAATGAACTCGCCCGACTTGATGTCGAGATCGATGCCGTGAAGGATTTCCAGATTGCCATAGGCTTTCCTGACATCCTTGAGCAGTAGATCTGCCATGCTTCCCTCCCGTCGGGCCGCATCCGGTTGACCCGGATCTGGCGGCGTTCAGTCTCGTTCAGGCGATCCGTCCGAACCAGGCGCCGTAGCTGCCCAGCACGATCTTTCCGTCCGCAGTCGTTCCTTCGAAACCGTGGCCGGGCATCGACACGGCATTGATGCCGTCGCCAAGGATGACGGAACCCGAGCCGGCACCCAGATTGAACGCGCACAGGATCTGCTCGTTGTTGTGCTTGCGCGTGAAGGCAACGATATCGCCCTCCGTCTCGATGAAGCTGATCGACCCTTTCGACAGCGCCGGATGCGCGGCGCGGAACGACAGCATGCGGCGGTAATGTTCGAGCACCGACGTTTCGTCGCCGGCCTGGGTGTTGACCGACAGGGTGATGTGTTCGGCGGGAACCGGCAGCCACGGCTTGGTCGTCGAGAAGCCGGCATTGGCGGTGTTCGAATCCCACGTCATCGGCGTGCGGCAGCCGTCACGCCCCTTGAACTCCGGCCAGAACCGGATGCCGTAGGGGTCATGCAAATCCTCGAAAGCGAGATCGGCCTCGGGCAGGCCGAGTTCCTCACCCTGATAGATGCAGACCGAGCCGCGCAGCGACATCAAAAGCGCCGAGATCACCTTCAGATAGGCGTTGCGATCCTCCTCGCTGGCCGCCCAGCGCGATGCATGCCGCATCACGTCGTGGTTGGAGAATGCCCAGCACGACCAGCCGTCCTTGGCGACCGCGCCGAACGTTTCGAGCACGGTGCGGACCCGTGATGCGCTGATCTTGTCGGGCGCCAAAAAGTCGAACGAGTAGCACATGTGAACGAGATCATCGCCGGATGTGTAGTCGGCTACGACCTGCAAGCCCCGCTGCGCGTCGCCGACCTCGCCGACCGCTGCCGCAGCCGGGTAGTCGTCGAGCAGCGCGCGAAAACGGCGCAGGAACGCGATGTTTTCCGGCCGGCTCTTGTCGTGGAGATGGTCCTGCCAGTTGTAGGGATTGACCGCCGGCGCGGTCGAGTAATCGCGATCCTCGACCGCGAGCGGCGGATTGTTCTCGAGCCCCTGGCTGTGGAAATAGAAGTTGATCGTGTCGAGGCGGAAGCCATCGACGCCGCGTTCCAGCCAGAAGCGCGTCGCGTCGAGAAGTGCGTCCTGAACCTGCGCGTTGTGGAAATTCAGGTCCGGCTGCTCGGCCAGGAAATTGTGCATGTAATATTGCTGGCGGCGCGTATCCCACGTCCAGGCCGACCCGCCGAAGATCGACAGCCAGTTGTTGGGCGGCGTGCCGTCGGGTTTGGCGTCGGCCCAGACATACCAGTCGGCCTTCGCATTGTCGCGCGACGACCGGCTTTCCTTGAACCAGGGGTGCACGTCCGAGGTGTGCGACAGGACGAGGTCGATCATCACCTTGAGGTTCAGCCGGTGCGCCTCGGCGACGACGGCGTCGAAATCATCCAGCGTGCCGAACAACGGATCGACGTCGCAGTAGTCCGAGACGTCGTAGCCATAGTCGGCCATCGGGGACTTGAAGAAGGGCGATATCCAGATCGCATCCGCGCCGAGTTCCGCGATATGCGGCAGCCGTGTGAGGATGCCGCGCAGGTCGCCTATGCCGTCGCCGTTCGAATCCTGGAAGGAGCGCGGGTAGATCTGGTAGATCACCGCTCCCCGCCACCAGTCGCGATCGACTTCGATTGCGGGCTCGACGCCCTCGATATCCTGCATCCGAACCGCACCCTGCATCGTCATCAACCACCTTTGACCGAGCCCGCGAGCAAACCGCGGACGAAATAGCGCTGCAATGAGAAGAACACGATCAGTGGCACGATTATGGTGATGAAGGCAGATGTGGTGAGAATTTCCCAATCGCCGCCGCGCGATCCGAGCAGCGCGTTGAGTTTGCCGGTCAGCACAAGTTGGTTTGAACCCGAGCCAAGGAAGACCATCGCGACCAGCAGGTCGTTCCAGACCCAGAGGAATTGGAAGATGGCGAAGGAGGCGAGCACCGGAAACGACAGGGGCAGCACGATTTTCACGAAGATCTCGAAATCGCTGGCGCCGTCGATGCGCGCCGATTCCATGATTTCGCGCGGCAGGCCGGCGATATAGCTGCGCAGGAGGTAGATCGCGAAGGGCAGGCCGAAACCCGTATGTGCCAGCCAGATGCCGAGATAGGTCTTGGCCGGGACGCCGAAGAACGCGCCGACGCCGTTATACATCTTGAGGAGCGGAATGAGCGACATCTGCAACGGCACGACGAGCAGGCCGATGATCACCGCGATGAGGATCGCGCGGCCGGGGAACTTCATCCAAGCGAGGGCGTATGCAGCAAAGGCCGCAATCAGGATCGGGATGATCGTCGCGGGGATGGTCACCGTCAGCGAGTTGACGAAGGAACGACCGATGCCCTCCGAGAACAGCACGGTCCGGTAATTCTCGGTGGTGAAGCTGGCCGGCGTCGATGCCTCGAAGAAGATGCGCTGGCCGCGATTGCCCTCGAAGGCGACGGGGGAGATGTTTTCGTATGTCCCGTCCTCATTGACCTGCAACGTCTCGCCGTCGCGCAGTTCGGCAACCGCCCCCGCCTTATGCTCCGTCGGGGCCTGGATGCGGGTGCCGAACGAGATGATGCGGCGCGTGTCGCCGTCCTCGAAGAGCGAGCCCGAGATGACGAAGGCGCCGTCACGCTCCACCTGTGCGTCGGCACCCGCGGTTCGGCCCTGTCCGGTCTGGGCCGACGTGGTCATCGCGGTCCACCAGCCGGAGACGGCGATCTGATCGCGGTCGCGCAGTGACGAAACCAGGATGCCGAAGGTCGGGATCGTCCAGATGATGACGATCACCAGCACGATGAGGTGGATGCCCCAGCGCTGGAAGAAGGATCGTCCAGCTCGCGCGGCCATCTCAATGCTCTCCCGTTTCGCGGGTGGCGTTGCGGATGTTCCAGATCATGATCGGGATGACGGCGAGCATGATGATCAGCGCGACCGTCGCACCGCGCCCGAAATCGCCGCCGCCACGGAACATCCAGTCGAACATGAGGTTGGCCAGGACCTGGCTGTTCCATTGCCCGTTGGTCATCGTCAGCACGATATCGAAGACCTTGAGAACGAGGATCGTGATCGTCGTCCAGACGACGGCGATCGTGCCCCAGATTTGCGGAACCATGATTTTCCAGAAGATTTGGAAACCGTTGGCGCCGTCGATCGTGGCTGCCTCGATCGTCTCTTCGGGAATGCCGCGCAGAGCGGCCGACAGGATGACCATCGCGAAGCCGGTCTGGATCCAGATCAGGATGATCATCAGGAAGAAATTGTTCCAGAACGGTATCGAGATCCACACTTGCGGATCGCCGCCGAACCACTGGACAATCGAATTGAGCACGCCGATCTGCGTCTGCCCAACGCCGCGATACTCGTAGATGAACTTCCAGATCACGCTGGCGCCGACGAAGGAGATGGCGAGCGGCATGAAGACGAACATCTTGGCTATGTTGCCCCACCAGATGCGATCCGTGAGGACCGCGATCACCAGCCCGAGGAAGGTGCAAGCCGCCGGCACGACGGCGAGCCAGAGGAAATTGTTGAAGATCGCCTGACGGAACTCACGGTCGCCCAGCGCCCATTCATAATTGGCGGTGCCGACGAAATTCTGTCCGCTGCGGTCCATGAAGGACAGGCGCACCGTCTCGATGACCGGGTAGATCAGGTAGATCGTGAGGATGATCAGCGCAGGTCCGAGGAACAGCCACGGGCGGATCAACCCTTGACGGCGCAGATTGTCGATCGCGGCGGCACCGCTCACCCCGCGTGACGGAAAGACGATGTCGACCAGCTTGTTGGCGCCCCAGAAATACGCGACGCAACCAAGGACCCCGAACACGATCGTCAGGATCGCAGAGACTATCTGACCCGTCATCGCTTCCTCCCTCGATAGCAATCAATCCGGTCGGCCCGTTTTGCGGTCTCCCCTTCTCCCCGTTCACGGGGGAGAAGGTGCCGAAGGGCGGATGAGGGGCAGCGACGTCCTCGACTGTGGGCCCTCGCTACTTGATAGAATCCCAGCTCTGCTGGATTTCGGTTGCGACCTGTTCGGCCGGCTTGCCGCCGACGAGATCGACCATGCCGGTCCAAAACGAGCCCGCGCCGATCTTGCCCGGCATCAAATCCGAGCCATCGAAGCGGAACGTCGTCGCCTCGGCAAGGATTTCGCCCTGCTTCTTGAGCGCGTCGTTGGCATAGGCCTCGACATTCACGCCCTTGTGCGGGGTGACGAAACCGGATTGCGCCATCCACAATTCATGCGCCAGCGGCATCTTGAGGAACTCGATGAACGCGCGCGCGGCGTCGGAGTCCTTGGTGATCATGGCGAGCGTTCCCGCGCCGAGAACCGGCTTGCCGAGATCCTTTTCCGCATAAGCGGGCATGTAGAAGAAGTCGGCATCGACGCCGAGTTCCGTGCCTTCAGGGAAGAAGGACGGGATGAACGACGCCTGATGATGCATGTAGCATTTGGGCGGAATGCCGAAGAGACCCTTCGGGCTGTCGCGGAAGTCGGTGGCCGCCACGGCGGCCGCGCCGCCGTCGACATTCTCGTCCTTGGTGGCGATGGAGGCGAAGATTTCGAGCGCCTCGACCACTTTCGGATCGTTGAAGGGAATTTCGTTGGTCACCCACTGGTCGTAGACCGAGGGCTCGTTGATACGCAGCATGATGTCCTCGACCCAGTCGGTCGCGGGCCAGCCCGTCGCGCCGCCCGAGCCAAGCCCGATACACCAGGGCACGCCGCCATCGGCGACGATCTGCTCCTGCAGCGCGAGGAGGTCTTCCATCGTTTCGGGGATTTCGTAGCCGGCATCCTCGAAATTGTCCGGCGAGTACCAGACGAGCGACTTCACGTCGGCCTTGTAGGGGAAGGCGAAGAACTGCGGATTGCCGTCCTTGTCGTTGTAGGTGCCGAGATCGACCCAGGATTCGCCAGCACCGTAATTCTGCCCGACCCAGGCTTCCGTCTCGTCACCGAGCGGCGTGAGCAAGCCCTTCGAGGCCAGATCCTGGATCAGGCCCGGCTGCGGCAGGATCGCGATGTTGGGCGGACTGCCGGCCTGCGTGTCGATGACGATCTGCTGTTCGTAATTTTCGGACGACGCGTAGTTGACCGTCGCGCCGGTGGCCTCGCGGAAATATTCGAGAATGCTCTGGGCAAGGTCTTCGTCGGGGCCGCGCCATGGGCCGAACACGGTCAGCGTCTCGCCGGACAGGTCGGTTTCCTTCAGCGTGTCGAAGTCGGTCCATGTGAAACGCGCGTCTTCGCCCGGCGCAAACTTGAGTTCCGCCGAGGCCGGCGCCGCATAGAGCGTCAATCCGGCGAGCGCGACGCCCGCCATCAGGGTCTTTTTCATGAATTCCTCCCGTTCGAAGTCTCGCTGCTGGTGGGTGCGAAACCTCCATTTCGCACCTCCTGTCTGCCTCCGGAGACGCGCCTTGCAGCACCATCCCCCAGAGCGCTTTGATTGACGTCATCTCGTCACCGAACGCCGACGGTGTCAACAGCTTCGCCATTAAATCGATTTAGACAGTGCGTAGGAGAAACAGCTTTTGGCCGATTCAAGAGAACTCGGCGGGGTGATGCCGTGCTTTTCGTACCATTCGGCCGGGGACGCTTTCAGCGCCGCGACGATGGACGGCAGGGTCTCGAGGATGCCGCGCCTCGGTTCCCAGCCCAGAAGCGTTCGGGCGCGCGAAATGTCGAGCGAGTAGTGATCGCTCGCCATGTCGATCATGAAGGGCCGGATGAACGGCTTCTCGCCCTTGTCGATTGCGTCGGGGATGATGGGCTCTGCCTTCTCCTCGATCCACGCGCCGACTTTGGCGATCGGCTTCGGGACAGAGATGGTTGCCCACTCGTTCTTGCCATGGATCAACTGCCCGATGCGATCCTGCATGTCCTCATAGGCGATGGCGTCCTCCTCGCCCGCCAGCAGCGTTACGTCGGCGGGCAACTCGTTGCGCTTCTCCACCGCCAGCCGGAACAGGCGCATCATGTCGTCGCGATGGATGAAGGACTGGCCGGCGCGCTTGTCGCCGGAATAGAGCCGGCTCTTCAGGTCGCGCTCGTAGATGCGCGTGATCTGATGCGCCAGCGTCGGCACGGCGCTTTCGTCGTCATAAAGGCCGGCGAGGTGGAGCAGCGCGTACGGGATCTTGCCGTGATGCGCACGGATGGCGTCTTCCGCTTTTGCCTTGGAGATAGGGTAGGCCCATTGCGGGTCGAGGGGGGCATCCTCGTCGATCGTCTCGCCGGGTTTGCCGGCGCGGTGAACAAGCATGGTTCCCGAATAGATGAAGCGTTCGACTTCGAATTCCTGCAACGCGTCGAGCAGGTGTTTCGTCCCATCGACATTGACGCTCTGATAAAGCGGATTGTCCTCACCGGTGAAGTCGAAATAGGCGGCCAGATGGATGACGGCGGCGAAGGCGCGACCGTGCGTTTCGGCAATGGTCTCGAGCGCCTTGCGAACCGAAGCCGCATCCGAGAGGTCGACGTCGGCGAGCGGAAAGTCGGCCTGCTTTCCCTCCATGTCGAGCCCAACGATTGCGTAGTCGGGTTGAAGTTCGCTCGCGAGCGCCGTTCCGATGCCGCCCGCGGCGCCTGTGATGAGGACAACCGGCTTTTCGCTTTTCGCCATTCCGTCATGGTCTCCCGTCGATTGATGTCGAAGGGGCAACGCAGCGAAGTCGGCGATCGTTCCGACTGGCCGCAGACTATGCGGTCAGGGCCATTTGCTCAGGGAATGACGGCGGTCGCCTCGATTTCCACGCGCGCATCGTCTTCCATCAGGGCAACGACCTGCACCATCGCCATGGTGGGGAAGTGGCGGCCCATCACGGCGCGATAGGCCTCGCCGACGCCCTTGAGGTTGGAGAGATATTCCTGCTTGTCGACCACGTACCAGGTGAAGCGCACAATATGCTCCGGCCGCCCGCCTGCCTCGGCGAGGACGGCCACGATGTTTTCGAGCGTCTGGCGCGTCTGGCCGGCGAGACCCTTTTCCTCGAAGACCTGGTCCCCGTTCCAGCCGATCTGTCCGCCGACAAAGACCATCCGGCCCTCGGCCTGGATACCGTTGGCGTAGCCGACGGCCTTCTTCCAGCTTGCGGGATGGAGTTCCTGATGGGGTTTGGGCGACGCGGTCATGAATGCCTCCATTGGACGGCATCATCGTGCCGCCGTCTCATTTTGTTCGTGTCAGACGCCGAGGTAGCGATCCTGCAGTTCCGGCGTCAGGTCCGTTGGCGAACCGCTCCAGACGGTGCGGCCCTTTTCGAGCACGAAGCAGCGGTCGGCCGAGGGCAGAAGCTCGGCCAGCGTCTTGTCCACGATCAGGATCGACTGGCCTTCGGACTTGAGCGTCCGGATGACCGACCAGATGTCGTGGCGGATGACCGGCGCGAGACCTTCGGTCGCCTCGTCGAGGATGAGTAGCTTCGGATTGGTCATCAGCGCGCGGCCGATCGCGAGCATCTGCTGCTCGCCGCCGGACAGCGACCGCGCCATCTGGTCGCGCCGCTCGGCCAGACGCGGGAAAAGCTGGTTGATCGCGTCGAGGCTCCAACGGCCGTTGGTGGCCGCCGCGATCAGGTTTTCACCGACCGTGAGGTTGGGAAAGCAGCGCCGCCCTTCCGGCACCAGCCCGATGCCCAGCCGCGCGATGCGATGCGGGCTCCTGGACCGGATGTCCTGTCCGCCCAGGCGGATCGTGCCGGAACGCGCGGGCGTCAGGGCCATGATCGAGCGGATCGTCGTGGTCTTGCCCATGCCGTTGCGCCCCATCAGGGCGACGACTTCGCCTTCCGCCACGTCGAGATCGACGCCGAACAGGGCCTGGCTTGCGCCGTAATAGGTTTCGATGCCCGAGAGGGTCAGGAGGCTCATGACGGGTCTCCCAGATAGGCGCGGCGAACTTCCGGGTCGTTGCGGATCTCGTCGACCGATCCCGACGCGATCACCTGCCCGTAGACCAGCACCGAGACGCGGTCGGCGAGCGCGAAGACGGCATCCATGTCATGCTCGATGAGCAGGATGGGGGCTTCCGCGCGGAGCGTGTCGAGGAAGCCGGTCAGCGTGCGAGAGCCTTCCGGCCCCATGCCGGCCATCGGTTCGTCGAGCAGGAAGGCGCGGGACCCAAGCGCCAGCGCGATCGCGATTTCGAGCTGCCGCCGCTCACCATGCGACAGCTCGGCCGCGGGTATGCCCGCCCGCCCGGCGAGGCCGACGCGCTCGAGCGCCGCCATCGCCGGTTCGGTCAGCGATGCATCGCTCATCACCGGCTTGAAGAAGCGGAACGACGAGCCCTGCCGCGACTGGACCGCCAGCATCACGTTGCGCAGCGCCGAAAACTCCGCCGCGAGCGACGACACCTGGAACGAGCGTCCAAGCCCCATGCGCGCCCGCTCGGCCACGCCGAGATGCCCGACCTCCTCGCCGAGGAATTCGATCGTTCCGCTGTCGGGCTTGAGCGTGCCGGCGATCTGGTGGATCAGCGTCGACTTGCCGGCCCCGTTCGGGCCGATCAGCGCGTGGATTTCGCCGGGCCGCAGATCGAGGCTGACATTGGCGGTGGCCTTCAATGCGCCGAAGGTTTTGGAGAGGTCGCGGATCGCGAGGATAGGCTCAACCATGACGCGCCCTCCCGGCGAGAAGACCGATCAGGCCGCCGCGCGCGAAGAGCACCACGCCGAGAAGCAGGAGCCCGAGGAAGAGCTGCCAGCGCTCGGTCAGCCCACCCAGCAGATATTCGAACATCACGAACAGCATGGCGCCGGCCACCGGACCCCAGATGCGGCCGACGCCGCCCAGGATGATCAGGACGATGAACTCGCCCGACATGTGCCACGACATCATCGAGGGGCTGACGAAGCGGTTGAGGTCTGCGTAGAGCGCGCCGGCAAGTGCGGTGATCATGCCGGATAGGACGAAGGCTGCAAGCCTGATGCGGAACGGCGCGATGCCGACAGAGGCGACGCGGACCTCGTTCTGCCGCGATGCCTGGAGTGCCGCGCCGAAGCGCGAGCCCTTGAACAGCGTGAAGAACAGGATGGCCGCGAGCAGCAGCCCGTAGCAGACGAAGAAGAAGTTGAGCGGGACCATCGTGTTGAAGCCCGGCATGGTGTTGCGCACCAGGATCGACAGGCCGTCCTCGCCGCCATAGGCGGGCCATGAGATGGCGAAGTAGAAGGTCATCTGCGCGAAGGCGAGCGTGATCATGATGAAGTAGACGCCGGAGGTGCGCAGGCTGATTGCGCCGATCGCGGCGGCCAGAAGCCCGCCGACGAGCATCGCCACGATCCAGATGATCGGCATGACATTCGTGCCGGGCAGTGTGAACAGGCCGAAATTGAACGGCACTCCGGAGAATGCATGACTGGCGAGAATCCCGGCCGCATAGCCCCCGACGCCGAAGAAGGCCGCGTGTCCGAAGGAGACGAGGCCGCCGAGGCCGAGCGCGAGGTTGAGGCCGACTGCGGCGAGCCCAAGCACCGCCATGCGCGTCGCCAGCGTCACGTAGAACGGATTGCCGAACTGGAGCGCGGCCAGCGGCACCGCCAGAAGGACGAGCGCGACGGCGAGGTTGATCGCGGTTTCGCGGGAGAGTGTCATCGCTTCACCCTCTCACGCCGAACAGGCCCTGCGGCCGCACCGCGAGGATCGCGGCCATGACGATGTAGATCAGCATCGAGGCGAGCGCGCCGCCGACAAGGCCGGCCTGCGAGGCGTTCATGAAGAAACCAAAGAGCTGCGGCAGCAGGAAACGGCCCATCGTATCGACGAGCCCGACCAGCAGCGCGCCGACGAGCGCGCCCCGGATCGAGCCGATGCCACCAATGACGATGACCACGAAGGCGAGGATCAGCACGGGTTCGCCCATGCCGACCTGAACCGACTGGATCGCGCCGACAAGCGCGCCAGCGAGACCGGCAAGTGCCGCGCCCAGCGCGAAGACGATCGTGTAGAGCGTCCGGATATCGACGCCCAGAGCGCCGATCATTTCGCGGTCGCTTTCACCGGCCCGGATGCGCATGCCGAGGCGCGTTTTCGAGATCAGCAGGAAAAGCCCGACCGCGACCGCGATGCCGACGCCGATGATGGCGAGGCGGTAAAGCTGGTAGCGCGAACCGCCGGGCAGCGGCACGGAGCCTTGCAGTACGGCGGGAATGTCGAGATAGAGCGGGAACGAGCCGAACAGCCAGCGCGTCCCCTCCGAGAAGATCAGGATGAGCGCGAATGTCGCCAGCACCTGGTCGAGATGGTCGCGCTCGTAGAGCCGCCGGATCACCAGCACTTCAATGATCGCACCTGCCGCCGCTGCTGCCGCGAGGCTCGCCGCCAGCCCCAGCCAGAACGACCCGGTCGCCGCCGCGACCGTCGCGCAGGCGAACGCGCCCACCATGTAGAGCGAGCCATGCGCGAGATTGATCAGCCCCATCACGCCGAAGATCAGCGTCAGGCCGGCTGCCATGAGGAACAGCATCACGCCGAGCTGCAGCCCGTTGAGGATCTGTTCGATGAAGAGGGCGATTTGCACGGGGTTTGGTCTGGCTCTTCAGGTGAAGGACAATGTGGTGACGGTAACGATACCCTCTCCCCGTTCACGGGGAGAGGGTGGCCCGATGGGTCGGGTGTGGGGCGGCGCGAACGCAACAATCAGTTGCCGCCGCATCCGCTGCCCCTCATCCGCCTGCCGGCACCTTCTCCCCGTGAACGGGGAGAAGGAACGATGGCTACTGCATCGCGCAATCCTTGGCATAGGCGTCGCCGTGGTCGGTGAAGGCCGTGGCGATGATGTGGTTGGTCAGGACGTCGCCCTCCTTGACCACCTCGGTGACGTAGATGTCCTGGATCGGATGGTTGTTGTTGTTGAAGGAGAACTTCTCGCGGACGCTGTCGAAGTCGGCTTCCTTGAGCGCGGCGCGGAATGCGTCCGCATCCTTGACGCTCGCCTTGCCGGCAGCGGAGATCAGCAGGTTGGCGGTGTCGTAGGCCTGCGCGGCATAGATCGAGGGCAGGCGGTTGTATTCAGCCTGGAAGGTCTCGACGAACGTCTTGGAGGCTTCATTGTCCAGGTCCTTGGCCCAGGAGCCGGAGGCCTTCACGCCGAGCGCGGCATCGCCGATAGCCGGCAAAACGTCCTGGCTGAAGGAGAAGCCGGGTCCGATCACCGGGATGTCGACGCCCGACTGCGCGTACTGCTTCATGAAGGCGATGCCCATGCCGCCCGGCAGGAAGATGAAGACCGAATCCGCACCCGAGGCGCGGATCTGCGCGATCTCGGCCGCATAATCGGTCTGTCCGACCTGCGTGTAGACCTCGCCGGCGAGTTCGCCCTTGTAGTAGCGCTTGAAGCCGGTGAGCGAGTCGGTGCCGGCCGGGTAGTTCGGCGCCATGATGAAGGTCTTCTTATAGGTCTCGGTCGCGTACTGGCCCATCGCCTCGTGGAAGTTGTCGTTCTGGTAGGCGACGTTGAAATAGTTCTCGTTGCACTGCGCGCCGGCGAGCGCGGAGGGCCCCGCATTGACCGACAAATAGAACTTGCCCTGCGCGACGGCGCTCGGCACGACGGCCATTGCGAGGTTCGACCAGATGATGCCGGTCAGCACGTCGACCTGGTCGGACTGGATCATCTTGTCGGCGATCTGCACCGCGAGTTCCGGCTTCTGGCCGTCATCCTCGGTGATCACCTCGATTTCGCTCGCGGCATCGCCGGCATTCTTGAGCGCGAGCATGAAGCCGTCACGCGCATCGATACCGAGGCCCGCGCCACCGCCCGAAAGCGTGGTGATAAGGCCAACCTTGACCGGCTCGGCAAAGGCGAGGCCGGATACGCTCATCGACAGGCCGAGAAGGCCCGCTGCAATCATTCGTTTCATTGGTCTGCTCCCGTTGTTCCTGAAACCCCTCTGGGTTTCCTACGATGGAAAAAATGCGCGGGCTTTGCCAGCCCGTCTCGGTGTTTTTCTTGCTGGGCTTGTGTTGACGGGATCAAAGCTCCGTCCTCACGGTCCAGAGTTCGGGAAACAGTTCGACCTCGAGCATGCGCCGCAGGTAAGACACGCCGGCGGTGCCGCCGGTGCCGCGCTTGAGGCCGATGATGCGCTCGACCGTGGTCACGTGGTTGAAGCGCCAGCGGCGGAAATAATCCTCGAAATCGACGAGCTTCTCGGCCAGTTCGTAGAGCGCCCAATGCGTTTCGGGCGCGGCATAGATTTCTTTCCACGCGGCCATGACGGCATCGCTGGGCTCACGGCTTGCGTCCCAATTGCTACGCGCAGCGTCGGCACCGATGTCGAAACCCCTGCGGGCGAGAAGCGCGATCGCCTCGTCATAAAGGCTCGGGCGCGCGAGGATCGCTTCGAGCCGCGTCAGCGTCTCCGGCACGTGGGCGTGCGGCTTGAGCATCGCAATGTTGCGGTTTCCGGCGAGAAACTCGATCGCGCGGTACTGCCAGGACTGGAAGCCGGACGACTGCCCGAGCGATCCGCGAAACCGGGTATATTCGCTGGGCGTCATGGTGCGCAGCACGTCCCACGCACTGTTCAACTGCTCGAAGATGCGCGCCACGCGCGTCAGCATCTTGAACGCTGGCTGAAGATCGTCGGCGCGGATCGCTTCCATCGCCGACGAAATCTCGTGGATCGCGAGCTTCATCCACAGTTCGGACGTCTGGTGCTGGATGATAAACAGGAGTTCGTCCGGCGACGCCGACAGCGGCGACTGCGCGTCGAGGATTTTTTCCAGGTGCAGATAGTCCGCATAGGACATGCGGCCGCGAAAATCGGTCTGCGCGCCGTGGCTCTCGTTCTTCTCAGCCGACTCGGTCATGTCGAACCCCCACCCTGTATCCCTCCCCACAAGGGGGAGGGGGTCGTCGGCGAAGAGCCCAAAACTATACCCCACGCGCTGCGTTGGCGTTGGGGCTGGACGTGCATGTCTCCCTCCCCCGTGTGGGGAGGGATACAGGGTGGGGGTGGAGGCGCGAACGACGGCAAGAGGATCATCCCCCTTCCTTCAATCGAAACCGCTGGATCTTGCCCGTCTGGGTCTTGGGCAGACCCGATACGAACTTCACCGAGCGCGGATATTTATAGGGCGCGATCAGCGCCTTCACATGGTCCTGCAGAAGCTTGACCGTGGCGCTGTCGCTGGCCGTCCCTTCGACGAGAACCACGTGCGCCTCGACGATTTGGCCGCGCTCGTCGTCGGCGACACCGATGACGGCGCATTCGGAAACGAGATCATGCGCGAGAAGTGCGGCCTCGACCTCGGGCCCGGCGATGTTGTAGCCCGAGGACAGGATGATGTCGTCGGTGCGCGCAGCGAAGCGGAAACGACCATCCTCGTCCTGGATGAATGCGTCGCCGGTCAGGTTCCAGCCGTCGCGGACATAGTCGGCCTGGCGATCGTCGGAGAGGTAGCGGCAGCCTGTCGGCCCGCGCACGGCGAGCTTGCCGATCGTGCCGCGCGGCACCTCGTTCATCTCGCCATCAACGATTTTCGCCTCATAGCCGGTGACGGGACGCCCGGTGACGCCCGGCGCCCGGTCGTCGAGGCGGTTGGTGATGAAGATATGCAGCATCTCGGTCGCACCGATGCCGTCGAGGATCGGCTTGCCGGTCTTTCGCGTCCACTCCTCGTAGACCGGGGCCGGCAGCGTCTCGCCGGCCGAAACCGCGATGCGAAGCGAGGAGAGGTCGGCGCCTTCGTCCATCGCCTTCATCATGGCGCGATAGGCGGTCGGCGCGGTGAACGAAATCGTCGCCTTGTAGGTCTCGATGATCTCGATCATGTGCTGCGGCGTGGCGGTTTCCAGAAGCGTCGCGGCTGCTCCGAAGCGCAGAGGAAACACGGCTAGCCCGCCGAGACCGAAGGTGAAAGCGAGCGGCGGCGACCCGACGAAAACGTCTTCCGGCGTGACACCCAGAACCTCTTTGGCATAGCCGTCGGCGATGATCAGCACGTCGCGATGGAAGTGCATGGTCGCCTTCGGCACACCGGTCGTTCCGGATGTGAAACCAAGCAGGCAGACGTCGTCGCGGCCAGTCTTCACCGCGTCGAAGCGCACCGGCTTGTCAAGCGCGGCACGATCGAGTTCCGCGTCATGGTTCGCAGTGCCGTCGAAGCCGACGACCTGCTTGAGGAAGCGGCTGTCCTTGGCGCAGGCGACGAGTTCGTCCTTGATGCGCGTGTCGCACAAGGCAAGCGCGATCTCTGCCTTGTCGACGATCTTTGCAAGTTCCCCCGCGCGCAGCATCGGCATCGTGTTGACGACCACGGCGCCGGCCTTCGTCGCGGCCAGCCAGCACGCGACCATCGCCGGGTTGTTGGGCGAACGGATCAGGATGCGGTCGCCCGGCCTGACGCCATAATTCTCGACCAGCGCGCGCGCCAGCCGGTTGGTCCAATCGGAGAGTTCCTTGTAGGTGCGGCGGCGGCCGTTGCCGATCAGTGCGGTGTTGTCGCCGAAACCCTTTTCGACCAGACGGTCCGTCAGTTCGACCGCGCAGTTGATGTATTCGGGATAGTCGAAACCGTCCTGCGGCAGATCCGGCCACTGGTCATGTGGGGGGAGATTGTCCCGGCAAAACGTATCGACATGTGCTGTCGCACCAAGCATCTCACCCTGCTCCCATGACCTGCCGCGCGATCACCACCTTCTGGACGTCTGATGCGCCCTCGTAGATGCGCAATGCGCGGATTTCCCGATACAGGCTTTCGACGATGTGCCCCCTGCGCACCCCGTCTCCGCCGTGAAGTTGAACCGCCTTGTCGATCACGGACTGCGCGCGATCGGTGGCGTAGAGCTTTGCCATCGCGGCCTCGCGCGTGACGCGCGGAGCCCCTGAATCCTTCGTCCAGGCGGCGCGATAGATCAGCAGCGCCGACGCATCGACGTCAAGCGCCATGTCGGCCACATGGCCCTGCACCATCTGCAGATCGAAGAGCGGTGCGTCGAAAAGCTGCCGGCCGCCGACGCGGGAGACGGTCTCGTCCAGCGCCCGCCGCGCAAAACCCAGCGCCGCCGCGCCCACCGTGGAGCGGAACACGTCGAGCACCGACATGGCGATCTTGAACCCGTCGCCCGCCTTGCCGATCAGGGCGGAAGTCGGGACACGGACGTTGTCGAAGGACAGCCGGGCCAGCGGATGCGGCGCGACGACCTCGATGCGTTCGGCGATGGTCAGGCCGGGCGTGTCGGCGGGCACGACGAAGGCCGAGATGCCCCTGGCCCCCGGCGCTTCGCCGGTACGCGCGAACACGCAGTAGACATCCGCGATGCCACCATTCGAAATCCAGGTCTTCTCGCCCGACAGAACGTAATCGTCGCCGTCGCGGGTCGCGGTCATTTCCATGTTCGCGACGTCCGAGCCCGAGCGCGGCTCGGACAATGCGAAGGCGGACAGCGCCTTGCCCCGGCGGGTCTTGTCCAGCCACTGCCTTTGTTCGGGCGTGCCGAAGAGACTGATGGCACCGGTGCCGAGCCCCTGCATGGCGAAAGCGAAATCGGCCAGCCCGTCATGGCGCGCCAGCGTCTCGCGCGTGATGCACAGCGTCCGCACGTCGAGCGGCTGCGGATCGGCCGGATCAACCGCAGTCGGCATCAGCCATCCGGCCTCGCCCAGCTTGGCGACCAGAGATTTGCAGGCCTCGTCCACGTCGGTGTGATCGACGGGCAGGTTCGTTTTGCACCACGCTTCGAGACGCTCCGCGTGGTCGCGATGATGGTCCTCGAAGAATGGCCAGGAGAGGAAGGAGCGCTCAGGCATGACGTGCCACCATAGAGACCAATACCCCCTCCACCATGCTCCGCATGGTCCCCCTCCCCCATGAATGGGGGAGGATCCGCCGCTGCAGCCGTCCACGACCGGAGATCCTCCCTTGCGAAGCGGGGGAGGTGGCCCTGAGGGTCGGAGGGGGTGTCTGGCGCGAGACCATCCTCAATTCCCCTCGAACACAGGGCGTTCTTTCCCGACGAATGCGTGATACGCCCGCGAGAAATCCTGGGTCTGCATGCAGATCGCCTGCGCCTGCGCTTCCGCCTCGATCGCCTGGTCGAGACCCATCGACCATTCCTGGTTGAGCTGCGTCTTGGTGATGCCGTGGGCGAAGGTGGGACCGGATGCGAGTTGCTGCGCGAGCTTCAGCGCTTCGGCTTCCAGTGCGTCCGCCTCGACGAGGCGGTTGTAGTAGCCCCAGCGTTCGCCCTCGGTCGCACTCATGGTGCGGCCGGTGTAGAGCAGTTCGGCGGCGCGGCCCTGCCCGATGATCCTCGGCAGCATGGCGCAGGCGCCCATGTCGCAGCCGGCGAGGCCGACGCGGGTGAAGAGGAAGCCCGTCTTCGCTTCCGGTGTCGCAAGCCTGATGTCGGAGGCCATGGTGATGATCGCGCCGGCGCCGACCGCCACGCCGTCGACCGCCGAGATGATAGGCTTGCCGCAATTGAGCATCGCCTTGACGAAATCGCCGGTCATGCGCGTGAAGGCGAGAAGGCCCTTCATGTCCATGTCGACCAGCGGTCCGATGATGTCGTGAACGTCACCGCCGGAGCAGAAATTGCCGCCGTTCGGCAGGAAGACGACGACATCGACATCGTCGGCATAGACGAGGTCACGAAACGTGTCGCGCAGTTCGGCGTAGGACTCGAAGGTCAGCGGGTTCTTGCGCTCCGGCCGGTCGAGCTGGATGACCGCCACGCGTCCCTCCATGCGCCACAGGAAATGCTTCGGCTTGAGGTTCGCCATGCTGGTCAATGTTCACCCTCCCAATTGCTGCGGAACGATTTGAGTATGGAGGACAGCGTACGGGCCTCCGTCTCGCCGATCTCACCCAGAAGTTCCGCGATCCATGTTTCGTGTGCGGCGGCCATGGCGCGGAACTGCGCCAGACCCGAATCCGTGAGCCGGACGATCGATGTGCGCCGGTCGCCCTCGCGGTTCGAGCGCACGACGTAGCCGTCCGTCACCAGCCGGTCGATGATGCCCGTCACATTGCCGTTGGACACCAGCAGGAAGCGCGACAGGTCGCTCATCAGCATGCCGTCCGATTGCCGGTACAGCGCCGACATCACGTCGAAGCGCGGCAGCGTCGAGTCGAAATCGCGCCTGAGCCGCTCGCGCAGCTCACCCTCGACGATGCGCGCGACGCGCAGCAGCCGGATCCACAGCCGTAGCCGTTCCTTGTTGGCGAGCGGCGCATCCACCATGTCGAGCGGTGCGCTCACCATGTCTCGCCTCCGCAGATCGCAAGCGCTTGGCCGTTGACCGAGCGTGCGCCCTCGCCGACGAGATAGAGCACCGCGGCGGCGACTTCGTCGACCTCGATGATGCGGCCTTGCGGATTGCCGCCCGCGAGGTCCGCGCGCGCCTCGGCTTCCGAGCGGCCGGTCTTTTCCATGATGTTGGCCAGCGTGCGCTCCAGCATCGGTGTCTCGACATAGCCGGGACAGACGGCATTGACGGTCACGCCCGACTTCGCGAGTTCGAGGGCAAGCGCGCGCGTGAGTCCCACGACGCCGTGCTTGGCCGCGACATAGGCGGAGACGTAAGGCGCACCCTTCAGCCCCGCGATCGATGCCACAAAGACGATACGGCCGGACTTTGCACGCTTCATCGGCTCGATCGCCGGTTTCACGGTGAGGAAAGATCCGGTGAGGTTCACGTCCAGCGTCTTTTGCCAGAGGTCGAGCGAGGTCTTGTGCGCCGGCGCGCTCTCGCCCGCACCTGCGTTGGCGACGACGATGCCGAACGGCCCGCGCGCCGCCTGCGCCTTCTCGTAGAGCGCCAGCACGGAGGCCTCGTCGGTCACGTCCGCGGTCTCGGCATGGATGCGCTCATGGCCGCGCGCCACGTCGTCCAGCACATCGGCACGCCGTCCGCAGATCGTCACCGCGTGCCCGGCCACGGCGAGCGCCAGCGCGATCGCCTTGCCGACGCCCGTTCCACCACCTGTGACGAGTGCGTGGGTCATGGATGTGGCCTCGAAATCCGGCAGAACAGCGCCCCCGCTCCGGCCCTGCGGGCCATCTCTCCCCCTGCCCGGGGGAGAGGAAGAAGGAGGCGCCTGGCGCTCTTCCTCTCCTCTTTTGAGAGGGAGAGGTGGTTCGCGCAGCGAACCGGAGTGGGAGTCTGGCGAATCATTCTCACACCTTCCCCGTCATCTGTTCGGCCTCGCGTTCGGCCAGCCGGTAGAGCTGGTCGCGACCGGGGAGATAGGGGTCCGGCCATGTGACCCCCTTGTCGCCGAGCTTCGCCGCCGCATGCAGGGTCCAGTACGGATCGGCCAGATGCGGCCGTGCGAGGCAGACGAGGTCGGCGCGACCCGCCATCAGGATCGAATTGACGTGGTCCGGCTCGAAGATGTTGCCGACGGCCATCGTCGCCATGCCGGTCTCGTTGCGGATACGGTCGGAGAACGGTGTCTGGAACATGCGGCCATAAACCGGCTTCGCGCGCTTGGACGTCTGGCCGGCGGACACGTCGCAGATGTCCACGCCTGCAGCCTGCAGCATCTTTGCGATCTCGACGGCCTCTGCCGGCGTCACGCCCTCGTCGCCGACCCAATCATTGGCCGAGATGCGCACCGAGATCGGCTTGTCTGCGGGCCAGACCGCACGAACCGCGTGGAAGATTTCGAGCGGATAGCGCATCCGGTTTCCCAACGACCCGCCATAGTCGTCGTCGCGCGTGTTGGTCAAAGGCGAGATGAAGGAGGAGAGCAGGTAGCCATGGGCGAAATGCAGTTCCAGCATATCGAACCCGCAGCGCTCTGCCATTTCGGCGGATGCCACGAACTGGTCGCGCACCTGATCCATGTCGGTCCGGTCCATCGCCTTCGGCGTCTGGTTGTCGGGCGACCACGCGATCGCCGATGCCGAGAGAAGCGGCCAGTTGCCGTCCTTCAGCGGCATGTCCGCATCTTCCCAGCCGACCTGCGTCGAGCCTTTCGCGCCGGCATGGCCGAGCTGTGCGCAAATCTTTGCTTCGGTCTCCGCGTGGACGAAATCGACGAGACGCGTCCATGCGGTCTCGTGTTCAGGGGTGTAGAGGCCGGGACAGCCGGGCGTGATGCGGCCTTCGGGCGACACGCAGGTCATCTCGACATAGACGAGACCGGCGCCGCCCTTTGCGCGCTCGGCATAGTGCACGAAGTGCCAGTCGGTCGGCGTGCCGTCGACGGCCTTGTACTGCGCCATCGGCGAGACGACGACGCGGTTCTTCAGCTCCATGCCGCGCAGTTTATAGGGCGCGAACATCGGCGCGCGGTTGGTATTCGCTGCAGAGCCTGCCTCGCGCTGGAACCACGCTTCGGCACCGCCCAGCCATTCCTTGTCACGCAGGCGCAAATTCTCGTGGCTGATGCGTTGCGAGCGCGTCAGAAGCGAATAGTTGAACTGCACCGGATCGAGATTGAGGTAGCGCTCCACCTCCTCGAACCACTCCAGCGAGTTGCGCGCTGCGGATTGCAGCTTGAGCACTTCGGTGCGCCGTGCGTCCTCGTATTTCGCGAAAGCGGCCTCGAGCGTCGGCTCGGAATGGACGTATTCGGCCATCGCAATCGCGCTTTCGAGCGCCAGCTTCGTGCCCGAGCCGATCGAGAAATGTGCGCTCGCCGCCGCGTCGCCCATCAAAGCGAGGTTCTTGTACGACCAGCGCTCGCACAGCACGCGCGGGAAGTTGATCCACGCCGAACCGCGAATGTGGTTGGCGTTGGTCATCAGCGGATGGCTGCCCAGATGATCCTTGAAGATGCGTTCGCAGACCGCGATCGACTCCTGCTGGCTCATCTCGCCGAAGCCGAACTTGTCCCAGGTTTCCTGCGAACACTCGACGATGAACGTCGCGGTGTTCGGGTCGAACTGGTAGGCATGCGCCCAGACCCAGCCATGCTCGGTCTTCTCGAAGATGAAGGTGAAGGCGCCGTCGAATTTCTGGTTCGTGCCGAGCCAGACGAACTTGCATTTGCGCGTGTCGATGTCGGGACGGAAATGCTCGGCAAAGGTCGTGCGGGCTCGCGAGTTCAGCCCGTCCGCGGCGATGACGAGGTCGTATTCTGCCATGTATCTGGACGGCTCGTCGACCTCGCTCTCGAACCGCAGGTCGACGCCGAGTTCGCGCGCGCGATCCTGCAGAAGCATCAGGAGCCGCTTGCGCCCGATGCCGCAGAAGCCATGACCGGTCGACAGGGTGCGGACACCCTTGTGGACCACGGCGATGTCGTCCCAATATGCGAAATGCTCGCGAATGGCGGCCGCGCTCTTGGCGTCGTTTGCGGCGAGATTGTCCAGCGTTTCGTCGGAGAGAACCACGCCCCAGCCGAATGTGTCGTCCGCGCGGTTGCGCTCGAACACCACGACCTCGTGCGCCGCGTCGCGCAGTTTCATGGAGATCGCGAAATAGAGGCCGGAGGGTCCGCCGCCCAGCACTGCAACTTTCATGGGTCGAACTCTCCGTTTGATGTTCCCGGCAGATTGTCCTGCTCTTGTCTGTCATGAGCATGGCACCGAACGCCGATTGCTTCAAGTATGAAATTTCAAGGTTGAAATAACTTCGCGGACTGGACAGAGTGATAGCGCCGCGCGATGGAAGGCGTGGGGCTTCAGGGGAGTTGAGCATGATCTACCGCAGCATCGACGATTGGGACGACGCCTATGCGAACGGGCCGAACATCGCGGGCGGCGACCGGTGGCCGGATCTGTGGGTAGAGCCCGCCAAAACCTTCCGCGACAGGCTCTCGGGCGAAGGGCGCGCAAAGCTCGACATCCCCTATGGCGACAAGCCGCGCAACCGCCTCGACCTCTTCCTGCCCAAGGGCAAGGCAAAAGGTCTCGTCGTCTTCGTGCATGGCGGCTACTGGGTTCGCCTTGACAAGAGCCTGTGGTCGCATCTGGCGGCTGGGCCCCTCGCGCACGGCTATGCGGTGGCGATGCCGTCCTACACCCTCTGCCCGGACATCCGCATCGCCGGCATCGTCAGGGAGGTCGCGGCCGCGATCGAGCATGCAGCCGGCCTCGTCGATGGTCCGGTGCACCTGACCGGCCATTCGGCCGGCGGCCATCTCGTCTCGCGCATGATCACCACGACCTCGCCGCTCAAGCCGGACGTGCAGAGCCGCATCGTGTCCACCGTCTCGATTTCGGGCGTCCACGATTTGCGGCCGATCATGAACATCGCCACCAATGCCGATCTGAAGATCGATGATGCCGAGGCCCTGGCCGAAAGCCCCGTCCTCCTGACGCCGATGGACGGCGCGCGCATCGCCTGCTGGGTTGGCGCTGGCGAACGCGCCGAATTCATCCGCCAAAACGCGCTTCTCGCCAATATCTGGACCGGCCTCGGCGCGCAGACGATGATCGTCGAGGAGGCGGACAAGCATCACTTCACAATCATCGACGGCCTCGCCGATCCCGACCACCCGCTCACCAGAACCGTGTTGACAGGGTGAGGCCGAGGCGGGAGTCTGCAACCGATGCCCGTCGCATCGGTTGGCGTGCGATGAGTTCTGGAGTCGAGGACAAGATATGAGACCGGTTTTCGTGCAGCTACAGTGTTCGCCGGGCAAGACCTACGAGGTCGCCGACGAACTCTTCAGGCGCGAAGTCGCCTCCGAGCTGTACTCGACCAGCGGCGACTACGATCTCCTGATGAAGGTCTATATCGAGGACGGCGTCGATATCGGCAAATTCATCAACGACAACGTCGCCAACATAGCAGGCATCGTGCGCTCGCTGACGACACTGACCTTCAAGGCGTTTTGAACGGATGCAGAACTCTTCTCACATCGCGTCCAGCACCTGCCTCTGCCGGTGCATCTCCAGAAACACGCGGTAGTCGCGGTCGAACCGTTCGCGCGCCGCAGGGTCAGGCGTGCGTTCGCGGCCGCCCTGCTGCATGGCCACGCATGCTTCGGCGAGCGACGGGTAAAGCCCGGCAGCGGTGGCCGCCACCATGCCCGAGCCGAGCAGCACCGCTTCGTCGGCGAGCGGTTCGACCACGCGGCAGCCGGTTGCGTCGGCATAGAGCTCCATCAGGAGGGGGTTGCGCGTGTGTCCGCCCGTCACATGCAGCGTATCGATGACGAAGCCGCCTTCGTTGAGCGTGTCGAGGATGTGGCGCACGCCCAGCGCGATGCCGACGCAGGTGCGCCAGTAGAGTTTGCACAGGCTGTCGAAGGATGCGTCGAGCGACAGGCCCGAAATGACGCCGACGGCATGCGGGTCGGCCAGCGGCGAACGGTTGCCGTGGAAATCGGGCAGTACGTGGAGCCGGTTCGCGAGGTTCGGGCCGTCCGCCTCGCGCAGCGCCGTGATGCGCTGGCTGATGCGGCGGTGCATGGCGGCGTCGGGCTCGCCGCCGGCGCCGTGCCAGCGGATGAGATGGTCGAGCAGCCCGCCGGTCGCCGACTGGCCGCCTTCGATCATCCAGAGGTCGGGCAGCGTGACGCCCAGATACGGGCCCCAGCCGCCGGTGAAGGACTTCGCTTCGGTGGACATGGCCATGACGCAGCTCGACGTGCCGGCGATCAGCGCCATGTGGCGCTCGATTTCGTGGCGGTCGGATGCGAAGCCGCCCAGCACGCCGAGCGCGCCGGCATAGGCGTCCACCAGCCCGGTGCCGACTCGGCAGTGCGTCGAGAGCCCGAGATCGGCGGCGGCATCCGGCAAAAGCGGGCCGAGATCGCTGCCGACCGGACGGGCATTCTCGGGCAGGTTCGCGCACTGCATCACATCGTCGAGACCGACGGCGGCGAAGAAGTCGCGCTGCCATCCGGGCTGCTGATGCGCCAGATAGTTCCATTTGCAGGCGAGCGTGCATTGCGACCGGTCGAGATTGCCGGTGGCCCTGAAGGTGAGAAAATCGGCGAGATCGAAGAAGTGACCGGCGGCCTGCCAGCTTTCGGGCAGGTTGCGCTTCACCCACATCAGCTTGGGCGTTTGCATCTCCGGCGACATCGCGCCGCCGAGATGGGCGAGCACGCCATGCCCGGTCGCTGTGCATTCGTCCGCCTCGTCGATGGCCCGATGATCGAGCCAGACGATCGTGTCCCAGCGGTGATCGCCGGTCGTTGAAAGCGTAAGCGGTTGCTGACGTTTGTCGCGGGCGACCAGCGAGCAGGTTGCGTCGAAGCCGATGCCCACGATATCCGCAGGGTCTGCCCCCGACGCCTCGCGCGCGGTTTTCACCGCCGCGCAGACCGCGCGCCAGATGTCTTCCGAATCGTGCTCGGCGTGATCCGCGTTCGGCCGGTGCATCATGATGGGATGTTCGCCGCGCCCGAGCAGGCTGCCGGTCCGGTCCAGGATCGCGGCGCGCGCGCTCCCGGTTCCGACATCGACAGCGCAGACGAGCCCGCCCGTCACCGCACCACCGGGTGGCCCAGAAGCGAGGGCAGGGTGCGCATGTCGTCGAAGATCACGTCGGGTTGCAATCGGTCGAACGCGACGATCAGCCCGCC
The DNA here is from genome assembly GCF_039888675.1 of Mesorhizobium sp. CAU 1732. NCBI lineage: Bacteria > Pseudomonadati > Pseudomonadota > Alphaproteobacteria > Hyphomicrobiales > Phyllobacteriaceae > Mesorhizobium > Mesorhizobium sp. CAU 1732. The sequence goes on from NZ_JBDQQR010000001.1 coordinate 272,256, forward strand.
CGCCGTGGCATGCGAGCCGCCGGCGAAGGCGAAGACGCGCATTCCGGCAGCCTTCGCGGCCTCGATGCCGGCCGGACTGTCCTCGATTACCACGCAATCCTGCGGGTGCGCGCCCATCTGGGACGCGGCGTGCAGGAAAAGATCGGGCGCGGGCTTTCCGTTCTTCACCATGGTCGCACTGTAGATGTTCGGTTCGAGCAAGTCCAAGAGGCCACAGACCTCGAGCGAGAATCTGATCCGCTCCGGCTTGCTGGAGGAAGCGACACAGCGCGGATTCGGCAGGGCCAGAAGGGCGTCGCGAATGCCGTCGATCGCCTTCAGATCGGCACGGAACCGCTCGAAGAGCTGCTGTCTGATGACGGCGAGGTGCTGCTCGGTGAAGTTCAGCCCGAACTGCTCGGCGAGGGTGGTGCTGATGGTCGTCATCGATCGACCGAGGAAGAGCCGGTAGGCGGTTTCTTCATCGACTTCGTACCCCTCGCTCGCGATCACCTCGCGCAGAACCGCGATCGAAATCGGCTCGCTATCGACCAGAACGCCGTCGCAATCGAAGATGACAAGAGGAAGTTGCATGCAAGGCCTTACCGGTTCGTGGGCCGGTCAGAGCGTTCCGGCAAGATAGTCTTCGAGCGTCTGCCTGGTGCCCCGCTCCCAGATCGACCTGAGATTGCGGGCGAAATGTTCGGCAAACACCGGCGACGTGCCTGTATCGCCGAAAATATCCGAAAGCGCCAGAAACGCGTTTGGGTCGTCCTTCCCCTTCAGTGCGGCCTCTTTCAGCCTCGCCGCACTCGCGTCGTTGGGCGGGATCTCGCGGCCTGAATCGCTGGTTCCCGCGCAGTAGCGGCACCACAGCGCCGAGACGAGCGACAGGCCCGTGACGCTCTGGCCTGCCTTGAGGCGATCTGCTGCGGAGGGGAGAATGAATTTGGGCTGCCTATTCGATCCGTCGAGGCACAGGCGCGGGATGGTGTCGCCGATCGTCGGGTTGGAAAAGCGCCGCTCGATCAGGGCGAAATACTCGCCGAGATCGGTATCGGGAACCGGCGGCACGACGGGGATGATCTCCTCGTTTTCGAGCTTGGCGAGAAACCCCGCGATAAGCGGCTCCTGCATCGCCTCGTGCACGAAATGAATGTCCATCAAGGCCGCCGGATAGGCAATAGCCGCGTGGCCGCCATTGAGGATGCGAATCTTCATCAATTCCCAAGGCGCGACGTCATCGACGAAGGTCACGCCGGCCTTTTCGAGCGCCGGTCGCCCGGAGGGGAAATTGTCTTCCAGCACCCATTGCCGGAACGGCTCGCAAAAGACCGGCCAGGCATCGTCCACGCCGAACGTATCGCGCAGCATCGTGCGTTCGCGGTTCGTCGTCGCCGGTGTGATGCGATCGACCATGCCGTTCGGAAACGCCACGTCGGAACGCACCCAGGCGGAGAGGTCCGGATCAATGAGGCTGGCGAGACCCGCCACCGCATCCTGCGTCACATGGCCATTGCCCGGAATATTGTCGCACGACATGACGGTGAACGGTGCGATGCTCGCATCGCGCCGCCGCATCAGGCCTGCGAGGATCAGGCCGAAGACGGTCTTCGGAGCGGCGATGTTCGTGGCATCGACCGCGATCGCCGGATGAGCCGGATTGAAGTGCCCCGAAGCGGGATCGATGAAATAGCCGCCCTCGGTGATCGTCAGCGAAACGATGCGGATCGCGGGATCGGCGAGGCGCGTCACGATCGTCTCGGTATCGCCGGGCTCCAGGAAATCGATCATCACGCCGGTGACGCGGGCGACCATGTGGCCCGCATCCTGTTCGACGACGGTCGTCAGCCAATCCTGTGTCGCAAGGCTGTCCCGGCCGGCGCGCTCGGCGTCGAGAACGCCCGCACCGACGATCGCCCAGTCATGGTCCTCGCCCGCATTGAACAGATCGTCGAGATAGACCGCCTGATGCGCGCGGTGAAAATTGCCGACCCCGAAATGCACAATGCCGGCGGAAAGCCGGTCGCGGCTGTAGGACGGCCGGCCGACATCGCCCGGCAGCGCATCGATCGTGGCGAGCGAGAGTTTCGTCGTCATGTCAGTTCATCCAGTTCCCGCCGTCGACATTGTATGTCTGCGCGACGATGTAGTCGGCTTCCGCCGTGGCGAGGAAGATCGCCATTCCGGTCAGATCCTGCGCGGTGCCCATGCGACCGAACGGGACGGACGCGCCGACGAGCGCCTTCTTCTCGCCGGTCGCGCGGCCCTCATGCCGTGCGAACAGGGCGTCGACGTGATCCCAATGTTCGCCGTCGACCACGCCGGGGGCGATCGCGTTGACGTTGATGCCATGCTGGATCAGGTCGAGGCCCGCAGACTGCGTCAGTGAGATGATCGCGGCCTTGGTCGCGCAATAGATGCCGACGAGCGCCTCGCCGCGACGGCCGGCCTGGCTCGCCATGTTGATGATCTTGCCGCCGCGTCCGCGCGCGATCATCGACCTGGCGACCGCCTGCATCGTGAACAGCGCGCCGGCGACGTTGACGGCGAAAAGCTTGTCGTAGCTCGCGCGCGTAATGTCGACGATCGGCGCCATGTCGAAGAGCGCGGCGTTGTTGATCAGGATGTCGATACCGCCGGCCTGCACCTCCACGGTGGCGATCGCAGCATTGATCGAAGCCTGATCGGTCACGTCGAGCCGCACCGCATAAGCCGCATCACCGATTTCCTGTGCAGTATCCTGCGCGCGGGAAAAATCGATGTCGGCGATGGCGACCGTGGCGCCCTCCCGCACATAGGCCTCCGCGAAGGCGCGTCCGATACCGCGTGCCGAACCGGTGACGATGGCCGATTTTCCGGCAAGTCGCGGCATCAGATGGCCTCGCCGTCGTCGCCGAATCGATGCAGCTTGGCGGGGTCCGGCGTGAGCCAGACCGAGTCGCCGTGGTGGAGCGAAAACTCGCCGTCCCCGCGCGCCGTGATCTGACCAAGGCCGTCCGCCTGCACGTGCAGGAACGTGTCGGAGCCTAGATGCTCCGCGACACCCACCGTGCCCTTCCAGGCTCCCTCGGTCGTGGAAAGCTTGAGGTGCTCGGGCCGGATGCCGATCGTCTTCGCGCCGTGCTTGGCAGCCTCCGTACCATCGATCAGGTTCATCTTCGGCGAGCCGATGAAGCCCGCCACGAACAGGTTCTTCGGCGTCTTGTAGAGATCGAGCGGGGAGCCGACCTGCTCGATATTGCCGGCGTTGAGCACGACGATCTTGTCGGCCATCGTCATCGCCTCGACCTGATCGTGCGTGACGTAGATCATCGTCGTCGCGAGCTGGTGGTGGAGTTCGCTGATTTCGAGCCGCATCGTGCCGCGCAAGGCCGCGTCCAGGTTCGACAGGGGCTCGTCGAACAGGAACGCCTTGGGCTGGCGCACGATCGCGCGGCCGATGGCGACGCGTTGGCGCTGTCCGCCCGAGAGCTGGCCGGGACGCCGTTCGAGATAGTTGGTCAGATTGAGCGTAGCCGCGGCGCCGCGCACCTTCTTGTCGATCGCGTCCTTGTCGATGCCGGCCATCTTCAGCGGGAAGGCGATGTTGTTGTAGACGCTCATATGCGGATAGAGCGCGTAGGACTGGAACACCATCGCCAGTCCCCGCTTGGCGGGCGCCTCGTCGGTGACATCGTTGCCGTCGATGGCGATAGTGCCGCCCGACGTGTCCTCGAGACCTGCGATCAGCCGCAGCAAAGTGGACTTGCCGCAGCCCGAGGGGCCGACGAAGACCACGAACTCCCCATCCGCGATATCGAGGCTGATGTCCGGAATGATCTCGGTCGATCCGAACGACTTCTTGACGTTGGTGAGCGTGATGTTTCCCATGGGTCCCTCCCGCGCTTCTACTTGACCGCGCCGAACGTCAGGCCGCGAACCAGCTGGCGTTGCGAGAACCAGCCCATGATGAGGATCGGTGCGATGGCGAGCGTCGATGCTGCCGAAAGCTTGGCCCAGAACAGACCCTGCGGGCTCGAGAACGAGGCGATGAAGGCCGTCAGCGGCGCGGCGTTGGCAGCCGTGAGCCGGATCGACCAGAACGCCTCGTTCCAGGCCAGGATGATGTTGAGCAGCATCGTCGAGGCGATGCCCGGCACGGCCATCGGCGTCAGCACATAGAGGATTTCGCCCCAGAGCGTCGCCCCGTCCATGCGCGCGGCTTCGAGGATCTCGCCCGGTATCTCGCGAAAGTAGGTGTAGAGCATCCACACCACGATCGGCAGGTTGATGAGCGTCAGAACGATCGTTAGGCCGAGCCTGGTGTCGAGAAGGCCGGTGTCGCGGAAGATCAGGAACATCGGGACCAGCACGCCGACGGCCGGCATCATCTTGGTCGAGAGCATCCACATCAGGATGTCCTTGGTGCGCCTCGTCGGCGAGAATGCCATCGACCACGCGGCCGGGATGGCGATCAGGAGCGCGAGGAACGTCGAGCCGAGCGCGATGATCACCGAGTTCATGAACGGCTTGAAATAGTCGCGCTGCGACTGCACTTCGAAATAGTTTTCGAAGGTGCCCGACGGGATCAGGCTGATGCCCGAGATCGCCTCGGCTTCCGTCTTCAGGGACGTGACGACCATGTAGAAGATCGGGAAGAAGATGATCAGCGCCACGATCCAGGCCGCCGCCGTGGCGACGACCTTGCGTTGTGTCGAAACCTTGCGTGCCATGGGTCGCTCCTACCGATCCAGATTCTTGCCGACGGCGCGCATCAGGAAGATGGCGACGATGTTGGCCAGGATGACCGCGATGACGCCTCCTGCCGATGCACCACCCACGTCGTAGGACAGAAGGGCCGTGCGGTAGATCAGGAAGGCGAGGTTGGTGGATGCGTAGCCGGGTCCGCCATTCGTGGTGACCAGGATTTCCGCATAAACGGCGAGCAGGAAGATCGTCTGGATCAGGATCACGACCGTGATCGCCCGCGCCAGGTGCGGCAGCGTCAGATACCAGAAGCGGCTGAAGAAGCCCGCGCCGTCCATCTCGGCGGCTTCCTTCTGCTCCTCGTCGAGCGACTGCAATGCGGTCAGCAGGATGAGCGTCGCGAAAGGCAACCACTGCCAGGCCACGATGATGATGATCGAGAACAGCGGATATTGCGCGAACCAGTCGACGGGCTGGAGCCCGAAGAAGCGCGAAATGTCGGCGAACACCCCGTAGCCGGGATGCATGATCATGTTCTTCCACACCAACGCCGCGACCGGCGGCATGACGAAGAACGGCGATATCACGAGAATGCGCACGATCCCCTGCCCGAAGATCGGCTGGTCGAGCAGCATGCCGAGCAGGATGCCGCCGATGACCGTGATCAGCAGCACGCCGACGACGATCAGCAGCGTGTTCCAGATCGCCTGGAAGAAGGCCGGGTCGGTGTAGAAATAGACGTAGTTGAAGAAGCCGGCGAAGCCGCGCCCTGCCGGGTTCAGCAGGTTGAAGTTCTGGAACGAGTACCAGATCGTCATCGAAAGCGGCACGATCATCCAGATCAGGAGGAAGATCACCGCGGGCGCCATCATGAAGCGCGCAAGCGTTCGTGTCTGTCGCGTGGCCATGGCTGTCACCCTGCCGTTGGAGCAGCATCGATGTCGTGAGTCGGGAAGGTGGCCGCCCGGCCGAAGCCGGACGGCCTAGGCTCCGGGAGGACGCCTACTTGATGTAGCCGGCGCGGGTCATCTCGCGCGTCGCCACGTTCTGAGCCTGTGCCAGGGCGTCGTCGGCCGTCATCTGACCGGCGAGTGCCGCCGAGAACAGCTGGCCGACCGTCGTGCCGAGACCCTGGAATTCGGGAATGGCGACGAACTGGCCACCCGTATAGGGAACCGGCTTGACCGAAGGCTTGGTGATGTCGGCCGCGTTCATCGCCGCGAGCGTGGGTGCGGCGAAGGCCGCTTCCTTCTCATACTCCGCATTCTCGTAGAGCGAGGTGCGCGTGCCGGGCGGCACGTTGGCCCAGCCTTCCTTCTCGGCGACCAGTTCCGTGTAGGCCTTGCTGGTTGCCCAGGCGACGAACTTCTGCGCCGACTCCGCTTTCTGCGAGCTGGCGGGGATCGCGAGGTTCCACGACCACAGCCAGTTGCCGTGATTGCCGTTGCCCGTATCCGGGAAAATCGCGTAGCCGACCTTGTCTGCCACAGTCGAGTCCGTTGGATTGGACACGAAGGACGCGGCGACCGTGGCGTCGATCCACATGCCGCATTTGCCCTGCTGGAACAGCGTCAGGTTTTCGTTGAAGCCGTTCGATGAGGCGCCGGCCGGGCCGGTATCCTTCATCAGGTCGATGTAGAACTGCAGCGCGTTCTTCCATTCGGGCTGGTCGAACTGCGGCGCCCAGTTCTCGTCGAACCAGCGTCCGCCATAGGAGTTCGTCAGTGCCGTGATGAAGGCCATGTTCTCGCCCCAGCCGGCCTTGCCGCGCAGGCAGATGCCGTTCACGTCGGGGTTGTCCGCCTTGATCTTGCGGGCGGCCTCGCCGATGAACTCCCATGTCGGAGACTCGGGCATTTCGAGACCGGCAGCCTCGAACAAATCCGTGCGATACATGATCATCGCGGATTCGCCGTAGAAAGGTGCGGCATAGAGCTTGCCGTCGACGGAGAGCCCGCCGCGGATCGACGGCAGGATGTCGTCGACGTCGTAGTCGTCGCCCAGGCCGTTGAGTTCGGTCAGCCAGCCCTGCTTCGCCCAGATCGGCACTTCGTAGTTGCCGATCGTCATCACGTCGTACTGGCCGCCATTGCTGGCGATGTCCGTCGTGACGCGCTCGCGCAGCACGTTCTCTTCCAGCGTGACCCACTGGAGTTCGATGTCGAGGTTCTTGGCGGTGAAGTCTTCGGTCAGCTTCTGCATGCGGATCATGTCGCCATTGTTGACCGTGGCGATGGTGATCGTTTCCGCCGATGCGTAGCCGGTGAAAGCGAGTGCCGAGCACGCGCCCAGCAATACAGTTCGAAGTGCCATGGACATCCTCCCTAGAAACCATGATGAGCATTTGCTTGTACGATGGGCAAATATTCAGCCGCAGCCATGCGAAGTCAAGGCCGATTCGATGCTGCGCCGCAGCATGGCCGCCCGCGCAGTCTTGTCGGTGTGTTCGCAGATGAGGGAAATCGGAGCGCGGCGGGTCAGTCGCGGGCAATCTCGTTGAGCAGCCACGTCCGGAAGGCCGCGATTTTCGGGACATTGCGCCGGGCTTCCGGGTAGACCAGCCAGAAGGCGTGGCCGTTTTCGCAAACCAGATCGAAGGGCTGGATGAGGCGGCCCGAGTCCAGCTCGGCCTTGAAATAGAACGGCGTCAGCATCCCGACGCCCTGTCCCGCCAGCGCCGCGCGCCCTTCGCTGATCTGCGAGCCCATCTGCGTTTGCGGCCGGCCCGCCAGGTCGTCGGTCGGCGCACCCGCTTCGCTCAGCCATTGGGGCCACCATGGATCGCCGGGACCTATGATCGGCAGACGCAGCAGATCCGCGGGTTCACGCACCCCGCCGATGCTGGCCGCGAGGTCGGGCGTCAGCATCGGCGTGAACCGGACCGGCTCGACCATGTGCGACACGAGCCCGGGCCACTGCCCCCTGCCCACGCGGATCGCTACGTCCATCTCCTCGCGCGCGAAATCGATGAAATGAGACGACGTGTCGAGCCGCACCGACAGGCGCGGATGTGCCATCTGGAACGCCCCAAGCCGCTGCGCGAGCCAGTTAGACGCGAAGGTGGGAACGGTCGAGATTGCCAGATGCTCGCCTGACGCGCGCCGCATCGTCGTGAAGGCGGCCCCCAGAATGTCGAAGGCCTGCGTCACCGACGGCGCGAGGCGCAGTCCCGCTTCGGTCAATTCCACCTGACGGGGCCGACGCAGGAAGAGCGGCGTCCTGACGCGCTCCTCGAGCTGCTTGATCTGGTAGCTCACGGCTGCCTGTGTCATGCCGAGCTCCTCGGCGGCCTTGGTGAAACTGCCGTGTCGTGCAGCAGCTTCGAACGCACGGATGGCCGTCAGAGGCGGCAGGCGCTGATCCGCCATGGATAAATTCTCCTTATGCGTACCCATCGCCGTTTTGTTGGCAATCACCGGCGATCAGGCAGAAATAGAACGCCTTGGACATAAGAAGATCAAGGTGAAATCGATGGCAATGGTCAGCACGCGGGAGTGCACCCATAAGCACGCGGACCCGCGCACCCGCTGGTCCGTGTGGTTGTGCAGGATCGTGAGCCTCGCGGGAAGCCTGAAGCGCAGACGGGAAAGCGTGAGCCGTCTCCCGGACTATCTCAAGCGGGACATCGGGGTGTTCGACACGGCAACGATCAGGCGGCGGCGCTGATGTGCGGCTTTATAGATCGAGCAGACCGGCGGCGGTCCGCTCATCCGTGATGAGCCCGTTGATCAGGCGGCGATTGGCTGCCGCGAAGATGCCGGGCAGCTTTCGCTCGCCCATGGCCAGCGCGATGACCAGCGACTTCTCCCGAGAAGGAATGCCGGCGGACGCGACGCGGTCGTTGGTGATGCCCTCGATCAGGCGCCCGTCGCGATCGAACGCCCAGCCGACGATTTCGGCAACCGCGCCGGCCTTCTGCAGCGCCTTCAGTTCCGCCAGGGTGATGAAGCCGTCTTCGTAAAGCGGAGCGTTTACGCCCAACTCGCCGATGCCGATGAAGGTGATGTCGGCCTGCGCCGCAAGCGCAAGCGTGGCCTGCATCAATTCCTGTCCATGCAGCAGTTCGCGTTCCGCCCGCGACGAGGCGATGACCGGCAACGGCATCGGGAAGCTGCGGGATTTGACCTTGTCCGCCATGGTGAAGACGACGTTGTAGAATGCGGCCGAACCATCGGGTGCGATGTTGCCGGTGAGCGAGACGACCTTGTGCTGCGGGCATTCCATTGCGGGCAGCCGCTCGATCGCCGCTTTCAGCGTCCGTCCGGTGCCCATCGCCATGATGATCGGCTCCGGCGCGGAGAGACGTTTCTCGATCTCCGCCGCCGCGGCCTCGGCGACCCCCAGCGTCGTCGATACCGAAGACGGGTCGCTCGGCACGACTTCGATGAAATCGAAGGCGAAGCGCTGGCGCAGCCGTTCCGCAAGATCGAGACAGGTGGCGATCGGATGGTCGATGCGAACCTTCACCAGGCCCTCGGCCACGGCGAGCGACACCAACCGCTGCGCCGATTGCCGGGACACGCCGAGCTTGATTGCGATCTGATCCTGCGTGTTGCCGGCTACATAGTACAGCCAGCCAGCACGCGCCGCATCGTCAAGTCTCGCAGCGTTCGCATCGCGAACCGTATTCATGCGTTCTTCCTTCCCGCGCCATCGCCATCTCGACGGCGCGGGCAAATCTGGACGCGCGATGACCTGGCGTCAACTACCGGAAACGAGCAAATGTTATGACAAGGCGTCTTTTGCTCAATGGAAATCGACCGAAATTGCGCCCGACCGAGTCGCCGCCATCCTCGTCGAGCCTGTTCACGGAGGGTTCCTGCCCGCACCCGACGCCTTCATGCAGGGTCTGCGCGCACTCGCGGATCGCCATGGAATCGTCAACGAAAGCCTAGCAGTTTCCGGCATGGCCTAGCAGGGTGAGATGGGATGTTTGCGCGGTGATCGTGCAAGCGCCATCTTGCGGTCCCCGGTTCGGCTAAGAGCTGTGATAATCGCACTGCGCGTATCGCGCGGATCGATCACGTCGTCGATGCCGTATGCCTCGACGGCCCTCAGAGAACCCAACTGGCTGCGGAAGCGATCAATCAGCGCGGTTCTGTGCGCCGCCGGATCGGAGGCGTGCTCGATTGCCTTGCGATAGGCGACATCGACGGCACCTTCCACCGACATGGCGCAGATCTCGGCTGTTGGCCAAGCGACGCAGAGATCGGCGTCGAAACTGCGTCCGCCGGCCATCGCCACATAGGCGAGGCCATAGCCCTTGCGGATTACCACTGAAATTCTGGGAACCGTCGCCTGGCCGAGCTCGAAGATCAGCCGCCCGCTGCGTCGCGCAAGTCCGGTCCGCTCCGCCATGCTGCCGACCATGAAGCCGGGTACGTCGATCAGGTACAGAAGCGCGATGCCGAATGCGTCGCAGAGCGAAATGAAATGCGCGCCCTTTTCGCAAGCGGCCGCAGTCAGCGTGCCGCCAATATGCATCGGCTGGTTGGCGATGTAGCCGACGACGCGACCGTCCATGCGGCAAAAACCGGTCAGGATGTTCTTCGCATAGGTCGGCTTGATTTCGAAGACGCTTCCCGTATCCGCGATCATCGTGATGATCTTGCGCATATCGAAGGCGCGACGACTGTTCTCCGGTACGATGGCAAGAAGGGCGTCCTCGCGCCTGTCGGCTGGATCGCCCGTGTTGACGATGGGGGGGGCCTTGCTCGCATTGGATGGCAGATAGGACAGGTAATGACGGATCAGCCCCAGGGCGGCCGCATCGTCGGCTGCCACCATGTCGGCAATGCCGGCCTGATCGACCTGGACCGCCGCGCCCCCCAGTTCATCCTTGGTGGCATCCTCGCCGGTTGCCGCCTTGACCAGCGCCGGGCCGGCTATGCCCATGGTCGATGTCTTTTCGACCATCACAACGAAATCGGCGAGTGCGGCGAAATTGGAGGGCCCCGCAAAGCCCGGTCCCATGACCGCGGCGACGACCGGCACCCAGCCGGAAAGATCGGCGAAGGTCTGGAACATCGGCGTTCCGCGCGCGAAATGGCGGCTGTCCAATCCCTCCTGAATGCGGTGTCCGCCGCCGTCGAGAAGCATGACGAGCGGATAGCCATGCTGAAGACACTGTGCCGTGAGCCGCAACACCTTGTATTCGGCGCGTGCGCCGTTGGAGCCCCCGACAATGGTGAAATCGAACGCGCAGATGGCGGCGGGCCGCCCCTCTATCTGGCCAAATCCGGTGATGACGCCATCGCCTGGGGCCTGGAGGTCTTCCGTGTCGAACGTGTCCCGGCCCGGTTCCACCAGCGCGCCGCTCTCCTCGAACCGGCCGTCGTCCAGAAGCAGCGCGATGCGTTCCCGTGCCGAAAGCTTGCCCAGTGCGTGCTGGCGCGCGATCGCGTCCGGCCGGGCCTCGTCACGACCGGCATAGCGCCGGGCCTGAACTGCCTCGAGACTGGAGATCACGTCGGAATTCTTGTTCATGAACCTGCTTTCAGCGAGATGCCTGCCGTGTCGGCATCCCAGGTTGTTTCGGTGACACCAGCGCTGCGCAATTCCTGCTTGCGGATCTTCTCCGTCGGTGTGCGCGGCAGCGCATCCAGAAACTCGATGTAGCGCGGCAGCATGAAATAGGGCAGCCGCGGCCGCAAGAACTCGATCAGTTCCTCGGGGGTCGCCTGGAGATCGGCTTTCAGAACGATGCAGGCTTTGATGTCGTGTTCGGTGGCGGCGCTGGACACCCCAATGACCGCACATTCGGAGACGGCCGGATGGCTGGCAACTTCACGTTCAACCTCGAAACTGGAAATGTTTTCGCCGCGCCGGCGTATCGCGTCGTTCGACCTGTCGACGAAGCTGAACATGCCGCGCTCATCTTGCTTCATCGTGTCGCCGGTGTGGAACCAGAGGTTCCGCCACGCTTCCACCGTCGCTTCCGGCATGGCGTGATAGCCATTCATCATCACCCATGGCTCACGGGCGCGCAGCAGCAATTCGCCCGCTTTGCCGAGCGGCACGTCGATGTCGTTCTCGTCCACCAGGCGCGCCTCGAAATCGGGGCGGCACCAGCCGATCTTGCCCGGTTCCGCGCCATTGTGCGGGGAGAGCAACGCGACGGAAGCCTCGGTCGAGCCATAGGCGGAATTGATCGCCTCCATGCCGAACCGCGCGCGAAACCCTTCCAGATCGCTGATGACCGGAACCATCGCGATGCGCTTCAGCCCATGGTTCCGATCCTGCGGATCGAGCGGCTGGCCGTAGAGGAACTCGCCCATCACGCCAAGCACCAGCGTGTAGGTGCACCCGTAGAACCGGACGTCGTCCCAGAACCGGGTTGCCCGGAAGCGCGGGAGGATGACCGCGGATGCCCCGGCGATCAGGGCGTTGTAGACCCCCTTCCACTGGCCCCCGATATGAAACATCGGAAGCACGACGAGCGTGGTGTCGTCCGCCGACACGGCGCCATAGACCTCCGGCGTCGAGTAACCATAGGCGTGGGCGTGGGTCACGCGCACCCCTTTGGAAAGCCCCGTCGTACCCGACGTGTACATGATCCCGATAAGGTCCCACGGTTCGACCTTCTCAACCGACACGGGCGCGGCAGGGAGATCGCCGTAGGCGTGAAGGCGTATATGCGGCGGCAATTCGACCTGAGGCAACGGTCCGCGTACGACGATGTCAGACAAAGCTGTCAGTTGGTCGGCAATGTCGGCGATGCGCTGCACATAGCCGCTTTCGACGATCATTGCCCGCGCACCGCAATTGTTGATGACGTGTACGAGAATCGAGCCGAGATAGGCTGTGTTCACCGGCACCTCGACGCGCCCCGTCAGCGACAGCGCGAGCCAGCAGGCGGCGTAGTCGACGTGATTGTCGAGCATGAGCAGCATCGTCTCGCCAATTTCGACACCCATGCGCGCCATTCCACCGGCAAGTCCGAGCGCTTCGTCGTTGAGCGCCGCATAGGACAGCGCACGGGTCTCGTCGCGCACCGCCATCTTGTCGGGACTGGCCGCGAGAGCGCGGGCCATCACGGCCGGTACGGTGCGCTCGGCAAGCGGTGGGAGGACAGGAACGGGAAGCGGGTTCTGAAAAGCCATCTCTTCACCCCGTCTCGGGATTCCGTCAGCGCATGCGATCGACCACCCGCCACGCGGCGGGCGCGGCGATGGCAGCGATGGCGAGCTTGAGCGCATCGCCATAGAGGAACGGCCAGAGGCCATACTCCAGAACGGGCTTGTCCCAGCCGATCAGAAAGCCGAGCCATAGAATGCCGGGAACATAGAGGGCGACCGTTCCCGCCGCCATGGCAAGGGCCATCCCGGGAACCGAACGCGACCATCCGCGGCGCGCAAGCCAGCCCGTCGTGGCGGCGGCGAATACAAAGCCGACCAGAAATCCGCCCGTCGGTCCCGTCATGTAGGCAAGTCCGACGCCGCGCTCGGGTGACCCTGCGAAGACCGGCAAACCGGCAGCTCCCTGCATCAGGTAGAATAGTACGGCGGCAACAGCCAGACGCGGCCCGAACGCGACCCCCAGAACCAGGACGACAAGGGTCTGGAAGCTCATGGGAACCGGATAGAACGGTATCGCCAACTTGGCCGAAAGCGTGAGCGCCAGAGACCCCGCGGCAACCAGCGCGATCTTGCCGGCTGTGCCGCGGAGGGCGGCATGCTCGAATGCTTCGACCAACACGGGATGGCGCGATGCGGTGAAGACGGTCATGAGTGCTCCTCCTGAGACAACGATCCGGTTTTCCGCAGAATACCGTCCTCACAAAGCACGCGACTTGTGCAGATTGGCTGTAGGCAACAGGCACTCCGATAGCGAATTTGCGCAAGTCCCAACCAAGTTTGCGCCTCATACAGTTCCGCCAAACATGTGCGGAAAACGCATCGGCTTTGTCGCATCGGAGGAACACGACATGAACAATGGATTCGGAAAAATTTTCGGCGCTTCCATCGAGCGACGCAGCCTTTTGAAAGCCGGTGTCGGCACTGCCGCAATGCTTGCGATGCCCGGAATCGTCGGACGGGCGTTCGCGGAGGAAGACCTCAAGATCGGCTGGGTGCGTCCGCTCACCGGTCCGCTCGCCTCCAGCTTCGCGGCGCTCTACGCGGCGGGCGATATCGCGCTTGAGGAGATTAACTCGGCCGGTGGTGTTCTGGGCCGCAAGCTGGTGAAGGTTGAAGTGGACGATGCGGGCGCGCCAGCGAACGAGCCGATCGTGATGCGCGAACTGATCAATCAGGGCGTCAAGTTTGTCGTCGGGCCCGTCGGAAGTTCGCAGACACTTGCCTCGCTGGCGGTTTCAACGCCTGCGAAGATCATCCAGTGCGGCTACATCACGGCAAGCGAGGGCGGTGACGGCACACGATATCCCTATCACTACCAGTGCGGCTATCACGTCAGTACGCAGGCGGTGAAATATGCCGAGTATCTGGCCAAGACTCCATTCAAGAAGATCGGCGTTCTGGTCGAGGATTCGGCGGCCGGAACGTCGGTACTGGCGGCATGCAAGACCGAACTGCCGGCAAAGGGCCTTGAGCTCGTGGGAGAGCAGATTTCGCCATTGCGTTCTACGGACCTCACGCCATTTCTGCGCGCCCTGCGCAGCGCGGGCGCCGAGGCGCTATGCTGCTTCGTGTCCAACAATATCGATGTGACGCAGCTTTTCGTCGGCCTGCAGCGCTTGAACTGGAAGCCAACGGTGGTCGGCCATACGGGCCTCGTCTTTGCCTCCGCCGATCAGGCGGTGCCCGCTGAAGCCCGCTATCCTGACGCCTACGCTGCGTCCTATCAGGCGCTGACCTTCGTGGAGGGCGAGGAGCCGGATGCTCGCGTCAAGGCCTATGTCGACAAGGTGCTTGGCTTGGGACTTGCACCCGGTTCTCTGCCACCGGCAGCCACAAGTCCGTACTACGACTTCCTGCATGTGCTGAAACACGCAATCGAGGAGACGAAATCCGTCGATACTGATCGGGTGAAGGCCTATCTCGACACATTGAGCGGCTTTGACGGCATCTATGGCAAGATCAATTTCACGGCGGAAAACCACACTTGTTATGGTCCGGAAGCTGCGGCGATGGCGCAGGTCTTCGCGCCGGAAAGTCCTCTGCTTCTCTCGTCCCAGGGCCTGTTCAGGCCACGCGGCTAGATCGCTCTCGCGCGCTTCGGGCGCACACGGGACGATCCAACACTTTGCTTTGGGCGTCGGATACGAAATCCAGGTTTCGATCCGATGCTTCAGGCGGCACAGGAAAATCCGACATGCTTCTGGATGACTTTCTCGCCCTGCTTGTAAACGGCATCGCCATCGGTTCGATCTATGCGATGGTCGGCGTCGGGCTCAACATCGCCTACAAGCCGACCAACGTGTTCAATCTCGCGCAGGGCGAGTTCGTGATGCTGGGCGCCATGCTCGGTTGGGTTCTGATGACGCAGTTTTCCGTGGGCTGGGTCGTCGGGTCTGCTGTGATCATGCTTGCAATGGGCCTTCTCGGCGCATTCGAGGAACGCGTCGCAGTTGCCCCGCACTTCAAGGCCGGCTCGCATCATCATGGCTGGCTGATCAGCACGCTCGCCTTTTCGATCATCATCATCAACATCGCCGACCAGGTCTTTCACGCCGACCCGCGCTTTGTGCCGCCCATTCCGGGCTTGAGCCTCGACACCAGGTTTCTCGGTCCGATATCCTTCAACACGCATCAGCTTGCCGTCGTCGCCGTCGTCGTGCTGAGCATTTTCATCGTCGAACACATCTATCGCAAGACGCTCGTCGGTAAGGCGATTTCGGCCGTGTCCGAGGATCGCGACGGAGCGCGCCTGAACGGCATCAATCCGTTCCATCTCACCATGCTGTCCTTCATGGCGGGTGCGGCCTATTGCGCGTTCGCCGGCATTCTGGCCGCACCGCTCGTTCTGGCCAGCACCTCGCTTGGCCTGCTGCTTCTAGTGAAGGGGTTCATGGCGATGGCGCTTGGCGGCGTCGGCAGCAATTGGGGCACGCTGCTCGGCGGCATCTTCATCGGCTGCATCGAGAGCCTGAGCTCGATCATGCTGACCACCGGCTACCGGCAATTGCTGCTTCTGGCGGTACTCCTGCTCGTCCTGCTGATCCGGCCGTTCGGCTTGTTCGGCAGCGCGCCGGGAAGGACTGTCTGATGAGCGCGCAAAGCCTGCCGCAGGCCATCCTGCATGGCCGTTTTCAGATCAGCCCGACCGTCATATTATGCATCATCGCGGCGGGTGTGCCGATCGCGCTTGGCTTCGCCAACAGCTACTACACCACGCTGTTCACATTCGCTGTCATCTACCTGATCGCCTCGATGGGGCTGAACGTCCTGACCGGCTACACCGGCATCATCTCCATCGCGCATGGCGCTCTGGTCTGCGTCGGCGCCTATGCCGCCGCCATCGCCACCGTGAACTATGGCTGGAATTTCTGGCCCGCCGCCGTTCTTGCCACCGTCACGGGCATGTTCTTCAGCGTTCTGATGGGATTGCCCGCGCTGCGCTTGTCCTCGTGGTATTTCGTGCTCGTCACCATCGCTTTCACCATGATGGTGCCGGGAATGCTCGTCGACCTGCGCGACTTTACCGGCGGATATTCCGGCGTCATAGGCGTGCCCTCGCCGGAGATTGGCCCCATCACCGGACAAGGCGGCTTCTTCGCTATTCTCATCGTCGTTGCGGCACTGCTCTGGTGGATCATCGCAAATCTCATCGACTCGCGCATCGGCTGGGCCCTCCACGCGCTCAGGGACGGCAATGTCGGCGCAGAGGCGAATGGTGTGTCGTCCGCCCGGATGCGCCTCTTTGCCTTCGCCTTTTCGGGCGCCTGTGCGGGTCTGGCGGGTGCGTTCTACGCGGCCGCCAAGATCGTGGTCACGCCCGAAGAGTTCTCCTTCGACTTCTCGATCCTGTTCCTCTTCATCGTCATTCTGGGCGGCCCTGGGCGGCTGGCGGGCCCACTGTTCGGCGTTCTGGCATTCTACGTCCTGCCCGAGCTTCTGACCGTCCTGCGGGAGTATCGCATGATCGTGTTCGGAGCGGGCCTGCTTGCCTTCTCGGTGTTCCTTCCTGCCGGCCTGGCCGGTGGTCTGCATGCGTTCACCCGACGTGGACGCACAAGAAAGACCGTCGCATCCCGCGGGTCGGAAGCAACGCAGGAAGCCAAGGCCGTAGAAGGTGCGGCGCTCACCGTAGACGGGCTTTCGAAGAACTTCGGTGGATTGAAGGCGCTCAACGACGTGAGTCTGCACGCCAGCAAGGGCAGCATCCATGTGATCGTCGGCCCCAACGGGTCGGGAAAGACCACCCTGCTCAACATCGTGTCGGGCTTCTATCCGGCATCGGGCGGCACGATCCGCCTTGACGACAAACCGTTGGTGGGTCGGTCTCCGGCCACGATTGCAAGCTTCGGCATTCAGCGCACCTTCCAGACGCCGAAACTTCTCGGCGAGTTGACGCTGCTCGAAAACACCTGTTTCGGCGCTTACACGCGAGAGAAGGCGACGACCTTCGAGATTGCTTTGTCGCTGCCGCGTGCTCGCCGCGAAAAGCAGGAGATCGTCGCGGAGGCCCATCGGCTCTTGAGGCTGGTTGGCCTCGATCATCTGGACGATCTGCCAGCCGCCGAACTCACTCATGGCCAGCAGCGCCTGGCCGAGATTGCACGCGCGCTGATGGCGCATCCAAACATCATCCTTCTCGATGAGCCAGCCGCCGGACTGTCGCTTGGCGAACTCGACCGCCTCGGCGATCTACTCAAGGAAGTGCGGCGTCTCGGCATCACGCTCGTCATGGTTGAGCATCACATCGACCTCGTGGCCAATGTCGCTGACCATGTTACCGTGCTCGATCGCGGAAGCGTTCTGGCATCCGGCACGCCGCGCGAAGTGTTCCAGAACGCGGCTGTCATTGCCGCCTATATGGGTGGCGCCAAATGACCCGGCCGGAAACGATTCTCGAAGTCAAGAACCTGTCCGCCGGGTACAACGCCGTGCCGGTCATCCACGATGTCAGCCTGAAAGTCGGTCGTGGCGAGGCTGTGGCGCTTCTGGGAGCCAACGGCGCGGGCAAGTCCACCCTGTTGCGTGCGATTTCCGCCCTGATCCGGTCCAGCGCGGGAGATATCCTGCTGATGGGAGAGTCCATCGCCGGGCTCAACCCGGAAGCGATCGTAAAAAAGGGCTTGTCGCACGTTGCGGAAGGCCGCCGCATCTTTCGCAAGCTGAGCGTTGCCGACAATCTCGAGCTTGGCCTGTCGCGCATGGCGCTGTCGCGCGTGGAAACCGGCCAACGGTTCGAGGAGCAATACGCGCTGTTTCCCATCCTCAAGGACAAGGCCGGCGATCCTGCGGGCTCGCTGTCGGGCGGACAGCAGCAGATGCTCGCCATTTCGCAGGCTCTCATTCGAAAGCCCGCCGTCGTCATGCTTGACGAGCCGTCGACGGGACTGGCGCCCATCCTCATCGAGGAAGTCTTCGACAAGATGGGGCAGATTCGGGCACAGGGCGTGTCAATCCTGCTTGTGGAACAGGTGGTGGAGCGTTCGCTGGAGTTTGTCGATCGCGCCTATCTGATCCAGGGTGGCCGGATGATTGCCGAAGGCCCTCCGGAGGACCTGAAGAACTCCAAGGCGATCCGGCAGGCCTATATGGGCGATGTATCGATTGCGTGAGAGCTTAGAGCAGGACAGCGACCCGATGAGCACGGATTTTTTCGATACGCGCGTGCCGACCGCGAACGACTGCGTGCTCCGCAACCTCCTGGAGCGCTGGGATCGTGATCGACCGGAAAAAACGTTCGCCCGCTTTGCCGATGGTTCGTCCTGGACCTACGCGCAGACACTTGCCGAAGTCAGGAAAACGGCGGCCGGTCTTCAGGCGCTCGGCGTAGGGCAGGGAGACCATGTCGTCAGTTGGTTGCCGAACGGGCCGGATGCCATCCGCGTGTGGTTCGCGATCAACTATCTGGGCGCGGTTTGCGTGCCTATCAATCTGGCCTATCGCGGCAAGATCCTCGAGCACATCATCGACAATTCGGATGCGCGTGTCATGGTCGCCCATGGGGACCTCGTCGGACGGCTGGCCGGCGTCGACACCGCAAGGTTGGAGACGATCGTGTGCCTCAAGGGCGCAATCGACGGCCTCTCCGGCCTACGCCTGCGCGACGAAAGTGCACTTGACGGCGATCCCGCCGCCCTTGAAGCGCCATCGCGCCCGATCATGCCCTGGGACCTGCAATGCATCATGTACACGTCGGGCACCACCGGCCCGTCCAAGGGCGTGCGGTCATCCTATGTGCATCTCTACTCGGTCTCGGCCGAGCCCTATTCCTTCATGAGCTCTGACGATCGCTATCTGGTCAACCTTCCGCTCTTTCATGTCGGCGGCACTGTTTCGACCTATGTGGCGCTCATCCGCGGCGGTTCCATCGCGGTCGTCGATGCCTTTTCAGCGTCCACCTTCTGGGAGGTCATCCGCGAGACAGGGGCAACGGCGGCGACACTGCTCGGCTCGATGACGCCGCTGATCAGCAATGGCCGCGGCGGCTCGGCGGATACGTCGCTGCGCGTGGCGCTCATGATCCCGCTGGTCGAGGATGCCCGGGCGTTTGGCGAGCGTTTCGGTTGCGAGATCTACACACTCTTCAACATGACCGAGATCAGCGCGCCGATCGTCTCCAAGGTCTATCCGGAGCCGCTCGGCACATGCGGCAGGCTTCGCGAGGGAAACTTTGCCCGCATCGTGGATGCCAACGATTGCGAGGTCGCACCGGGCGAGGTTGGCGAACTTGTCGTGCGCGCGGACCGGCCATGGGCCGTTTCGGACGGCTACCACAAGGATGATGCCGCCACCGCCAGAGCGTGGCGTAACGGCTGGTTCCATACGGGAGATGCCTTTCGTCAGGATCAACACGGCAATTTCTTCTTTGTCGACCGAATGAAGGACGCCATTCGGCGGCGTGGCGAGAACATCTCATCCTTTGAGGTGGAAGCAGAGGTTTCCGCCCATCCCGGCGTGCGCGAGGCGGCCGTTGTCGGTGTCCGCGACGGCATCGGCGAAGAAGAGGTCATGGCCATCGTCGTGGTGGGCGACGACCATGCCTTCGATCCGGTGGAGTTCATCGAATTTTTGACGCCCAGGCTGCCCCACTTCATGGTGCCGCGTTATGTGCGCATTGTGGATGACTTGCCGCGCACCCCGACCCAGAAGGTGCAGAAGAACCTGTTGCGCGACCAGGGTGTGACCGAACAAACATGGGACCGTGAGGCTCATGGCATCCGCCTCAAACGCCAGAAGCTTGGTGCCTGACGGCCGCGAAGCGACTGAAATCCAAGGAGAAACTGGCATGGCCATCTCGATCAAATCCGAAATCGCCGGCGTCGTGGATGCCATCGAAAAGCACGAAGGCGACACCGTGGCGGAGGGCGATGAAGTCATCATCCTCTCCAGCATGAAGATGGAAATTCCGGTTGTCGCAACGGCTTCCGGCCGTATCGGGTCCATCGCGGTCAGCACCGGTGAGACCGTGACGGAGAGCCAGCTTCTCTTCACCATCGAGACGTGACCTCGCGGAGTGGCAGTGCGTTGACCGAAAAGAAGCAGATACGGGCGGAACTCGCCGCCATTCTCGATGCGCGTGCGAATCTTCAGGATGCGGCTCGTCCCGGTGCGGCAGCAAGACAGGCAGGCCGGGGACGCTGGACCGTGCGACAGGCGCTCGATGCCATCGCAGATGACGGCAGTTTCGTAGAATATGGCGGGCTCGTGCGGCCCGTCTTCGCGGACATGGACGGACCGGCTGACGGTCTGGTGATGGGTACCGCACGCGTCGACGGCCGGTCGGTGAATCTCGTCCTGTACGACTACACGGTCTATGGCGGCTCCCAGAGCTACATGAACCACATCAAGATCTCGCGCATGTTCACGCACGCCAAAAAGCTTGGCCTGCCCGTGATCTGTTGGCTCGACGGTGGTGGCGCTCGCCCTCAGGACGGAGCACCGGGACGACGATTGGCACCCGAGACGTTCGTGCTGTTCGCGCAGCTTTCCGGTCAGGTGCCGACGGTCGGCATCGTACCGTCACGCGCCTTTGCCGGTCACGCCAACCTCGCGGGCATGTGCGATTGCCTGATCGGCATTCGCGACGGCGCGATCGGGCTTGGCGGGCCGCCGCTTGTCGAGGCCGCAATGGGTGTGAAGCTGAAGCCGGAAGAAATCGGTCCGCTGGATGCTCATGTCGCGGCGGGCGTGGTCGACATCGTCGTCGAGGATGAGGCCGAAGCGATAGCAGCCGCCAAGCGCTATCTCGGCTATTTCGGGGCGCGTTCGACCGAGGTGATCGAGCCGAATGTCGAGGTGCTTCGGGAGGTCGTGCCGGAAAACCGCCGGCGCGCCTACGATGTGCGGCGCGCCATGGAGGGTATCTGCGACGTTGGCTCGATTCTGGAACTGCGTCGCGACTTCGCCAGGTCCATCGTCACGGCTTTCGCCAGGATCGACGGTCGCAGTGTTGGCGTCGTCGCCAACCAGCCGATGCATCTTGCCGGATCGATCGATGCGCAGGCGGCCGACAAGGCGGCGCGTTTCACGCAGATATGCGATGCGTTCGGGATTCCGGTCTTGCTGCTTTGCGACACGCCCGGCCTGATGGTGGGGCCGGATTCGGAAAAGACCGGCATCGTGAGACGCAGTGCGCGGTTGCTCACCGCCCTTGCGAATGCGCGTGTGCCGATCATGACCGTGGTGTTGCGCAAAGCCTATGGGCTTGGCTTCTATATCATGGGATCGCAGGCTCTGAGCCCCGCCGTTCTGCTCGCCTGGCCGGGAGCGGAGTATGGCGGCATGGGCCTCGAAGGTGCGGTTCAGATCGCCTACGGGCGGGAACTCGAAGCCATGGAGAACGAGGACGAACGCGCCGCGCGCCGCGCGGAACTGCTTGCCCAGATGCAGCATGCGGGTTCGTCTCTCGAAACCGCAGCGCGCTTCCTTTACGATGACGTGATCGACCCGGCCACGACGCGCGATGTTCTGAAAAACACGCTCGAAACGTTTCCTGAAAGCTCGAGCCTTCCCCCGAGGCGCGCCTATATCGAGCCTTTCTGAGATCGGCACGACATACAGCCAGTGGGCGCAAGAACCTGGGGCGGGCGATTTCTACTGTTCTTTGAGCACGTTTGGGACTGTCAGGAGTTTGAAGCCGGGATGCCGTTGATCCAGTCCACCCTTTCCAAGAGCAGCGAGACATTTCGCAAGAATGGCTCCGACATGCTGGCGCTTGTCGGCCGCATGCGCGAGATCGAACAGCGCACCCGCGATCGTTCGGCGCGCTCCAAGGAGCGTTTCGAGGCCAGAAAGCAGTTGCTGCCGCGTGAGCGCGTTGCGCTGCTGCTTGATCCGGGCGCGCCGTTCATCGAGCTTTCGACACTTGCGGGCTGGTGCTGCGACACACCGAACGAGGATGAGACGGCTCCCGGCGGCGGCATCATAGCGGGCATCGGCGTCGTTTCCGGCGTACGGTGCATGGTGAACGCCAGCGACAGTGGAATCGCTGCCGGCGCGTTGCAACCTTATGGGCTCGACAAGCAATTGCGCGTGCAGGAAATAGCGCTCGAAAACCGTCTGCCCTATATCCAGCTTGTCGAAAGTGCCGGCGCGAACCTGATGGCCTACCGCGTCGAGGATTTCGTGCGCGGCGGTTCGATGTTCCGCAATCTGGCGCGGCTCTCCGCGGCAGGGCTGCCGGTCGTGACGGTGACGCACGGCTCTTCGACGGCGGGCGGTGCCTATCAGACGGGCCTTTCGGACTATATCGTCATGGTTCGAGGTCGAACCCGGGCCTTCCTGGCCGGGCCTCCGCTTCTCAAGGCCGCTACGGGCGAAGTGGCGACCGAAGAGCAGCTTGGCGGCGCCGAGATGCACACATCCGTTTCGGGCGTCGGCGACTATCTGGCGGAAGACGATCGCGATGCGATCGGTATCGCACGCAAGATCGTCGCCGATCTCGGCTGGGAGCGCGTCGATGATGCCGTGCCGCTTGAGTGGAACGAGCCGCTATCGTCGCCCGAGGAGCTCGTCGGCGTCGTGCCTTCTGATCATCGCCGTCCCCTCGACATGCGTGAGGTCATTGCACGGCTGGTCGACGGGTCGGATTTCCTCGAGATCGGAGCCAATTACGGTAGTGCCACGCTGTGCGGCCATGCCCATATCAAGGGCCAGGCCATCGGCATCATCACGAACAATGGACCGCTCGACCCGGCCGGCGCGAACAAGGCAACCCATTTCATCCAGCTCTGCTGTCAGTCGGGAACGCCGCTTCTCTACCTGAACAACACGACGGGTTTCATGGTCGGTCGCGCCTACGAAGAAGCCGGGATGATCAAACATGGATCGAAGATGATCCAGGCGGTGACCAATGCAACCGTCCCGCAGATCACCATCTATTGCGGCGCCTCCTATGGTGCCGGCAACTACGGCATGTGCGGGCGCGGCTTTCATCCCCGCTTCTGCTTCTCCTGGCCGAACGCGCGCACTGCCGTGATGGGTGCGGATCAAGCCGCGGGAACGATGGAGATCGTAGCGCGTGCCGCTGCCGAACGGCGTGGCGCTTCCGTCAGCGAGAGCGATCTTGCGGAGCAACGCAAGCGTATCACCGATCTGTTTTCAGGTCAGATGAGCGCCTTCTATACCAGCGCGCGGCTTCTGGACGATGGTGTGATCGACCCGCGCGACACCCGCGAAATTCTTGCCGAAGTGCTCGATATTTGCCTGCGTGGCGACCGCCGTGCGGTGCGGCCCCTCCAGTTTTCGGTGGCACGCCCATGACCGCAGCAATGCCAGGCAGTGCAGCGGCAACGCCTTTCACCAGCATCCTCGTCGCCAACCGTGGCGAAATCGCATTGCGTATCATGCGAACCGCCAAAGCGCAGGGCTACCGCACCATCGCGGTCTATTCGACGGCCGACGCCGATGCGCGCCATGTGCGCCAAGCCGACGCATCCGTGCTGATCGGCGAGGCTGCGCCGCGCAAATCCTATCTCGACATCGAAAAAATCGTGGCGGCGGCGAAAGCGTCGGGTGCCGAGGCCGTACACCCCGGCTACGGGTTTCTGTCCGAGAATGCTGCCTTCGCGGACGCCTGCGCCGAAGCAGGACTGGTCTTCATCGGACCGTCCGCCGATGCTATCCGCCGCATGGGCGACAAGTCGGCCGCGAAAGACGCCATGCAGGCAGCCGGCGTGCCGTGCGTTCCCGGCTATCAGGGTGACGACCAGAGCGAAGAACGGCTTGCGGCGGAGGCGGAGAAAATCGGCTTCCCGGTGATGATCAAGGCGGTGGCGGGTGGCGGTGGCCGGGGCATGCGTCTGGTAACGCAGGCGGACGAGTTCGTGCTCGCGCTGCGTTCGGCGAAATCCGAAGCCAAGGGTGCGTTCGGTGACGCGCGCGTGCTTCTGGAAAAAGCCATCACGCGGCCGCGCCATGTCGAAATCCAGGTCTTCGGCGACCGCTACGGCAATGCGATCCACCTTGGGGAGCGGGACTGCTCCGTGCAACGCCGGCATCAAAAGGTCATCGAGGAAGCGCCTTCGCCTTTCGTGACACCCGATCTGCGCCAAAGGATGGGCGCGGCCGCCATCGCGGCTGTGCGGGCCATCGGCTACGAGGGCGCAGGCACGCTGGAGTTTCTCGTCGACGAGAGCGGCGAATTCTACTTCATGGAGATGAACACCCGTCTGCAGGTCGAACATCCTGTAACCGAGGCAATCACCGGGCTCGATCTGGTGGCGTTGCAGTTGCGGATTGCGGCTGGACTGCCGATCGGCATCACGCAGGCCGACGTCTCGTTCAGCGGCCATGCCATTGAGGTGCGGCTCTGCGCCGAAGATCCCGAGCGCAATTTCATTCCCCAGTCGGGCCGCATTTCGCTCTGGCACATGCCCTCGGCCTTGCGCGTGGAGGATGCCCTCGAAACGGGTGCGACGGTTTCGCCTTATTATGACTCGATGGTCGCCAAGATCGTCAGCCATGGGGCAACGCGCGACGAGGCGCGGCGCAAGCTGATCGCGGGTCTGAACGAGGCCGTCATTCTCGGCATCAAGACGAACCGCGCCTTCTTGGCCCGGGCGCTTGCCCATGAGGTTTTCGCACAGGGCGCGGCAACCACCGATTTCGTTCCCGTTCATGGCGGTGAGCTTCTTTCGCAAAAGGAAACGAGCCCGGACGGTATCGCGCTGGTGGCCGCGCTCTTGTGGTTGACCCGCGACGGGCGTCCTGCCGCAATACATGCGCTGTCTCACACATTTGCGGCGCCGATGCGCTTTACCCTCGATGGTGAGGACGTCGCAGCCGAAATCACCTTCGACCCGAGGGACGGATTCGTCGTCACATCCGGAGGGCATGCCACGACGATCCGCATCGATGCGCTCGATGGTGTGAAGGTTCGCTTCCGGCTCGGCGATGTGGGCGATCATGCGTTGTTTGCCTGGCAGGACGGCGTGCTGAAATTCAATTGGCGCGGGCGCGACATGACCGCCGAAGATAAGACCTACGTGGCAGAAGCAAGTGCTGAAGCCGGCGCTGGCGATGGCCTCCTGCGTGCCTCGATGACTGGACAGGTCATGCTGGTGCATGTGGCGGAGGGCAACGCCGTCGATGCCGGGCAATCGCTGGTCACGCTCGAGGCGATGAAGATGGAACATGCGCAGAGCCTGCGCGTAGCGGGCACCGTGAGCGAGATTCTCGTCGCCAAGGGCGATCAGGTCAGCACCGGACAGGCACTGATGCGCATTTCGCCAGGTGGGGAGGCGAGACAATGAGCGATTTCGTTCTTTCGCAAAAGCGCGATGCGGCTCTGTGGATCACGATCAACAGGCCGGAAAAACGCAATGCTTTGAACGATGACGTCATCGCCGCCATCATGGATGCCTGGCGTGCCGGAGAGGCCGATGACGAGGTCCGCGCCATCGTTCTGACCGGCGCTGGCGAAAAGGCGTTTTGTGCCGGAGGCGATCTCCAGCCGGGGCAAGGCTTTGCCTTCGATTTCTCCCGGCCGAATCTTCTGTACGCCGATATGCTCCGCATGGCACTCGCCTCCACCAAGGTCAGCATTGCGCGTGTGAACGGGGCGTGCCTCGCAGGCGGCATGGGCCTCCTGTGCATGACGGATTTCGCCGTGGCGACGGAGACGGCTACCTTCGGGCTGCCGGAAGTGAAGATCGGCGTCTTCCCGATGCAGGTCCTGACGCTTTTACAGCGCGTGGCGCCGCGCCGTATCGTGGCCGAGTGGTGCCTCACCGGAGAAACTTTCAGCGCGGACGACGCTCTTGCGTTCGGTCTGTTGAACCGAACGGCAAAAGCGGACGCACTCGACGAGGAAGTCATGCGGCTTGCAAATCTGGTCGCACAACGTTCGCCAACCGCCATACGCCGCGGAAAATACGCGTTGCGCGCACTCACGGACATGACGCTGGAGCAGGGGCTCGCCTACACTGAATCCCAGATCATGCTTCTTGCCCAGACGGAGGATGCGAAGGAAGGCCTGGCCGCCTTCGCCGAAAAACGCCCCCCACGCTGGACCGGCAGGTGATCGCCCGGCACCCGGCTGAAGGACATCGCGTCAGCGGTCCGGGCCCTGATAGCCCTGCCCGGTGAAAATCTCCATGGATCGCGACCCTTCAAGCAGTGATCGCGGCTTGAGACCGTAGATCCGGCGGATCGAGTGACTGAAATGCGTCGAGTCGGGATAGCCCAGATCGAGCGCCAGATAGGTCAGATTGCAATGCCGATTGGCGTGGTCGAGGAATTTCCGCGCTCGTTTCCACATGCGATAGGACCGGAAGCGCAACCCCGTCTGCTCCTTGAACAGATGCAGGAAGCGTGACATCGACAGGTCGTTGGAAAGAGCACAGGACTCGGCAGACAGGTTGACGTCGTTGTCCTTGGTCCTGAACTGGCTCAGCGTGCGGGCGATGCGATCGTCCAGCTTGCGGCCTTCGAGAGGTCCGTTCAGAAACAGCGCATCGAAATCTTCCGTCGTGAAAGCGTTGTTGTCGCGCGTCGATTGCAGCCAGCTTTTGGCCTCGCGCACCGATTTCACGATCAGTTCGCCACCCCGTGTCGTGTTGACCTGACGTTCAAGCTCACGCAGTTGTCGCTCGGACACAGTCTCGGGCTCGATGCACACGGTGGTAATAAGATCCGCCTCCGCGGAGAGCATGTGCGAGGTATAGGCCGGCACTGCCGCAATCGTCCGCTCGTGCCACGTCTTGCCGTCATAGGAAAGCTTGAACGTGCCGACCGGCGCCACGTAGATGGTGAACGATCCCAGTTCACGCGGCCTATAAGAGTTGCCGAGAAGCCCATTGTAGAACATGCGATTGTGACCAATCATCATGACATTGGGATTGCCGTTTCCGAACTTGTGCATGTCATTCTCCTCCCAGAATTTCTTGCCGTGGATATGGTTTCGTCAGGTCTTGTGCGCTGGGTCCATCCTTCGCTGGAGCTTGGCCATGCCGCCGATCCAGCGTTCGTAGTTTTCCGCCTTGTTCTTCATATACTGCCTCACATCGGGATGCGGCAGGATAAGAAAACTGCCAGCCTCGAGCTCCGCCAGCGTGAACGCGGCGACATCTTCGGCAGTCATCACGCCGTCGGTCGCCTGCGGGCCTTCCGGCAAGCCCTTCAGCATCGGGGTATCGACGCCTTGCGGGCAAAGAACCGAAACCTTCAGGCCGTGGTCGCGATGGGTGATGGCAAGGTTCTCCGCAAACCCGATCGCGGCGTGTTTCGTCGTGGAATAGACGGCACTTCCAACCTGCGTGAGAAGTCCGGCCGCCGAGACCGTGTTCAGGAAGCCACCGGCGCCGCGGCGCCTCATCAACGGAACGAGTATGCGCGCGGCGTGAACATGGGCCATCACATTGACCGTCCATGCCTTGGCCCAGACGGCATCGGACGCTTCTGCCGCATTCTCGAAACGATTGTCGAAGCCGGTGGCGATGCCTGCATTCGAGCAGAAGAGGTCGATCGGCCCGATATCGCGCTCGACTGTCTCGATGAGGCTTGCGATCTGAGCCCCGTCCGACACGTCGCATGTGAGTGCATGACCGCCAATCGACGATGCGACGGACGCAGCACCCGGTGCATCGATATCCGAGACGACGACTCCTGCCGCGCCGGCCTTGGCAAAAGCCTCGCACAGCGCCCTGCCTATTCCGCTGGCTCCTCCGGTAACGACGACGATCTTGCCCTTTACATTCATCCGCCGCTCACCCCCGAGATAGTAACGCCGCCATCGACAATGAGGGTCTGGCCGGTCACATAGGCACCGGCCTGCGACGACAGGAAAAGTGCGGCACCGGCAACCTCGTCCGGCTCGCCCATGCGGCGCAGCGGCGTCCGCGTGGCGTAGCCTTCGGCCGTTGCCGGGTTGTCCCAGAGCGCCTTTGAGAAATCGGTCTTGATGAGACCGGGCGCAATGCAGTTCACGCGGACATTGTCGGGGCCGAATTCGACCGCAAGGTTCCGGGCCATCTGCATGTCCGCGGCTTTGGAGATGTTGTAGGCGCCGAGAACGGCGGAACCGGTGATTCCGCCGATCGACGAGACGATGATGATCGCGCCCGAACGACGTTCCCGCATCTGCGGTGCGACCATGGAGATCAACCAGTGATTGGCAATGATATTGTTGTCGAGCACCTTGCGGAACTGGTCGTCCGATATGCCGCCGAGAGGACCGTAGTAGAGATTGGTGGCGGCGTTGCAAACAAGGGTGTCGATCGACCCCCAACGTTCGCAAACGGTCGTCACGAGGTGCTGGAGACCTGCGCGGTCGGAAATGTTTGCCGGTATCGCCAGCGCCCGCTCTTCCCCATGGCGCTCATTGATGGCCGACGCCACCGCGTCGCATGCCTCCGCCTTGCGCGACGAGATCGTCACGCGTGCGCCGGCCTCCGCCATGCGCTCCGCGATTGCCCGGCCGATACCCCGCGATGATCCGGTGATCACGGCAACCTTGCCTGAGAGGTCGAAAAGCCCGCTCACGAGAATATCTCGAACAGACCCGCCGCACCCATGCCGCCGCCAACGCACATGGTGACCACCCCGTAACGTGCCCCACGACGCTTGCCTTCGAGCAGGAGGTGCCCCGTCATGCGCGCGCCTGACATGCCGTAGGGATGGCCGATCGCGATCGCGCCGCCGTCGACATTGAGCCGCTCGTCCGGGATGCCCAGCCGGTCCTGACTGTACAGCACCTGGCAGGCGAAAGCCTCGTTGAGTTCCCAAAGGTCGATGTCGTCCACGGTCAGCCCGTGCTGCTTGAGGAGCTTTGGTACGGCGAAGACGGGACCGATCCCCATTTCATCGGGTTCGCAACCGGCGACCGCCATGCCGCGATAGGCGCCGAGCGGGGAAAGACCACGACGCTCGGCCTCGCGGGCCTCCATCAGGATCACCGCCGAAGCACCATCCGAAAGCTGGCTGGCATTTCCGGCCGTGACGTATTCGCCCGCGCCAAGCTCCATCCCGCCCTTGAAGGCGGGTTTCAGGGCGGCGAGATCTTCGGCCGACGTCTGTGGTCGCGCGCCTTCGTCCCGGCTGAGCGTCACCTCGCGGTCCGATACTGCCTGCGTGATCTTGTCGACAACGTTCATCACGGTGGTAAGCGGGACGATCTCTTCATCGAAACGACCGGCGGCGGAAGCAGCTCCGTTGCGTTGCTGGGATCGAAGCCCGTAGGCGTCCTGACGCTCGCGGCTGATACCATAGCGCCGAGACACCATTTCGGCGGTTTCCAGCATGCTCATATAGATCGTCGGTACGCGCGCAACGAGGTCGGGATCGGCAGCGCGGTATGTGTTCGCGTGCTCGTTCTGCACCAGCGAAATCGATTCCACGCCGCCGGCTGCAACCACCGTCATTCCATCCGCAACGATTTGTTTGGCTCCGGTGGCGATCGCCATAAGGCCCGATGCACATTGGCGGTCGAGACTCATGCCCGCCACGCTGGTGGGAAAGCCGGCGCTGAGCGCGGCCTGCCGGGCGATGTTTCCGCCCGTCGAGCCCTGTTGCATGGCGGTTCCCATGATGACGTCGTCGATGTCCTGTGGCGCAACGCCTGCCCGCTCTGCAGCATGGCGCAATGCGTGCCCGCCAAGCGCCTGGGGCTGCGTGTTGTTGAAGGCGCCGCGATACGCCTTGCCGATGGGAGTGCGGGCGGTCGAGACGATAACGGCTTCACGCATGGTCGGAATCCTCGTGACTGTAACTGGATGAAGGATCGGTTCGCTCCGGCGCGAAGATCGCGTCCGGGGCCTCTCGCATGGCTTCGATGCTGCGCCTTATGTGCCTGCGTCCGGCGATTTCCGCGGCAGTGCCATCACCAGCCAGGATCGCCTCGGCCATGAGCTGATAATCGGAAAAGCGGTCCGCACGGGCAGTGCGCAGATGGGTGCGTATCAGATGAACCTGGAAGCTTGGCAGCAAGCGCCTCAACTCGTCATTGCCGCCAATCTGCGCCATCACGCGGTAGAAGCGGTTGCGCGCACGCACGAGATCATAGGAGTCGCGCTCTTCGGAAAAGGCCGCCAGTGCCTCATACGCAGCCGTGAAATGGGCGCGTACTCCGGGCGCGTCGATGGTTTCGGCCGCCAGCCTCGCCGCCAACCCGATCATTACCTCCAGCACGACGAGAACGCTCTGGGCGTCACGGCGTGTCAGATGCCTGATCTGCGCACCGCGAAACGCGTGAAGGGCGACAACGCCCTCGGCCGCGAGGCGCTTGATGGCTTCCCGCACGGTGCTGCGGCTCACCGCGTATCGTCGCATCAGGTCGGGCTCGACGAGACGCTGGCCTGCAACATAGCGCCCCTCATAAAGGCCGCGCACGATATCGCGAACGATTTGGTCGGACGAGCTCAAGCGCGCCTGTCCCGTGGCGCCGGCGCCGGCCTCGTCCTGTCCGGGCTTGTCGATCACCTGCGCCAGCCTTTCCGTCCGCGCCCGCCGACATAACCGGCCTGTATGCGCTGCTTGAGAAGAGGACGCGGCCGGAAGCGTTCGCCATAAGCGTCGAACATGATCTGCTGGGCTTGCAGGCAAAGGCTGGACGTCGTCGCATCCATCAGCTCGAACGGTCCCATCGGATGACCGAGGCCAAGCTTGCAGGCGAGGTCGATATCCTCCGGCGTTGCAACACCTTCCTCGACCAGCCGTACCGCCTCGATCATCATCACATGCAGCAGGCGGTTCACGGCGAAGCCGGTTACATCCTTGATGCGGATCGGCTGTTTGCCGACAGCGGCGCAAAGCGTCATCGCGAACTCGACGGTGGCTTCCGACGTATCGAGCGCGGGAATGACCTCGACCAGCTTCATGCGGGAGACGGGCGAGAAGTAGTGCATGCCAACGAAGCGCCCGCGCCGCGCTTCCGTGACGTGCGAAGCGAGCACGGTGATGGGGATCGTGGAGGTGTTTGTGGCGATGATGCAGGAGGGCGCGCAGGCCGCGTCGAGAGTGGCCAGAACCTCGGCCTTGACGTCCTCACGCTCGAAAACGGCCTCGATCACGATATCCCTGTCGCCGAATTCCGAAAGGTCGGTGGTGGTACGGATCGCGCCCAGCACCTCGGCCTTCCGGCTTTGCTCGTAAGCGCCTTTTGCAGCACCCTTGTCGTAGATGGTGGAGAGCCTGTCGACGGCTGCATCCAGCACCTCGGCGGTTCGGTCGGACAGGATGACGCCGTGCCCCGCCAATGCGTGGACGAATGCGATCTCCGCGCCCATCAAACCGGCCCCGACAACTCCGACCCTGCTCTTCGTGGTCACGATTCAACTGCTCCTGATGTTTTGCGCCAGATCGCGCGCGCGTTCGGAAATCGGACGCGCCTTCCGGCCAATTTCGGCGGCGTCGGCATTGGACGCAGTGCCGTCGATAGACCGCCGGGCTATGCCCTGAAGGATGGAGGCGATGCGGAACATGCTGAGGACGAGATAGAACTCCCAGTTCGCGGGGCGTTCCAGGCCGGTCCGCTTCAGATAGGCGTCCAGATAGTGTCGCTCGTCGGGAATTCCGCTTTCGGCGAAATCAATGCCGGCAAGACCTCGAAAGAGTTGCGGTGCAAGACGCCAGCTCATCGCATGATAAGCAAAATCTGCAATAGGATCGCCAAGCGTGGAAAGCTCCCAGTCCAGTACGGCTACCACGCGGGGCTCGGTCGGGTGGATCAGCAGGTTGTCGAGCCGATAATCGCCGTGGACGAGTCGCGTCTCGCCATCCGCCGGCATGTTCTGCGGCAACCAGTCGATCAGCCAGTCCATCGCCGGATTTGGGTCGGTCTCCGAGGCGGTATACTGCTTGGTCCAGCGCGAAACCTGCCGCTCCACATAGGCCCCGGGACGGCCATAGTCGCCAAGGCCGATTTCGGCAGGGCTCAGCGCGTGAATCCGCGCTATCGTCTCGTTCATGGAATCGAAGATGTTTCCCCGCTCTTCACGCGAAAGATCTGGAAGACGCGGGTCCCAGAACACGCGACCCGGCACCAGTTCCATGACATAGAACATTGTGCCGATGACCGAGAGATCGTCGCAAAATGCAACGGCGCGCGGTATGGGCACGCCAGTTCCACCCAGTGCCTGAAGAACGCGGAACTCGCGATCGACCGCGTGGGCGCTCGGAAGCGTCGGCCCCACCGGCTTGCTGCGCAGCACGAGATCTCCCGAAGGGGCAAAAAGCCTGAATGTCGGATTTGATTGCCCGCCGGAGATGCGCTCAAGCCGTATAGGCCCGTTGAATCCCGCGACTGCATCGCCGAGCCACGTCGTCAGCCTGTCGGCATCCGGTACCCAGCTCCGCAAAGCCTCGCGCTCGGTCGTGTCTTCGATGGCGCGACCAGTCATGATCAGCTCCCTGTCGTCGCCGGACGATGGTCCAGCGGCCCTTCTCCCACTGTGACTACAATAGCCTCGGACGATAAAGTCAACCCAAATCGTCAGACGATATTGCCAGTCCATTCCGGCTGGACTAGTTTGCGTCAACGGTCGGCCTCGACGACAAGCCGCACCGGAAGAGCGGAGAGAGTGCGCCGACAGCGCAGGGAGAGACTGGATGATCTTGGAAAAGTCGCGGCGCGTACTGGATCTGGAAGAACGCCTGACCGCATTCATGGAGGAGCACATCTATCCGAACGAGGCGCGTTACTATCGCGAATCCGAGGACCTTGGGCCGTGGGCAGTGCAGCCGATACTGGACGAACTGAAGCCCAAGGCGCGGGAAGCCGGGCTCTGGAACCTGTTCCTGCCGCAAAGCGAACACGGCGTCGGGCTCACAAATCTGGAATATGCGCCGCTTTGCGAAATCATGGGCCGCTCGCATTTGGCGCCGGAGGTCTTCAACTGCTCCGCGCCGGACACCGGCAATATGGAAGTTCTCGCCCGATACGGCACGAAAGAGCAGCAGGACGCGTGGCTGAAGCCTTTGCTTGCCGGCGAGATCAGGTCGTCCTTCGCCATGACGGAACCTGCGGTCGCATCCAGCGATGCCACCAATATCGAGAGCCTGATCCGATCCGACAATGACGACTATGTCATCAACGGGCATAAATGGTACACCACCAACGCCACCGATCCCCGCTGCAAGATCATCATCTTCATGGGCAAAACCGATCCGGACAATCCTGACCGCCACCGCCAGCAGTCGATGGTACTGGTGCCGAAAGACACGCCGGGTGTCGAGGTCGTGCGCTCACTGCCGATCTTTGGTTTCTACGGCGTGCCGGATCGTGCCTCCGAAGTCGTGTTCCGAAACGTCAGGGTGCCGAAAGCCAACATCCTGCTTGGCGAAGGCCGGGGATTCGAGATCGCACAAGGCCGTCTCGGGCCAGGCCGCATACATCACTGCATGCGTCTCATCGGCCTGGCGGAGCGGACGCTCGAAAAGATGTGCCTGCGCGTCAAGGAGCGCGTCGCCTTCGGCAAGCCGGTCTCAGAACAGTCGGTCACGCGTGAGCGCATTGCCGAGGCGCGCATCATGATCGAACAGTCGCGTCTGCTGACGTTGAAAGCCGCCCATATGATGGATACGGTCGGTAACAAGGAAGCACGCGGCGAGATCGCCATGATCAAGATCGCCGTACCCAATATGGCCTGTCAGGTCATCGACTGGGCCATTCAGGCTTTTGGCGGCGGCGGGACAAGCAATGATTTTGGCCTTGCGGCAGCCTATGCCACCGCGCGCCTGCTGCGTCTGGCGGATGGGCCGGACGAAGTTCATCGCGACCAGTTGGCGCGTTTCGAACTGAAGAAGCACGATCGTTCGAGCCGTGGCGTCGGCGACTGGCAACCCGCGGTGAGCAATCGCGCGCTGGGCATTTCTCCTGCGCGCTGAGACCAATATGCGTTCAGCCGGCGGCTATGGAAGCGGAAATATCATGATCGAACTTTACCACTGTGAAAATGCGCGCTCGTTTCGCCCGCTCTGGGCGCTGTGCGAACTGGGCGTAAAATTCGACCTGAAGATGCTTCCCTTCCCGCCCCGCGTTCATCGGCCGGACTATCTCGACATCAATCCGCTCGGCACGATCCCACTGATGATCGATGGGCAGACGCGCATGACGGAGTCATCCGCTATCTGCCACTACCTCGCGATGCAATACGGGCCGACGGACCTGGCGGTCGGCCCGGAAGAAGCCGATTACGGCAACTATCTCAACTGGCTCAGTTTTGGCGAGGCGACCCTGACCTTCCCGCAGACGATCGTTCTGCGCTATCGCAGACTTGAGCCGGAAGAGCGACGCAATCCGCAGGTGGCGGAGGACTATGAGCGCTGGTTCAACGCGCGGCTGCGCGTCGTGGACGCTGTTCTGTCCGAGCGCGACTATCTGTGCCGACGCTTCACCATGGCCGATATTTCGGTCGGCTATGCATTGATGCTGGCGGACGATATCGGTCTGTCGAGCCGCTTCAAACCGTCAATACGCGACTATTGGGAACGGCTCCGGCAACGCGAAGGCTTCACCGCCGCCATCACCGCGCAGACGATGTCACCTAGCCAATGACGTTCCATGCACGCGCGTCGCTCTCGCTCAGCCGAATGGGGATGTCCAGAAGCACTTGCGCGTAGGTCTTGGCCTGCGGATCGAGGTTTAGCGAAGCCGCGCCGCCGCCGCCGAGCGCCTGATGCAGCAGGAAATTGATCCCGCCGATCCCCGGGAGATCGAACCGTTCGATGCGCCCCTCGGCAACATGCGCGAAATGCTCCTGGACTTTTTGCACGGTAAGGCTTGCGCGAATTGCAGGCAGGTATTTCGCGCTCCGCGCAATGACGCCGATATTCGCCTTGTCGCCCTTGTCGCCGCTTCGCGCGACGGCAAGCCGGCGCAACGGCACGTCGACTGCATTGCCATCCAACGACGTGGTTGCCTCGTGCCCGTCCTCCGGGCTTGCAATGATGTCACCATGACTGCGAACCGCAGGGGTGGTGAACGAAACGGGATTTCCATCCACCTTGACCGAAATCTCGACATCGCTCTTGTCGATGAAGCAGGAGTAGAGGCGAACGACAGGAGATGCCTTCGGCCTTCCCGGTGAAAGCAGGGTGAGGCCCGGCGCCATGGACAAGCCAGCTCCTATGAACTCCTTGGAAAAGAGGTCGGCGCCCTCCCTGCTCGGATGGTGGATGCCAAGGCGCAGCACGACCTCGCGGCTCAGTTCCAGAACCGGGTTCGCCGCATCGCCATAAAGCGATTCCGATCCGATGATCTGCATGGACGTTCGTGTGAAATCGGCCAGGCCCTGCCGTTCGAAAAGGCGGCGCACCTTGGTCAGGACCGCCTGTCCCTGAAGGCGCGCCTTGGCTGCCGCGTGCTCGCCCGCGACGACGAAATTGCCGACGCATGCATAGCCGTCCAGGTAGGTAGCGCTGACCTTGTACTGCGCGGTGGGAGGGGCGCCCCGCGCTCCGGCGATGCGCACACGATCCTGGCCGAGGTCGGTCATCGTCACCTGCCGGAAATCGCACACCACGTCGGGCAGAATGTATGTGCCTGGATCACCGATTTCATACAGCATCTGCTCGCCGATCGTCAGCGGCGTAACCTTGCCGCCCGTGCCATTCGGCTTGGTCACGACGAAGCTGCCGTCGGCGGAAACCTCGGCAACCGGAAAGCCGGTGTTGTCCCAGCCATCGGCGGTCTGGTCCCAATCGGTGAAGTTTCCGCCCGTTGCCTGCGCCCCGCATTCAAGCAGATGACCAGCCAGACCTGCGGCGGCCAGGCGGTCGAGATCGTCACTTTTCCATCCGAACTCGTGGATCAGCGGCCCAGCAATCAGTGCGCTGTCGACGCAGCGACCCGTCACGACGATGTCGGCGCCGGCATCCAGCGCCGCCGCGATCGGGAATGCGCCGAGATAGGCGTTCACGCTCAGCATCCTGTCGGGCATCGCCGCGCCGCTATCCATTTCGCGGGCCGTTTTACGCACACGTTCAAGTTGGGGAGAAAGATCATCGCCCTCCACCGTGCCGATGCGGAGCGATACGCCTGCTTCGGCCATCAACTGCTCCAGAGCGCGGCGGCAGGCGGCAAGGTTCAAACCGCCGGCATTGGCGACAACGCGGATTTTCTTTTCACTGATCTGACCGATCAGCGGGCGCATCGCCTGTGTAATGAAGTCTGTGGCGTAACCGGCATTGGGGTCCTTCGCCTTGGCCTTGGCGAGGATCGACATCGTGATTTCGGCCAGATAGTCGAACACCATGTAGTCGAGACCGGCCACCCCGATCAGTTGCGCAGGACCGATGGACGTGTCGCCCCAGTATCCAGACGCTCCGCCGATCCTGACTATCTTATCGCTCAAGGTGCACCTCGCTTCCGCCTGCTCGCCTAAGGCTACCAAACAAAGGCACTGGGGCCTTGTGAAAAGTCGCTGAGATGCTGGCCGGGTCACGGCGCGCTGGCAAGCGGTTCCAGAAAATGGCGATGCGCTAGTCGTCGGTAGCGCTATGCGAAAGTAGGGGTAGTCGCGTTTACGCAGGACCTGGCCCGGGCCGACGCACGACCCTCAGTTTTCCGCTGTTGCCGCCTCCGCAGAAAAAGCGATCGCGGCCGTCGGATTCGAGCCCCGAAACGCCGGTTCCTGAAGGCATGTCCAGTTGCTCAAGCACGTCCCCCGTCTCGGGGTCGATGCGGCGGATAGTGCTCTCCTTGTCGTCCCATGTGCCGTGCCAAAGCTCGCCGTCAACCCAGGTGACACCCGTGACGAATCGATCGGATTCGATCGTGCGCAGGACGTCTCCCGTCTCGGGATCTACCTGATGGATCTTCCGGCCGCGGTGCTGGCCGACCCAGAGCGAGCCCTCCGCCCAGGCCAGCCCTGAGTCCCCGCCATTCCCGGGCGCTGGTATCGTGGCGATCACCTCGCCTGTCTTGAGATCAATCTTGCGGATCATGGCACCGGCGATCTGGAACAGGTGCTTGCCGTCGGATGCGGTTCCTGCATCGGCGGCGATGTCGAGCGATCTCACGACGTCTCCGCTTTCGGGATCAAGCGCATTCAGCCTGTCGCCGGTTGCGAACCAAACCTGTTGGCCGTCGAAGGTAACCCCGTGCACGTCATCGACATCGGGAAAGGGCCCATATTCACGGATGATCTCGGCGGCGGAATGTTTCATGTTCTTATCCTAGACGGACATGTCCGCGACGGGGAGTAACAAGCTTGTCGGGAATCCCGGCACGCTCGACGCGATCCAGCGGCAGGCCCACCCGCGCCCGAAAGACTCCACCTTGCGGTCCAGCGCAAGCTCTTCGAGTGCCCGCTGTACCGTACGCGTGCTCACGCCGAGCGCCAGCGCCAATGCGGAACTCGACCAGGCTTGACCGTCGCCGAGCAAGGCGAACACGTCCGCGTGGTCGCCTTCGACCGGCGGCGCCAGCACGGCGACCTCACGCGCGGCGTAAGGCTGCAGAACAAAGCCCTGACTGGTTGCGGTCAGCGCCGCCAGCGGCTCGACCACTTCGCGCAGCCGGGCGATTTCGACACGCAGTCTCGCGCGGTGCGTTTCGTCGGCATGCTGTGCGCGGAAAGCGCGTTTCAGAAGCGTCTCGCGCGGCACATCGGCCGGCCATGCCTCAGCAAGGGCGCGGATGAGGGCGAGCAGCACAGGGCGCGTCGCGAGTGGAATGATGGTCGTTCCCGCGCGCACGGCGTTTCGGCAGGCATCCACAATGAGCGTATCCGAGGCCAACAGCGTTTCAACCTCGTCGAGACGGAACGATCGCTCCGCGCCCCGCGTGATGAACCGCGCGGCCGGTGCTTCGAACGCTCTCATGGCCTGATCCGCCTCGGCCATGAGCGCTGGAATACGCGCCATCTCCGCTCCCTGCCTGGCTCGCTCCAGAGCGGCTCTGGCCGGACCTGTCCTGATGCGCCGCATGGCGATACCCGCCATGACCAACGCGTACCCGACCTGCGAAGGGCGCGGCAGGATGCCGACATCCACTTCATCGAGCATCGCTTCTGCTTCATCGAGACGACCTATCAGGAGAAGGAACCGGGCTTCGAGATAGCCGGCGTGTGCGGCGTTCGTGTGATCACCGCATGCCGTGAGCGTCGTCCGCGCTGCCGTGAGCATCTGCGAGGATCGGCCCAGATCACGCGAAACAAGCGCTATCTCGGCTTCGGCGACGACGCAGCGCGCACGCGCCATCGCTTCTTTGGGGCTGAATGCGTGTGCCGCGCTGCGCAGCAGCTCCCGGGCGCGCACGAGGTCGCCAAGCTGCGCCATCGCGATGCCGCGCATGGCCAGCGCCGGGGCGTCATCGCGCAAAGCGACCCTTTTCAGCGCCGCCAGCGGGTCTCCGGCGGAAAGTGCGCGCGCTGCGGCGGCAATCACCACGTCCATTGCAATCCCGTCACACTTGTAACTCCCACCCGGCCCTCCACCGGGGATAGGGTCTTCCTATCACAATCGTTGGAACCGTATTCAGCGGAGGATCGGACGTGACGAGATTTGCAGCAACAGGAACGGGCAATGCGTCGCTCACGCCGGCGGTCGATGTGACCGGCCGGCTTGGGTTTGCTGCAACCCCCATTTTCGCCCTGATGGCCGGGGTTTCTGCCGTCAGCGCGCCGGGCATGACCATGTGCTCCGTCGCTTCGCCTTTGGTGCCGATCAACGACATGGTCCTGATGTACCTGCTGATGAGCGTCTTTCACCTGTCACCGTGGCTGAAGCTCCTCTCCCGACGGTTCGCAACATCCCATCACCCAAACTGAAGGAGACTGACAATGCAACACGCTGTTGTTTCACGCGATGACTGGCTGACCACCCGCCGGGACCTCCTGAAGGCGGAGAAGGAACTGACCCGTCTTCGTGACAAGGTCACCCGGCAGCGGCTCGCACTGCCATGGGTGCGGATCGACACGGAATACACGTTCGATACGCCGGATGGCCCGCGCACGCTGGCGGATCTCTTCGACGGTCGATCGCAGCTTCTGGTGCAGCATTTCATGTTCGGGCCGGGATGGAAGCAAGGCTGTCCGAGTTGCTCCTACATGGCCGACCATACCGACGGCATGAACATGCATCTGGCCAATCACGACGTCACCATGGTCGCCGTCTCGCGAGCCCCGCTTGTCGAGATCGAGCGCTTCCGCGGTCGCATGGGCTGGCAGTTCCGGTGGGTGTCCTCGAACGGCAGCTCGTTCAACTACGATTTCCGGGTCAGTTTCACGCCCGAGGAAGTCGCCAGCGGGCACATCGACTACAATTTCGGCGAATGGCGGGAGACCGGCGAGGAATGGCCGGGCGTCAGCGCCTTCTTCAAGGATGAGGCTGGCGATGTCTTTCACACCTATTCCACGTTCGGCCGCGGCGTGGAGGTGATGATGGGAACCTACGCCATGCTCGATCTGACCCCGAAAGGTCGCAACGAGGCGGAGGGCATGGACTGGGTGCGCCACCACGATCGCTACGCGTAGATCCCGGAGCGGGGGCCTGGAGACCGCTCGCTCAGCTTCTGCGCAAGAGGATCATCTTCTCCTGCGCCATGTCGCGCATCGTGTAGGGGATGCCGCCCGTGCCATATCCGGATTCCTTACGGCCGGCGAACGGCATCCAGTCTGTTCGGAATGCTGTCGGATCGTTGATCATCACAGCCGAGGCATCGAGACGATTGGCCGCCCGCATCGCGACATCGATATCCTGTGCGAAGACGCTGGCCTGGAAGGCCGTGGGCAGGGCGTTGGCCTGGCGAATGGCGTCGTCGAGATTGCCGTAGCGATAGACGGCGACCACCGGTCCGAAAATCTCCAGCGTCGATATTTTCGCATCGGCAGCGGGGTCGAGCAGAACCGCCGGCTGCAGGGTCGTTTCGGAGAGGCGCTCCCCGCCGGTTGCCAGCGCAGCCCCTCCCTTGACCGCTTCCTCGATCCAATCCGCGACCCGGTCGGCCTCGCGCGGAAGGATTAGCGGCCCGACCTCCGTGTCCTTCAGGGTGGGATCGGCGGTACGCAGTGTCTCGACGCGGGCAATGAGCTTCTGCGTGAAATCGTCTGCTATACCCTCGTGAACGAAGATGCGCTGTGTCGACACACAGACCTGCCCCGCATGGTAGTAGCCACCCTTGACGATCGGCTCGATGACCTTGGCGAGGTCGGCACTGTGATCGACGATGGCTGGCGCCGCGCCACCATGCTCCAGCGCCGAGCGCGTGCCCGGGGCAAGCTTCGCATGCAGCGACCAGCCGACCCTGGCCGAGCCGATGAAGCTCAGGAAGGCGATGCGCCTGTCGGTCGCCAGTTTTTCGGCCAACTGGTTGTTTTCCGTGACGAAGCTCTGGCACCATGGCTCAGGCAGGCCCGCCTCGTGGACCAGCGCCACGAAATCGAGGCAGGACAGCGGTGTCGTGACCGCCGGCTTGACGATGACCGGGCATCCGACCGCGATGGCCGGCGCGACCTGATGGACGATCAGGTTCAGCGGGTGGTTGAAGGCGGAGATTGCCGCGACGATGCCGATCGGCTCCTTCGTGGTAAAGGCCCAGCGGTTCTCCGCCGCCGCCGACAGTCCCATCGGGATTTCCCGACCGGCGAAATGACGCAGTTCGTCGGCGGCGTTGTGGACGCCGTCGATGGCGCGGTTGGTCTCGATGATCGCGTCAGGCAGCGGCTTGCCGCCCTCGCGCGCGATCTGCATGGCGAGATGATCACGCTCGCGTTCCATCAGCGCGGCCAGCTTGCGCAGGATGGCAATGCGCTGGTGAGGTTTCAGCCAGCCCTC
Source organism: Mesorhizobium sp. CAU 1732 (assembly GCF_039888675.1). Taxonomy (NCBI): domain Bacteria; kingdom Pseudomonadati; phylum Pseudomonadota; class Alphaproteobacteria; order Hyphomicrobiales; family Phyllobacteriaceae; genus Mesorhizobium; species Mesorhizobium sp. CAU 1732. Next base: position 313,211 of record NZ_JBDQQR010000001.1, read on the forward strand.
GCGATCCTTGAAGGCATGCTCGGCGGCTTGCAGCTTGCGCTCCAGCGCGGCTGCATCGTCCGTCTCGATCTCCGCGATGGGGGCGCGATCGAACGCCTGCACGACCTCTAGCATTGTCGATCTTCCTGCATTTCAAGCACACTCCACATCCGGCGTGCGGTTGCGCAGTTCATCGACGAGCACGCGGGTATTTTCAGAATAGTCGATCGGCACATCGACCAGATGGACCCCGCCACCGGCGAAGGCGGCTTCGAGCGTCGGCACGAGATCCTCGACGGCGGTCACCCGCGACCCCTTTGCGCCATACGCCTCGGCATACCGCACGAAATCGGGATTGCCAAAACTCATGCCAAAGTCCGGGAAGCCGTCCACCGCCTGCTTCCAGCGGATCATGCCGTAGGCGCGATCGTTCAGGATGAGCACGACGAGGTTCAGCCCGAGCCTCACCGCCGTTTCCATTTCCTGCGAGTTCATCATGAAGCCGCCATCGCCGCACACCGCCATGACCCTGCGGTTGGGATGAAGCATCGCCGCCATCATCGCCGAGGGCAGACCGGCGCCCATCGTGGCGAGCGCATTGTCGAGCAGCAGCGTGTTGGCGACATGGGTGCGATAGTTGCGCGCGAACCAGATCTTGTACATGCCGTTGTCGAGGCAGACGATACCGTCTTCGGGCACCACCTTGCGGACATCGTGGACAAGGCGCTGAGGCGTGACCGGGAAACGGTCTTCCTCTGCACGATCGTTGATGCGGGCGAGAATTTTCTGGCGCAGTTCGAGCATGCCTTCGTCGGGAGACAGGCGGCCTTCAAGACGTTCGCCAAGCGCTTCGACAGAAGCCGCTATGTCGCCGATCACTTCGATATCCGGGTGATAGACCTGTTCGATCGTCGCGGATTGGTAGGCGACATGGATGACCTTTGGCCCGCCCGCACTTTTCATGAGGAATGGCGGCTTCTCGACCGTGTCGTGGCCGATGGCGACGATCAGGTCGGCGCGCTCGACAGCCTCGTGGACATAGTCGCCCTCAGAGAGCGCGGCTGTTCCCATATAGAGATTGGAGCCCCCGGTGACCGCCCCCTTGCCCATCTGCGTGTTGAAGAAGGGCAAGCGGGTGCGCGATATGAAAGTCGACAGCGGTTCAACCAGCGAAGGCCGGCTGCCCGCCGCGCCGATCATCACGAGCGGACGTTTGGCGGCACGTATATGTTCCGCAGCGATATCGAGCGCGGTGGCTTGGGCAACCGGGCGTTCAAGGGCGTGGCGGGCAATGACGGAAGCGTTCGCGACCTCCTCGGCCGCCACGTCCTCCGGCAGTTCGAGATGCACGGGCCCCGGCCGCTCTTCCATCGCAACCCTGAAGGCATCCCGCACCGTCGCGGGGATGGCGGCCGCGCTGACGATCTGCCGCGTCATTTTGGTGAGCGGCTTCATCGAGGCGACGATATCGACGATCTGGAAGCGGGCCTGCTTGGCGCTCATCACGGGCTTCTGGCCGGTGATGAGGATCATCGGCATGGCACCGAGATGGGCATAGGCCGCACCGGTCGAGAAATTCAGCGCGCCGGGGCCGAGCGTTGCGAGGCAGACACCGGGCCTGCCTGTAAGCCGCCCATGCGTCGCGGCCATGAAGGCGGCGGCCTGCTCATGACGCGTCAGGATCAGTTTGATGCTCGAGGTTCGCAGCGACTCCAGCACATCGAGGTTTTCCTCGCCCGGAACGCCGAAGATGCGGTCCACGCCTTCGTTTTCCAGCGCGGCGACGAACAGATCGGACCCCTTTGGCATAGTTTCACCCTCCTTGGTGGTAAGCATGAGAGACGTTCATGGCGATCATGCACGGAGAAGTGCCGTTGTCGCAAATCGACCCCTCGGGATAGCCCTGCTGACGAGGCACTCAGTGCATCGACGATGCCGCCCGCACGATTGGCGCGACCTCAGTGCCCAAAAGTTCGATGGAACGCTTCATCGCGGCCGTCTCGAGAGAGGCGGTGCTCATCTGGAAGGTGATGCGCGAGACGCCGCCAAGTGCCTCGCTGGCACGCAGCATCTTGGCGGCGACCGTTGCCGGGGCGCCGATCAGGAACGCGCCCTCGGGGCTGGCCATGGCTTCGAACTGCTGACGCGTCGGCGCAGGCCAGCCGCGTTCGCGCCCGATCGTCCCTGTCAGATGCGCCCAGCCGGGAAAGAAGGCATCGTTGGCCGCCGCATCCGTCTCGCCGACGAAACCCATCGCGTGAACGCCGACCGTCAGTTTCTCCGGGCCGTGCCCGGCTTTCCTGCCGGCTTCGCGATAGAGATCGACGAGCGGACGAAAACGCTCGAACGTACCGCCGATGATGGCGACCATCAGCGGAAGGCCCAGCTCGCCGGCGCGCGCGAAGGATTGCGGTGTGCCGCCGACGCCTACCCACAACGGCAATCGCGACTGATGGGGGCGCGGAAAGACACCCTCTCCGTGGAGCGCCGCACGATAACGCCCGTACCAGGTGATGTTGGTCGTCTCGCCAAGCTTGAGGAACAGATCGAGCTTTTCAGCGAAAAGGTCGTCATAGGCCCTTGTATCGAGGCCGAACAGCGGAAAAGCCTCGCCGAACGAGCCCCGGCCGACGACGATCTCGGCGCGCCCCCTGGCGATCAGGTCGAGGGTTGCGAACTCCTGGAAGACCCGCACCGGGTCTGCAGCACTCAGCACCGTGACCGCGCTCGTCAATCGGATCCGGCTGGTGCGCGCCGCTGCCGCGGCCAGAATGATCGCAGGCGCGGAATCGAGGAATTCGGCGCGGTGGTGCTCACCGATACCGAAGACGTCTAGTCCGACGCGGTCGGCAACCTCGACTTCCTCCAGCAGATCGGCCATTCGGTCCGTGGCCGAAGGCAGCTTCCCCGTCGCTGGATCGGGCAAAATGGCGGCAAAGCTGTCGATACCGATTTCCATAGGTGGTCCTTGCAGGGTCTCTTTTGTGACGACGGCCTGTACTGGCACTCCCGCTCAGGGATTTGCAGGAAGACATCCGCCGCCGGCCGCGTCGTCTCGGGAGCGCGGAGAGTGTCATTCCTGTTCGGGATACGGTAGGGCTTTTGGGCGCCCAGCTGTGTCGCGAAACCAGGAACGCCGGAATGGACATCGAAGACCTTCAGACATTCGTGGAAGTTGCCGATGCCGGCGGCGTTTCGGCGGCCGCGCGCCGGCTCGGGGTCTCCAAATCGATCGTCAGCCGGCGGCTTTTCCGCCTTGAAGCCGAACTTGGCGTCCAACTCCTTGCACGAACCACTCGTGGTGCCGCTCTTACCGAAGCAGGCGTCACGTTTAGGGATCACGCGGCCAGGGTCAGCGCAGAGATCGATTCGGCCAGGGATGCCATCCAGCCGACGGGCGACCTTAGCGGCCGCTTACGCGTCGCGATGCCGCTTACTTTCGGTCCAACGCACTTCGCGCCCGTACTGGCGATCATGGCGCGGCGCCACCCCAAGCTCCAGATCCATTCCTCCTACAGTGACCGCTTCGTCGATCTCATTGCGGAGGGCTTCGATTGTGCGATCCGGGTCGGCTTTCTCCAGGACTCCAATCTCATCGCCAGACGCGTCGGTGCGACCCACGGAAAGCTGGTCGCAAGTCCCGACTATGTACAAGCGCACGGTTCCCCGGAGGCTCCCGAGGAAATCACCGCCCATCAGGCTCTCATGCAAGGCACCGAGCCATGGCTGTTCATGGATGGCGACTATGTCATCAGCGTGAACCCGCAAGGACGCTTCAAGGCCGACAACGCCGCAGCCCTTGCAACTGCCGCCGCTGCGGGGCTTGGAATTGCCCGGCTCCCCGATTGCGTCACCAACGACTATGTTGCTTCCGGCGCGCTCGTTCCGATCATGACCCGTTACCCGCCACCTTCCGCAGGCGTGTATGTCATCCGCCCGCCAGGTCAGCATCCTTCACGGAAGGTGCGGGTTCTCACCGAGCTCATGATCGAGTGCCTCGCTGAAGACTCGCGCCTCGAGGGGATCGATCGCTAACGGGGCGGTAGTTCCACTTTGCGCGACACAGTTGCGCGGATTGCAGGCCTAGCTCCGATGCTCAAACAAAGAGATAGATCGCCACTTATGCGTCCGTCAGGATGCACGGCGATCTAGGTAAGCTCGGAAAACGGGCTGACAGGAGAGGATAAGCTGCATGAGTTGGAACCCCGCAATCGAACCGGGCTGTCCCGATGACGTCGGCATCGACGCGATCGAAACCCTCATCGTTCCGCGTTCTCGTGACCTCGGCGGCTTCGAGGTCCGCCGCGCCTTGCCGGCGCCGAAGCGGCAGATGGTCGGGCCGTTCATTTTCTTCGACCAGGCGGGACCGGCCGAATTGCTGACCGGCCAGGGCATCGATGTCCGCCCGCACCCGCATATCGGCCTCGGCACTGTCACCTACCTCTATCGCGGCGACTTCCATCACCGCGACAGCACGGGCGCCGATCAGATCATTCGCCCCGGCGCGCTGAACTGGATGGTCGCCGGACGCGGTGTCACCCATTCGGAGCGTACCTCCGTGGCTGCCCGAAGCGGTCCGAACAGCCTGTTCGGAATCCAGACATGGCTGGCGCTGCCCGATACCCATGAGGATATGGCACCCAGCTTCGAGCATCACGGCAAGGAGACGCTGCCGATGATCGAGGATCATGGCGTATCGGTTCGGCTGATCCTCGGCAGTGCCTACGGCAAGGTCGCGCCCGCGCAGATGCTTTCCGAGACGTTCTATGCCGATGTAAAGCTTGAACCAGGAAGCCGGCTGCCGATGCCGGACGATCACGAGGACCGGGGCATCTACATCGTCGAGGGATCGATCTCGGTTGCCGGCCAGGACTTTGAGCCCGGTCAGATGATGGTCTTCCGTCCCGGCGACAGGATCACGGTTGCGGCAGGCAGCCAGGGCGCGCGGCTGATGATCCTCGGCGGCGCAACGCTCAATGGGCCGCGCTATATCTGGTGGAACTTCGTCGCCTCATCCCAGGAGCGCATCGAGCTCGCCAAGGCCGAATGGCGCGCGGAGAATTGGGGCAAGGGACGCTTCGATCTCCCGGCAGATGATCGGGACGAGCACATCCCGCTTCCGGACTGAACGTGCCGACTGGCTGATTGCCGGGGACGCGGCTCAAGCGAGCGCGGGGCGAAACGAACGGCAGGCTTTGTCGTGCAAAGTTTGGATGGAGACACGCAATGAACAACAACTGGCCGCACCTCGACTATCTCGGTTGGCGTGAGACGTGTTCCGCCCTGCATCTCTATCTTCAGATCGCTGGAAAGTACCGGCTGGCGCATACGCCTTGGCTCAACCATTCGTGGAACGCGACATTTTATGTCACGCCGACCGGCCTGGCATCCTCGCCGATACCGGACGGTCCCGGTATCGAAATCCTGTTCGATTTGCGAGAGCACAAGGTTGTCGGCACCTGCGGCGAAGGCCGGCAGGCGTCCTTCGAACTGGGGCCGACCACGGTCGCCCGCTTCCATGCTGATTTCGTCAGCTTGATCACCGAACTTGGCGGCACGCCGACTTTCAACGGTCAGCCGAACGAGGTGCCATATCCAGTTCCGTTCGCCGAGGATGATCGCGATCGGCCCTACGACCGCGACGCCGTTCAGCGGTTTCATCAGGCGCTGGTGTCCGTCGATAAGGTATTCAAGACGTTCCGGACGTCCTTTCTCGGCAAATCCAGCCCCGTTCACCTGTTCTGGGGCGCTCTCGATCTGGCCGTCACCCGCTTTTCCGGCCGGCGCGCGCCGCTTCATCCTGCCGGGATTCCGGCCTTGCCGGATGACGTGGCACGCGAAGCCTATGATCGCGAGGTGTCGTCGGCGGGCTTCTGGCCGGGGGGCGGCGGTATCGACTATCCCGCTTTCTACGCATACGCTTACCCCGCCCCGAACGGCTTCGGCTCCGCATCGGTGCGGCCTGAAGCGGCATTCTGGAGCGACGGCCTGTCGGAGTTCGTCCTCCCCTACGATGCCGTACGGTCGGCAGCCGATCCCGACGGAGCTTTGATGGCTTTCCTCGTCTCGACCTATGAGGCGGCCGCCAATCTCGGAGGATGGGACCGCGATCTTCTGGAATGCGGGCCGGGGCGGCCGCGCCAGGTGCGCCCGCCGGATGCGGTGCTGACGAAGGACACCTCCGAGACGACCGAAGGGACGGTCGAGCGGGAAGACGGCGCATCGAAAGGGCGCTATCGGCTGCTCATTGGCGGTATCGAAGCCGAGATGACATACAGCCGCGCTGGCGACGGGCTGATCATCATCGATCACACCGAAGTTCCAGACGCCTTGCGTGGCCGCAAGGTCGGAGAGCGGCTGGTGCGACAGGCGGTCGAAGATGCCCGCCGCGACGGAGTCTCGATCATTCCGCTTTGCCCGTTCGCAAAAGCGCAGATCGCTCGCCATCCGGAATGGCAGGACGTGCTGCGTCGGTCATAGGTCTGACAACTATGGGCGCCGGCGTTTAGCGCGCCAGCGCGCGCTACGGCGACCGGCCGCCCCCGATTTCAAATCCCGGTGTGCTCAGCGCGCCTGCGTCAGGAGATCGGTCGCCGCACCACCAGGACGGAGGCTTTCGCATGGCGGACCACGCGCGCCGCGTTCGGGCCGATCAGATAGTCGTCGGGATCGTCCCGGCCGGCCGCCAGGATGATGAGGTCGGCCCCCGTCACGCTGGAATGATGCAGGATCTGGCGGTAGATCGAGCCATGGCCCACGATGTGATGGTGCCTGACGGTTTCCGGCACGTGTTGCGCCGTGAACTGCTCCAGCGCGGCTTGAGCATGCTCGATGGCTTCCTTTTCGTGGCCCTTGGGAAAGAAGCCGCCGACGATCGAGAGCCCGTAATCCGGCACCACGGTCATGATGTGCAACTGCGCGTCGAATGCCTGCGCATACGACACGGCCGTGGCGATCGTCAGCGCCTCTCCGTCCGCGTCGCCGAGATCGACCGAAACGAGGATGGTCCTATACATGCGGCGAATCCCTGCTGCCTACGCTCAATCCGCTGAATGTAGAGGATTTCGCGCGGCATGCGATAGGGTGTGCGTGCTTAGGCGGCGACAGGTCGTACCGAGCGCGTGCGCCACAGGATCAGCACCATGATGGCTATGTTGAGGACGTTCCAACCGATCCCGTTCAGGAAGGCAGCGGAATAGGAGCCGGTGAGATCGTAGATCCAGCCGGAGAGCCAGCCGCCCAGCGCCATGCCGGCGATCGTCGCCATGATGACGAGGCCGACGCGCTGGCCCGCTTCCTTGGCCGGCAGGTACTCGCGCACGATGATCGCATAGCTGGGCACGATGCCGCCCTGCGAGAGGCCGAAGACCAGCGAAACGAGATAGAGCGAGGCGAGGCCGTCGAAGGGAATGTAGGCGAACAGCGCGAGGCACTGCAGCACCGAGCCGATGAGCAGCGTCTTCACGCCGCCGATATGGTCGGCGAGGAACCCGGACGCGAGACGGCTGATGATGCCGCCGACGAGCATCAGCGACAGCATTTCAGCACCGCGCGCAACGCCGAAACCGAGATCGACGCAATAGGCGACGATGTGGACCTGAGGCATCGACATGGCGACACAGCATCCGATGCCGGCGATCGACAGCAGGATCTGAAGCGCGCGCGGCGAGAGGTCGATGGATTTCGAGCGCGTCACCGCAGGCGCGGCACCGGCCGCCTCGGCGGCAATATGAGGGGCTCGGCGGCGCAGATAAAAGGCCAATGGCGTCATGGCGACGATGCATACGATGCCGATCGCCACATAGGTGTAGCGCCATCCTTCACCCGACGGCGTCATCTGCATGAGCAGCGGCCAGATCGCGCCGGCGAAATAATTGCCGCTGGCTGCGGCGGCCACAGCCACGCCGCGACGCCGGTCGAACCAGTGCGAGATGTCCGCGATCAGCGGGCCGAACGTCGCCGCGGCGCCGAAGCCGATGATGGCCTGGACGATCGCGAACACCCAGATCGATGGCGACAATGCCGCCAGCATGTAGCCGAAGAACAGGAAGGCGGCGGCCAGCAGCATCGGCGGGAAAATGCCTGCACGGTCGACGAAGCGTCCGATCATGACGTTGCCGAACGCAAAGCCGATCATCGTCATCGTGTAGGGCATCGAGGCCGCCGCCCGGTCGACGCCGAACTCCGCCTGGACTTCGGGCAATACGACGATTACCGACCACATGCCGACGCTGCCCACCGTGCTCAGGAGCATCGAGGCGAGCAGCCTCGACCAGGCATAGCGGCCGTCGATATCGGCGCGCGAGGCTGGGACTGGCGAGGCGTTCATGGCGTTTCCCGTGGCATGGCGGTTGAATCCGCCTTTGTAGCGGGAGGACCTTGGGATGTGCGCGCCGGCCGCGTCAGCGCCACAGCCTGCCTATCGACCAATCCAGTGGTCGGTTGGTCAGGCGACGCCGTCTTTCCACTTGCCGCAGGCGCGCCGCTCAGGCGACGCCGTCTTTCCACTTGATCGAGCAGCCGATCGAGGCGATTTGGTCTTGCGGGCCGGTCCCGCTACGCGCAATCGCGACCATCGCCTCGTAAAGGTCGCGGCGAAGGTCGTCGGCGCCGGTTTCCTTGCGCGATGCATCGAGCCTGCCGCGATATTGCAGCTTCATCCGAGCATTGAAGCCGAAGAAGTCGGGCGTGCACGCGGCGCCATAGGCCCGGGCGATCGACTGGTCGGAATCGTAGAGATACGGGAACGACATGCGGTGTTCGCGCGAAAACACCTTCATGTTGTCGAAGGAATCCTGCGGGTAGGCCTCCGCATCATTGGAGTTGATGGCGACGAAGCCGACTCCATGGGCCCGAAGGTCGTTCGCGTCGCGCACGATGCGTCCGATGACGGCTTTCACATAGGGGCAATGATTGCAGATGAAGGCGACGACGAGCCCGCCGGGCCCGACATGCTCGGAGAGCTGATGTTCGTTGCCATCGATGCCGGGCAGGATCGCATCGATGCCCTTCCAGTCGAAATCGCAAACCGGCGGGACTGTGCCCATGTGATCCTCCCTGGATTCGTCGGCCTGAGCATAGACGCAATCGCCTTGCCGTGCGAACCCCGCCTTGGCGGGTCCGAGGACGGAAAATCAACGGCCCGCCGCATGAGATTGACGGCGGGCCGGGACGGCCAAAGCTTGAGGGGTGGCTTCGGCGTACTACTGGTGCGGCGCCTATTCGGCAGCCTGAAGGTTGACGCGGCTGGCGGCGAGGTCGGTCAGTTTCTTGTCCGTCGCCTTTTCCTCGTCGAGGTTCTTCTGGAGCACCGCGGCGCAATCGCTGCGGCCCAGTTCCTTCGCCCAGGCGACGAGGGTGCCGTATCGCGTGATCTCGTAGTGCTCGACGGCCTGACCGGCCGCAATCAGCGCCGCATCCAGAACGCGCTCGTCATCGACCTCGCCGGCGATCTCGTCGGCTTCCTTGAGGATGCCGTCGATGGCCGGGCAATTGACCCCCTTGGCTTCAACGCCATGCATCTCGAACACCTGCTCGAGACGGGTGACATGGCCTTCGGTCTCGGTCAGGTGCTTCTCGAAACCCTGCTTGAGCTCGCGGTTCGTCGCCTTGTCGATCATCTTCGGGAGATTTTTGAGAATCTGCTTCTCGGCGTAATAGATGTCGCGCAGCGTGTGGACGAAGAGGTCGTCCATCGTTTTGATGTCCTTCGAGAAAAAGCCCATTGTTTCAGCCTTTCGTGACTTGTTGTTATCGAGCGGCGCGCCTCGGCGCGTCGGGCCGGGAGCAAGCCGGCTCGTCCCCCGAACTTGCAAACAGCGCCAGTGTTCCCAGTCCCGATGGAAGGTGCGGTGAGTTTCGTCGGGCGCGTTTCGAGATCGCCGCCCGCGCTTCCAACCGCTACGTGTGGCGCTCTTGCAACAGCCGGCACTGATTGTTGAAAGGGACGGCTTGCGCGCGGCGAATCATTCGCAATTCGGTCACTGTCGGCGCGCTAATCAGCCAGAGATTAACAACGCGTTCATCGCTTATTCACTGGTGCTCGCTAGGCTGATCCTCAATCGGAAGGGACATCCGACGGGACAGGGTAACAGGGTCATGACGATCTGGGCTCACATATCAAACGGCGCCATCGTGGTGCGCGAATTCTTCCTGCCAAGCTATCGGCCTGAGCGGCACTATATGCGTGGGCCCGGCCCTGCATGCGCGCGCATCAGGCGTCGTTTCGACACGCAGGCCGGCGCGCACTGATCAGCCGTTACAGGCGCTGATCACGATCGGCTCGGCAGCCGTTTCGCCAAGCGTCATGCACTCCGCGCCGCCGCAGAGCTTCCAGCCCGCCTGTGTCGCACCCGATGCCGCCAGAACGAGGCGGCTCTGGGCTCCGATAGTCGGCCGGTAGACCCACCATCCTTCCTTCAGCCTCGCACCATCGGGCGGCTCCATTCCTGCCCCGGATCCCTTGACGCGCGCTTCGACCAGTTCGAGGCCCGCGCCTGTGACCTGCCAGTTTTCAAGCCACTCGGTGCGCTCGATCGAATGCGTCCAGCTCAAGGTGAAGGCGGCGACCGCCATCACGATCGTCTTGCCGCCGACGAGGACGCACAGGCTCATGGGATGGCCGGTTCACGCCTGCCCCCGCCGCGCGTCCGCCGCCAATGCGCGGCGACCACGATCACACCAAGGACAAATCCGGCTTCGTCGGTGAGCGGCAGTGCCAGGACGAGCAGGACACCTGCGGCGAAGCAGGCGATCCGCTCCCACCACAAGGCCCGAGCAAACAGGAAGCCGACGACGGCGACGCCCCACAGCGCAATGCCCGCGCAGGCCTTAAGCACGACATAGATCACCTCGACCGGATAGCCCCAGGCTTCCGCCATCGGCCCTGCATCCTGCAGCATCAGCGCCGGCGTATAGACGGCCATGAACGGCACGACGAAACCGGCCGTCGCCAGCTTCGTCGCCTGTATGGATATCTTCAGCCCGGATGTTTTCGCCATGGGCGCCGCCGCGAAGCATGCGAGCGCGACCGGCGGGGTAAGATCGGCCATGATCCCGAAATAGAAGACGAACATGTGGCTGACGAGCAGCGGCACGCCGAGCTCGAGCAGCGCCGGTCCGGCGAGCGACGAGGTGATGATGTAGTTCGGAATCGTCGGGATACCCATGCCGAGTACGAGGCAGGTCAGCATGGTCAGGATCAGCGACAGGAACAGATTGTCCTCGCCGATGCGGATGATCGCGCCGATGAAGGTGGATGCGATGCCGGTCAGCGTCAGCGTGCCGATGACGATACCGACGATGGCGCAGGCGATGCCCACCGGCAGCGCGTTTTTGGCGCCTTCCGCGAGCGAATCGCGGCAGATGGCGAGCGTTTCGCGTCCGCCCTTGAACAGAACGCAGGCGAGCACCAGCCCGCCGATGACGGCCGCGAGGATGTTGACGCCGAAGCGCATGAACGCGGCGGCTGCGAGACCGAGCGCGACCCAGAAGACCATGCGGAACGCGAACGGCCCGATCAGGGCGGCAAGCGGCGTGCCGAGGATCAGCACGACGATCAGCGCCAGCCCCATCGTGCCCGCGAAGATCGGCGTGTAACCGGCGAAAAGCAGGTAGACCAGCGTGCCGAGCGGAAGCACCAGCGGCCAATGCTGGCGCAGTGCCTTCCAGGGGTCGGGAAGCGTGTCCTTCGCCATGCCGCCGAGGCCGGCTTTTCCGGCTTCGAGATGGACCATCCAGAAGCAGACGCCGAAATAGAGCGCGGCGGGGATGAGGGCGGCCTTGACCACGTCGACATAGGGCACGTTCAGCGTTTCGGCCATGATGAAGGCGACCGCGCCCATCACCGGCGGCATGATCTGACCGCCCATCGACGACGTCGCTTCCACGCCGCCGGCGAAGGCCGAGCGGAAGCCGAAGCGCTTCATCAGGGGAATGGTGAACTGGCCGGAGGCCACGACATTGGCGACGCCGGAGCCCGATATCGTCCCCATCAGCGCCGACGACATGACGCAGACCTGCGCTGGGCCGCCGCGCCAGGAGCCGACGAGGCCGAGCGCGAAATCGTTGAACAGGGCGAGCATGCCCGCGCGTTCGAGGAATGCCGCGAAGACCACGAAGATGAAGATGTAGGCGGCGGAGACGTAGATCGGCGTGCCGTAGATGCCCTCGGTGCCGAAGCCGAAATGCTCGACGATGAGCTCGAAATCGTAACCGCGATGGATGAAGGGCGCGGGGAGATACTGACCGAAGAAGCAATAGGCCAGGAACACGCCTGCGATGATCGTGAGCGGCAGGCCCATCAAGCGCCGCGCGCCCTCGAAGACCAGCACGATGACCAGTGCACCGACGGTCAGATCGAGAGGCGTCAGAAACCCGCTGCGTTGAATCAGCGGCACGTAGAACACCCAATTGTAGATGCCGGTGAGGAAACCGAGAATGCCGAGCGTCCAGAACCACGTCTTGCCGATCGGCGTCTTCGCGATGAGATTGGCGAACAGCGCGAAGCCGAGCAGGAGCAGGAAGCCGACATGCATCGCCCGCACCACCTGGCTGGGCAAGGTGCCATAGGCTGCCGACCAGAGCTGGAAGAGCGAGAACGAAAACGCGATCCAGAACGCCACGCGACCGAGGATGCCCTCGCCGAAACCGGGCGGCAGGCCTTCGATGGGCTCTTCTGCCGAATCCTGTACGATGATCGGCCCGTCGGCCTTGGTAGCGGTCATGTCCCCTCCCGGGATGCAGAAGCTCGTCGCCAAGAAAAAACCCCTCCGGCGCTATGCCGAAGGGGCTGTATCACGCTGCTACTTGAGCAGCCCGGCTTCGCGATAGTAGCGTTCCGCACCCGGATGCAGCGGGATGGGCATGCCCTCCAGCGCCTTGCTTGCATCGATGGCTTTCGCCGCCGAGTGTGACGCGACCATCTTGTCGAGGTTCTCGAACAGCAGCTTCGTCATCTGATAGGCGGTTTCTTCCGAGACGCCCTCATGGGTGATGAGGAAGTTGCCGACTGCCGCCGTCTCGACATCCGCATCCTGCCCGTCATAGGTCCCGGCGGGGATCGTCACGGGGATGTAGGGCGACCCGATCTTCTCCACGTCGGCTGCGGGAACCGCAACGACGGTGATCGGCAACGACGTCGCGAGATCGCGGATCGACGCGACGCCAAGGCCGGCCGATTGCAGCGTCGCGTTGAGCTGACGGTTCTTGATCAGCTCCACGGATTCCGCGAAGGGAAGGTATTCGAGCTTGCCGAGATCCTGATAGGTGAGGCCTGCGGCCTTGAAGATCGCCCGTGCGTTCAACTCGGTGCCGGATGCCGGCGCGCCGACCGAAAGGCTCTTGCCCTTGAGGTCTGCGAGCGTTTCGATGCCGGATTCCTTCGCGGCGACGATCTGGATGTAGTTCGGATAGATGGCGGCGATGCCGCGCAGCTTGTCGAGCTTGCCGGGGAAACCGGCTTCCGTATTGCCGGCCCAGGCCTCCTGCACGGAATCGCCCAGCGAGAAGCCGATCTCGCCGCGTCCCGACTGGAGCAGATTGAGGTTCTCGACCGAGGCCTTCGTCGCCTGCACCTGCGTGCGCGATCCCTCGATGCCCTCGGCGTAGATTTCCGACAGCGCGACGCCGAGCGGATAGTAGACGCCCGACGTGCCGCCGGTCAGGACATTGATGAATTCCTGCGCTTTCGCGGCTGTGGAGCCAAGCCCGAGCGTCAGCGCGACCGCGCCGGCGGTCAGCAGATTCCGGGTTACGTGTTTCATGCAAATCCTCCCTGTGGTTGCCTTGGCCAGGCAACGCACTGTCCTCCCGCGCGCCAAGGCCTGGACGTAGTTGTACGCGCTGGAGTGGAGATTCCAATCATTAATTGGTTGCAGACAAAACCCGCGCGCCGGCCGGCCGTTGGGCCGGGCAAAACGAACGTTCAGGCGCTACTGGCGAAACGCGATCGCAGCCGCTGCTCCCGCCATGAAACCCGCCGCCGTGCGGTTCAGCGTCTTGAGTGCCCGCGGCGTCGCCAGGAACCAGCGCGCCTTGGCGGCGAGCGCCAGATACGGCACCAGAACGACCAGCAGAACCATCGCGGTGATGGCGATCAAGACGCCGTAATCGGTGGGCGTGATCGAGGCGATGTCGATGATCGTCGGTGTAATGGCGAGATAAAACACCATCACCTTCGGGTTGCCGAGCGTGACGATCAGGCCGGACAGGATGCTCGCAAGCGCGCCGTCGCGCGAGCGCTCGGCTCCGACCGTCTCGGTCTTGATGCCGGTGTGCCAGAAGGTCCAGGCGAGGTAGGCGAGATATGCGACGCCGGCCCACTTGATGATGATGAAGGCGGTTCCAAATGTCTGCGCCAGGATTGCAAGGCCAAGCACGACCGCCGTGAGATAAACCAGATCGCCCATCACGAGACCCATCGCCATGAAAAGCGCCGAGCGGAAGCCGGAACCCAGCGCGCGTGCGATCAATGCCACAATGCCGGGGCCCGGAATGGCGGCTGCGATCGCAAGCGCACCCGCATAGGTGACGAAGCCGGCAAGTGTCATGACGAAGGTCTCCGAAAGGGAGCGCACATGTAGCATGGCCGACGTGACGTAAAAAGCGCCGACGCTTGTGCCAGCGGGCAGCTCGTCAGCGCACGAGGAAACCGGTTCGCAAGGGATCGTCGTCCTCGACGATAAATTCGGCCCTGCCGCTATAATGCGCGCGGCCCGACACGCGCACCGTGACGGCGTCGTGGCCGCCCGCCTTCGTCGTGGTGGCGATGCTGCCTTCGAAGATCGATCCGACGATGCTTTCGAACTGCCGCACCTCGCCGGCACGAACATCTCCCTTGGCATGCATCGTCGCCATGCGCGCCGTCACGCCTGAGCCTGTCGGAGATCGGTCCACCTGCGCGTCCGCGAAGACGCAGATATTTCTGGTCGGCCGGGCCGCGCCATTGCCGCCATCGGTGAAGATGGCCCCGTAGAGAAAGGCGAGGTCGCTGTGATCGGGATGTGACAGCGGCACCTTGGCCTTCACGGCCTCTGTCAGCGAAACGGCCGCATCGACGAAGCCGCGCGCGGGATCCCGTCCGAATTCGAGGCCGAACTGGGGGCAATCGGCAAGCGCATAGAACGCGCCGCCATAGGCGATGTCGTAGACGATCGCGCCATAACCCGGCACGTCGATCGTCAGATCGCGCGCGAACAGAAACGCCGGAACGCTCTCGAACGACACCGCACCCGCGCGTCCATCGATGACGTCGACATCGGCGACAACCATCCCGCAGGGACATTCGATGTTCACGCGTGTCGTCGGTTCGCTGGCCTCGACGAGACCGTGATCGACCGCGTAGCGCCCAAGCGCGATGATGGCGTGGCCGCACATTGTCGAATAGCCCTCATTGTGCATGAACAGGACGGCCAGGTCGGCGCTCGGCAGATCAGGCTCGACCAGCAGCGCGCCGTACATGTCGGCATGGCCGCGCGGCTCGAACATCAACACCTTCCGCAGGTGGTCGAGCGTGTCTCGAACATAGGCGCGCTTTTGCATGATCGTGCCACGGCCAAGCGGCGGATAACCGGCGGTCACGATGCGAAGCGGCTCGCCGCCGGTGTGCATGTCGATGACGGTCAGCGTGTCCATCGCAGCCTCGTTTTGACGACGAGCGATGGGCCCCTTACGGAGGTTATGTCAAGCAAAAGCGGCGCGGCAGCCCTTTCGGGCGCCAGCGCCGCCTTGCCCGGCTGCGAGACTGATCCGCAACTCAACAGCCGAACCTCGCTGCCGCTCAGGCGGCGTGCTTTTGTGCGGCTTCGCCTTCCACGGCCTTGATGATCTCGGCCACGAACGCGTCCAGATCGTCCGGCTTGCGGGCGGTGATGATGTTGCCGTCACGCACCGTTTGGGAGTCTTCCCACTTCGCGCCGGCGTTGATCATGTCCGTCTTGATCGACCCGTAGGACGTTGCCTTGAGGCCGCGCACAAGGTCCGCCTCTATCAGTAGCCAGGGCGCATGGCAGATCGCCGCCAGCGGCTTTCCAGTGTCGTTGAAGGAGCGCACGAACGTCACCGCGTCCTTCTCGACACGAAGCAGGTCGGGGTTCATCTGTCCGCCGGGAAGCACGAGCGCATCGTAGTCTTCGACGCGTACGTCCGCGAGCGTTCGGTCGACCTTCACGGCCGAACCCCAATCCTTCTTTTCCCAGCCGGTGATTTCGCCGTCCTTGAGGGAAACAACGTCCACGGTCGCGCCGGCCTCGGCCAGCTTCTTCAATGGAACCTCGAGTTCCGACTGCTCGAAACCGTTCGTCGCAAGGATCATGATCCTGGATTTGTCGATCTTCGGCATTTGCGTTCTCCTTCCTTATGTTGCCTGGAAGTTGTCGTGAGAAACGCGCGCCTGCCGATTTCGTTCACAACGAAATCGCGACGCAGGGGAATTTGACGGTCAGGACAGGATGAGGTCGGGCAGGTCGCGCATGTCGTCGAAGACGGTGCCGCCGGCCGCCGAGAGCGCCGCGCGGTCCGAAAACGGGTCGCCTGCGTAGGAGAAGACGCGCATGCCTGCGGCGATGCCCGCCTCGGTGCCGGGAACGCTATCCTCGATGACGACGCAGTCCGCTGGATCGAAGCCCATTTCCTTCGCGGCATGAAGAAAGAGATCAGGGAAGGGCTTGCCGCGCTCGACCATCGTGGCGCTGTAGAGCGCGTGGCCGAAATGGGACATCAGCCCTGTCGCGCCGAGCGTGAGATGCATCTTGTCGACCCGGGCCGACGAGGCCACGCACCATGGAATGCCGGCCTCCCGCAAGGCTTCGACGACCGTCTCGATGTGCGGAACTGCCGTCACCGTCGAGAAGATCGTGTCGATCGACGCATACCAGCGATCCGCGAGATCGAAACCGAGCCGGTGGCCGTTCGCTTCGATCCGCTGCTGGACGCTGACCATGCTGGTGCCGGAGAACACCCGGCGGCACTCTTCGTATGAAACCGGATAGCCGCCTTCGGTCAGCCAGGCGCAAAGCACCCTGTTGGCGGTTTCCTCGGTATCGACGAGAATGCCGTCGCAATCGAAGATGACGAGGCCCGGCCGCATGCTCAGGCCGTCCCGGTGGAGCCGAAGCCGCCTGCGCCGCGAACCGTCTCGCCCGCGAGTGAACGCTCTTCAATCTGGAGATGGCTGACCTGCGCGAGCACGAGCTGCGCGATCCGCATGCCGCGTTCGATCGCGAATTCCTCGTCGCCGAGATTGACCAGCAGCACCTTCACCTCGCCGCGATAGTCGCTGTCGATCGTGCCGGGCGTGTTCAGGCAGGTGATGCCGTGTTTGAAGGCGAGACCGGAGCGCGGCCTGATCTGCCCCTCGAAGCCGTCTGGGATCTCGAAGATGAGTCCCGTCGGCACCAGCGCACGCTTGCCCGGCAGGAGTATGAGCGGGCGATCGGCCGGGACGGCCGCGCGAAGGTCCATGCCGGCCGCGCCTGCCGTTTCGTAGGCTGGCAGGTCGATGCCGTCCGCGTGCGGCATGCGCACGATACCCAGTGTCGGTGATGAAGTGGAGCTAGCTGTCATGACCCTGATGCTATGGCGGCAAGGTTGCATGAGGTCAATTCGAACGATGTGTCTATCAACGCCATTTCAGTTCGAACGCGGTCACTCTACGACAAGCAGTGCGGACTCGTGGTCCGATATGAAATTCAGCGTGAGAATTCGATTTCGCTCAATGCAATCAATGATGTGTGCAGTGGTGCAATCGCCCAGCCGCAACCACACGGTTTTCGGAGGTGCGCCATACAGGAAGCTGAGGTGATGGAAATCCGAGTCTTTCGATACAATGGTGAACTGGTTTTGTCGTGCGTAGTCCCAGATGATGCGGTCCTCGGCTGAAGCCAGTCCGAGTTCGGAAACATGCGCCGATCCGTCAAACTCACGCGCAAGAGATGCCAGGAGGCGCCGCGACAGATTTTGATCGAGAAGGAGCTTGGAGGTCACGCCGCGCCGAGCAAACGCCGTTCCCTCTCTGCTGCGAAGACAAGGCTCGCACGCAGATCATCGGGTTGGAGTTCCGGGAAATCGTTCAGTATCTCGGTCTCGCTCATGCCGGAGGCAAGGTAGTCCAGCACGTCATAGACCGCTATCCGTGTGTCGCGGATGCACGGCTTTCCAGACCTGCGCGCAGGGTCGATGCGAATGCGATCCAACAAATCCATCGTGGAATGATGTGTGAAAGCGATTGTCGGGTCAAGCGGATCAGGATCAACGCACTTCCACGGGGACGACGGTGGTCTCTTTGATTTCCTCCATGACGAACGAAGCGGAGACGTCGTCGAGCGGAACCTTTGCGATCAGGCGCTGGTAGAGCCGGTCATAGGCCTTTACGTCGGCGACGCGGGCGCGCAGCACGTAGTCGAGGTCGCCGGACATGCGGTAGACGCCGGTGATTTCCGGGAAGGATGAGACCGCATCGCGAAATCGCTTCAGCCAGTCCGGATTGTGATGCGATGTCCGCACCAGGATGAACACCGAGAGCCCGAGACCCAGCCTGTCCGCATCGACCAGCGCCACCCGGCCGGTGATGATCTTCTTCTCCTCGAGAATCTTGACGCGCCGCCAGCATGCGTTGCGCGACAGGTTGAGGCGCTCGGAGAGCTGATCCACCGTCAGCGTGGCATCGCGTTGCAGTTCGGCCAGGAGTCTCCGGTCGATTGTATCGATAATTTCAGTCATCATAGGACAATGTCCCAATAAGGATAAACTCTCAAGGACATTTCGGGACGCTTTGAATGAACGCAGGTCTATTGTGTGGCCAAAGATACAATCAAAGGGGACATTCATGACCACGCGCATTGCCAGGCTCTTCACCCAGCATCCCGAAACGGTCGGCGAAAGCTATTTCGGACACATGGCGTTTGCCGCGTGGTTTTCCTCGCGTCTCCTGATGGCCGCAGGCGCCGCGATCGTTCACGCTTTCTTGCCGTTTCTGTTCGAAACTACGGCATCGCGGATCATCCGCGAGCTTTATGAGCGGACGCACAATCGGGGGAAATAGACACGATGTGCCGATGGGCGGCCTATCTCGGCGAACCGGTCTTCATGGAAGACATCGTTACCGCGCCCTGCCATTCCCTGATCGCCCAGAGCCACCATGCGCTGCAGGCGAAGACGGCGACCAATGGCGACGGTTTCGGCGTTGCCTGGTACGGCGAGCGCCCGGAGCCCGGCCGATACCGCGACGTGCTGCCGGCCTGGTCCGACTGCAATCTGAAAAGCCTCTGCCGCCAGATACGCTCGCCCCTCTTCCTGGCGCATGTCCGCGCCTCGACGGGCGGCGCGACCAGCCGCGACAATTGCCATCCTTTCGCGTCCGGGCGATGGTCGTTCATGCACAACGGCCAGATCGGCGATTTCGATGCGATCCGGCGAAAGCTGGAACATCGCCTGCCTGACGCGCTCTACGAGCAGTTGCACGGCACGACCGACTCCGAATTGATCTTCATGCTCATGATCGACCAGGGCCTCGATACAGACCCTCAGGGCGCGACAGAGCGGGCGGTCGCGATCATCCACGACGTCGCCGGCAAGGCCGGCATCGAGCCGAAACTCAAGCTCACCGCGGCCTTCTCCGATGGCGAGCGTCTCTATTCCGTCCGCTATGCATCGGCCGGAACGGCGCCGACCCTCTATGCCGGGTCGTTTCGCAATGGTGTCGGGCGCTGCCTCGTATCGGAGCCGCTGGACCAGGACGAGCCGAACTGGGAAGCCATTCCGCCTGGCAGCTTCGTCACCATGACCCGCGACACGCTGGCGATCTCGGCGTTCGAGCCGCGTGTCCGGCCTCTCGCGCTCGCGGGCTGACGTTACCCTCCGACCGGATCGATTCCGCGCCTGTCGCGTTCTGGCCAACTCAAACCGGAGACATGCATGGCAAAGCGCGAGAAGCGGGTCGACCTCGCTCAACTGAAGGATGTGGTCGACGAGATCGTCGGGCGAATGGGTGTAATCGAGAAGTTCGGCAAAGCTGCCGACCACATCAAGGGCATGGCGGACATCGAGACCGAGCATTTCGGCATCGCGGTCGTGACAGTCGATGGCGATCTGGTGACGGGCGCAGATGCCGACACGCCGTTTCCCATCCAGAGCATCTCGAAGGTCTTCGCGCTCACGCTTGCGCTGCGTGCCTTCGACGACGAGGTCTGGAAACGTGTCGGACGTGAGCCGTCCGGCGATCCGTTCAATTCGATCGTCGATCTGGAACGCCACAAGGGCATACCGCGAAACCCCTTCATCAATCCCGGCGCACTGGTCGTCTGCGACATGCTGCTCGATATCGGCAAGGAGCATGGTGTTCCCAAAACCGTGCGCGAGTTCCTGATCGGCGAGATCGGCGAAAAGGATTTCGGCGAAGTCAGCGAGATCGTGAAGGAGGACGGCAAGACATCCGGTTACTCGAACCGGGCACTGGCGAACCTCTCGAAGCATTTCGAGAACCTGCATCACGACGTCGAAGCCGTGATGAAGCTCTATGTGGCGCAATGCGCCATCGAGCTCGATTGCCGCCAGCTTGCGCTTGCCGGACGCTACCTGATGCGCGACGGCGCAGACGGCAAGACCGAGGATTCGCGGCACCATGCGCGCCTTGCGCGGCGGATCAACTCGCTGATGATGACCTGCGGCCAGTATGACGGGTCAGGCGACTTCGCGTTCCGCGTCGGCCTGCCCGCCAAGAGCGGCGTCGGCGGCGGCATCCTGGCCATCGCGCCCGACATCGCGTCGGTCGCGGTCTGGTCCCCGACGCTCGACGAAAACGGCAATTCGCTCCTCGGCACGCTGGCGCTCGAACAGCTCACGGAGCGAATGGGCTGGTCGATCTTCGGTTAGCGCATAGGTGATCTAACGCGACAGCGGGATCAGAGCCCGGATGCGCGGATCGCGGAACCACAAGCCGCCCCACACGAAAAGCGCCATGTAGACGCCGAACAGCGTGTGGGTCAGGAGCGGGCTGCCGATGCGGACATGCGTGGCAACCGCGCCGCCGAGATAGGCGGTGAGCAGGATCGCGCCCAGCACGGAGGTGCGCGGCCAGGCGTATAAAGCCGTACACACAAGGGTGATGATCCCGAGCATGCGGGCCAGTTCGACGGGCCAGCCGAGCACCGGCATCGTGTCGATCACCGGCTGGAGCGGCGGCAGCTTGATGACGCCGTCGAAGATGAGGAAGGCGATCACCAGACCTGACAGGGTCCAGCCGACAATCGTCGATCTGCGCGAGTTTGAAAGGGTGGTTTCGGACATGACGTGCTCCAGTTGCGAACGTGAAAAGGGCGTGCTGTTGCCATGACGCGCGGATGAGCAGGATTCCGACACCGTCGCTGCACAATTTTCCCGTACGTGATCCAACGATTGGCGGCATTGATCTGTGAAAAGCGATTGTATCCTGACATTGCGTGTCGCTTGCATCCGCTAGGATGACCCTAGTAGGTGAGCCGCGCCGCGAGGAGACTTCAATTGGCTGCAAGTTCGACGGATGCATCGCCGGCGCTGAAAGAAATCTTCGACCGTGCCCGTCTGCAGCATTTTGCCGACGAGACGGCCGCAATCTGGCCCCGATTCGATCGGGAGCGCTTCCTGTCCCTTGCCACGGATGGGCTGGACGATCTCGGCATCATGCAGCGCATGCGCCGGACGGCCGAGGCATTCGCTCAGACGTTGCCCGCAGACTACGCCGAGGCGCTCGCCGTCCTGCGCGATCTTGCGCCGCGCATCCGGCATGGCTTCGCGTCGATCACGCTGTGCGAATTCGTCGCCATTCGCGGCCGCGACGCGTTCGAGCGCTCGATGGAAGCGCTGCATTTCTTCACCCGGTTCGGTTCGGCGGAGTTCGCTATAAGGCATTTCCTCAGGGACGATTTCGAGCGGACGCTGGCGGTGATGAAGGGGTGGGCGCGGGACGAGAACGAGCACGTCCGCAGGCTGGCGAGCGAAGGCTCGAGACCGCGGCTGCCATGGTCGTTCCAGTTGAAGAACCTGATCGCCGACCCGTCGCCTACAGTATCGATCCTCGATGCGCTCAAGGCCGATGACAGCCTCTATGTCCGCAAGTCGGTCGCCAATCATCTGAACGACATCGCCAAGGACAATCCGGATTATCTGCTCGACCGCCTGTCAGGCTGGGACAGGGACGATGCGCGCACGGAATGGATCGTCAGGCACGCGCTGCGCACGCTCATCAAGAAGGGAGAGCCTCGCGCGCTGGCCTTGATCGGCACGACCGGCGAAGCGGATGTCGCGGTCGACCACTTCACCGTCGCCCCGGCGGTGATCCGGCTGGGCGAGCGCATTACGCTTTCGGCCCGTATTGTCTCGACGGCGAATGAACGTCAAAAGCTCGTCGCCGACTACGCCATCCACTATGTGAAGAAGAGCGGCGCAACCTCCCGCAAGGTGTTCAAGCTGAAAACCTTCGATCTCGCGGCAGGAGGCACGATGGAACTGGCGATTTCGCAGCAGATCCGCGATTTCACGACGCGCACGCACAATGCCGGCCTCCACAAGGTCGAATTCATGCTGAATGGTCAGGTTCTGGCGGATGGCGGGTTCGAGTTGAAGGCGAATGCGCAGCCATGACGAAGACCCTCACCATCGATGGCACCGCCATCCATGACATCCCGTCCTTCTATGACGAGATCAATCGCGTCTTCATGGCCGGCGAGGACTGGAAGCTCGGCGCCAGCCTCGATGCGCTTGCCGACATGTTTCGCGGCGGCTACGGCGCGATCGAAGGCGGGGAGCCGATCAAGCTGATCTGGCTGGCGATGGAAAGGTCACGTACCCAACTCGGCCTGGAGGCCACGCGCGCCTTTTACCAGGACAAGCTTGCCCGCCCGGAAATGTTCAACACCGAGGCAATTTCGAGTCGGCTCGCCGCGCTCGAGGCGGGTTCCGGCCCGACATATTTCGAGATTGTGCTGGAGATTATCGCAGAACACCCGAACATCGAGCTGGAAGCACGCTGAACCCTCTCCTCGACATAGCTCCGCGCCTTTGCTAATTCCGCACCCGAACGGAATTCATGCCATGACAGATACGATCAAGGACGCGGTATCCCGCCGCCGTACCTTTGCAATCATCGCGCACCCGGACGCGGGCAAGACGACGCTGACCGAAAAGCTGCTGCTGTTCGGTGGTGCGATCCAGCTTGCCGGCGAGGTGAAGGCGAAGAAGGACAAGATCCAGACCCGCTCGGACTGGATGAAGATCGAGCGCGAGCGCGGCATTTCCGTCGTGACCTCGGTCATGACGTTCGAATATGGCGACAACGTCTTCAACCTGCTCGACACGCCGGGCCACGAGGATTTCGCCGACGATACCTATCGCACGCTGTCGGCCGTGGATTCGGCCGTCATGGTCATCGACGCCGCCAAGGGCATCGAGCCCAGAACGCTGAAGCTCTTCGAAGTCTGCCGGCTGCGCGACATCCCGATCGTGACCTTCGTCAACAAGATGGACCGCGAAGCGCGCGACACGTTCGAAATCCTCGACGAGATCGAGCAGAAACTGGCGCTCGACACCGCGCCGATCACCTGGCCGATCGGACGGGGCAAGACCTTTTCGGGGACGTATCATCTCGCTGAGAACGCGATCCGGCGCGGCGACAACGAGGCCGAACGCACGAAGGTCAATGGTCCCGACTCGAATCGTGTCGCCGGTCTCCTGCCGGAAAACGAGCGGGAGGCCTTCATCGAGGAACTGGAACTGGCGCGCGAGGCCTGCCGTCCGTTCGACCTCGAAGCGTTCAGGGAAGGTCATCTGACGCCGGTGTTCTTCGGTTCGGCGCTGCGCAATTTCGGCGTTCGTGACCTCATCGAGGCGCTGGGTGCATGGGCGCCGCCGCCCCGCGCGCAGGACGCCGACACCCGCAGGGTCGAGGCCACGGAAGAGAAGATGACGTCGTTCGTCTTCAAGATCCAGGCCAACATGGATCCCAATCACCGCGACCGCATCGCCTTCGTGCGTGTCTGTTCGGGCACGCTCCAGCGCGGCATGAAGGCCAAGCTCGTCCGCACCGGCAAGCCGATGTCGTTGTCCGCGCCGCAATTCTTCTTCGCCCGCTCGCGCATCACGGCCGACGAGGCCTATGCGGGCGACGTGGTGGGCATTCCCAACCATGGCACGCTGCGCATCGGCGACACGCTGACCGAAGGCGAGGAAATCCTGTTCCGCGGCGTGCCGAACTTCGCGCCGGAAATCCTTCGCCGCGTTCGGCTCGGTGATCCGATGAAGGCCAAGAAGCTGAAGGAAGCACTCCAGCAGATGGCGGAGGAGGGCGTCGTCCAGCTCTTTTCCCCGGAAGACGGGTCGCCGGCGATTGTCGGCGTCGTCGGCGCGCTGCAGCTCGACGTTTTGAAGGAACGCCTCAACGTCGAATACGGCCTGCCGGTCGATTTCGAGATGGCGCGGTTTTCCGTCTGCCGCTGGATCACCGCCGACACCAAGATCGAACTGGAGCGTTTTTTGGAAAGCCATCGCGGCGACATAGCGCGCGATCTGGATGGTGACCCGGTTTTCCTCGCGCCGCACGAATTCGGGCTGAACTACGAGGCCGATCGCTGGAAGCAGATACGCTTCGCCGCGATCAAGGACTATCAGGTTCGCGAAGCGGCTTGATGGTCGCGAGAGGCGGTCGCGCGAAACCGACGACCGCCTCTATCGCATTATGAAGAGAGCGCTTCCTGGCAGGCCTGAGCCAGCGCCCGATTGGGACGTTCTTCGTTGATTGGCGTCGCCCAGCCGGCGTTTTCGATGATTGCGCGGCGGCCGGTTGTCCTCGCCTCCTTCAACTCGGCAAGAATGACCGAGGCTTGGGGATCGTTTTCCGCGCGAGCAAGGCAATGAGGCATCAGTGCAGCGACCACGGCGTCGTTCGACGCGCTGTTTGCCATCGTCTGTGCTGTGCTTGCAGTCACCCAGCCACCCCATGAGAACCCGACGATTGCGAGAGCGATCGCACCGCCGACCGCGCCACCAAGGGCAGGCTTAACCCATTCTGGAAATTGCATTTTCTTTCCCCTTTGATTCGCCGCATCACGTGCACGACACCAAAACCGTAGCACGAAATGTAACACGCAGAAACAAATTGCGAGCGATTTTCGGGAGATCGGCCCCAAGCTGCACGTGACGCTCGGCAACCATTTGTGAGGCTTGGCGTTGGCGATTTTGCGGTAGTTTGTGGTTCGAACCCGACCCGGCGGCCGCCGGTGAATCCCAAAACTGATAACGCAAGAGTGAACTTCGATTGAAACGTCTCGACATCATCGACGGCATGCGCGGGTATTTTCTCGTGTTCATGCTGATCAATCATCTCGTATTCGTTGGCGGGTACTGGCTCGTCGAGATCAACCATCGACAGCTTGCCTTCGTTGAAGACGCGCAGGGATTCGTTTTCCTCTCCGGCTTGCTCATCGGCCTCGTCTACGCCCGCAAGATGCTGAAATACGGCCGTTCCGAAGGCGCAGGGAAGGTCTATGCCCGCGCCTTCGAGCTCTACCGCTATGCGATGGGGCTGGTGATCGTGGTGCTTCTCGCGCGCCTGGCGCTTCCGGGCGGCTACGAGGCATGGTGGAACTGGCTCGGCGATACCAATCTGACGGACCCGAAACGGCTTGCGGCCATCGCAACGTTCATCTTCCAGCCGACCTTTATGGACATCCTTCCGCAATACACCGTCTACATGCTGTTCGCGCCGGCCGTGATCTGGCTGGTCCTCAACGGCAAATGGGCGTCGGTGGCGATCGGCTCCTTCATCATCTGGATGGGTGCCCAACTCGGGCTCCAGGCGATCGTGACCGATCCGCTCAACACCTTCTTCATGGGGTCCGACGATCAGGGCGTCCGCGTCAGCTTCAACATGATGGGCTGGCAGGTCATCTTTTTCGGGGCGCTGGTGCTCGGCGTGCTCACCGCGCAGGACAAGATCGACTGGTCGCGGATCTTGTCGCCCGAGCGCACGCTTCTGCCCAAGGCGGCGCTGGCGATCTGCGTGTTTTTCGTTCCGCTCCGCATCGCGACGGCGTGGGGCCTGATGCCCGAAATCATGCTGGGCAAGTTCGCGACAATGGAAATCCGCGCCGATTTCGGCCCGGTCTACCTCGTGAACTTCGTGGCGGTCGCCTTCGGAATGACGTGGCTCCTGGTTGCCGGACCGCGCCATGAGAATGCGATCGTGCGCGGCATCGCGAATGCGCTCATCTGGGTGTTTACGCTGCGCTTTCTCCAGCTTCTCGGTCGCCATTCGCTGCATGTCTATGTCTGGCATGTCGCGATCGTCTACGCGGTCTACTATGTCGATCAGCGGACGCCGGAACTGTCCCAGTTCATGAAGACCGTGATCGCGATCATCTCGATCGGGCTCCTGGCGATCCCCGCCGTGTGGCGCGAACGCGAGCGATTTCTGGGCGAGCGCGGGCCGTTTGCGGGCTGGCTCGCCAGATAACGCGGGACGCGGGAAGCGAGCGTTTTTCGCTTCCCCGGCTGTACATCGGGCCGTTCACGTCCTAAGAGCCTGCCAACACGACGGTGTCGCGGCGGGATAGCTGCGGCGCATATGCCCGCGCACGGCGCGGACGAAACTCCGAAAGATACACCATGACCAAGTTCGAAGGCATCGTTCCTGCGCTCGCAAGTGCATTGGAAACCCGTGGTTACGAAGAACTGACGCCGGTTCAGCACGCGGTGATCGATCCTGCGCTGACCGATGCCGACGTGCTCGTCTCGGCGCAGACCGGTTCGGGTAAGACGGTTGCGTTCGGCCTTGCCATGGCGCCGACCCTGCTTCAGGGCGCAGAGCGCTTCGGCCAGGCCGGCGCGCCGCTGGCGCTCGCCATCGCGCCGACACGCGAACTGGCACTTCAGGTCAAGCGCGAGCTCGAATGGCTCTATGCGCCGACAGGCGCGTGGATCGCATCATGCGTCGGCGGCATGGACATGCGCACCGAGCGCCGAGCGCTCGAGCGCGGCGCACACATCGTCGTCGGCACGCCCGGCCGCCTTCGCGATCACATCACGCGTGGCGCGCTGGATATGACGGGGCTGCGCGCGGCGGTGCTGGACGAGGCCGACGAAATGCTCGACCTCGGCTTCCGCGAAGACCTCGAATTCATCCTCGATGCGGCACCCGCCGAGCGCCGCACGCTGATGTTTTCCGCCACCGTTCCGTCAGCGATCGCCAAGCTCGCCAAGAGCTACCAGCGCGATGCCGTGCGCATCTCCACGACGGCCGAGAAGAAGCAGCATGTCGACATCGAATATCGCGCGCTGACGGTTGCGCCGAGCGACCGCGAGAACGCCATCATCAACGTGCTGCGCTATTACGACGCCAGGAACGCGCTGGTGTTCTGCTCGACGCGCGCCGCCGTAAACCACCTCACCGCACGCTTCAACAATCGCGGCTTCTCCGTCGTCGCCATGTCCGGCGAACTCAGCCAGAACGAGCGCACCCACGCGCTTCAGGCGATGCGAGACGGCCGCGCCAAGGTGTGCATCGCGACCGACGTTGCAGCGCGCGGCATCGACCTTCCGGGCCTGGAACTCGTCGTCCACGCCGACCTGCCTTCCAATCCCGAAACCCTGCTCCACAGGAGCGGGCGCACGGGGCGCGCGGGCCGCAAGGGCGTGAGCGTACTGGTCGTGCCGTCGAGCATGCGTCGCAAGGCGGACCGCCTGCTTCAGAACGCCTCGATCACGGCCGAATGGGCGCGTCCGCCCTCCGCCGACGAAATCGTCCAGCGCGACGATGAGCGGCTGTTGGCCGATCCGGTCTTCGAGCAGGCGCCGGCCGATGACGAGGCGGAACTCGTCAAGACCCTGCTGGAACGTCATGGCGCCGAGCGCGTGGCTGCCGCCTTCGTCCGCATGTCGCGTGCCGGCAAATCGGCACCGGAAGACCTGATCGAATTGCAGGCATTCTCAGCGCCGGCGGGGCGCAGGGAGGAGCGCGACGCAGCTCCGCGCCCGCGCGATGAATTCGGACCGAGCGTGTGGTTCTCGATTTCCGCCGGCCGCCGGCAGAATGCCGAGCCGCGCTGGCTGATCCCGATGCTCTGCCGCGTCGGCAAGATCACCAAGAACGAGATCGGCGCGATCAAGATGCAACCGGAGGAAACCTATGTCGAGATTGCCGCTGCCGCGGCCGACGGGTTCCTCAAGGCGGTCGGGCCGGAGCGCGAACTGCAGAATGGCATCATGGTCACGCAGCTTGACGGCACGCCGGAATTCGGCCGCAGCGCCTATGGCAAGCCGCCTGCTGGAAAGAAGCCCTACAACGCAAAGGGCTTCGATCAGGCGCGGCCGGCCAAAACCGGCTATCCCAAGAAACCCTACGCCGGCGAGCGTCCGGCTTCGGATCAAAAGCCCTGGACCAAGGATCAGAAGCCATGGGCCAAGAAGGGCGGCAAGCCCGCCGCGGGCAAACCGGCTGGCGCCAAGAAGTTCAAGCCCAAGCGCACCGAGGGGTAGGTCTCTCTGCGGCTCTGCCGCGCGAGATATTGCCCGCGACCTCCCACGCCATGGACCCGACGCGCCGTCTCGTGGCAATGATGTGGGCCTGACGGGATCGCATCACGGGGAGCCTGACGGATGATCGGACGAGGAGTTGTGCGCATAGGGCGCTCGTTCTGCTCGGTCGGCGTCCTGCTCGGCACGCTGTTCTTTGCGGCCTCTCTCACGCCCAGCCTGATCCCGCGCTCGTTTGCCCTGCAAGGGCTGTTGTCCGGCTGCTCCTTTGCGGCGGGATACGGCATCGGTGTTTTCGTGCGTTGGCTCTGGAATTACATGGGCCTGCCGCCCTTCTCGCCGTTCATCGAGCGCCTGACGAAATGGTCGGCGGCCACGATCTGCGCGGTGTTTGTCGCGATCTTCCTCTGGAAGGCGTCGGAATGGCAGAATTCCATCCGCTTGCCGATGGGCCTGGATCCGGTCGAGACCGGACGCCCGCTCGAAGTCGGCGCGATCGCCTTCGTCGTCTTCATGGCGATCCTGATGGTGGCAAGGCTTTTCGCGCTGGTGCGCAATACGAGTTCGGGCCGGCTCAAGCGTCACATCCCGCCGCGCGTCGCCAATGTGCTGGGCCTGCTCATCGCAGCGCTTCTGTTCTGGTCGGTGGTCGACGGTGTCGTCTTCCGGTTCGGCCTGCGCGCGGCCGATTCGTCGTTTCGCCAGCTCGACGCCCTGATCCAGAGCGATATCGACCGGCCTGCCGATCCCGCGAAGACCGGCAGCGATGCCTCGCTTGTCGGGTGGGACGATCTCGGCCGCATGGGACGTCGCTTCGTGGCTTCAGGGCCGACCGCCGCCGAGATTTCGGCCTTTACCGGGCGGCCCGCGATGGAGCCGATCCGCGTCTATGTCGGGCTCAATTCGGCGGAGACACATGCCGAACGCGCGCGCCTCGCTTTGCAGGAAATGCTTCGTGCCGGCGCGTTCGAACGCGAGATCCTGGTGCTGATCACGCCGACGGGCACCGGCTGGGTCGATCCCGCCGGTATGGATACAGTCGAATATCTTCATGACGGGGATGTCGCGTCGGTCGCCGTCCAGTATTCCTATCTCACGAGCTGGCTGTCCCTTCTGATCGAACCCGGCTACGGCGCGGAAACCGCGCGCGCTCTTTTCAACGAGGTCTATGGCTACTGGACCGCACTGCCCGAGGATACGCGACCCAGGCTCTACCTTCACGGCCTCAGCCTCGGTGCGCTGAATTCCGACCTGTCCGTCGACCTGTTCGATGTCGTCGGCGATCCGTTCCAGGGCGCGCTCTGGAGCGGGCCGCCCTTTTCGTCGCCAATGTGGCGCTCGGCGGTTAACGACCGGGTACCGGGCTCGCCGGCCTGGCTGCCGCGTTTCCGTGACGGCTCGGTGATGCGCTTCACCAACCAGGAGAACCATCTGGACGAGGCCGACGCCCCCTGGGGCCCGATGCGCATCGTCTATCTGCAATATGCGAGCGACCCCGTTGTCTTCTTCGAGCCTACGGCCGTCTATCGTGAGCCGGACTGGATGACGGATGCACGCGCGCCCGACGTGTCGCCGGCCTTGCGCTGGACGCCCGTCGTGACGTTGCTCCAGCTTGGGCTGGACATGGCGCTCGCCACGACGACTCCGATCGGCTTCGGCCACGTCTACGCGCCGGAAGATTATATCGACGCCTGGGTGTCGTTGACGGACCCGGACGCGTGGGATGAGACGAGTATTGCGCGCCTCAAGGCTTCTTTCGCCGATCGACCGCGCCCGGAAGGCGCAGACTGAAAAATTAATCCTTGTCCCCTTGCTCTGCCGCTCTCATATTTCGTCCACTGCAACAGAACACGAGGAAGGGAGACAGTCATGGGTCTTCGTATCAATGACACGGCGCCGGATTTCACGGCGGAAACCACCCAGGGCACGATCAATTTTCATGAATGGCTCGGCGATAGCTGGGGCGTTCTCGTATCCCATCCGAAGAATTTCACACCGGTCTGCACTACGGAACTCGGCACCATGGCCGGGCTGGACGGTGAGTTCAAAAAGCGGGGCGTCAAGCTGATCGGCATCTCCATCGATCCGGTATCGGATCATGGCCGCTGGAAAGCCGACATCAAGACCGCAACCGGCTTCGAGGTCGACTATCCGCTGATCGGCGACAAGGATCTCAAGGTCGCCAAGCTCTACGACATGCTGCCGGCGGAAGCGGGCGACAGTTCGGACGGACGCACGCCGGCCGACAACGCCACCGTGCGTTCGGTCTACGTGATCGGGCCGGACAAGAAGATCAAGCTGGTCCTCACCTACCCGATGACCACGGGCCGCAACTTCGACGAAATCCTGCGCGCGATCGACTCGATCCAGCTTACCGCCAAGCATCAGGTGGCAACGCCCGCGAACTGGAAGCAGGGCGAGGACGTGATCATCACGGCCGCCGTTTCCAACGAGGACGCGGAAAAGCGTTTCGGCTCGTTCGAAACCATCCTGCCCTATCTGCGCAAGACCAAGCAGCCGGGCGCCTGATCGCGTCGGTACTCATGTGAGAAAGGCGGGGCCGACTTGCCCCGCCTTTTCCATTGCTTCCGGGATCAGTCGAGAAATGTCGTGTCGAACGGGATGCGCTCGGTGGATCCGTTCTCGAATGCAAGATTAAGCACGCTGGTCTCCCGGTCGGCATGGACGCTGGCCGGAATGCCTTTCCGGTCCAGGCAGCCGATCACCTGCCGGATCACGACCTGCCCCGACGGATCGAGGGTGATCGCGGTCGCGGCACCCTCGCGGCGGATCGCATTGTCTTCCAGCGACTGACGATGGCCGATGGCGCTGCAGGCATCCTCGATGCCAAGCACGCCGACATGGCGGCCGTTCCACGGCGCATAGTTCCGCCCGCCATTGGAGTACCACAGCATCGTCGCGGGAAGTGATGCCGGGTTCTTCAGCACGATGACCAGATCACGCTCCGCATGCCTCGCAATCGCCGTGTAGCCGATGCCGGTATGCGCCTCCTCCACGAGTGTCACGAAATCCTCATGCCGTTCACCCGGCGGATAGATAGACAGGTCCGCAGCCGTGCCGTCGGCAAGCGGCAGTTTGGACAGGTCGGACGTCCTTGCGGGATAGGCAAACAGGGAGCGTCCCCGCGAGGGGTCGGTTTCCAGCGGCGCGTCGGGCGTCAACGCGGCCCTCTTCGGTGAAAACGCAAGGCGTCCGCCCTTCGCCATGCGGATCATCGTGTGATGCGCGACGGGCACCGCGCCTAGCCCGCCGATGAGACGATGCTCCTGATACAGGAACGGATGGCCATCGCGAAGGGTGAGCAGTTTTTCGACCACGGCACCCATGACTCGCCTCCGCAACCGAAATCGCGTCGTCCTGCCATCTGCGATCTCCGTCTCCTCCACGAAGTCCCAGGCGCTGTTGGCGGCCCAGCCATGCGGCGGGCCGTCCTCGATATCGTTGCGGGAAAACGGCGCGCAGAAGAAATCCCCGGACAGTCTCGCGACATTTTCCGGCAGGCCGTCCGGCAACGGTTCCGACGCGTCGTCGACCCACGGCGCCCGGTGCAGTGGCCGTACGATGCGATTACCGGTCTTGACGGCGAAATCGGCGATGTGGCCGACGCTGCAATCCAGCGTTGCCGACACACCCTTCGCCCGCAATTCGACCATAGTCATCGGCAAAAAACCTCGTCATGGGACAGCGCTCGGGCGGCGGGATTGCAGCCGACTGACCGCTCGGGCATCATCCGCCTCCTGCGAGCCGGGTGATTTGGATGAATCGGGGGGAATTTTGCACGTCGCGTCGCGCGTAACCACGCATTTCTTGCGTCGCCTGGTGATGGTTTTCGTCATCGGCCTGATGCTTGCCGCCTGCTCGACCAGTTCCGTGATGCAAACGGCCGTCGCTCCGCTGCCATCGGAGAAATATGCCGCGATCGTGGTCGATGCGAATACCGGACGCGTGCTGTTCGACCAGAATGCGAACGATGCGCGCTATCCCGCATCGCTGACCAAGATGATGACGCTCTACATGCTGTTCGAGGCGATCGACGCTGGTCAGATAGGGCTGGAGGAGCAGATCCCCGTATCGGCCTACGCAGCAGGGAGGCCGCCATCGAAGCTTGGTTTCCGCGCCGGCCAGACGATCGATACGCGCAGTGCCGTCCTGGCGCTTTGCGTGCGCTCGGCCAATGATGTGGCAAGCGTCGTCGCCGAACGCCTGGGCGGGTCGGAAGCACAGTTCGCGGCCATGATGACCGCCAAAGGGCGCCAGCTCGGCATGCGATCGACCACGTTCCGTAACGCATCGGGGCTTCCCGACGACGCCCAGCGCACGACCGCCTACGACATGGCGGTCCTGTCCCTGGCTTTGCGCAAGCGCTTCCCGCATCACTACCATTATTTCAGCAACCGCGATTTCACCTTCGCGGGCAAACTCGTGCGCGGCCATAACGACCTGCTGAGCAAGCCCGGCGTGGACGGCCTGAAAACCGGCTATATTCGCGCATCGGGCTTCAATGTCGCGACGTCGGCAGGGCTGGGCGGCAAGCGTATCGTCGTGGTCGTTATGGGCGGAGACACGGCCAAGAGCCGCAACGCGCATGTGGAAGAGCTGATCGAGACCTATCTGCCGCGTGCATCGGTGGCAGGTGCAGGAAGCTGAACGACGCCGGGTTTTGTCGTAGGAAGTCGGGAGGAGTACGATGAAGCGGTCCCAGATCAACGCCATCCTGACCGAGTCCGAAGCCTTCATACACTCCTTCGGCTACGTGCTTCCGCCATTTGCCCGGCTGACGCCGGCGCAGATGCAGGCGCGACGCGGCGAGATCGCCGGGATCATCGATGCGCGGCTGGGATGGGACATCACCGATTACGGCAAGGGCGATTTCGCGCGGCGCGGCCTGTTCCTCTTCACGGTGCGCAACGGCCGCTCCGAAGACCTCGCGAAGGGCAAGGGCATGCTCTACGCCGAGAAGATCATGATTTCACGCCGCGATCAGATCGCGCCGATGCACCGCCACGACGTGAAGGCCGAGGACATCATCAACCGCGGCGGCGGCGTGCTTGCGCTCAAGCTCTACATGTCGGCGCCGGATGGCTCGATCGACAAGGCGGCGACGGTCGAGGTGCCGACCGACGGCGTGATGCGAACGCTGGAACCCGGCGGCATTCTCAGGCTTCAACCGGGCGAGAGCGTTACCTTGCTGCCGGGCGTCTGGCATGCCTTCTGGGGCGAGGAGAAGGATGTGCTGATCGGCGAGGTCTCGACCGTCAACGACGACGAGACCGACAATGTTTTTGCCGAACCGATCAGCCGCTTTTCCGATATAGAAGAGGATGTCGAGCCGGTTCGTTTGCTCGTGTCCGATTATGCGAAGTGGCTGTGGTGAGTTGAAGAAGCGTGGTTGGAGGATGCCATGTCCGAACTTGCACATCTGGCGGCAACGCTGTTCCGCAAGGCTTCCGGCCGCAATCGACTGATCGTCGCCATTGCCGGCCCGCCCGGCGCGGGCAAATCCACCCTCGCGGAGGCCCTGTTGCCGCTGCTGCCGGAAGGCAGCGCCGCAATCGTTCCGATGGATGGCTTCCACTACGACAATACGATCCTCGACGCGCGTGGTCTTCGGCCGCGCAAGGGATCGCCGGAGAGCTTCGATTTCGACGGCTTGCGCCACCTGCTGGAACGCCTGAAGCGAGGCGATACCGAGATCGCGGTGCCGATCTTCGACCGCACCGCCGACCTGTCGCGCGCCGGCGCATCGATCATCGCTGCGGATACGCGCTTCATCCTTGTCGAGGGCAACTATCTGCTGCTCGACGAGAGCCCCTGGTACGGGCTTGGTCCGCTCTTCGATCACACGGTTTGGATCGACGTGCCGCGTCAGGAGCTCGAGCGCAGGCTCGTCCAGCGCTGGCTCGATCACGATCACAGTCAGGAGGCAGCCCTGGCGCGGGCGCGCTCGAACGATCTGCCCAACGCCGATCGCGTCAGCGCCAACCGCCGGCAGGCCGACACGACCATCTCGATCTTCTAGCGCATGCCGCCGGTCAGTTCCGGTAGGTAGAGCCTTCCTCGTCGAGGATCGCCTTCAGTTCCTGGAGGTGGCGGCCGGCATTGTCGACGGGATAGGCATCCATCTGCCGGGCAACGGTTTCGGCCACCGCGTCCGGCAGGACGCGCAGGGCCTGCCCGGTCCACAGGGCCTTGATGTAGGTCTCGCAGGCGCGCTCGAAATAATAGAGACGGTCGAATGTGTCGCCCACCGTCTCGCCGATGACCAGCACGCCGTGGTTTCCCATCACCATGACCTTGGACTTCGGATCGGCGAACAGGCGCGAGCAGCGCTCACCCTCCTCCTCGAAGGCAAGCCCGCCATAATGCTCGTCGACGACGACGCGACCGAAGAACATCGCCGAATTCTGGTCGATCGCCGGCAGGCGCGAATCCGCCAGCGAGGCCAGAACCGTGGCGTGGACGGAGTGCACATGCATGACGCAGCGCGCATGGGGAACGTTGCGATGGATCGCGCCATGCAGGCCCCACGCGGTGGGGTCGGGCGCGTCGGGCCGCTTCATCGTGTCCGGGTCGTTCGCATCGATCAGCAAAAGGTCGCTCGCACGGATGCGCGAGAAATGCATCTGGTTCGGATTGATGAGAAGCTGCGTGCCGTCGTCGTTGACCGCGAGCGAGAAATGATTGGCCACTGCCTCGTGCATGTTCAGGCGGGCAGTCCAGCGGAAGGCTGCGGCGAGATCGACGCGCTGCTCGTAGAACTGGAGGTTGGAGCCCGCGCGCTCGCTGATCTGGGTAACGCTCATCGTCTCGACCCTTTCAGGCGCTCAAACGCTTCGGCGAGGCTTCAAGCCCGCCATGTTCGCGGATGAAGGCGACGACGTCATCGAGCCCGCGTCCGCGCGACAAATCGGTGAAGGCGAATGGCCTTCCCTTGCGCATCCGGTCGGCGTCGCCCTGCATGACGTCGAGATTGACATTCACATAGGGCGCGAGGTCCGACTTGTTGATGACGAGGAAATCGGAACGCGTGATGCCCGGCCCACCCTTGCGCGGGATTTCCTCGCCCTGGCAGACGGAGATGACGTAGAGCGTCAAATCCGCGAGGTCCGGCGAGAAGGTCGCCGCGAGATTGTCGCCGCCCGATTCGATGAAGACGATGTCGAGATCCGGGAATTTCCGGTTCATCTCGGCGATTGCCTGGAGATTGATCGAGGCGTCTTCGCGGATCGCGGTGTGCGGACAGCCGCCCGTCTCGACCCCCATGATGCGCTCTTCCGGCAGCGCCTGGAGGCGCGCCAGCATCATCGCATCTTCCTTGGTGTAGATGTCGTTGGTGACGACCGCGATCGAGAATTCGTCCCGCAAAGCCTTGCAGAGCTTTTCCGTCAGCGTCGTCTTGCCGGAGCCCACAGGACCGCCGATGCCAACGCGAAGAGGGCCGTTTGGTGAGGTCATGTGGCAAATCCTTGCGAAGCCAGAAGGGTGAAGCCTGCACCGACCAGCAGGCATAGCGGCGAGTACCAGCGGCGGTCGTTGCTTGCGAACGGCATTTCCGGCGTCAGCCTGCGCCAGGCAGGTGTGAAACCTGCAATGCCGCGGCCCAGGAAGACAAGCGCGGCGGCAAAGGCGGCGAATGAGACGATTGTGTCGGTTAGCGGCAGCGCAACAATGCCCGCCGAAACGAGAGCCAGCACCGCTGTGGCGAAAAGGATTGCCGCCACGAAAAAGCTGGGCCCCGGCCCGGGCATCCGGTCGATGCCCTTGAACCCCGCGATCGCACGTGCGCAGGATTTTTCGTCGGTGCCCGGCCAGACACCGCCCATGGCCCAATAGACATGAATGGCGGCAAGCCCGGTGAGCACGAATGCAAGAAGGACAGCGACCGGAATCATGATCTGAAGAGCCTGGAATACTGCGTTTCGTGATTCATGGACGCGATTTCGGCGGCGATCGTGGCCGATCCGAGGTCGTCGAGCGAGGAGCGGGCTGCGCGTCGGGCCACCGAAAGTATGTCTGCCTCGAGGCCTGCGAGCAATGCAGCCGCATCGGCCTGGCCGATCAGCGACAGGCGGATGGCGGCCTGGAGCTGGTTCGAGACGAAGGCTTGAAGGTAAGCGGCGAGTGCCTGCTCGAGGGGCACGCCGTTCGCGGCAGAGACCGCAGCCACCGCAACGCAATAGGGGCAGTTGGCCGGCAAATTGAAGGGTTGCGCCTGATGCCAGTTGCCTGCGGCGACCGTGAACGCCGAACCCTGGGCCGTCGTTTCCAGATGCCGCTCCGCCGAGCCGGCGAGCGCCTGGGCGAGTTCCGCGATGTCGCCTATCGGTTCGCCGGCGGACGCCGTCCTCCACGCTTCGGCAAACAGAACCGCGTCGTTCCAGGCCGAGCCATGCTCCAGCAGACTGGCAATCCATGATCGCAACGCGTCGCGGTCGGCGACCGTGCCTGCGTCAACTGCCTGTTCGAGGCCATGACTGTAGCTGAACGATCCGACGGGGAAAGCCGGCGACAGCCAGGCAAGAAGCCGAAGAAGTGCCGTCTGGGCGGACGCCTCAGGCATGGTTGTGGCCGTAATGCGGGTCGTCCGGGAGCCGGCCGAAGCGGTCGGGTTCGCCGTGCCCTTCGCCATGGTGATGATGCTGGTCGTGCCCATGCGAATGTCCGTGCCCGGAATACGCGCCACGCAACGGCACGAAGGGAGCGACCACCTCGCTGACCGTCGCCCCGAGGCCGGTCAGCATGTCCTTGATGACGTGATCGCGCAGGATGAGGATGCGGTCGTCTTCGATCTGCGCGGCGAGATGGCGGTTGCCGATGTGCCAGCAGAGTTCGGCGAGATGCAGCCTGTCGCGGGCACGGATGTCGTAGACGTCTTCCTGCTCGGCGCCGATGCCGACGCGCCTTCCGTCGTCGAGAACGAGGACGTCGCCGTGTTCCAGCGCGACCGGCTCTGGCAGATCGACCAGCACCTTCTCGCCTTTCGCAAGCGACAGGACGCGGCGACGCAGATGGCGTTCGTCATGCGGCAGCACCGCTATGTCGAACGGTGCGTCGCCCTGGCCCGCATCGGCGGCGCGCAGGAAGCTGCCGGCGCGCGGCAATTTGGTGAAATCGGTCTTGATGTCGAGCTTCATATGGCGGCCTCCCGGGCCTTGGCGAGCGCTAGGGCAGGTCGGCCCAGCACGCGGTCGAAATAGGCATTCACCCGGTCCGACTGAATGGCGAACTTTGCGCCACGCGCCCATTGCCCGCAATGGCCCAGGATCACGTCGGCGGCGGTGAAGCGGTCGCCCATGGCATATTGCGATTCGCCCAGCCGCGTCTCCAGCGAACGGATTTCCCGCGTGAATTCGGCCGTCGTCCAGGGGCCGACATCGACACGTTCGGCCTCTGCGAGCATCATGCGATGCTTCAGCTTGTTCCAGAGCGGCGCTTCGAGTTCTGACTGCGCGAAGAAAAGCCATGCGTTGAGATGCGCGCGCTCGGCCGGCGTCTTGGGGCCCATTTCCTTCTCGGGGTGGTTGTCCGCGAGATAGGCGCAGATCGCAGCCGAATCCGTGACGACGATATCGCCATGAACAAGCGCCGGGCCCTTGCCTCCCGGGCTGTACCGCAGCATCTCCTCGGTGTGCTGCTTCGCCTTCACGATCTGATAGGGCTGGCCGAGTTCCTCCAGCATCCAGGTAACGCGCGTCAGACGCGATCCCGGCGCTCCTACGGCTTGGTACATTCTGCGTTTGTCTCCGTTTCGGACCATGGAAGATTAGGTGACGCGGATGACCGCACCAAGAGCGAATTGTCAGCCGATGGTTTCGAACAGCCGCAAAATCCATGAAACCTGATAAGCGAGTATCGCCACGACGATGACGACATGAAGCCGATGGTTGCGGCTCAGGGCCGCTGCCACGCAGAGCGCGACGAGAATCGGCGTTCGAATGAAATACTCGGTTCCGAAGCGCGCAAAATGGTCCTCGCCCTTGATCAGCGTATCGACCACATCGAACAGGTAGGTCGCGGCCAGAAGACTGAAGAACGAGCGTCGCCGCGCAAGGAAGAAATCCTCATAGCCTGAATAGTCGGCCATGGAATCGGGAAAGAGGAAAGCGCAGAGCAGGAAAAGCAATACCGCATAGGCGATGACGAAGAGGTACTTCTCGAAGGTCCAGTCCGTGATTTGGTAGAGCCCGAACTGCCACCACCAGAAGTGCACCAGCGTCAGCATGACCGAGCCGACCCACGCAAGATGGACGGGGTAGATCGGCACCTGCCCGGGATGCTGAAGTATCCGCGCCACGCCGGTAAGCAGCCGCGTCATCCCGAGGCCGATGACCATGCCCATGATGATGCGGATATGCGGAAAGGCCTGGTCGGGTGACGTTAGAGAGGGGTCCAAGTTCTGCGACTTTCTTCTTCAGGCACGACCGAAATCCCCCGGTATCGATCCGGAAGCATAGGCTAAAACGTCTCGACCTTCTCAGGATGCACGATCTCGATCGTGCGGGAGACGAGATACGGGGCGCTGGCATCGCGCCACGTGATGAGATGCGGCTGCTTGGAATGCGCCGTCAGCGCCTCACGGGTTTCCCAGCGCTCGACGAAAATCATCGTGTCGTCGTCCGTGATGCTGCCCAGCAGATCATAGGCGATGCAGCCATCCTCCTTGCGGGTCTCGGCGATGCAGGCCCTCGCGGGCGCGAGCAGATTGTCCCGCGAATCGGGCTTCAGCGTGAGCGTGGCGACGACGTAAATCATGAAGGTCCTCCCGTGAATCGACCACAGGCTAAAACAGAAAATACCGCTGCGCCATGGGAAGCACGGTCGCCGGTTCGCAGGTCAGCAATTCGCCGTCCGCGCGCACCTCGTAGGTCTCGGGGTCGACCTCGACATGCGGCATGGCGTCGTTGAGGATCATCGAGCGCTTGCCGATGCCGCCGCGCGTGTTCGACACCGCCACCATCGTCTTGTCGACGCCGAGTTTTGCCTGAAGACCGGCATCGAGCGCGGCTTGGCTGACGAAGGTGACCGAGGAATTCGTCATAGCCTTGCCGAATGCGCCGAACATCGGCCGCATATGGACCGGCTGGGGTGTCGGGATGGAGGCGTTGGGGTCGCCCATCGGTGCCGCCGCGATCATGCCGCCGATGAGGACCATGTCCGGTTTCACGCCGAAGAAGGCGGGGTTCCACAAAACGAGATCGGCGCGCTTGCCGACCTCGATCGAGCCGATCTCCTTCGACAGCCCATGCGCGATAGCCGGGTTGATCGTGTATTTCGCGATGTAGCGGCGGACGCGGACGTTGTCGTTGTCGCCGGTTTCCTGCGGAAGGCTCCCGCGCTGGCGTTTCATCTTGTCGGCGGTCTGCCATGTGCGGATGATGACCTCGCCGATGCGTCCCATGGCCTGGCTGTCGGACGAGATGATCGAGAACGCGCCCATGTCGTGCAGGATGTCTTCGGCTGCGATCGTCTCCTTGCGGATGCGGCTTTCGGCAAAGGCGATGTCTTCCGGGATCGACGGCGACAAATGATGGCAGACCATCAGCATGTCGAGATGCTCGGCGATCGTGTTGACCGTGTAGGGGCGCGTCGGATTGGTCGAGGACGGGATGACGTTCGGAAGCCCGCACACCTTGATGATGTCGGGCGCGTGCCCGCCGCCGGCACCTTCGGTGTGGAAGGCGTGGATCGTGCGATCCTTGAACGCTGCGACCGTGTTCTCGACGAACCCGCTCTCGTTCAGCGTGTCCGTATGGATCATCACCTGCACGTCGTATTCGTCGGCGACCGTGAGGCAGCAATCGATAGCGGCAGGCGTCGTCCCCCAGTCCTCGTGAAGCTTGAGCGCACAGGCGCCGCCGAGCACCATTTCTTCCAGTGCTGCCGGCAGCGACGCGTTGCCCTTGGCCGACAATCCTATGTTCATGGGGAAAGCGTCGAAGGACTGGATCATCCGGCCGATATGCCATGGCCCCGGCGTGCAGGTCGTTGCCAGCGTGCCGTGGGCGGGACCGGTGCCGCCGCCGAGCATGGTCGTCATCCCGGCCATCAGCGCCTCCTCGATCTGCTGCGGACAGATGAAATGGATATGCGCGTCGAAGCCGCCCGCGGTGAGGATCTTGCCCTCGCCGGCGATCGCCTCGGTTCCGGGGCCGACGATGATCGTCACTCCCGGCTGCGTATCGGGGTTGCCGGCCTTGCCGATGGCGTGGATACGACCGTCTCGCAAGCCGATATCGGCCTTGTAGATGCCTGTGTGGTCGACGATCAGGGCATTTGTGATGACGGTATCGACGGCGCCTTGCGCGCGCGAAACCTGACTTTGGCCCATGCCGTCGCGAATGACCTTGCCCCCGCCGAACTTCACCTCCTCGCCATAAGTGGTGAAATCCTTCTCCACCTCGATGAAGAGCTCGGTGTCGGCGAGGCGCACCTTGTCTCCCGTGGTCGGGCCGAACATTCGGGCGTAGGCGGTCCGCGAGATTCTGGCTGGCATCAGCTCATGTCCTGATTGATCGATGGATGGAACGAGCGCTTGAAGGCATGCGCCGCGCGGGTATCTGGCATGGGCACATTGCGGCCATGCAATGACCGCGAAATGACCACTGCCTGAATGAAACCGACCTGCCGTCCACGCATTGTGTGGGTGGCCGCCTCGACGCGGCACCTCCGAAATAAGGGACGAACCCGAACGGAACGAAAGGCAAGATCATGAAACGCATTATTGGCCTCACCACCGCCGCCCTGATGGGCGCCTCCATGATGGTTGCACCGGCCCTCGCCCAGACCGGCGACGGCGCAAGCGACCGCAACGTGCCTGCGCCGGGCATGAGCGAAAGCGCTCCGACGGCTCCCGGCACCGGTGGCACGGACACGATGAACGATGGCGCCGCTTCGACGATGCCGGATGTCGATACGAACACAACCGCAGCGATCGCTCCGACTTTCGACGGCGCTCTGACTGCGATCGATGGCAACTCCACCAGTGCGAAGTCCATCGAGACGATGACCGAAGTAAGCACGGTCAACATCATCAAGATCGATGAGCTGGAAGGCGCGGATGCTGCCGCCGTGGAGAGCGCCGTGTCGCAGAACGAAGAGGGTGTCAGCGAGCTGCGTTCCGCCATTGAGGCGAACACCGCTTTGAGCGGGCAGCTTGAGGCAGATGGCGTCGAGGCGTCTTCGGTCGTTGCTGCGCAGGTTGAAGCGGACGGCGCCGTCACCATCTACGTCATGTAGATTCGTCGCCCGTAACGGGTTATGTGGCGTGGGTTTCGACCTGCGCCACATTTCCGTGTTAGGAGACCGGCCTGACGCGAATGAGCCAGTCGATGCCCGTGAACGATTTGCCGATGGAGGAGTTGGGTGATCGTGGCTTCGATGAAACGGATGACCGACCCTGAGGGAAAGGGAGACTAACCTTTGTTCAATTCCATCGCGCGTGAAAACCCTGCCTGGCTGCACGCGACAGCTTTTGCCGCCTTCATGCTGATATCTGCGCCGAACGTCGCGACGACGCTTGCGCAAGGCCTCGATGCGGACGGTGCGATCGACACGATCGTGGGCTCCGACGTCACCACCGGTGAAGAAAACTCCGCCGCCGACGAAGGCCGGATTGTCGCGGCGATCGAAAACACGGCGGCCAACATTTCCGAGGTCCGCAAGAAATTCTCGCTCGATAAGGTCGAGATCGTCTTCCTGTCCGATCTTGGTGATGGGCAGACGCCGGTCGAGGCGAAGCTCGAGGAGCGCAAGGCCGACGTGACGGAACTGCAAAAGTCCATCGAGGGCAGTGCGATGTTCTATCACGCCGTCGATTCCCGTCAGATCCTTCTGCGCGACGTTGTTGCCCTGGAGTTCGACGATAACAACGGCGTCACGATTTTCGTGGCCGGCAGCGATCCTCAGCAGCCGAGCCCCGAATAACAGGCAAGGCTGGGAACGGGTGCGCGCGCGTCTTTCCCATGGCTTTGCAGTGGCGGCCATCCCTCAGAGCGATCCCATGACCTTCTGCTGGAAGCCGTAGACCGAACGCCGGCCCGAGAGCGGCACGAGCGTGACGTCCCGCTCCTGACCGGGCTCGAAGCGGACGGCTGTGCCGGCGGCGATATCGAGCCGCATGCCCCGGGCCTTGTCGCGGTCGAAGCGAAGGCCCTCATTCGTTTCATGGAAATGATAATGGCTGCCGACCTGTATCGGCCGGTCGCCGGTGTTGGCGACTTTCAGCGTGACGGTGGATGCGCCTGCGTTGAGTTCGATTTCGCCTGCGGCGGTGATGACTTCTCCAGGGATCATGCTCGCCTCCTCGATGTCTACGAGACCTGGCCGGCTACGATGAGCCACAGCCCGGCCAGAGTGGTGGCGCCGCCGGCGATCCTCGTCAGCAGGGAGCCGCTCTTGCGTGCGATGCTCCCGAAGCCGAGCCCGGCCGCGACGCCGCCAGCGTGCAGGCCTGCGGTCGCGAGTGCGAAGCCCGCCGCATAACCGATCGCCGTTGCGTCACCGATCTCGCCGCCATGGGCGTGGCCATGAAACAGCGCGAAAAAGCCGACCACCGCCATGCCGATGCCGACAGGCATGGGCAGCGCAAGCGCGACCAGCAGCCCCAGCGCCACCACGGACGCCAGAATTGCCGGTTCAACGAAGGGCAGCGCGACGCCGGCCGTCGAAAGGAGAAAGCCGATCGCCATCACGCCGACGAAGCTCGCCGGCACGGCCCAGATCGCGCGTCCGCCCAGCATCGTCGCCCACAGGCCGACGGCCAGCATCGCAAGCACGTGATCCACGCCGAAAAGCGGATGCGTGAAGCCGGCGGCGAAGGACCCGTGCTCGACGGGGTCGAGATGCGCGAAGGCCGGGCTCGCGCCTGCTATGGCCAGGACTGCGCCGAGAGCCAGGGTCTTTCTGATCATGTTCGCTTATTCCCTCTGAATTCTTTCGTTCGCTGGTGATGCCGCTAGCGGATCGGCTCATGGACCGTGACCAGCTTGGTGCCGTCCGGAAAGGTGGCCTCCACCTGCACGTCGTGAATCATCTCGGCGATGCCGTCCATCACCTGCTCGCGCGTTATGACGTGCGCGCCGGCCTCCATCAGGTCGGAGACGCTGCGTCCGTCGCGCGCGCCTTCCACGACATAGTCGGTGATCAGCGCGATCGCCTCCGGGTGGTTCAGCTTGACGCCGCGTTCCAACCGCTTGCGCGCCACGATCGCCGCCATCGCGATCAGAAGCTTGTCTTTTTCTCGTGGCGTCAGTTGCATGCCTGTCCGTGCCTCGCGCTACAATGACCAAGTTTTGGGCAGTCCTGCCCGCCCGTTGAGCAGTCGGACAAGCGGGATCAGCCGCGCGCGGAGGCTGTAGCTGTCCGCTGCCACCAGCCTCGCAAGAAGCTTGCCAGTTCCGCCCACCCTCCATGCCGAGACACCGCCCGCGTCGCCCAGGATGTGGCGCGCCGCGTCGAGATCGTGTTCCGCATCCGGGCCCACAAGAAGAAGTGTCGCGACGGCGCGCGCGCCACCCCCGACGGCGGGAATGGCAAGCTGCCTGGCGACATCGGGGCCGATCGAGAATGCCTCTGCATGGACGAGATGCCCGTCGACCCGAACGCGCCAACGGTCGCGAAACTCCGCAATATCGACGAATTCTCCCATGGCCTGACGGCCGAAGACGGTGGCTTCGAGCAGCAGCGCCGACCCGTCGCCGACGATGTCGACGTCCAGCGTTCGGCGGAATGCGGAGCGGTTATAGACGATCGTCTCCTGCGGCAGCCAGGCGACCCGCGCATTCGTACCGACG
This sequence comes from Mesorhizobium sp. CAU 1732, assembly GCF_039888675.1. Lineage (NCBI taxonomy): Bacteria > Pseudomonadati > Pseudomonadota > Alphaproteobacteria > Hyphomicrobiales > Phyllobacteriaceae > Mesorhizobium > Mesorhizobium sp. CAU 1732. Next base: position 357,499 of record NZ_JBDQQR010000001.1, read on the forward strand.
GATATCCGGCACGTGGCTTCAGCGTGCCCGCCGGCGCTGCGATAGACCTTCTCGCAGGCCTGGGTCGTCACGACCACGGAGGCCTCCCGTTCGGCCTCGATCGTCCAAGCGATTCGGTCGCCCCCCGTCAGCCCGCCGGCGGTGTTGATCAAAATGGCTTCCAGCGGATCGCCGGATGTCGTCGGAAGCCTGATCTTGGCAGCGCCTTCCTGGAACAGCCGCTCGATACGGGTCCGTCCGGAGCGCTGCCGGACGGCAAGCTCCCCATGGCCCGCAACGCGCTGCATTGCGGCATTCTGGATGCCCATTGGCGTGATCGTCATGATCGACTTCGATTCCCCGAGCCAAATACAAAGCAATGGGCATGCCAACACAGCGTACTTGCCTGGGGCGATTTGTCGGGATGGGCTTGTTGCATATGCCCGAATGGGTTCTTATACCTGCCGAGGAAGTGTGTTGAAGCAGGTCCCAATCAATTTCAGGACATGCATGCGTTATTTGGTTGGGGGTAGGAATGACCGACGAACTGGCTGCGAACATCATCGAAAAGATCAAGACGCATGCCAGTCCCGATGCCGGTCCCGTCACGTTGGAAACCGAACTGACAGAGCTTGGAATTCACTCGCTTGAACTGACGGAGATCATTTTCGACCTTGAAGACGAGTTCAACATCGAGATCGAGATGAACACGGTGGACGCCTGGTCCAACCTGTCCAATGTCGGGGATATCGTCGAAGCCGTGCGCACCTTGATTCAGCAAAAAGCCTGACATGGCAAAACCCAGGATCGTCATCACCGGTCTGGGCGGCATCTGCGCGCTCGGAACAGACGTGCCGAGCATCTGGGCATCCATGCGTGCCGGCACGTCGGCGATCGGCCCGATCACGACGACGCCGCTTCACGAACTGAAGGTCAAGACCGGCGCCGAGATCAAGCAGTTGCCGGATCACGGGCTCGAGCATCGCCGGCTCGTCACGATGGACCGTTTCAGCGTGCTGGCGATCATCGCCGCGCGCGAGGCCGCGAAACAGGCTGGACTGGTCATCGATGAGAGCAACACTGGCCGGGTCGGCGCTGTCATCGGTGCGGGCATTGCCGGCTGGGAAACGATCGAGGACAATTATCGCGGCATCCTGCTTGAGGGCAGGCCGCGCGCGAGCATCTTTTCGGTGCCGCGCGGCATGACCGGCGCGCCTGCGGGGCAGGTCAGCATGGATCTCGGCCTGCGCGGCCCGGTCTATGGCGTGACGTCTGCCTGTTCGACAGCCAACCATTCGATCGCGTCCGCCGCCGACCAGCTTCTGCTTGGCCGCGCCGAGGTGATGCTGGCGGGCGGCACGGAAGCGCCGCTGATCTGGGGCATCCTGAAAGCCTGGGAAGCCCTGCGCGTGCTCGCGAAGGACACATGCCGGCCGTTCTCGGCCGATCGCGAAGGGCTGGTCATAGGCGAGGGCGCGGGCGTTTTGGTCCTCGAAACGCTCGACCATGCGCTGGCGCGTGGCGCGACGATCATCGCGGAATATGCCGGCTCCGGAATGTCGGCGGATGCGACCGACATCGTCGCCCCCACGGTCGAAGGTCCGACGGCCGCCATGATCAACTGCCTGGCCGATGCGGGGCTGAAGCCCGAGGACGTCGATTACGTCAACGCGCACGGCACAGGCACCAAGGCGAACGACCAGATCGAGACGCAGGCGATCCGCCGCGCATTCGGTCCCGCCGCCGACCGGCTCTCGGTCTCGTCGACGAAATCGATGCATGGGCACTGCTTCGGCGCGACGGCCGCGATCGAGCTGATCGCCTGCGTGAAGTCGATCACCGACGGCATCGTGCCGCCGACCGCGAACTACCGCGTGCCCGATCCGACCTGCGATCTCGACGTGACGCCGAACGAGGCACGTCACCGCGAGGTTCGCGCGGCGCTCAGTAACGCGTTTGCGTTCGGCGGCACCAATTCGACCGTCGCCGTGAAGGCCTATCGGCCTTAACCGAACGTCCCTTCCGTGCGGACACTGCGTGCGCTTTTCCGTGTCTTGCCTCCGGCATTCGGATCGCTATCTGTCTGGGACCTTTCTATCCTGCCGCCCCTCCTGCGGCAGCGTCATCCCAGAGGCCAACACATGACCGATCTTTCGCGCTTCCCCATCGCCGCACGCTGGCCCGCACAGGACCCGTCAAAGCTCCAGCTCTATTCGTTTCCGACGCCGAACGGCGTGAAGATATCGATCGCGCTGGAGGAGATGGGACTGCCTTACGAGGCTCATGCGGTCGATATCACCAAGAACGAGACCTGGAACGACGACTTCCTGTCGCTCAATCCCAACGGCAAGATCCCCGCGATCATCGATCCCGATGGTCCGGGCGGCAAACCGCTGCCGCTCTTCGAATCCGGTGCGATCCTCGTCTATCTGGCCGAGAAGACCGGCAAGCTCCTGCCGGCCGATGCGGCGCTGCGCTACGAGACGATCCAGTGGGTCTTCTTCCAGATGGGCGGCATCGGTCCGATGTTCGGGCAGCTCGGCTTCTTCTACAAATTTGCCGGCAAGGCCATCGAGGACAAGCGCCCGCTGGAGCGCTACGCCAACGAATCCAAGCGGCTTCTGGGCGTGCTCGAAGCGCGCTTGACGGATCGCCAGTGGATCATGGGTGACGACTATACCATCGCCGACGTCGCGATCTTCCCATGGGTGCGCGCAATCAAGGTGTTCTACGGCGCGGACGAGTTGCTGGGTCTTCAGAACTTCCCCAGGACGTTTGCCTGGGTCGAGCGCTGCACCGCCCGCCCTGCAAGCGAAAAGGGCCTCACCATACCGCCACGCGGATAAAAACGGCCTATGGCGCGGTCGCGACGGTTCGAAACCGCGATCGCGCAAACGCCGCGACGAAGACCAGCGACATCAGCACCACGATCGTCGGCGCCGGCGCACTGTTCAGGAAGAAGGACAGGTAGACGCCGGCGAAGGCGCAGACGACCGCAACCGCGATCGACACGGCCAGCATGGCATCGAACCGCCGCGTCAGCAGGAAGGCGATCGCGCCCGGTGCGATGAGCAAAGCGATAGCGAGGATGATGCCGACGGCGGTCAACGCCCCGACGATCGTGAGCGAAAGCACTGCCAGAAGACCATAGTGATAGAACCGGACCGGCAGCCCGATCGCCCGCGCATGCTGCGCATCGAAGGCGTGCAGCAGCAGGTCGCGGCGCAGCAGTCCAACGAACGCGATCGCGACAAGCGCGATGAGCCCGGTTTCGGCGATATCGCCCCATGTGACGCCCAGCATGTCGCCGAACAGGATGTGGTCGAGATGCAGTTCCGTCTCAATCATCGAGAACAGCACGATTCCCAGCCCGAACATGCCGGAGAAGACGACGCCCATGACCGTGTCTTCCTTGACGCGGCTGTTTTCCTTGAGGAAGCCGGTCGCGAGCGCGCAGATCATGCCGGCGGTGAACGCGCCGATGGCAAGCGGGATGCCGATCACATAGGCGATCACGACGCCGGGCAGCACCGCATGGCTGATCGCATCGCCCATCAGGGACCATCCCTTCAGCACCAGGAACGGCGAGATCATCCCCATGGGAAGCGCAACGAGCACCGCGATGATCAGCGCCTGCTGCATGAACGGAAACTGCAAGGGCATGAGCAGCGTTTCGATCACGACACATCCTCCAGAGCGAGCTTTGCCTGCCGTCTCGCGGCGAAATAGCCGTGCTTGGGCGCGAGGAAGAAAGCGGTCAGGAACACCAGCGTCTGGAGCACGACGATGATGCCGCCGGTCGCGCCGTCGATGAAATAGCTCGCATAGGCGCCGACGAAGCTCGACACCGTCCCGATCGCCACGCTGATGACGATCAGCCTCGGAAAGCGGTCGGTGAGCAGGTATGCGGTCGCGCCGGGCGTGACGACCATCGCGATCACGAGGAACGCGCCCACCGTCTGCAAGGCTGCGACCGTCGACGCGGACAGCAGCGTGAAGAACAGGATGCGCAGGAGCCCGGGACGCAGTCCGATCGAGCGGGCATGGTTCTCATCGAAGAAGGTCACCATCAGATCCTTCCACTTGACGATCAGGATGGCGAGCGAGATGCCGGCGATGAGCACGAGCTGAAGCGTGTCGGCCGGTGTGATGGCCAGGATGTTGCCGAGCACGATGGTCTGCACGTTCACCGATGTCGGCGACAGCGACACCATAAACAGCCCGAGACCGAAGAACGAGGTGAAGATCAGGCCGATCACCGCATCCTCGCGCAGCTTCGTTTGCTGGGTGAGAAACAGCATCGCGCCTGCCGCGAGCCCGCCCGACAGGAACGCGCCGAGCGCGAAGGGAAGGCCGAGCATGTAGGCTCCCGCAACGCCGGGCACGATCGCGTGGCTGAGCGCGTCGCCGATCAGCGACCAGCCCTTGAGCATCAGATAGGCGGAGAGAAAGGCGCAGACCGCGCCGACCAGCGCCGACACCCACATGGCGTTGACCATGTAGCCGTAACCGAAGGGTTCGAGGAGCGTGGCGATCATTCATCGGCCTTCGGCGACGGTCCGCTGGAAGAATGCGCCTGGTCGCCATAGAGCACGAAGGGGCGCTCGTCGTCGGTCAGGACGGTCACTTCGCGCGCGTCCTCGTCATCATGAAGGGCGGCACCCCCGAGAACGAAATGCCGCAACACGCCGCCGAACGCGCGCTCCAGATTGGCGCGTGTGAACACCTCATGCGTCAGCCCCGACGCCAGAACGGTAAGGTCGAGCAGGATCGCGCGGTCGCAGAACTCCGGCACGCTTCCCAGATTGTGGGTGGATACCAGCATGACGCGGCCTTCGTCGCGCAGCGTGCCCAAAAGCGCGATGATCGCTTCCTCGGTGTTGACGTCCACTCCGGTGAAGGGCTCGTCGAGCAGGATCACCTGCCCTTCCTGCGCCAGCGCGCGCGCCAGGAAGACGCGCTTTTTCTGGCCGCCGGACAGTTCGCCGATCTGGCGTTTGCGGTAATCGACCATGCCAACGCGCTGAAGCGCCTGGTCGACCAGCTCGCGGTCGTGCGCCGACGCGATGCGCATGAAGTTCATGTGGCCGTAGCGGCCCATCATCACCACGTCTTCGACGAGGATCGGGAAATTCCAGTCGACTTCCTCGGCTTGCGGCACGTAGGCGACGACGTTGCGCTTGAGCGCGCGTCCGGCAGGCTGGCCCATGATCGAAACGCTGCCGCGCGCCAGCGGCACGAACCCCATGATCGCCTTGAACAAGGTGGACTTGCCGCTGCCGTTCACGCCGACGAGTGCGGTGATCGTGCCGCGCGGGATCGAAAAGCTCGCATCGGTCAGCGCCGTCTGGCCATTGCGATAGGTGACCGTGACATGATCGACATGAAGGCCGGCGCTTGATGCGCCCGCCTCCGATGCGACCTGACGTTTTGCGTCGATGTTCATTCGGCGAGCCCCGCTGCGATGGTCCGGGCTGTCGTCTTGAGAAGATCCAGATAGGTCGGGACGGGGCCGTCCGCGTCGCTGAGCGAGTCGACATAGAGAACGCCGCCATATTTGGCGCCCGTCTCGCGTGCGACCTGCTGGGCGGGATTGGCTGAAACCGTGCTCTCGCTGAAGATTGCCGGGATGGAATGCTCGCGCATCTGGTCGATGACCTTGCGGATCTGCTGCGGAGTGCCCTGGCTGTCGGCGTTGATCGGCCAGAGATAGAGTTCACGCAGGCCGAAATCGCGCGCCAGATAGCTGAAAGCGCCCTCGCTGGTGACGAGCCAGCGGCGTTCTTCCGGGATGCTCTCCAACGTCTGGCGAATGGGCGCGATCTCGGCCTCGATCTGCGCGGAATAGGCTGCGGCGTTTGTAGCGTAGATGTCCGCGTTGGCCGGATCGACCTCGGCAAGGGCCGCGCGGATGTTCTCCACATAGACGAGCACGTCGGTGGGGGACATCCATGCATGCGGGTTCGGCTTGCCGGAATAGGGTCCTTCGCGAATGCCCATCGGTTCGACGCCGTCACTGACCACGACGCTCGGCACGTCGCGCAGGTTGCGGAAGAAGCGCTCGAACCATTGCTCGAGATTAAGCCCGTTCCAGAGGATGAGGTCTGCGTCCTGCGCCTTGAGGATATCGCCCGGCGTCGGCTGGTAATTGTGGATCTCGGCATCGACCCGCGTGATGGATTCCACGTCCGCCGCCTCGCCGGCGACGTTGCGCGCAATGTCGGCGATGACGGTGAACGTCGTCACGACCTTGATCTTGCCTTCGGAGGTCTGGGCTGAAGCGGGGAGGGTGGCGAGAAACAGCGTAGCGATGACGGCAAGCGACTTGAAGATCATGCGGGCTCCGGTTGGTGGGCATCTTGGAGATACGATGCATTGTCTAGCGGAGTTCCTTGTTGGCGTCAATGCAATTGCAAATCGTTTGCAACTGGAGTGTTATCTGACGATGCCGCCGGATGTCGGACGCGCATATGAGCATTGGAACCGGCGCATCCGTCTTTGCAACGCATTCGCAACTGACGCATAGTCCGGCGATGAACGAGACTGTGATTCCGAAGCCCGACTATGAGGCCGAACTGCGCACATCGGGGGTACGCATCACGCGCCCGCGCCGTGTCATCCTGGGCATCCTCTCAGATGCGGGTGATCACCCCGACGCGCTCGAGATATTCAAGCGCGCGGTCGCGATCGATTCCAGCATCTCGCTGTCGACCGTCTATCGGACGATGAAGCTGCTGGAAGGGATCGGCGCCATTCACCGCCATGCCTTCGAAGGTGGCCCGTCGCGTTTCGAACCGGCCATTGGTGATCACCATGATCACCTGATCGACATCGAGACCGGGGACGTGATCGAGTTCCATTCGGAAAAGATCGAGGAGTTGCAGCAGGAGATCGCGCGCTCGCTCGGCTATGACATCGTGCATCATCGGCTGGAGCTGTACGGCCGCAAGCGACGGAAGCGATAGCTGCCTGGCGCGTTACTGCGTCGGGGCCATCTCTACGAGTCGCTTTGTGATCGCGGCGCTGATCGCGTGGTTGCCTGCTTCGCGAAAGTGGGTGCCGTCCGAGTAAAGGCGTCCAACGTAGGGATCCATGCGCCATTCGTCGTCGAGGCGGATCACCGGAATGGCAAGCGTGCCGAGCATCACCATGAAGCGATCGCGGTGATCGAAGTAATCGGTGAAAAACACGCCGTCCGGCGGTGCAATCTCCCAGAGGCCGGGAACATAGAGCACCAGGGGCTGCGCGCCGGAATCTTGAATGTCACGGATCAGCGCCGTGAAATGCTCCATGTTCGTCTGGAACATGTCATCGCTTCCGACGGAGCTTTCCGGCTCGGTCGTCTGCGACATGCGCAGCGTGGATGCCACGCGGGGCATCACATAGCGTGTCAAAACCTGCCCGGTCGCCGTCAACGGCTTCCGGTCAGGCATTGCGGGGCTTTTGCCCACCATCTCATCCGTGCTCGTTGGCTGAAGCAGGTCAGCCGAACCGATCTGCACGATGACGATCGCGCTTCCGAAGATGCCGTGCTTTTCCGTGTAGGCACGCAGATTGCCGATCCCCCAGGAGGGCGCGGATGCGTTGGCGACCTCGACGTTCCAGCCGATCTTCTGGAGCGAGGAACGCACGATTTCGGGATAAGTCAGCCTCTGATCGAGAGTCGCTATGCCGAACGTGATCGAGTCGCCGAGAAAGAGGATGCGAACTGTGTCGCTTTCTGGCTGCTCGACCAGCTCGTCGGAGCGCTGATGATATTTGTTGATGCGGACACGTGCGCCGAAGCGCACCAGATCCTGCTCGGCGGCCATGAGATAGCCGATGGCGGGATCGCCCGTATAAAGCGGCGGCGAAGCCATGCCCAACTGTCTCAGCACGAGTTCTGCGAGAAGCGCGACGCCGACGACACCCGCCAGCGCACGACCAGGCGACGGCAGCTTCATCGCTGTCCCCGTCCGGCTGCCCCCGCTATGCTGATGTCGCTGCGGATCCGGAGTTTCGCAGCGAATGTCCGTGGTCTCATTCCAAAGCCCCCTCTCGGCCCAATCGCGATCAGAGAGTTTAGCCGGCGACCAGGAAACGCCAATTTCGTCTTTCGAGGTAGCTTGGTCCGATAGGGGCCCGCATACGCGGAAACGGCCCGCGCGGATTGCGTCGCGCTTCCGCAGCAGGCGAGCCTCAATCCTCGCCGCCGGCAAAGTACTCGCGATACTCCTCACGAATCTGCCGAATGTGGACATCGATCTTGCCGAGATGAAGCCGCAACTGCGCTTCGACCTCCTTCGCGTCCCCGGCGAGGATGGCAGCAGCGATACCGCGGTGCTCGTCGATCGTGGTCGCGCGGTTGAAGCGCAATGACAGAAAGCGCACGCGGTCCATCTGGACCTTCTGCACGTCGATCAGCTTCCAGACGAATTCGCACTCCGCGAGGCGCGCGATCTCGCGGTGGAAGGCGTCGTCCAGCGCATGGAAGGCGCGATAATCCTCTCCATGCGATAGCTCGACCTGCGCGTCGATCATCGCCGCGAAATGATCGCGCGGCAATGTGGGTCCGATCGCCGCCGCCTTCTTCATGACGGCGAGTTCCAGCGCCTCGCGCACGAAGCGCGCGTTGAGCACGTCGCGTATCGAGATTTTCACCACTTCGGTAGGGCGCTGCGGGCGCACGCGCACCAAACCCGCCTCGGAGAGCTGGATAAAAGCCTCGCGGACCGGTTGGCGCGAGACGCCGAAGCGCGCTGCTATATCGCTCTCCGAAATCGTGTCGCCCGGCTTCAGGTCCAGGCACACGATCGCGTCGCGCAAGGCCTCTGCGATGCGCTTGGCCATCGTCTTGCGATCATCGACAAGAAACGCCGCGTCTAAATTCATCATACAAATACCCAAAATAATGGCATTGACATCATATGTATGGTTCCATACGAGTTGAAGTGCAAGCACCTTGGAGGAGGGATGCCTTGTCTGCACTGCTGAATGAAGATCGCCTGTTTCCGATCGATCCCGCGACGCGGACGCTGGCGCGCGAGCTGTTTGGTCTGGTTCGCGATCTGCCGATCATCAGCCCTCACGGCCACACCGACCCTGCTTGGTATGCGCGCAATGAGCGCTTTCCCGATCCCGCGCAGTTGATCGTTGTTCCGGACCATTACGTGTTTCGCATGCTGTTCAGCCAGGGCGTCAGGCTCGAGGACCTCGGCGTTCCGCGCGCGGATGGTGGCGCGGTCGAGGCGGACGGACGCGCGATCTGGCATCGGTTCGCGGAAAACTATCACCTTTTTCGCGGGACGCCCTCGCGTATCTGGCTGGATCATACCTTCTCGGAGCTTTTTGGCCTGGAGACGCGACTCTCGGCGACCACGGCGGATCAGTATTACGACCGCATCGCGGAGCGTCTGGAGCACGATGATTATCGACCCCGGGCGCTCTATGAGCGCTTCAACATCGAGGTCATCGCCACGACCGAGGGCGCACTCGACCCGCTCGATCACCATCGAGAGATCGCCGCGTCCGGCTGGAAGGGGCGCGTTGTCACCACCTATCGGCCGGATTCCGTGATCGACCCCGAATTCGACGGCTTCCGTGACAACGTCGTCGCGCTCGGCGCTTTGACCGGATGCGACACCGCGACCTGGGACGGCTATCTCGAAGCGCATCGGGTGCGGCGTGCGGTCTTCCGGGATCATGGCGCGACGGCGACCGACCACGGGCACCCATCCGCCGACACCGCCAACCTCTCGAAATCGGAGTGCGAAGCCCTCTTCGCAAAGGTCGCCGCCGGCCCGGTCTCGGCCGCCGACGCCAACCTCTTCCGCGCGCAGATGCTGACGGAGATGGCGCGCATGAGCGTCGAGGACGGCATGGTGATGCAGATCCATCCGGGCTCCTGGCGTAACCATTCCGCACCGATCTATCAGCGCTTCGGCCGCGACAAGGGCTTCGATATCCCGCGCAGGACCGATTATGTCGGCGCACTCAAGCCGATGCTCGACGTGGTCGGCCTCGAACCAGGCCTGACGATCATTCTCTTCACGCTGGACGAGACCGCCTACAGCCGCGAACTCGCGCCGCTGGCGGGCGCTTACCCGTGCCTGAAGCTCGGGCCGCCCTGGTGGTTCTTCGACAGCGCCGCCGGCATGCGCCGTTTCCGCCAAGCCGCGACCGAGACGGCCGGTTTCTACAACACCGTCGGCTTCAACGACGACACCCGCGCCTTCGCGTCGATCCCGGCGCGCCACGACGTGGCCCGGCGTATCGATTGCTCTTTCCTTGCCGAACTCGTGCGTGGCGGGGAACTCGGTGAGGAGGAGGCGGCCGAACTCGCGCCGCTTCTGGCCTACGGCCTCGCCAAACAAGCCTACAGACTTTGAAACCAGATCAGGAACACGGGAGGAAAACATGCGCCTGATTTCAAAACTGACAGCAGCCTTGATTGTATCGTCGGCGATTTTCGCCGGCGCGGCCAATGCGCAGACGGTTCTGCGCTCGTCCGATACGCATCCAGATGGATATCCCACGGTGGAGGCCGTGAAGTATTTCGGCGAGCTTCTCGCCGAGCGCACCGAAGGCCGCTATTCGGTCGAGGTCTACCACTCCGCACAACTCGGCCAGGAGGCCGACACGATCGAGCAGGTGCGCTCGGGCGTGATCGAGCTCAACCGCGTCTCGATGGCGCCGTGGAACAGCCTCGTACCGCTGACGCTGATCCCCTCGCTGCCCTATCTCTTCACGTCGCCCGACCATGCCCGCAAGGTCATGATGAGCGAAATCGGTGACGAGGTTGCCGCCGGCTTCGAGGATCACGGCGTCGTGGTGCTCACCTATTACGATGGCGGCGCGCGCTCCTTCTACAACTCGAAGAAGGAGGTCAACTCGGTGGCCGATCTCGCCGGCCAGAAATACCGCGTCATCCAGTCGGACGTGTTCGTCGACATGGTCGCGGCGCTTGGCGCGACGGCCACGCCGATGCCCTATGGCGAAGTCTATTCGGGCATCGAGACGGGCGTCATCGACGGTGCGGAGAACAACTTCCCGAGCTACGAATCCGCCCGGCATTTCGAAGTCGCCAAGTTCTTCTCGCTCGACGAGCACACCATCGTGCCCGAGGTGTTCGTCATGTCGAAGGTCCATTGGGACCGGCTGACCGACGAGGACAAGGAAATCTTCAAGCAGGTGGCGCGCGAATCCGCGGAGAAGCAGTGGGAACTGTGGGACGCCCGTGTCGAAGCCTCGCGCAAGATTGTCGAGGATGCCGGATCGACCATCTCCACGCCTGACAAGCAGCCCTTCATCGACGCGATGGCGCCGGTCTACGAGAAGTATGTGAACACGCCGGAGCTCGAAGACTTCGTCGCTCGTATTCGGGCCGTCGAATAGCATCCCGAGTTGGGGGGAAGGTCGCCGGAACTCCATCCGGCGGCCTTACCTCCGCGGCCTTAGCGTGCCCTGAGCGATAGGGAGAAAAACGATGTCCGCGCACGCCCTGACGAATTCGCCTGAACTGGAAAGCCGGCCCACCCTCGCCGCGATCGCGCGCGTGCTTTCGAAGCTGTCATATGCCGCGCTCTATCTGGCCGGCGTCGGCCTGATCGCCATGTCGGTAATCGTCTTCTGGCAGGTCTTCACGCGCTATGTGCTCAACTCGGGCCAGGCATGGACCGAGCTTTCGTCGATCATGATCATGGGATGGTTCATCTTCCTGGGCGCAGCGGTCGGTGTCCGGGAGAGCTTCCATCTCGGCTTCGACGTGCTGATCTACGTGCTGCCGAAAGGCAGCAAGAAAATCCTGCGCACCATTTCCGACCTCGTCGTTCTCTCCTTCGCGATCGGCATGATCTATTACGGCATCGTGCTGATGCGGCTGCAATGGGCCGAGGTCATGCCCTCGCTCGGCATTTCCGGCGCATTCCGTTATTTACCGCTCACGGCCGGCGGCGTGCTCATCTCCCTGTTCTCGCTCGAACGCATCCTTCTGCGCTGGTCCGGCATCGACATCGACCGCGACCCCTATGACGAGGGCGATCTCGCGGACCCGGCAGATGCGCCGCTCGTCGTAAAGGAAATCTGATGGCTGCCCTGATCCTTTTCGGTGTCTTCACACTGCTGATGCTGATCGGCACGCCGATCGCATTTTGCCTCGGTGCAGCGAGTTTCCTGACGGTCCTCTATATGGGGCTGCCCCCGATGGTGGTCTTCCAGCAGATGAACTCCGGCATGAGCGTGTTCACGATGCTGGCCATTCCCTTCTTCATCTATGCCGGCGACCTGATGGTGAGAGGCGGCATCGCGCAGCGCATCGTCGCCTTCGCGGGCTCGCTGGTGGGGCATCTGCGCGGCGGCCTCGGCCAGGTCAACATCACCGCCTCGACGCTGTTCGGCGGTATTTCCGGCTCGGCCGTCGCCGAAGCCGCGGCGGTCGGCGGCCTGATGATCCCGCAGATGAAGGCGCGGGGCTACGGAGCCGACTACGCCGTGAACGTGACGTCGATGGCCGCGCTGATCGCGCTGCTGCTGCCGCCGTCGCACAACATGATCATCTATTCGATCTCGGCGGGCGGCAAGATTTCCATCGCCGACCTGTTCACCGCCGGCATCATTCCGGGCCTGCTCTTCGCGCTCGCGCTGATGATCACCGCCTGGCTGGTGGCGTGGCGACGCGGCTATCCGACCGAGCCGTTTCCCGGTTTCGCACGGGTGGGCTGGTTCTTCCTCAATTCCCTTCCGGGCCTGCTCCTCATCGCCATCATCTTCGGCGGCGTGCGCTCAGGCATCTTCACCGCCACGGAAAGCTCCTGCGTCGCCGTCTTCTACGCGCTTCTCGTGACTTTGGTCGTCTATCGCTCGATGGGCTGGCAGAATTTCGTGGCCGCCACGATCGGCGCCGTGCGTACGACCGCGATGGTTCTGATCATCATCGGCACCGCGGCATCCTTCGCCTGGCTGATGGCGTTCCTGCGCATACCGGCTGCGATGATCGACTGGATGGGAACCATCTCGCAGAACCCGATCGTCATTCTGTTGCTGATCAACGTTATCCTGCTTCTTCTCGGCACCTTCATGGATATGGGGCCGACCATCATCATCACCACGCCGATCTTCCTGCCGGTGGCCATTCACTACGGCATCGACCCGGTCCATTTCGGCGTGATTCTGATCCTCAATCTGGGCATCGGTCTCAACACGCCACCCGTGGGAGCCGTTCAGTTCGTGGCATGTGCGGTGGGTAAGATAACGGTGTGGCAGGCGATGCGATCGATCTGGCCTTTCTATGGGGCGGGTGTGACGGTGCTGCTGCTTGTCACCTACATTCCAGCCCTGTCGCTTTGGCTGCCGGCGCAATTCAGATGAGTACCTTTTTGCCACCCCGCCCTGAACCGGTGTCCGCTGCCGGAACGTCCAGTCTCCGGCCGAAGCTTGCCGACCGCCTTGTTGAAGCCATTCGCAACGAGATCGCCAGGGGGGCGCTTGCGCCCGGCGCGCAACTGCCGACCGAAAGCCGGCTCTGTGAGACCTATGGCGTCAGCCGCACCGTGGTGCGTGAAGCGATCACGCGTCTGGCCGCCGACGGGCTCGTCACGCCCCGGCAGGGCGCCGGCATTTTCGTCAATGAACGGGCGGCCGGCTCGGTCGGCGCGATGGTCGCGGAGATCGGCGACAAGGTGTCGGTGGTGCTGAACGTTCTCGAGGTCCGCATGGCCGTCGAGATCGAATCCGCCGCCCTCGCCGCCCAACGCCGATCCGCCTCACAGGAAGCCCAGATACTTGAGGCGTTCAATGCGTTTGAAACCCTGCTTCGCAACGGCGAGCCGACCGGCGCCGCTGACTTCGCCTTTCACAGGGCGATCGCCGAATCGACCAACAACCCCTTCTATGTCGAAATCCTCGACGTGCTCGGCAGGCGTACGATCCCGCGCGATCTCGTCACAAGCATCTCGTCCCAACTGCTGCAGTCGCAGGAGTATCAGGAAAAGCTGCAGGCCGAGCACATGGCCATCATGAGCGCGATCTCGGACGGTGATGCGGACACGGCTCGCGATGCGATGCGCAAGCATCTCTCGGCCAGCCGCAGGCGCTACCACGGCCTCCTGCGCAGTGGCAGCGATCTTCAAACGATCTTCGCACGCTCCGTCTAGCGAGCCAGCGAACGAATGACGCGGACAACAGGAGAGTTTCCAAAGTGACCACCGATATTCGACAGGCAATCGATCCCCGTACGGCGCGAACGTTCGACACGGCGCAACTGCGCGACGCCTTCCTGATCGAGACCCTGTTTTCGCCCGATGCGGTGAACCTCACCTACACCCACCTCGACCGCCTGGTCGTCGGCGGCGTCATGCCGGTGGCGGGTTCCGTCGAGCTTGGCCAGGTCAAGGCGACGGGGACCGATGCCTTCCTCGACCGCCGCGAATTGACGGTCGTCAATGTCGGCGGCGCAGGCGCCGTGACCGCGGGCGGCGAACGCTTCGAACTCGGCCATCGCGACATGCTTTATGTGGGACGCGGCGCAAAGCCGCTCGTCTTCGAAAGCGCCGATGCGGGGCAACCGTCGAAATTCTACCTGCTCTCCGCGCCCGCGCACCACACCTATCCGTCGCGCCTGATCAGGATCGCCGATGCCAAGCGCCTCGATCTCGGCGCGCAGGTGACGTCGAACGAGCGCTCGATCTTCCAGTTCGTCCATCCCGACGTGATGGAGTCGTGCCAGCTTGTCGTCGGCATGACGGTTCTGGCGCCGGGCTCCGTCTGGAACACCATGCCGTGCCACGTGCACGACCGCCGCTCGGAAGCCTATCTCTACTTCGATCTCGACCCGGCGCAGCGCGTCTTCCATTTCATGGGTGAGCCGAGCGAGACGCGCCACATGGTGGTGGCGAACGAACAGGCGATCCTGTCGCCGGGCTGGTCGATCCACTCGGGAGCGGGAACGTCGAACTACACCTTCGTCTGGGCGATGGCGGGCGACAATGTCGACTACCGCGACGTCGATGCCGTCGACATGGGAGACCTGCGATGACCGCCAACCCCTTCGACCTCAGCGGCCGGCGCGCGATGGTCACAGGCGCCAACACGGGCATCGGCCAGGGCATCGCGGTGTCGCTGGCGCGTGCCGGCGCGGAGATCGTCGCGGTCGGCCGGTCGTCCATGGACGACACGGCTGCGATGATCACCGAGGTCGGCGGCACTATGCACGCGGTCATGGCCGATCTCGGCAAGCCGCGCGAGGCTGCCGACATGCTCGGTCGTGTATGGGACGAGATTGGGGCCCTCGACATCCTGATCAATAATGCAGGCATCATCCGGCGTGGCGACGCGATCGACTTCAGCGAGGACGATTGGGACGACGTGCTCGACGTCAACCTCAAGACGGCTTTCATGCTGTGCCAGGCGCTGGCGCGCAGGGCGCTCGATGCCAAGCGCCCCGCAAAGATCGTCAACATCGCCTCGATGCTGTCTTTCCAGGGTGGCATCCGCATTGCGTCCTACACGGCCTCGAAAAGCGGACTGGCAGGCATAACCCGCCTTCTGGCGAACGAATGGGCGCCGCTCGGCATCAACGTCAACGCGATCGCGCCGGGCTATATCGCCACCAACAACACGGCGATCCTTCGCAAGGACGAGGAACGCAGCGCCGATATCATGAAGCGCATTCCAGCCGCGCGCTGGGGCGAA
Organism: Mesorhizobium sp. CAU 1732; assembly: GCF_039888675.1. Lineage (NCBI taxonomy): Bacteria > Pseudomonadati > Pseudomonadota > Alphaproteobacteria > Hyphomicrobiales > Phyllobacteriaceae > Mesorhizobium > Mesorhizobium sp. CAU 1732. Next base: position 373,144 of record NZ_JBDQQR010000001.1, read on the forward strand.
CCGGAGGATCTGGGCGGCGCCGCCGTCTATCTGTCGAGCGATGCGGCGAATTATGTGCATGGCGTCATCCTGCCCGTCGACGGTGGATGGCTTGCGCGGTGAGATGGTTGTTATGACTATAAGCTCAATCTTCGTCCGCCCGACCGATGACCAGTGGGTGCCGACCGATCCCGGCGTGCGGCGGCGCGTGCTGACGCATGACGACCAGTTGATGATGGTCGAGTTCGCGTTCGAGGCAGGCGCGGAGGGCAAGCTTCATTCGCATCCGCACATCCAGGCGAGCTACGTCGCCAAGGGCAGCTTCGAGGTGACGATCGATGGGCGGATGGAAACGCTGATGCAGGGCCAGAGCTTCATCGTGCCGTCCAATGCCATCCACGGCGTGCGCGCGCTGGAGTCCGGCCTGCTTGTCGATTCCTTCACGCCCGCCCGCGCTGATTTCGTAAGCTGAAACTTACAGATACGCGTTATTGTGCAGTGCTCCGGGCATGGCAGCCATGCTCCCGTGCCGGTTGACTGCCGGGGTGCGCGGTGGTCATCATCCGTCGGCTGAGTGGTCCACAAGAAGGCAATCATTGCATGTCCAAAGCGGAAATCGGCCTCATCGGCCTTGGCGTCATGGGATCGAACCTCGCGCTCAATATCGCCGAGAAGGGCTATCCGGTCGCCGTCTACAACCGCACGTCCTCGCGCACCGGCGCGTTCTTCGAGAATGCCGGCGCATTGCGCGAGAACATCGTGCCGTGCACGTCGCTCGAGGAACTGGTCGCCCAGATCAAGCCGCCGCGCCCGATCATCCTCATGGTGCAGGCCGGAAAGGCGGTCGACGAACAGATCGAGGGTCTTCGCGACCTTCTGGCGAAAAACGACATCATCATCGATGCCGGCAATGCCAATTTCCGTGACACGATACGCCGGTTCGAGGAGCTGGAAGGCTCCGGCCTGACCTTTATCGGCATGGGCGTTTCGGGTGGCGAAGAAGGTGCGCGCCACGGCCCGTCCATCATGGTCGGCGGCAAGGAAGACGCCTACCGCCGCGTCGAGCCGATCCTGACCGCCATCGCGGCGCGCTTCGAAGACGAGGCGTGTTCGGCATGGCTGGGCGAGGGTGGCGCGGGCCACTTCGTCAAGACCATCCACAACGGCATCGAATATGCCGACATGCAGATGATCGCCGAGATCTACGGCGTGCTGCGCGACGGGTTCGGTATGCCTGCCGCCGAGATTGGCAAGATTTTCGAGGGTTGGAACAAGGGACGCCTGAATTCCTATCTCGTCGAAATCACGGCCGCGGTCCTCGCGGCGGCCGATCCCAAATCGGGTAAGCCGATCGTCGACATGATCCTGGACCGCGCCGGCCAGAAGGGCACGGGCCGCTGGGCCGCGATCGAAGCGCAGATGATGGGCGTGCCCGCGACCGCGATCGAATCCGCCGTCGCCGCGCGCAGCCTGTCCGCCGAGAAGACGATCCGCGAGGCTGCTGCTGCTGCGTATGGCCCTGCTGTGGCCCCGTCCGGCAAGGCGCCCGACGCCGCGTTCATCGACGATCTCGAACTGGCGCTCTTCGCGGGCAAGGTCGCGGCCTATGCGCAGGGTTTCGCGGTCATGGAAGAGGCATCGTCGGAGTTCAAATGGAACCTGCCGATGGCGACGATCGCGCGCATCTGGCGTGCCGGCTGCATCATCCGCTCGCAATTCCTGAGCACGCTTGCGCAATCCTTCGAGGCCGACCCGGACGCGGAGAACCTGCTGCTGATCGACCATTTCGTCGGCCAGATGCAGGAGGCGCAGCCTTCTCTTCGCCGCATCGTGGCTCATGCCGCACTGGCGGGCCAGCCCGCGCCGGCTCTTTCCGCGGCCCTCGGCTATTTCGATAGCTTCAGGCAGGCACGCGGCACGGCCAACCTGATCCAGGCGCAGCGCGATTTCTTCGGGGCGCACGGCTTTGAGCGGATCGACGAGGACGGCGCCCATCACGGGCCATGGGGATCGGGGTTGGCGGGCTGACCGTCAGCCGCGCGGCCCTTCCACGCCGTTCGGCACGGCGAGTGTCTGGAGCCCGCGCGGGTCGGCGCCTCCGATCGAGGCGATGACCGCGCGTGCCAGCTCGCGGCCCGCGAGGCGGAAATCCTCGTCCACGACCATCAGCTCGCGCCTGAACATCTGCACCAGCTTGCTCGATTGCTTCGTGACGATGTCGACGTCGGTGCCGAGACCAAGTCCCGCATCCTCGATCGCGGCGGCGAGCGCGAACGCGCCGGTGCCGCTCGAGCATACCAGCCCGTCCGGGCGGCGACTCGCGCTCATCAGCCTGAACGCGCGCTCGCGGATCATCTCGACCGGCTGATCGACCCAGACGTCGCCGAGCGGCACCTCACTCGCGCCGGTCTCTGCGAGCCCGTCGACGAAGCCGTCGCGGGTGTGTTGATGGTAGGTGAGCCCGGGCGGAGGAGCGAGCAACGCCAGACGCCTCCGGCCTCTGGCTGCGAGCGCCTTCACCGCCTCGCGTGCGAAGACTTCATTGTCGAAATCGTGCCAGGGATGATCGAGCTTGATCTGCGTGCGTCCATGTGTGGCGAACGGGAATCTGTGCTCGATCATGTAGCGCACGCGCGGATCGTTGGGCTCGGTCTGGGAGATGATCACGCCGTCCGCGGAGTGGGTCTCGACCACGTAGCGGACCGGATCCATGGGATCGTTTCGGCTCGAATAGGGCGTTAGGATCAGATGATAGGGCGAGCCGGCGAGTTCTTCCGAAACGCCGTAGATGATGTCCGAAATGAAGGACAGCACCTGCTCGTCGGTGTTGAGGATCAGCGAGATGACATTGGTCTTGCCGGTGCGCAGCCGCACACCGGCGCGGTTGGGGCGATAGCCGATTTGCCGGGCCACCAGTTGGACGCGCTTCTTCGTCGCCTCGCCGATGTCCGGCGCGTCCTTGAGCGCGCGGGACACGGTGGTCACGCCGAGGCCGGTCATGAATGCGATCGTCTTGAGCGTCGGGCGCACGGCTTCGGCTTGCGCAGCGCCGGTGACGTCCCTGTCCCAATTGTCGTCCATTCTCGACCCCTGACTTAAGCCCGGGCGGGACTTAGCGCATTCGCCAGATCGACGCCAGAGCCACGGAACATGCCATTCTGTAACGTTACAGATTTTATGCAGGAATGACCAGATGGAAGGCATCGATCTGTCCTCGGAGAGTTTCGGAGGTGGTCCGAAGGGCAGTCCATGCGTTGAAACGCTGCGTTGCAAAATGCCTGGAAATCAGCATGTTGCCGCTAATTTCGGGCGAAAAGCGCTGCATTGCAGCATCAGATTGCCGCGCTGCATCCTGGCAAACGCTTGCGCCCATTAATTCGCGTCACGAAAAAAATACGTCATCAGGCGTTGCGCATCGGTCGCGATTGCCATAGCCTTTCAACTGTAACGTTACAGTTTCAGGGAGGAAATATGATGCGTTATCGGCTCTTGACCGTCGCGTTCGCTGCGTCGGCTGCATTCCACATATCGTCGCCGGCACAGGCGACCGATCTCGAAGTCACGCATTGGTGGACATCCGGCGGCGAGGCGGCGGCAGTGGCCGAATTCGCCAAGGCGTTCGATGCCACCGGCAACAAATGGATCGACGGTGCGATCGCCGGATCGGGCGAAACCGCCCGCCCCGTTATGATCAGCCGCATCACCGGCGGTGACCCGATGGGCGCCACCCAGTTCAACCATGGACGTCAGGCGGAGGAACTCGTCGAAGCCGGTCTCATGCGCGACCTCAGCGATATTGCCGAGGAGGGCAAATGGCGCGAGGTCATCCAGCCGTCGTCGCTGCTCGATAGCTGCACGCTCGACGGAAAAATCTACTGCGTCCCGGTCAACATCCACTCGCAGCAGTGGCTGTGGCTGTCCAACAAGGCCTTCGAGGATGCCGGCGTGCCTGTCCCGACCAATTGGGACGAGTTCGTCGCGGCGGCTCCGGCGCTCGAAAAGGCAGGCAAGATTCCGCTCGCCATCGGCCAGCAGCCCTGGCAGACGACGACCGCGTTCCAGGTCATTCTCGTCGCAATCGCCGGCCCGGAAGCCTACACCAAGATCTTCGGCGAGAAAGACGCCGAACTTGCAGCCGGCCCGGAGATCGCCGAGGTCTTCGCGGCAGCCGACGAGGCGCGCAAGATGTCCGCCAAGTCCAACGTGCAGGACTGGAACCAGGCGACCAATCTGGTGATTTCCGGCCAGGCCGGCGGCCAGATCATGGGTGACTGGGCTCAGGGCGAGTTCCAGGTCGCCGGACAGGTGGCCGGCGAGGATTACACCTGCCTGCCGGGCCTTGGCGTCAACGAGGTCATCATGACGGGCGGCGACGCGTTCTACTTCCCGGTTCTCAAGGACGAGGCAAAGAGCGCGGCGCAGGCCGAGCTCGCGAAGGTCATGCTCTCGCCCGAAGTGCAGGTCGCCTTCAACCTGAAGAAGGGATCGCTGCCGGTGCGTGGCGACGTTGATCTCGAGGCCGCGAACGACTGCATGAAGAAGGGTCTCGAAATCCTTGCCAACGGCAACATCATCCAGTCGCCGGACCAGTTGATGTCGGCGGACTCGCTTCAGCAGGTCAACGACCTGTTCGTCGAGTTCTTCAACAACACCAGTCTTTCGGCCGAAGACGCGCAGGCGCGCTTCGTCGATCTGGTGGCCAGCGCCGACTGATCATCGGTCACAGTCTCCTCTCCCGCTTCTCCTGAGAAGCGGGAGACGGAACCACGTGGCCTGCGCGCCCCGACTGCCCATCTCGACGGAGCCGACGCTCATGCAGGATGCAAGACGGCCCAATCAGCTTCTGAAGAATCTCAGCGCCAAGATCGCCGCGATTCCCATGATCCTCACGGCTCTCGTGGTGTTTGCGGGAGGAACGATCTGGACGATCGTCTACTCGTTCACCAATTCGCGCCTTCTGCCGCGGGAGAACTTCGTCGGCCTGCAGCAATATGAGCGGCTGTGGGCGTCGAACAAATGGCACATCGCCATCGAGAACCTGATGATCTACGGCGTCTGCTCGTTGATCTTCTCGCTGGTGATCGGCTTCCTGCTGGCCGCACTTCTCGACCAGAAGATCCGGTTCGAGGACACGTTCCGCACGATCTTCCTCTACCCCTTCGCGCTGTCCTTCATCGTGACGGGGCTGGTCTGGCAGTGGATTCTCAACCCGGATTTCGGCGTCCAAAGCGTGGTGCGGTCACTCGGCTGGGAAAGCTTCGCCTTCGACCCGCTCTACAATTCCCAGATCGTCATCTACGGCATCCTGATCGCCGGGCTGTGGCAAGGCACGGGTCTCGTCATGTGCCTGATGCTGGCGGGCCTGCGCGGCATCGACGAGGACATCTGGAAGGCAGCCCGCGTCGACGGCATCCCGATGTGGAAGACCTATCTGTTCATTGTCATACCAATGATGCGCCCCGTCTTCATCACGACGCTCGTCATCATCGCCTCGGGCATCGTCAAGCTCTACGACCTCGTGGTCGCTCAGACCAGCGGCGGGCCGGGCATTTCGTCTGAAGTGCCCGCCAAATATGTCTACGACGCGATGTTCCTGTCGCAGAATCTCGGCCAGGGCTTCGCCGCCTCGACGATGATGCTTCTGACGGTGCTGATCGTCCTCATCCCATGGGCCTATCTCGAATTCGGAGGCAAACGCCGTGGCTGACGCAGCAACCATCGCGATGGCCGGGGCGGGCGCCGATTCGTCGGCAGAGCCAAGCGGCCCGCGTCCGCGCAAGACCCTGTCGCGCCGAAACATCTTTCTCTACGGCACCCTGTTCGTCGTGTCGGCCTATTACCTGCTGCCGCTCTACGTGATGATCGTCACGTCGCTGAAAGGCATGCCGGAAATCCGCCTCGGCAATATCTTCTCGCCGCCCGTCGAGATCACGTTCGAGCCGTGGGTGAAGGCTTGGGCCGAGGCGTGCACGGGCCTCAATTGCGACGGGCTCAGCCGAGGTTTCTGGAACTCGGTGCGGATCACCGTCCCTTCTGTCGTGCTGTCGATCGCGATCGCGTCCGTCAACGGCTACGCGCTCGCCAACTGGCGTTTCAAGGGCGCTGATCTATTCTTCACGATCCTGATCTTCGGCGCGTTCATTCCCTATCAGGTGATGCTCTATCCGATCGTCATCATCCTGCGCGAAATGGGCCTCTATGGCGGGCTCTACGGGCTGGTCATCGTGCATTGCATCTTCGGCATGCCGATCCTGACCCTGCTCTTCCGCAACTATTTCACGTCGCTGCCCGAAGAGCTGTTCAAGGCGGCGCGCGTCGACGGGGCCGGATTCTTGGGCATCTTCTTCAAGATCATGCTGCCCATGTCGATGCCGATCTTCGTCGTCGCCATCATCATCCAGGTGACGGGCATCTGGAACGACTTCCTGTTCGGCGTCGTCTACACGCGCCCCGAATATTACCCGATGACGGTCCAGCTCAACAACATCGTCAACTCGGTGATGGGCGTGAAGGAATACAACGTCAACATGGCGGCGACGCTGCTCACGGGCATCGTACCGCTCACCATCTACTTCATCTCCGGCAAACTCTTCGTGCGTGGCATCGCCGCGGGCGCGGTCAAAGGTTGATTGGCAGGGACAGCGCAATGGCCAGTGTCATCGTTCGCGACGTATCGCTCAATTTCGGATCGGTCGAGGTCCTCAAGAAGCTGAACATCGAGGTCGACAAGGGCGAGTTTCTCGTTCTCCTCGGACCGTCCGGCTGTGGGAAATCCACGCTGCTCAACTGCATTGCGGGCCTTCTCGACGTCTCCGACGGGCAGATCCACATCAGCGGCAAAAACGTCACCTGGCACGAGCCCAAGGATCGCGGCATCGGCATGGTGTTCCAGTCCTATGCGCTCTATCCGCAGATGACGGTGGAGGGGAACCTGTCCTTCGGCCTCAAGAATGCAGGCCTGCCGAAGGACGAGATCGCCCGGCGCATCAAGCGCGCCTCGGAAATCCTCCAGATCGAGCCCCTCCTGAAACGCAAGCCGTCCGCATTGTCGGGCGGGCAGCGCCAGCGCGTCGCGATCGGCCGCGCTCTGGTGCGCGACGTCGACGTGTTCCTGTTCGACGAGCCGCTGTCGAACCTCGACGCCAAGCTGCGCTCCGAATTGCGCGTCGAGATCAAACGCCTGCACCAGAAGCTCGAGAACACGATGATCTACGTCACGCACGACCAGATCGAGGCGATGACGCTGGCCGACCGCATCGCGGTCATGCGCGGCGGCATCATCCAGCAGCTCGACACCCCGCAGGCGATCTACTCGCGTCCGGTCAACCTCTTCGTCGCCGGCTTCATCGGCTCGCCCGGCATGAACTTCATCGAGGGCACGATCGAGGAGCGCGATGGCGGCCCGGTCTTCGTGACGCCAGACATTGAGGTGCCGCTGGGGACATATCCGTTCCAGTCCGCGGCGAGGCCGTCCGGCCGCGTGGTGCTGGGCGTCCGCCCCGAGCATGTCGGCCTGAATTCGGGCGACGGCTGGCCCTTCGCGGAAACCGTCAAGGTCGATGTCGTGGAGCCGATGGGCTCCGACACGCTGGTCTGGACGAAGCTTGCCGGCCGGGATTTTTCCATCCGGGCAGCCTCGGAGCGTGCGCCCAACGTGGATGACGACGTCACGATCGGCTTCGATCCCATGCGCGCTTCACTCTTCGACGCAACCAGCGGCGAACGCATCTGACACCAAATTTCACGAGCAACGGAAACAGGTCATGAACTGGTCATTCCAACTCTATTCCGCACGCAACTTCCAGCCATGGGAAGACGTGCTCACAATGGTATCCACAGCCGGCTACACCCAGGTCGAGGGTTTCGGCGGGCTCTATGACGACCCCGCCGCGCTGCGGGCGCAGCTTGACGCCAACGGGCTCTCGATGCCCACCGGCCATTTCTCGCTCGACATGCTGGAAGGCGACTTCGCGACCGCACGCAAGATCGCCGAGACGCTCGGCATCGGAACGCTGATCTGCCCGCACATCGATGCCAAAGCGCGCCCGTCCGGCAGGGAGGGCTGGCGCGGTTTTGGCAGGCGTCTCGCGGCGGTCCAGGAGAACTGCCGCAAGGCGGGGCTCCGTTTCGCCTGGCACAACCACGATTTCGAGTTCGTGCCCGCCGAAGACGGTGCGATCCCGCAGAAGGAAATCCTCGACGCAGCGCCCGAGATCGGCTGGGAGATCGACGTCGCCTGGGTCGTGCGCGGCGGCGGTGACCCGCTCGCGTGGATCGACGACTACGCCTCGCGCATCGTCGCGGCCCATGTGAAGGACATCGCCAAACCCGGCGAGAAGGCGGACGAGGACGGCTGGGAAGATGTCGGCCACGGCACGATGGACTGGCGCGCGATCATGACGGCACTGCGCGAGAAGACGCCGGCGAAGGTCTTCGTCATGGAGCACGACAATCCGAGCGACGTTGCCCGGTTTGCGCGCCGCTCGATCGATGCGGCGAACGGCTTCTAGGGGCAAGCGACATGGCCAGGAAACTCGGCGTCGGCATCATCGGCTGCGGCAACATTTCCGCCGCCTATCTCAACCTCGCGCCGCTCTTCAAGGGCGTCGAGATGCGGGCCTGCGCGGACATCGACGTGAAGGCGGCGCAGGCGCGCGCGAAGGAGTTCGGCGTTCGCGCCGAAACCGTCGATGGCCTGCTTGGAGCCACAGATATCGACATCGTCGTCAATCTGACGATTCCGGCGGCGCACTACGCGGTGTCGAAGTCGATCCTCGATGCCGGCAAGCACGTCTATTCGGAAAAACCCTTCGTGCTGTCGGTCAGGGAAGGGCTCGACCTGAAGAAGCGCGCGGAAAAGAAGGGCCTTCGGATAGGCTCGGCGCCCGACACCTTCCTCGGCGGCGCGCACCAGCTCGTGCGCAGCCTGATCGATACCGGCAAGGTCGGGCGCATCACCAGCGGCACCTGCTACGTGATGAGCCACGGCATGGAGCACTGGCACCCGAACCCGGACTTCTTCTTCGCGCCCGGAGGCGGTCCGATCCTCGATCTCGGGCCGTATTACATCTCGAACCTCGTCCAGCTCATCGGGCCGGTCAGACGCGTCGCGGCACTCGCCTCGATCCCGGCAAAGGAGCGCACCATCACCTCGAAGCCACGCTATGGCCAGAAGGTGCCGGTCACGACGCCGACGACGATCCACGCTCTGATGGAGTTCGAGAACGGTGCCGCGATCACCTTCAACGCGAGCTGGGATGTCTGGAAGCACGGCCACGCGCCGATCGAGCTCTATGGCGAGGAGGGAACGATCTTCGTGCCCGACCCGAACTTTTTTGGCGGGGACGTCCAGTTCACGAACAGGGCCGATCCGGAGAAGAAGATGCCGAAATGGGACCATGCCTTCGCGGTTCCGAACCAGCAGCACGGCGAGGGCATGATGGCGAATTATCGCGCGTCGGGGCTTGCCGACATGGCGCTCGGCATCATCGAGGATCGCCCGCACCGCTGCTCGCTCGACATGTCGCTGCATGTGATCGACGTGATGACCGGCATCCTGAAATCCGGCGAGACGGGCAGGTTCGTGGCGATGCAGACGACCTGCGAACGCCCCGAGGCGCTGTCGCCCGCGCAGGCGAAGACTATGCTGGTGAAGCGGAAATAAGTTAGAAAAGGGTCGGCGCGCCACTGCGCCGGCCTCGCATGGAAGGAAGCCGCATGACCTATACGCCTGCCGAGAACCGCTACGCCGAGATGACCTACAACCGATGCGGTCGCTCGGGCCTGAAGCTGCCGGCGATCTCGCTTGGCCTGTGGCACAATTTCGGCGGCGACACACCGCACGAGACCAAGCGCGCCATCTGCCGCAAGGCGTTTGATCTCGGCATCACGCATTTCGATCTCGCCAACAATTACGGCCCGCCGCCCGGTTCGGCCGAGACCGCATTCGGCGAACTCCTGCGCACCGATTTCGCCGGCTATCGCGACGAGATGATCATCTCGACCAAGGCCGGCTACAATATGTGGGCCGGTCCCTATGGCGAGTGGGGCAGCCGCAAATACGTGCTCGCTTCGCTCGACCAGAGCCTGAAGCGCATGGGGCTCGACTATGTCGATATCTTCTATTCGCACCGCTTCGACCCCGAGACTCCGCTCGAAGAGACGATGATGGCGCTCGATCACGCGGTGCGCTCAGGCAAGGCACTCTATGCCGGCCTGTCATCCTACAATTCGAAGCGCACGCGAGAGGCGGTAGCGATCCTGAAACAGCTCGGCACGCCGTGCCTGATCCATCAGCCCAGCTATTCGATGATCAACCGCTGGGTCGAGGAGGACGGTCTTCTCGACACGCTGGATGATCTCGGCGTCGGCTCCATCGTGTTTTCGCCGCTGGCGCAGGGCATGCTGACGACGAAGTACCTCAAGGGCGTGCCGGACGACGCGCGCGCCGCGCAGGGCAAGTCGCTGCGGCCTGAATTCCTCAACGAGAAGACCCTCGCCAACATCCGCGCCCTCAACGATATCGCCGAGCGGCGCGGCCAGACGCTCGCCCAGATGGCATTGGCCTGGGTGCTGCGCGGCGACCGCGTGACGACGGCGTTGATCGGCGCCAGCCGGCCCGAACAGGTCGAGGACTGCGTCGGCGCGCTCGTCAACCGCAACTTCAGCGACGCCGAACTGGCCGAGATCGACACCTATGCGAAGGATGCCGACATCAATCTCTGGGCCGCATCGGCGGAGCGCAAGGGACCGGTGAGGAAGTAGCGACCCATGATCCGCAATCCCATCCTGCCGGGCTTCAATCCCGATCCGTCGATCTGCAGGGTGGGCGCAGACTACTACATCGCGACGTCCACCTTCGAATGGTATCCCGGCGTCCAGATCCATCATTCCACCGATCTGGTGAACTGGCGGCTGGTGAAGCGGCCGCTCGACCGGGCGAGCCAGCTCGACATGCGTGGCAACCCGGATTCCGGCGGCATTTGGGCGCCGTGCCTGTCTTATGCGGAGGGCCTGTTCTGGCTGGTCTATACCGACGTGAAGCGCCTCGACGGGTCGTTCAAGGACAGCCACAATTACATCGTGACCGCGCCTGCGATCGAGGGTCCATGGTCGGACCCGGTGCATGTGAATTCGTCCGGCTTCGACCCGTCGCTGTTCCACGACGACGACGGCCGCAAATGGTTCATGAACATGCTCTGGAACCACATCTCGTCCGGCGTCGGCGGGCAGCCGAAGCACCCGTCCTTCGCCGGCATCCTGCTGCAGGAATACGACCCGCGCACCAGATCGCTCATTGGTGAGGCGCGCAACATCTTCCACGGCAGCGCGCACGGGCTGGTCGAAGGTCCGCACGTGTTCAAGCGCGACGGCTGGTACTATCTGACGACGGCGGAGGGCGGCACCGGCTACGGTCATGCCGTCACCATGGCGCGGTCGCGGGCGCTGGACGGTCCCTACGAGATGCATCCGCTGACGCATGTGATCACGTCGAAGGACGCGCCGGAGGCACAATTGCAGCGCGCGGGGCATGGCCAGTTGGTCGAGACGCCGGAGGGCGAGTTCTACCACACGCATCTCTGCTCACGTCCGCTGCCGGGCATCAGGCGATCGCCGCTCGGTCGCGAGACCGCGATCCAGAAATGCGTCTGGAAAGAGGATGGCTGGCTCTATCTGGAACAGGGCGGGCAAATTCCGGATGTGGACGTGGCGGCACCGCGGGGTGCGGGCGAGCGCGAGCCGCTGCCGACGACGGTCCGTCACGATTTCGACGATCACAAGCTGCCGCTTGATTTCCAGTGGTTGCGCACGCCGGACTGGGAGCGCCTGTTTTCCCTGTCCGAGCGTCCCGGATTCCTGCGGCTGTTCGGGCGTGAATCCATCGGAAGTTGGTACGAGCAGGCGCTTGTCGCACGCCGCCAGGAAGACATCGACTTTCGTGCCGAGACCGAGCTCGATTTCCAGCCATCGACCTTCCAGCAGGCGGCCGGCCTGACGCATTACTACAACCGCCACAAGTTCCACTTCCTGGCAGTGACGCATGATGCGCGGTTGGGGCGCGTGCTGACGGTCATGAGTTGCCCCGGCGACTGGCCGGATGGGCGGCTTATAGTCCCGCTTGCCGAGCCGATCCCGTTGCCCGGCGGCGGTCCGGTCGGGCTCGCGGCGGAGGTTCGGGGAGCGGAACTGGTCTTCTCCTGTCGCGTGGATGGCAAATGGGTGCAGGTCGGCCCGGTGCTGGACGCCAGCGTCATCTCCGACGAGGGCGGGCGTGGCGAGCACGGCTCGTTCACCGGCGCCTTCGTCGGCATGCTGGCCTTCGACACGAGCGGCAGCGGCGCGCTCGCCGATTTCGACTGGTTCTCGTATGAGCGCGGGCCGCTGGCATGAAGAGCGAAATCGTCCTCCACGAGTGCGCGTCCGGCACCGAGACGGTCGTTCACGCGACCGACGACCTGATCGAGGCGCCGAACTGGTCGCCTGACGGAAAGTTCCTCGTCTTCAACGGCGATGGCCTGATCCATCGCCTCGATCTCGATGGCCGTTCCGCGCCGCGACGCATCGACACCGGCTTCGCCACCGCCTGCAACAACGACCACGGCATTTCGCCGGACGGCTCGACGCTGGTCATCAGCGACAAGACCGAGACCGGCAAGTCCTGCATCTACACGCTGCCGATCGAAGGCGGCACGCCGCGCCGCGTGACGCCGAACGTGCCGTCCTGGTGGCATGGCTGGTCGCCGGACGGCAAGACGCTGACATATGCAGCCGCGCGCAGCGGCGTCCTCGACATCTACACGATCGGCATCGATGGCGGCGACGAGATGCGGTTGACCGACGGCGCGGGTCACCATGACGGTCCCGACTACACGCACGACGGCGACTGGATATGGTTCAATTCCGATCGTGGCGGATCGATGCAGCTCTGGCGGGTTCGCACAGACGGCAGCGCTCTCGAGCAGATGACGGATGACGATCGCGTCAACTGGTTTCCGCACCCGTCGCCCGATGGCGCGAGCGTGCTCTATCTGGCCTATGAGCCCGGAACCGAAGGCCACCCGCGCGACCGCGATGTCGAGCTGCGCATGATGGATGCCGCGGGCGGGAACATCCGCACCGTGGTCTCGCTGTTCGGCGGGCAGGGGTCTATCAATGTACCCTGCTGGGCTCCCGATTCGCGCGCTTTCGCCTATGTGCGCTACGCGCGCACCTCCCGATGAAATGAAAGGACGACACATGCCATCCACCATGAAGGGACCGGGTATCTTCCTCGCGCAATTCGCCGGCGACGAAGAGCCATTCAACTCGCTGGCGTCGGTTGCCGAATGGGCGGGCGACCTCGGCTACAAAGGTATTCAGGTGCCGTCCGGCGACGCGCGCTTCATGGACCTCGAAAAGGCCGCGTCCTCGAAAGACTATTGCGACGAGCTGAAAGGCGTTTGCGCCGAGGCCGGCGTCGAGATCACCGAACTGTCGACCCATACGCAGGGCCAGCTCGTCGCGGTTCATCCTGCCTATGACGCGCAGTTCGACGGTTTCGCGCCGAAGGCGGTGCATGGCAATCCGAAGGCGCGTCAGGAATGGGCTGTTGAGCAGATGAAGCTCGCGGCAAAGGCGTCGAAGAATCTCGGCCTCAAGGCCTGCGTGTCCTTCACCGGCTCGCTCGCCTTTCCTTATCTCTACCCGTGGCCGCAGCGCCCGGCGGGGCTGGTCAAAGAGGCGTTCGGCGAACTCGGCCGGCGCTGGAAGCCGATCATGGATGCCTATGAGGATGCCGATTGCGATCTCGCCTTCGAGTTGCATCCGGGCGAAGACGCCTTCGACGGCGCGACGTTCGAGATGCTGCTGGATGCGGTCGGCGATCACAAGCGCTGCACGATCAATTACGATCCGTCGCATTTCCTGCTTCAGCAGCTCGATTATCTCGCCTTCATCGATATCTATCACGAGCGCATCGCCGCCTTCCATGTGAAGGATGCCGAGTTCAATCCGAGCGGGCGTCAGGGCGTCTATTCCGGCTATCAGGGTTGGGTCGAGCGCGCGGGGCGGTTCCGCTCGCTGGGCGACGGGCAGGTCGATTTCGTCGGCATCTTCTCCAAACTGGCGCAGTATGGCTACGACCGCTGGGCCGTTCTGGAGTGGGAATGCGCGCTGAAAAATTCCGAGGACGGAGCGGCCGAGGGCGCGCCCTTCATCGAGCATCACATCATCCGTGTCACCGACAAGGCGTTCGACGATTTCGCGGGGTCGGATGTCGACCGCGCGGCGCTGCGCAAGATGATGGGGATCGTCTAGATCGCCATGCGTCCTACGGACGCCCAAGTGGCGATCTATCTCTTGGTTTGAGCATCGGAATAGCCCGAAAACCGGATTCCACTTTTCGGTCCGATGCTCCAAGCCCGCTCCGCCTCTCGACAAGCCGACCTCTGCGCGCTACGCGGTCGCCATCGCGCAGAGGAAGCACCCATGGCCAGCCCCACCATTATCGCACCGTCCGTCCTGTCGGCGGATTTCTCGAAGCTCGGCGACGAGGTCGAGGCGGTCGTGGCGGCGGGCGCGGACTGGATCCATCTCGACGTGATGGACGGCCATTTCGTGCCGAACATCACCTTTGGCCCGCAGATCATCAAGTCGATCCGCAACCGGACGGACAAGGTGTTCGACTGCCATCTGATGATTTCGCCGACCGATGCCTATCTGGCCGCCTTCGCGGATGCGGGTTGTGACATCATCACGGTTCACGCCGAAGCCGGCCCGCATCTCGACCGCTCGTTGCAGGCGATCAAGGCGCTCGGCAAGAAGGCTGGCGTTTCGCTCAATCCCTCGACGCCCGAAAACGTCATCGAATACGTGCTCGACCGGCTCGACCTGGTGCTTCTGATGACCGTCAATCCCGGCTTCGGCGGCCAGGCGTTCATCCCGGCGGTCGTCGAGAAGGTCTGCCGCGTGAAAGCGCTGATCGGCGACCGGCCGATCGACATCGAGATCGACGGCGGCGTGACGCCCGAGACCGCACCACTCGTCACCAAGGCAGGCGCAAACGTGCTGGTGGCAGGCTCAGCGGTGTTCAAGGGCGACTCGACGGACGCCTATGCGAAGAACATCGCGGCGATCAGGAATGCGGCTGACGCGGCGGTCGGGCGTCTGGTCTGAAAGCTGCGCGCACGTCATAGACGCCACGCCCCGTTTCCGGTCTGGCCATTTCAGAAATCCGTTCGCCGTCCTGCCTTCCCGCGCCGTCATGACGTGTCGGGACGCTCCATCGCCCAGAAGGCGAGATCGTGGACGGCGGTCAGGACATGGTGGACCTCGTGGCTTGGCTGCTTTCGCCAGCCCGGCGGTCGGCCGGGGCGCAGGGGCCATACGCGGCGAATGACGACGCGCCGTCCCCGGTCTCGCTTGCCTGCGGCATCGGGTTCTCTCATTTGCGTGGCCGCGGCGTCGCGGTTTGCCCGCCAGCGCGCGAAGCGGCGGGCGTGGGCGGGCAGATCGTCGAGCGCGCGGCCGAGCGCCTGAAGGCGAAGCGCGAGACGCGCCGCATCGACTGGATCGTTGGCCCGGGGCGGACGGCGCAGGACAAGCATGGACGGCGCGCTGAAGCCGGGAATGCGGATGCGTGGCACGCCGGATGCCGCCGACCGCCTGTGCTCCCGCCATCGCGGCAGCGGATCGAACAGCGGCAGGGGCAGTGTTTTGGCCGGATTTTTTGGGGTGGTGCCGGGCTTGAGGTGCACGACAGGCGCTGGCGGCGTCGCCTTGCGTGCCGGCGGCGGAGCCATGTCGCGCGCGGCGACGATGATCAGCCGCCGCGCTGCCGCCTCGGCCGGGCGGAGCAGCCTGAGCACGGTCCGGTGGAGAAGGCGGGGCAGGGTGGCGGTGCGGTCCACGCCGCCGTCGGTGATGCCGGCGAGTGCCACAAGGCTCGCCAGCACGCGCTTCAGCGCCTGACGGTTCGTCTCGATCGCGGCATTCCAGTCCATCGCGTCCTCCGCGCCCATTCGGTCAGGGCGGTGGCAGTATATCGCGCGGCTCGGGAGGGGGAGGAAAAAGATGTGCGGAATTGCGGCGATGTTTTTCGCAAGTGATTGATCGGGCGTCGGAAAAGGGTTCGGCGATGCGAAATCCATTCCACCTGCGGTTTGTCGTGAATGCACGAGTTTCTGGACCTCCCTGCGGCGGGGCCGGCGAGGCATGGTTCTCGGGTCTGTGCCCGAGAACGACGACGTGGGGTGGGTACGTTCATCGGCATCGAGGGTGGTCCGAAAAGGCAGATGGGCGACCCTTGGTGTCAGGCGATGCCGCTTCGTCCGGCTAACGCTCGAATTCTTCGCGAAAAATCTCGTAGACAACGAAACGCGTCGATCCGCCTGTCAGAAGTTCGACCATGAGCGGCCGGACGTCGGTATCCCATGACAGTTTGCCGAGGCCCGCACCGATCTTGGGCAGGGCGACCGAGCCTATTCCATGTTTGGCGGACCAGCGCGACAGGTTCTTGAGCGCGCGGCGAAGGTAGGGAAGCGTCGCGTGATACATATCCGGCTGTGTCGCGAGATAGACGAAACCCGGACGTTCACCGCCCGGCGACAAAATCCAGATGTCTCCGCCGTTGAAACGCCCTGACCTGGCGTGCTTCTTGAACGCGATTTGCACGTCCGGCCAGCGGCGGGATATCTTGAGGGCAAGGCCGGTTCCGAGCCCTTCCTGATTTCCTTCCGCCACGCCTTGGGCGATGTAGTCTTCTTCCGCGTCCAGCAGATTTCCCGCCACGAACTCGATCATGGGCGGCAAGGCGTGGTCAATGCGCCTCGTCCCAGTTGTGGGCGGCGCGGGCGTCGACGTGGAGCGGGACCTTCATGGAAAGTGCCGGCATCGCCGCGTGTTCCATGACCTGGCGGATCACCGGGATCGCGGCCTCGACTTCCGACTCCGGCGCCTCGAAGATGAGTTCGTCGTGCACTTGCAGGAGCATCTGGATCTGCGTCAGGCCGGCATCGGCCAGAGCAGGCTCCATGCGCACCATCGCGCGGCGGATGATGTCGGCGGCGGAACCCTGGATCGGGGCGTTGATCGCCGCGCGTTCGTTGAAGGCACGGACAGACGCATTTGGCGAGCGGATTTCCGGGTAGTGCGCCCGGCGTCCGAAGATCGTCTCGACATAGCCGTTTTCGCGCGCGAACGCCTTGGTGGCGTCCATGTAGTCCCGGATGCCGGGGAAGCGCTCGAAATACTTTTTGATGTAAGAGCCGGCTTCCTCGCGCGGGATCGAGAGCTGGTTGGCGAGGCCGAAGGCCGAGATGCCGTAGATGATGCCGAAATTGATGGCCTTGGCGCGGCGGCGCACCTCGCCGGGCATGCCCTCGACAGGCACGCCGAACATTTCCGACGCCGTCATCGCGTGGATGTCCACGCCGTCCGCGAAGGCCTGCGTGAGCTGTGGGATGTCGGCCACATGGGCCAGCACGCGCAACTCGATCTGGCTGTAGTCGGCCGAGATCAGCTTGTTTCCGGGTTCCGCGATGAAGGCCGTCCTGATCTTGCGGCCTTCCGCCGTCCGGATCGGGATGTTCTGGAGGTTTGGCTCCGAGGAGGACAGCCGCCCGGTGGTCGTCGCGGCCAGCGCGTAGGATGTGTGGACGCGCCTGGTGTCGGGATGAACGTAACCCGGCAGCGCGTCCGTATAGGTCGATTTCAGCTTGGTGAGCTGACGCCAGTCGACGATCTTGCGCGGCAGTTCGTGGCCTTCGGCTGCGAGATCCTCAAGCACCTGCGCCGAGGTCGACCACTGGCCGGTCTTGGTCTTCGAGCCGCCGGGCAGGCCCAGCCGGCCGAACAGTATGTCGCCGAGCTGCTTGGGCGAGCCGATGGTGAAGCGCTCTCCGACAAGCTGGTAAATCTCGTCCTCGAACGCGGCGGCGCGCTGCGCGAGTTCGCCGGAAAGCCGGCTCAGGATCTGGCGGTCGACCGAGATGCCGCGCTCTTCCATACGCGCGAGAACGGGCACGAGCGGGCGCTCCAGCCGCTCATAGACGGACACAAGGCCCTTCTCGACAAGACGCGGTTTCAGGACGCGCCAGAGCCGCAGCGTGACGTCGGCATCTTCGGCGGCATAGGCGGTCGCCTTGTCGAGATCGACGAGATCGAAGGTGATCAAGGTCTTGCCAGAGCCGCAGACGTCCTTGAACGCGATCGGCGTGTGGCCGAGCCAGCGCTCCGACAGTGCGTCCATGCCGTGACCGCCGAAGACGCCGGCGTCAAGCACATAGGAGATGAGCATCGTGTCGTCATAGGGCGCGACGTCGATGCCGTGGCGATGCATCATCACCAGATCGTATTTGAGGTTCTGCGCGATCTTGAGGACGGAGCGGTCCTCCATAAGGGTCTTCAATTCGGCCAGCGCCTCGCGCGCCGGAATCTGCCCTTCGACGGGGCCGCCGCCGAGAAGGTCGTTGGCGCCCGATTTGTGGATCAGCGGCACATAGGCCGCGCGGCCGGGCCGGCTGGCGATCGAAAAGCCGCAGAGCTCGGCCTGCATGGGATCGAGCGACGTCGTCTCGGTGTCGAAGGCGACCACGCCTGCCTCGCGCGCCTCCGCGATCCACGCCTTCAGCGTGGCGAGGTCACGGATGCAGGTATAGGCGGTAACGTCGATCTTGGCCGAAAGGGCCTCGGACGCACGGGACGCGGCAAGCGAGGCCGGCGTATCACCCGGCTCGCGCGATTCCGGAGACGGCGCGATGTCGCCGCTCGACGCGGATTCGGGATCGGACGATGGCGACGCTTCGAGGTCGGGGCCGTGCGCGGACTTGCCTGTCAGGACGTCGACATGCGCCGGCTCGATCTCGGCCGCGTCCGCGCCGGAAGCTTCGGCGACGCGGCGGGTCAGCGTGGTGAATTCCATCGTCTTGAGGAAGGAGATGAGCTTCGGCCCGTTCGGCGGCTGCAGGACGAAGTTTTCCAGCGGCTCGACATCCGGCACGTCGTTCCTCAGGCGCACCAGTTCGCGCGACATGCGGGCTTTGTCAGCATTCTCGATCAGCGTCTCGCGGCGCTTGTTCTGCTTGATCTCGGAGGCGCGGGCGAGGAGCGTGTCCAGGTCGCCGAATTCCTCGAGAAGCTGGGCGGCCGTCTTCTGCCCGATGCCCGGAACGCCGGGAATGTTGTCGACGGAATCGCCCATCAGCGCCTGGAGGTCGATCATCTTCTCCGGCGGCACGCCCCATTTCTCGATGACTTCGGGGACCTTGATCTCCTTGTCCTTCATCGGGTCGTACATCGAGACGGTCGGCCCGACGAGCTGCATCAGGTCCTTGTCCGACGAGATGATCGTCGTGTCGCCGCCGGCATCGCAGGCAAGCCGCGCATAGGTGGCGATCAGGTCGTCGGCCTCGAAACCCTCCATCTCGATGCAAGGCAGGTCGAACGCCTTGGTGGCATGGCGGATCAGCCCGAATTGCGGGATCAAATCTTCCGGCGGCGCGGAGCGGTTGGCCTTGTATTCGGGGTAAAGCTCGTTGCGGAACGTCTTGGACGAGTAGTCGAAGATCACCGCGAAATGGGTGGGGGTCACGCCGACATCGGTGTTGCGCGCATCCTGCATCAGCTTCCACAGCATGTTGCAGAAACCGGACACCGCGCCGACGGGAAGGCCGTCGGACTTGCGCGTCAGCGGAGGCAGTGCGTGATAGGCCCGGAAGATGTAGCCGGAGCCGTCGACGAGGAAGAGATGATCGCCCTTTTTCATGGTTGCAACGCGTAGCGTGGGGCAGTCCGGCTGTCCATCCCGAAGCGCCCGTCGCCCCATGGATCCTGCCATTTGACGACACAAATCCCGCGCTCACGTCCATGTTACATAAGTGTAATGTTCATGCCCTTGAATCGCCACTTTGGGAAACCCAAATGCTGGGTATCGGCAATTATCGCCGAGTCCGGATACAGGCTCGTCCCCCGCCTCAACCGGACACTGCGGGAGCCTCACCCCCCTCTCCGGGCTCCCGCTACGTTTAAAGCAAAGGCCGCCGTGGTTCCCCTCCGCCACGGCGGCACTTTTTTGTGCGGTTGGCATAAGGTCCGGGGCTTTTCGACGGCGGGCAGCGCCTATAGGGTCGCCGCGCAAGAATCGAAAGGTCAGCCATGCCACCAGTCGCCCCCGTTCTCGATCAGCTCGACGCAAATCTGGACCAGAGCCTGGAGCGCCTGTTCGCGCTCGTTCGCATTCCGTCGATCTCGACCGATCCCGCCTTTGCAAAGGATTGCCGCCGGGCGGCCGAGTGGCTCGTCGAGGATCTGAAGACGATCGGCTTCGAGGCCAGCGTGCGCGATACGACCGGCCACCCGATGGTGGTCGCGCATCACGACGGTCCGGCGGGCTCCCCGCATGTCCTATTCTACGGCCATTATGACGTTCAGCCGGTCGATCCGCTGGAGCTGTGGGAAGACGACCCGTTCGACCCGAAGGTCAAGGAACTGGAACCCGGCCGCAAGGTGATCACCGGCCGCGGCTCGTCGGACGACAAGGGGCAGCTCATGCTCTTCGTCGAAGCCTGCCGCGCCTGGAAACAGGTCCATGGCTCGCTGCCGTGCAAGATCACGTTGTTGTTCGAAGGCGAGGAAGAATCCGGCTCGCCGTCCCTGAAACCCTTCCTCGAAGCCAATGCGGCGGAACTGAAGGCGGATTTCGCCATGGTCTGCGACACCGGCATGTGGGACCGCGATACGCCCGCCATCAGCGTCGGCCTGCGCGGCCTCGTCGGCGAGGAAGTCACGATCCACGCGGCCGATCGCGACCTCCATTCCGGCCACTACGGCGGCGCAGCGGCGAACCCGATCCGTATCCTCGCCAAGGTGCTGGCGGACGTTCATGACGAGAACGGCAAGGTGACGATCCCCGGCTTCTATGACGGGGTCGAGGAAACGCCGACGCAGGTCAAGGCATCGTGGGACGCGCTCGGACAGACCCCGGAAAAGTTCCTCGGCGAGATCGGCCTCTCAATTCCGTCAGGCGAAAAGGGACGTTCGCTGCTGGAGCTGATCTGGGCGCGCCCGACTGCCGAGTTCAATGGGATTTCGGGCGGCTACGAAGGCGACGGCTTCAAGACCGTCATCGCCGCCAAGGCCAGCGCCAAGGTGTCCTTCCGCCTCGTTCACAAGCAGGACCCGGAGGCGATCCGCGCCGCGTTTCGTGCTTTTGTGGAGGAGCGGCTGCCTGCCGACTGCACGGCCTCGTTCCACAAGCATGGTGGTTCGCCGGCGATCCAGCTTTCCTACGATTCCCCGATCGTCACCAAGGCGAAGAACGCGCTGTCCGACGAGTGGAACAAGGCGGCTTTGACCATCGCCATGGGCGGATCGATCCCGATCGTCGGCGATTTCCAGAAGCTGCTCGGCATGGAATCCCTGCTGGTCGGCTTCGGGCTCGATGACGACCGCATCCATTCGCCCAACGAGAAATACGACCTGTCGTCCTTCCACAAGGGCCAGAGAAGCTGGGCGCGCATCCTTGCGGCGCTGACCGCGTGAAAGGAATGAGTGCCGAGATGACGATCCGCTTCCACGTGGGCGACCTGCCCGACCTGTCCAACTACGACGTCGATGCCGTTGCGATCGATACGGAGACGTTGGGCCTCAATCCGCATCGCGACCGGCTCTGCGTGGTGCAGATTTCGCCGGGCGACGGCACCGCCGACGTGATCCAGATCGCGGCGGGTCAGAAGCGCGCGCCCAACCTCGTCAGCATCCTGAAGAACCGCAAGATCACGAAGCTGTTCCATTTCGGGCGCTTCGATCTGGCGGTGCTGTACCAAGCGTTCGGCGCGATGCCGGAGCCGGTGTTCTGCACGAAGATCGCCTCGCGTCTCGTGCGCACCTACACGGACCGGCATGGCCTCAAGGACATCTGCAACGAGCTTCTGGGCGTCAGCCTGTCGAAGCAGCAGCAATCATCGGACTGGGCGGCCGAAACACTGTCGCCGGAGCAGCTCGAATATGCGGCTTCCGACGTGCTGTATCTGCATGCCCTGCGCGACAAGCTGGCTGGAAGGCTGGAGCGCGACGGACGCGTGAAGGAGGCGGATGCCTGCTTCAAATTCCTGCCGACGCGTTCGAAGCTGGACCTGATGGGCTGGGACGAAGAGGACATCTTCGCCCATTCGTGAGGGGTTGTGCAGCGGATAGGGCGCTACCCCCACCCCTCCCCACAAGGGGGAGGGGGATTCTGAAACGCGGATGCTTGGCACGAACGTTTCCGAAAATCGTGAGGCATCGAGGTCTCCCTCCCCCTTGTGGGGAGGGGTAGGGGTGGGGGTATGAAGCAGCGCAGCGCTTGTCATTCCCCCTGTGCGATAACCCTCCCTCGACGGGGGAGGTGAATCCCGCGCGAAGCTCTCTACTCCGCTGCGATCGTAGCCGCGCGCCCTGCAGGCTTGCGGTCGATATAGGCCCAGTCGGGGCGCTCGAACAGGAAGCGTCCCCAGCCGGTCCATTGTACCAGCCCATAGAGGATGACAGGTCCGACCACGCCGGCAATCGTCACCAGGAGCGAGATCGTGCCGACATCGGTGATGATGCCGGTCCTGATCAGGATCGCGCGCGAGATGGCCATGGGCAGGAAGAACGCCAGGTAGATCACGATCGAGTGGGCGCCGAGCCAGGTGAGCCAGCGGCTCCATGGCGCGCGCGCGGCCAGCGACGAGACCGTGACGATGGCCATGGCACCTGCGGCTCCCAATGCGAGCGACAGGATCGGCAGGCCGGCAAGGCTCGGATGAGCAACCGCCGCGCCGTCGCCCTGCGCGAAGGCTTCGAGCGCCAGCGGCGCGGGCGTGAAGACGAACCATGCGTTGAGCATGGCCCATGCTGCGAGGCCGAGCAGCGCCTGCGGGCGGTTCTTCTCGACCCAGTCCGCAAGGCTGAAGATGTGCGTGGCAAGCGCATAGCCAGCGAAGAAATAGACGTATCGGGCGCAGAATTCGTCGAACAGCACAGAGCCGGTGTGGATCGGCAGCATTTCGAGCGCCGCCGCCCAGACGAGAACCAGCCAGACGGGCAGGTTCTTCACGAGCCGGGTGAAGACGAAGAAGATCGGCAGGATGTAGACGAACCACAGCGTACCGAAGGGCTGCACGAAAGCGAGCAGATATTCGGTGAAGGGTGCGGCGAGTCCGTCTTCCATCGCCATGCCCGGCGCCTTGAAGGCGAACTGGATCGTCAGCCAGAGAATGTAGAAATAGAGGAAGTGAACGACCTTGCGGTCGACATAACGCAGCCACGGCCGATCGATCACGAGGGCGAGGAACAAGCCCGAGATCAGGAAGAAGTCCGGCATGCGGAAGGGGCGGGCGAAGGCGACGACGTGATGCATCCAGCCTTCCGCGCCCATCGCGATGCCGACGCCGAGCGTCGAATGCATCATCACCACGAAGATGATGCAGATACCCTTGGCCGTATCGACCCAACCGACACGCGATGCTGCGTCCGCCATGACTGCCTCCTTAACGCCCCGTCTGGATGCGGGTTTGGAGGCATGCGTAGCAGGTAAAGGCGACCGAACCGTTAAATCGACCTGTGAAAAACCGTGTATTCGACGTCGGATCAAGCAACATGCAGCATCGTTCTGCATTGATTGCGATGGTTTCCTTGCGCGCCGGTGTGCAGGAGTTTCCGAAGATTTCGCGCATAACGCACTGACCCCGCGTCAACACGATTCCGTCTTGCTCTGTGCCTCCGCTTGCCCATAATCGCCCCACCCAGAGGCGGGAGGCAGCCTCAAGAGGAGAACAAAGACATGACACGAACTTTCCTGAACGCGGCAATGCTGTCGACGGCTCTCACGCTTGCGGGCGGAATGGCGGCCACGCAGGCCTTTGCCGAAGTCGTCTACAATCGCGGCAACGATACGGACCCGACGACACTCGATCACCACAAGACCTCGACGGTCGCCGAGGGCAACCTCATGCGCGACCTTTATGAAGGTCTCGTCGTCCAGAACAACAAGGCCGAGGTCGTGCCAGGCGTCGCGGAGAGCTGGGAAGTCTCCGATGACGGGCTGACCTACACCTTCAAGCTGCGCGCCGATGCGAAATGGTCGAACGGCGACCCGGTCAAGGCGAGCGATTTCGTCTTCGCCTACCAGCGGATCCAGAACCCGGAAACCGCCGCTCCCTACGCCAACATGCTCTATCCGATCGAGAACGCCGAGGCGATCAACAAGGGCGAGAAGGAGCTTTCCGAGCTTGGCGCGACGGCGATCGACGACCAGACGCTCGAGATCAAGCTGAACCAGCCGACACCGTATTTCCTGGAGCTTTTGACGCACCAGACCGGTCATCCGATCCATCAGGCCTCGGTCGAGGAGTTTGGCACGGACTTCACCCGTCCGGGCAACATGGTGACCAACGGCGCCTACATGCTGGAGAGCTTCACGCCGAACGACAAGATCGTGATGCGGAAGAACCCGAATTTCCATGATGCCGACAACGTCAAGATCGACGTCGTCAACTTCATTCCGTTTGAAGACCGCGCGACCTGCCTGCGCCGCTTCGAGGCAGCGGAAGTCCAGTCCTGCTCGGATCTCGACAATCAGCAGATGGACTACATGAAGGCAAATCTGGGCGACCAGGTGCGCGTCGCGCCCTATCTCGGCAGCTACTATCTGCCGGTCAAGGTGAAGAAGGAAAAGCTCGCCGATCCGCGCGTCCGTCAGGCGCTCTCGATGGCGATCGACCGCGACTTCCTCGCGAACGAGATCTGGCGCGGCTCGATGCTGCCGGGCTACTCGATCGTGCCGCCCGGCATCGCCAACTACGACAACCCGGTCTTCCTCGACTACAAGGACACCGATGTCCTCGATCGGGAGGATGCGGCCAAGGCGCTGCTCGAAGAGGCAGGCGTCGAGGAAGGCTCGCTGACCGTCGAACTCCGCTACAACACGTCGGAGAACCACAAGAACACGATGACGGCGATCGGCGACATGCTGAAGAACATCGGCGTCAACTCCACCATCGTCGAGATGGAGGGCACCGGCTACTTCGACTACATGAAGCAGGATGGCGACTTCGACATCACGCGCGCAGGCTGGATCGGCGATTATTCCGACCCGCAGAACTTCCTGTTCCTGTTCGAGAGCCAGAATCTCGGCTTCAACTACCCGCGCTGGGAAAACGCCGATTACGACGCGCTGATGAAGAAGGCCGGCGAGACCGCCGACCTGAAGGAGCGCGGCGAAGTGCTGCGTCAGGCCGAGGAAATCTTCCTCAAGGAAGTGCCGGCGATCCCGATCATGTATTACTCGTCGGGTTCGCTCGTGTCCTCCAAGCTGAAGGGCTGGGAAGACAACGTCATGAACGTCCACGGCACGCGCTGGATGTCGATCGAGCAGTAAGGCATTGCCTTTCCCGCGGGCGCCGTTGAGGGAGGGTGCCCGCGGCCTGCCTTTTGACTGGACAGGCCCCTGCCGCGCCAAGGCGGCAGGGTGCTATCTCGACCGGAGCAGATCCCCATGTTCGCCTATGTGCTGAGGCGTTTCGCCGGCGCGGTGCCGACGCTCTTCATCATCGTCACGATTGCCTTCTTCATGATCCGGCTGGCGCCGGGCGGTCCGTTCGACCTCGAACGCCCGCTCGATCCGCTGATCATGGCGAACCTCGAACGCGCCTACAATTTCGACAAGCCGCTCTGGCATCAGTACCTGATCTATCTGGGCAATCTGGCGCAGGGCGACCTGGGGCCGAGCTTCACGCGGCGCGACTTCACCGTGATGGATCTCTTCCGCACCGGGCTGCCGGTGTCGATCCAGCTTGGCGGCATCGCGCTGTCGATCGCGCTCGTCATCGGCGTGTTCTTGGGCGCGATGGCGGCTTTGCGCCAGAATACGTGGGTCGACTATCTGATCGTCGGCACGGCGACATTCGGCATCACCATCCCCACCTTCGTCATCGCGCCGCTGCTCAGCCTGTTCTTCGGCGTCATGATGGGTTGGCTGCCCGCCGGCGGCTGGGGAACGTGGCAGCACATGATCCTGCCGATAACCACGCTGGCACTGCCGCAGATCGCGATCATCGGGCGCCTGACGCGCGGCGCGACCATCGAGGCGCTGCGCTCGAACCACGTGCGCACAGCGCGCGCCTACGGCCTGCCGCAACGTGTCGTGGTCGGCGTCCATGCGTTGCGCGCGGCGATCCTTCCCGTCGTTTCCTATCTCGGGCCGACGGCTGCCGCGCTCCTGACGGGGTCGGTCGTCGTCGAGACGATCTTCGGCATTCCGGGCATCGGCCGCTATTTCGTGCAGGGCGCGCTCGGCCGCGACTACACGCTGGTCATGGGAACCGTCGTCGTCATCGCGTGCTTCGTGATCCTGTTCAACTTGATCGTCGATATCCTCTATGCGTGGCTCGATCCGCGCGTCCGGTACGACTGAGGACGCATCATGACAAACCTCACTCCGACCCTCGAACAGGTCCCGACCGTGACACCGACCGTCGCGGGGCGCTCGCTCGGCCAGGACGCCTGGATCCGGCTACGGCGCAACAAGGCGGCGGTGGCGAGCGCCGTCGTCCTCATCCTGATCGCGCTTGCCGGCATCGTGGGGCCGTGGCTCACGGCCCATCCCTATGACCGGATCTATCCGCAATATGTCCGCGCGCCGGCAAGCCTGGAGGCCTATCCGAAGGAAGACGCGATCCTGCCGGCCTTCGAGAGTGCGGTGTCGCGCGCCCGCGTCGACACGGGCGAGGTCGAACTGGACGGCTCCACGGTCAGGGTCGCCGTCTCCGACAGAGGGGCTATCGATCCCCGGATCGTGCGCTATGTCGAGCGATCCGATCTCTTCTCGAACGCACGGCTCGAGGACGAGGACGGCAATGCCATGGCGGAAGGCGCGACGAGCGCCGTGCTTGCCGCGGACGTCCAGCGCGTGCGCTTCCTGTTCGGCACGGACGCCAATGGCCGCGATCTCCTGTCGCGCATCCTGATCGGCATCCGCATCTCGCTGGCCATCGGCGTGCTGGCCTCGGTGATGGCGCTGATGCTGGGCGTGACCTATGGCGCGATCGCCGGCTATGTCGGCGGGCGGGTCGATAACGTCATGATGCGGGTGGTGGACATCCTCTATTCGCTGCCCTTCATCTTCTTCGTCATCCTGCTCGTCGTGTTCTTCGGGCGAAGTTTCGTGCTCATCTTCATCGCCATCGGCTGTACCGAATGGCTCGACATGGCGCGTATCGTGCGCGGCCAGACGCTGACGATCAAACGGCAGGAATATGTGCAGGCGGCCGAAGCGCTCGGCGTGAGCGATGCGGGCATCGTGCGCCGCCACATCATCCCGAACGCGCTGGGTCCCGTCGTCGTCTTCGTGACGCTCCTGGTGCCCAAGGCGATCCTGCTCGAGAGCCTCCTGTCATTCCTGGGCCTCGGCGTGCAGGAGCCGCTGACGAGCCTCGGCCTCCTGATCGCGGAAGGCGCATCCAACATGCGCGGCGCGGCGTGGCTGCTGATCTATCCCGCGGTGACGCTGACGGCGATCCTGTTCGCGCTCAATTTCCTCGGTGACGGATTGCGCGACGCGCTCGATCCGAAGGACCGCTAGCGATGAGTGTCATGGAAGAAAACGAAGCCATCCTGAGTGTCCGCGGCCTTCACGTGGACTTCGAGACGAATGACGGCACGGTCCGCGCGGTGCGGGGGATCGATCTCGACGTCATGCCGGGCGAAAGCGTTGCCATCGTCGGTGAATCGGGATCCGGAAAGAGCCAGACGACGATGGCGATGATGGGCCTCCTCGCCTCCAATGGCCGCGCGCGCGGCTCGGCGAAATATCGCGGCAAGGAACTGATCGGACTGCCGGAGCGCCAGCTCAACACGGTGCGCGGCGAGAAGATCACGATGATCTTCCAGGAGCCGATGACGTCGCTCGACCCGCTCTACAAGATCGGGCGCCAGATCGCCGAGCCGATCATCTACCATCGCGGCCTGAACGCGAAAGCAGCGCGCAAGCGTGTCATCGAACTGCTCGACCTCGTCGGCATCCCGAACCCGGAGCGGCGCGTGGATGCCTATCCGCATGAGCTGTCCGGCGGCCAGCGCCAGCGCGTGATGATCGCGATGGCGCTCGCAAACGACCCCGACATGCTGATCGCCGACGAGCCGACCACCGCGCTCGACGTGACGATCCAGGCGCAGATCCTGACGCTTCTGGCGCAGCTCCAGAAGAAGCTCGGCATGGCCATCGTCTTCATCACGCACGATCTCGGGATCGTCCGGCGTTTCGCCGACCGGGTCTACGTCATGCGTGCCGGCGAAGTCGTCGAGCAGGGGACCACGGACGGGCTCTTCGCAGCACCGAAGCATCCCTACACCCGGATGCTGCTCGCGGCCGAGCCGACGGGCCGCAAGGCGCCGGCGGCGGACACCGCGCCGATCCTGCTCGAAGGTCGAAACGTCGAGGTGGTGTTCAGCGGTGGCGGCGGCTGGTTTTCCGCCGCGCCATCGGAAATCCGTGCGGTGGACGGCATATCGATCGCGCTGCACCGGGGCCAGACGATCGGCATCGTCGGCGAGTCCGGGTCGGGAAAGTCGACATTGGGCCGCGCGCTCCTGCGGCTTTTGCCGAGCAGCGGCGTCGTGCGCTTCGACGGTCACGATATCTCCACAACCGACAAGCGCGGCATGCGGCCGCTCCGCAAGCAACTACAGCTCGTCTTCCAGGACCCGTTCGGCTCGCTGTCACCGCGCATGACCGTCGGCCAGGTCGTGACGGAGGGCCTCAAGGTGCACGAACCGGAACTCCCGGCGCGCGAGCGCGACCGGCGCGCCATCGAGGCGCTGAAGGAGGTTGGTCTCGACCCCGACATGCGCAATCGCTACCCACACGAATTCTCGGGCGGACAGCGCCAGCGCATCGCGATCGCCCGCGCGATAATTCTGAAGCCCAAGGTCGTCGTGCTCGACGAGCCGACATCGGCGCTCGACCGCTCGGTGCAGAAGCAGATCGTCGACCTGCTGCGCGACCTCCAGAAGGCGCACGACCTGTCCTATCTGTTCATCAGCCACGACCTTGCCGTGGTGCGCGCCATGGCGGACCACATCATCGTCATGAAACAGGGAAAGATCGTGGAGCAGGGGCCGACCGAAGCGATCTTCGACGCACCCCAGGAGCCCTACACGCAGGCGCTTATGGCCGCCGCCATCGACGGCACGCCGTTCAGGCAGGTCGCGGCCGGCTGACGGCCGGCCGTTTTTGCGCGATGCGCCTTACCGCGCGATCTCGGAAATGCCGCCATGGGCGGCCGACCATTTGAGGGGCTCGTTGAGGAAGCTTTCGACGGCCGCCAGTGTTTCCGGCGAGTAGCGCTTCTCCGCCTTGCAGACGGCAAGCACGTCCCACCACGTCGCGAGGTAGTGGAGCCGCATGCCGGCATCCAGAAGGCGCTGCGGCGTATCCGGGAAGATATCGTAATAGAAGACGGCGAAGGTGTCGGTCGTGTTCGCGCCGGCTGTGCTGAGCGCTTCGGCGAACTTGACCTTGCTGCCGCCATCCGTGGTCAAATCCTCGACCAACAGGACGCGGGACCCCTCGGGCAGGGACCCCTCGATCTGCGCGTCGCGACCGAAACCCTTCGGCTTCTTGCGCACATAGATCATCGGCAGCGCCATCTTGTCCGACAGCCATGCCGCGAAGGGAATGCCGGCCGTCTCGCCGCCGGCCACCACGTCGAACTGCTCGAAGCCGACATTCCGGTAGATGACGGAGGCTGCGAAATCCATGATCGCCGAGCGGATGCGCGGGTACGAAATGAGCTTGCGTCCGTCGATATAGACCGGGCTCGCGAGGCCGGAGGTGAACTTGTATGGCTCGTCGGCGCGGAAATGCACCGCCTCGATCTCCAGGAGCATCCTGGCCACCGTTTCGGCGATGACCGCGCGGTCGGGGAATGTGTTGGAGAACATCGCTTCGTCCTGCTCGTTGACTATGCCCCTCGCTATCAATTTCGAAGGGGCCTAGCCAGTGCGAGGCAGCATATTCCAGTGGATCGGAGCAATCGCCGCGGCGTTTGCACAAAGCAGACGGCCGCGCGCGACGCGGCCGTGGCTGTATCGATGATGTAAGGGGTCAGCCGGAGACTTTTGCGTCCGCAAGGCTCCTGGCGGCACCGCTCAGCGGCAGCGGCAGGTCGATCGCATTGTCGTCCACGGAATAGACGGTGACCTTGCCCGCGCTGCCCTGGCGCATCGCCTCGAGAAGCTCGTCGGAGGCGGCGTCCTCGACGATGCAGCCTTGCGCCGTGCACCGGCTGATCTTCAGCGTCTGGCTGAACGCCCCGATCGTCAGGGTTGCTCCGCGCGCGACGTCCACGCCGAGCGGCAGAGCGATCTGCAAGCGAGAGCCGGTCTCGGCCGACGGGCGGGCGACGGCCATGACCAACGCCACCTGCTCCCCCACCTTGCTGCGAACGATCGCCTGGCACATGTCCTTGCGCTCGCCTTCACTGCATTCGGATTGCCAGTCCGTTGCCGACGCCGAGGCGGCCGGGCGCTGCGCCGGCTGTTCCGCTGCCGGTCGCGGCGCTGCCTGCGCCGGTGGTGCTGCGGGAACCGCAGGCGCGCCTGTCGGCTCCGGCGCCTGCTCAGGCAATCCAATGGTCGGTTCCCTCTGGAGCGGCGCAACGAGCGGCCCCGAATTCGGGTCTATCTGGGCATTCGCCGGTAGAACTCCAAAGACCAGCCATGCCGCAAAAGTCAAAATCCGGCCTTTATCAAGCGATTTCATCAGTTCCCGCTCCCGCAAAAAATGGTTCAAGATAACTTTACTTCAATGTCGGGAGATCGCAAATGGTTTGCGAATCACTATCCGGCATTTGTTCTATTGCGGTCATGAATAGGCGCTGATATGAGCACGAAATGGATGAGCCGCCTGATGGGGCCAAGATGTCGTTGAAGTCACTGCGCCTCTTTTGCACGGTCGGTGTTTTGAGCATCGTGCCTTCTGCTTTGGCTCAGTCGATGTCCGATGTGTATCTCAACCAGGCCGACCCGTCGACGCGGGGCGGTGGCGTCTACCTCAACCAGGTGCCGGAGACGGCGCGTCCCGTGGCGCCACGGCCGCGTGCCGCCGCACCGGCGCGGAAGCGCCCAGCGCAGACGGCCGCGGCGCCCGTCGTCTCGGCGCGTGCGGCTGGCAATTTGCCGAGACTGCCCGACGTCGGGGCAGGCGTGGCGCTGGCCTTGTCGCCGGCTGCCGCTGACGAGCGGTTTCCCAACATCGGACGTGGTGTCGGCGGACATTAGCCGGACAGATCCGCCTTTGGGCGTAGTCCCCTACCAAATGGTATTAGGCACCCCTGATCGGGCCGCATTTGCTATGGAGCAAGAAAAAGATGCTCGCGATCAGGAATAGAGGATTCCATATCAAATGACGGTGCGTTGCTGACTGGCAACACTCCTTTTCCATTAATCTTGATTGGAAATTGTTTTGTAGGAGTTGCTTGTATCCGGGCGAAAGAGTCGATATTGCGAGTCTAGGGTTAGGGTGTTTCAAGAATCTCCATGCCGTTTAGGCAGCATTTTCGGCCGAACGCCAGATGAACTGGCGATGTGGGGAATCCACGTCATGGTTGGAGTGCTGGAGATCTAGGGGGAATTATGCTTCGTGTAAGTATTGTGAGCACGATGGTTGCTGCGGGCATGGCGCTTTCGGGCTGTGCGACGGGGCAGCAGCTTCCCACGCCGCCGGCCAAGCTCGAGGCGGCGACAAAGACGACGCACAAGATCAAGCAGATCCCGGCTCCGTCCCAGCCGGTCGATGTGGCGGTCTACGAATTTCCCGACCTGACCGGCCAGGCAAAGCCGAACGACAGTTTCGCCGAGTACAGCCGCGCGGTGACGCAGGGCGGCGCGAACCTCCTGATCGACGTGCTCAAGGCCACCGGCGGCGGCCAGTGGTTCCGCGTCGTCGAGCGTTCGGGCCTGAAGAACCTCGTCCAGGAGCGCACGCTGATCGAGAACACGCAGCGCGCATACAATCCGGGTTCCGGTGCGCTGCCTCCCGTCCGCTTTGCTGGCCTTATCCTCGAAGGCGGCATCGTCGGCTATGACTCGAACGAGCGCACCGGCGGCGCGGGTGCGCGCTATCTCGGCATCGGCGGCGACATGCAGTACCGGTCGGATCTGGTGACGGTTTCGCTGCGCGCGGTGAGCGTGCAGAACGGCGAAGTGCTCGCCTCGACGACCACGTCCAAGCAGATCTACTCCTATATGATGAGGGGCGGCGCCTATAAGTTTGCTGTGGCCGAAGAGCTGCTCGAGATCGAGGCCGGCATCTCCTACAACGACCCGGGACACCTCGCGGTGCGCGAGGGTATCGAACTCGCTGTGTATTCGCTGATCGTCGACGGCCTCAAGAACGGCCTCTGGCGTCTGGCCGATCCGGCACAGCAAGAGTTGCTCATTCGACAGTTCTCAAAGGATTATGCAGGAAAAAAGCCCGCAGGATCATAGAAAGACTGGCAGAGAATGCTTTTGGCGAGAGGATAATTCCTCACTAAGGCGCCTTCAAAAATCACAGAGATAATCATTTCAGGCGGATGATCCAAAGTGGGTCGTTCGCCTTTTCTTTGTACGAAACATATAAGCCGTGTATTGAAAAAAGACATATTTGGCAGATGCGTAAGCTATGTATTACGCCAAATGGCTACTATGTGCCAAAGCAACAGATTCACCATTTAACTTTTTAGTCACCGTATTGCACTTGCGTGAATCACTCGCGCTCTGGTAATTAACCGCCTGTTAACGCTCCTCGTCACGCGCATCCGGGGAGTGGGGCGGGGCACCGATGTTGCCCTACGGGTTTAGCGCTAGGGAGACATTCAATGTCACGTAAGACACTTCTGATGGCGAGCGTCGCCATGATACCGCTGGCCGGGGCCGCGCACGCGCAGGGCAACTCGGCCTATGTCGGTCAGCTCAACAACAGCAACCTCGCCTATCTGTCGCAGGTCGGTTCGAACGACGCGTTCGTTTACCAGCACGGCACCGGCAACTTCTTCCTGCCGTACATGAATCCGATCAATCCCGACGGCGGCTCGGACGCGCAGCGCGGCACCAACACGCTCGGCACCATGCAGCTTGGCACCGCCAACTTTATCGGCGACCAGTTCCTGCAAAGCGGCAAGAACACCGCCGGCATCGCGCAGTTCGGCTCGAACAACATCGTCAACAAGTTCCTGCAGACCGGTGAGAACCGCGCCGCGGTCTTCCAGGGCGGCTACGCCAACGTTGCTCAGAACGTCCAGACTGGCGAGAACAACGACACCGGCATCATCCAGTTGAACCTGGATTCAGCCTCGGTCGGCAACTTCGCGTCCAGCACGCAGGTTGCAGGCGCGCACAACGCCACCAACAATTCTTTCTCGGGCATTCTCCAGGGCGGATCGGGCAACGCCGCGACCGTTCTGCAGAAGGGCCAGAACGATTCGAGATCCACCATCGCACAGGGTGGCACGAGCAACGTCGCACTCAACAGCCAGACGGTCGATTTCTACGATCCGCTCGGCGAGGCCGTAGTCGATCAATACGACATGGGTCATTCCAACGAGGCCGGCACGCTTCAGGTCGGCTCCGGCAACCTCGCGATCAACAGCCAGGATTCGAGCACGAATGGCTCCGCCACGATCATCCAGGGTGGCGATGACAATGACGGCTTCAACCTGCATCAGGGCGGAACCGACCACAGCGCCGCCATCGGCCAGTTCGGCGACGACAACACCGCCTACAATCTGAGCCGCGACGGCACCGGTAGCACCGCCGCAACGCTGCAGGTCGGCAACCAGAACGCTGCCACGAACAGCTCGACCAACGGTTTCGGCGACGTCGCCGGCATCGCGCAGGTCGGCAACGAGAACATCGCCGCGAACACCCAGTCCGGGTCCAGCAATCTCGTGATCCCGAATTCGGGTGCGACCGCGCTCATCGCGCAGTTCGGCAACGAGAACCAGGCTGCCAACCTTCAGAGCAACCAGGGTCCATCCAGCAACAACGTTGCCGGAATTGCCCAGGTCGGCGATCTGAACCGCGCTGGCAACACGCAGCTTGGCGGTGCTTCCAACGAGGCCGGCATTCTGCAGGTGGGTATCGGCAACACCGAAACCGACTACAACATCGCGGGCAACCTTCAGGATGGCGGTGCAGGCAATTCGGCCGGCATAGTCCAGGTCGGCGCAGCCAACACCGGCTACAACACGCAGAACGGCACTGACGGGTCCGATGCCACGATCGCGCAGTTCGGCGCCGGCAACACCGGAACCAACCTGCAGAACGGCAAGATGCCGCGTCTTGGCCAGTCGAACGAAGCCTCGATCCTCCAGGTCGGCGTCGACAACACGGCGGTCAACCTTCAGGTCGACCTGGCCGGCAGCCTGACCAATCCGGGCGGCCCCTTCGACAGCAGCACCGACATCGTGCAGGTCGGTCGCGACAACACCGCGAGCGGGTATCAGTACGAGACGAGCACCGGACGCCAGACGACAGGCCAGTTCGGCGCGCGCAACGCCGCAGTGACGCTTCAGGCGCAGGGCACGGGCGCCGGATCGGATACGCTCCAGATCGGCGCGGACAACACGTCCTTCACGTCGCAACTGCACTCGCAGTCCAACGTTTCGGATGCGTTCGACGTAAACACGGCGGCAACGCTGCAGGTGGGTTCGAACAACGCTGCCTCCAATCTCCAGTCCGTGGTTCGCACGACGTCGGCCGCGATCGGCCAGTTCGGCGACTGGAACTCCGGTTTGAACGTCCAGAACGGCGGCGAAAACAACGCGGCCGGCATTCTGCAGGTCGGCATCGGCGCCGCTTCCGACGCACGGAACTCGGCGGTCAACGCGCAGGATGGCGGCAATACAAACACTGCGAACATCATCCAGGCCGGCAACACCAACGCGGGCCTCAACACTCAGACGGGTGGCTCGGATGCGACGGCACTCATCGTGCAGGCCGGTTCGAACAATGTCGGCGTGAACACGCAGACCAATGTCGATCCGACCTCGGCGACCGTGATCCAGCTCGGTTCGGGCAGCACCGGTGTCAACACGCAGACAAACGTCAACGACTCCAGCGCCCTCATCGTCCAGTACGGCGACGGCTCGGCGCAGAACGTGGGCGCTAACACGCAGACAGATGTCAACGACAGCTCGGCGATCATCATCCAGGGCAATAACGGGGGCGCAACCAACTTCGCCTTCAATATCCAGAACGGCGTGATCGACTCCACTGCCTTCATTGCGCAGTTCGGCGCAGGCAATTTTGCGACCAACACGCAGCACGCTGGCAGCGCCAGCGTCGATGCGGCGATCGTGCAAGCCGGCACCGGCAACATTGCCGGCAACACGCAGGGGCAGGTCTTTTCAGTTTCGCATAGCTTTGATGCGTTTACCGAGATCACCGGAAGCACTGGCGGACCGAATGGCTCCCCCAACAAGCGCACGGTGTATAGCGGAACGACCGTGACCGTCGATGGAAATGCGGCCGCAGTCGGGTCTGCGGCGGCGATTGCCCAGATCGGCAACAACAACGTCGCGTCGAATTCGCAGATCGGCAGTGCCGCGTTTTCGGCTACGAGCTATACGACCTCCGCTCAGAGGCAGACGAAGAATGGCAATGGCGTCTGGGTAAACAACGGGCAACCGACTCAGGAAGTCGTGCTTCTCGACACACCGATCGTTGGCAATTCGGCTGCAGCAACCGCGTCCAACGCCATCATCGGCCAGTTCGGCGACGGCAACTTCGCGACCAACAGCCAGATCGCGACATCGGGGGCGGATGCCGCTTCGGTGCAGATCGGTGACGGCAATGCCGCCGTCAACACGCAGACGGTCGCGGTTGATGCCAAGGCTGCGAACCTTCAGGTCGGCAACAACAACGCCGCTCTGAACACGCAGACCGGCGGTGTCGGTGCAGCCGCTGCCAACATTCAGGTCGGCGGCGACAACGTTGCAACGAACGAGCAGGTTGGGGTTGCGGGCTCCGGTGCTCTGAACATCCAGATCGGTGACGGTAGCGGTGCGTCGAACGTCCAGACGGCAACGGTTGGCTCGGATGCCGCCAACGTTCAGGTGGGTGACGGCAACATTGCGGCGAACCTGCAGCTCGAAACCACTGACGCCACGGCAGCCAACGCCCAGTTCGGCAACGGCAACGTCGCCGGAAACACGCAGCAGAACGGCTCTTCGCAGGTTGCTGCCGGCATAGCTCAGATCGGCAACGACAACGTCGCGGCGACACTGCAGCTTGCCTCGGTCGGCGCGATCTCCGGAACGCTTCAGATCGGTGATCTGAACACGTCAGCGACCACCCAGTCAGCCGTGGCGGGCGTAGCTGCTGCGACGGTTCAGAGTGGAACGGGCAACACCGCCTCCGTGCTGCAGCACACGTCTGCGCTCTCGGCAGCCGGCACCGTTCAGATCGGCAGCAACAACGGTGCATCAACCGTCCAGCAGAACGGCACGGGAAACACCGCGCTGACGTTCCAGAACGGAAGCAACAACCTTGCGTCCACACTGCAGATCGCCAGCACCGGCAGCTCGTCGCTCATCGTGCAGAACGCCACGAACTCGGGGGCAGGCGTTCTCCAGACCGGCACCTCGCATTCCTCGACCATTCTCCAGTCGGGCGATCTGAGCTTTGCCTATGTCGACCAGAGCGGCAGCGGCAACACCTCGCTGGTCATCCAGGACGGCCTCGGCGGCAATGCCAACATCGCAACCGTGACGCAGCGCAACTCCGGCCAGAACTCGCTGGTCTTCCAGCAGGGTCGCGGGAACGTCGCTGCGGTCATCCAGAACTAAGCGACACCTTGCAGGGCGCGTGTCTTGTGGCACGCGCCCTGCATCTTCCTGAGCAAAGGGAGGCGAGGATGTTTCAAAAAGCGACGATCGCCGGCGGCATCTTCTTCCTTTCGGGCATGACAGGCGAAGCTTCGATGAATGACCGGATCGTAACAGGCGAGATCCTCGACCAGCGCCTCGCGCAATGCGGCGTGCGGATCGACGGAACCGAGATCGCGACGCTGCGGCCCTTCATCGAAACGTCGGAAGCACTGACCGGGACCTTTCGCATCAACGTCACCAAGCGTTCGCGTTCGGGAACAAGCATGACGAGCCAGTCCAACCGGTTCGCCAACGGCTCGCTCGGCGAGACGGTTCTCGCGGTCGATCGGCCGTCCACGGTCGTGATCGACATGCAGGTGAACGGGATGGACGGGAAGACCTACTGCCGCGTGAATGCGGAAATCGAGCTCGAAGAGCCCTCGATACGGCTCTGAACGAGCCGCAGAGAGCAACAGGCGGGGAACGTACATGCGCAATTGGAAATCCAAGCTTGCAGGGGCGGTCGCCGCACTGGTGATCGGTTCGGTCGGTGCAAACGCCGAAGGCATCAAGATCATCGATCAGTCGGAGTATACCGGACAGGAAGCGACGGACGTGATCGGTGCTCTCATGCAGCCGATCAACCCGTTCATCACGGGCGCTGCTCAGACCACGACCTCGATCACGCAGATCGGCGAGAACAACTTCGCGACGTCGTCAGTGGAGGGCACGAGCAGCCTGTCGCTGATCGAACAGAGCGGCACGCGCAACCGTGCGGTCCAGGCGATCGAGGGGCACAACTCCGCGCTGTTGCTCGTGCAGGGCGGCACCAACAACAACGTGCTCCAGGCGAGTCGTGGTGACAACAACTTCCAGTTGGTCGGCGTCTCCGGCCAGAACAACAATGTCGGTTTCGTCCAGGTCGGCGACAATCTGGCCGGCGTTCTCGATGTTCGCGGTTCGACGAATTCGACTGTGATTGCGGTGCAAACGCCACAGTCGGGAAACTATATGATGCCGACGGGACTTCGCGGTCTGCAAAACACCGCAGTGGTTATTGTTCCCGGTCGCATGTATGTGATACCTGTCAACAGATAAACGATCTGATGGAATCTTGCGCCGCAAGTTGTCCGCGTGGGGAAGAGAAATGAAGATACTTTCAACACTGTTCGCATCTGCGATCGTCATCGGTTCAATCGGCGCGGCAAGCGCGTCTGAGCTCGTCTATCGCCCCGTCAATCCGTCGTTCGGCGGCGATCCGCTCAACGGCAACTGGCTGCTGTCGCAGGCGACGTCACAGACGCCGGGCGGCGGCTCGCCGGGGTTCACGATCGATTTCCCTGATTTCGGCGGGATTCCGCAGCCCACGCCTACTCCAACCCCCTTGCCCGAAGTGCCGGGCGGACCGGCTGCTGCGGGCGGCTGAGACCAGTCCACACCAACGAAGAACGGCTCCGACGATCGTCGGAGCCGTTCTTCGTTCGATGGGTATCGATCTCAGCGCTGGCGGATGATCGCGACGTTGCCGCGGCCTTGCTGGAACACCAACGCCTGATGTCCGATGCCGGACTGGCTGATCGATGCCACGTTGTCGAGGCCGATCTGCCGGATCAGGCCGACATTGCGGCTACCGGTCTGCTCGATGTTGGCGTTGTTGTTGATGCCGTCCTGCCAGATCAGGCCGAGATTGCCGGGCCCGTTGGGACGAAGCGACGGCATCTGGGACGCCAGGCTGATGATCGGCGCCACCAGCTCGCTCGTGCTCAGGCGAACCGTTGCCGCCGTGGAGCTGACCTGCTGGATGTAGGCCGGCGATGAGAAAGGCTCAGCGGTCGCGACAGAGCCAAAGAACGTCAATACTGCAAATGTCGAGATGATTGTTTTCATTGTCCCCATTCCTTCCCTGTTATGTGAAGAATTATAAGGACAACCGAATAAGAACCGGCAAAGAGACGTGGTTTAACTTGTCGTATCGACATGGGCGGAATTTGAGGCGGCCTCTTTATACTGCGTTAACCATCCAGAATGGGGCCTGTTCGTCCGTCGCCGTCAACCGGCATTCCAGACGGCATGCGCTTCCTGCCCTCTCCCTCCTGATTTCGCCAGGACAGCCAATATGCGTATCGCCCTGGTCTTGTCCGGTCTCGGGTTTGCGTGCATCACATCGGTCGAGAGAACATCCGAACGAGGCCTGATCTGAGATACGAATTCTGCGTCATCGGCGGTGGCATCATCGGCATTGCTACCGCGCGTGAACTGCTGCACCGCCATCGCGGCGCAAGCCTCGTCCTGCTCGAAAAGGAAGACGACCTCGCGCGTCATCAGACCGGCCGCAACAGCGGTGTGATCCACGCGGGCGTCTATTACGCGCCGGGCAGCCTCAAGGCGACGCTGTGCCGCGAGGGCGCGCGCGCGACGCGGGATTATTGCGACGAGCATGGCGTTCCCTACGAGATTTGCGGCAAGCTGATCGTCGCGACGACGCCGTCCGACGTGTCCCGCCTCGGCGATCTGGCGGATCGGTGCCAAGCAAACGAGATTGAAGTCATCCCCCAGTCAAAAGGCGAATTGCGCGAGCGAGAGCCGCACATCACGGGATTGCAGGCGCTCTTCGTCCCGTCGACCGGCATCGTCGACTATGTCGGGATGGTGCGCGCGATGCGGGCCGAAGTGGAGGCGCTGGGCGGGCGGATCGTCACGGGCAGCGAAGTGACCGCGATCAGGGAAGATGTCGACGGCGTCGAATGCGTTGCGGGCGGCACCGCATATCGCGCCAATCGGCTTGTGGCATGCGCCGGACTGCAGTCCGACCGTGTCGCGCGTCTGGCGGGGCTCGCTATCGATCATCGTATCGTGCCGTTCCGCGGCGAGTATTTCCGTCTGCCGGCCAGCCGCAATGCCCTTATCCGTCATCTTATCTATCCGGTGCCGGACCCATCGATGCCCTTTCTGGGCGTCCATCTCACGCGCATGATCGACGGCGGGGTGACGGTCGGCCCGAACGCCGTGCTCGGCATGGCGCGCGAAGGCTATGGGCGCTTTTCGATCGATGCCGCCGACCTTGCCTCGACGCTGGGCTTTCCCGGATTCTGGAAGACGCTCGCCCGCCATCGCAAGGCCGCTTTCGGCGAGCTTCGATCCTCGCTGTCGAAAGCGCATTATCTCGATTTGTGCAGGCGATACTGTCCGGAACTGCAACTGGACGATCTCGGTCCCCAGCCGGCTGGCATCCGCGCCCAGGCCGTTTTGCGCGACGGAACGCTGGTTCACGATTTCATGTTTTCGCAGACCGATCGCATGCTCCACGTCTGCAACGCGCCATCGCCGGCAGCGACCTCGGCGCTGCCGATCGCGCGCATGATCGGCGACAAGCTTATGAGCGGAAGAAGCTAGCGCGCTCTGGCCGGCATCATGGCCTCACGCCGTGTTTACCAAGCGTTAACCCCGGTGCCGGGCCTGTGTGGACCGACCTGTCGCCGGCGTTGCCGTTCCACCGGCCATGACTACGGTCCCGCATGCGATCCGCGGATCGCGAGCGGGTCGGCGTAACCGGGGTAGCGGACCACCTAGGGGCCACGCCGGCCCGCAACGGCGGCGGCATCAATCTCTGGGACGCCGAAGGCTGTCGCACAGGGCCTGCACGTCGCGGCCGAGCGGACGGTCCTGCGAAAGCGTGGCCGAGACGCTGCGCACGACATCGTGCACGCGCCGAAGCTCGGGCAACAGGATGCAACTCGCCTGAAGATCGACCGCCTGTGCGGCGGCCAGAAGCTCGAACGCGACTATCTGGCGCCACAGCGCGATCATCTCGCGGCACTTCTCGACCGCAAGCGCCGTCTGCGGCGCATGATCCTCGACCCCTTCTGAGACCGCGAAGAAATCGAGCATCACCGGGTTCGCCTTGTGGCGGATCGCTGCCATCAGCGCCGCGACTGTCTTCTGCAACGGCACGAAGCCCGCCGAAGCGCCGCCGACCGGCGACAAATATTTCGGCAACCCGCCGCGTCCCGAACCCGTCAATTGCACGAAGCGGGCGGCACTCGCCGCCGCGCATTGCGCGATCGCGAGGCCGAGCGTCTCGAAGGCGATCGCGATCGCGGGCGTATGGAAATTGCCGGTCGAGAGCACGAGCCCGTCATCCACCAGCACGAGCGGGTTGTCGCCCGCGCTGTTCAACTCCAGTTCGATGTTTTCGCGCGCGGATGCGATCGCATGATCGAGCGCGCCGAGGATCGAGGGTGCGCAGCGTATGCTGAGCGGGTCCTGCAACTTGGCGGCTTGCTCAGAAGGCCCGAGGAGGTCGCGGAGCCTGGATGCGGCGTTGATCTGCCCGCTTGCAGGCCGTGCCTGGTTGATCCTCGCATCGAGGATCGACCGGTTGGCGCCGATGCCGGCCATGGTGAGCGCGGCGGCTTCGGTCTGGCGCGCAAGGAGATGGCTCGCCTCGACGACACCGAGCGCGCCAAGCCCCACCGATATGCTCGATGCATTGATCAGCGAGAGCCCGTCCTTGGGTGCGAGCGCGACCGGTTCGAGACCGGCGGCTGCCAGTGCCGCCGCCCCGTCCATGACGGTGCCATCGAACCGCGCCCTTCCGCCGCCGATCAGAACCTCCGCAATCGGGGCGAGCATGACCAGATCGCCGGCTCCGATCGATCCGAAGCGGGGCACGATTGGGGTCACGCCCGCGTTCAGCAGCGCCACAAGCGCGTCGAGCACATGGGGGGAGATGCCGGAGCCGCCCTGCGCAAGCATGACGATCCGGGCAGCGATGACCGCGCGGACATCGCGGTCCGGCAGCGCGTCTCCGACGCCTGCGCTGCGGCCTTCGACCAGCGTGCGTTGGAACGCGGATGCGTCGTCACTGACGCTGCTGCCGATATTCGCGCCGAGGCCGGTGTTCAGCCCGTAAATCTGCTGGCCTGCCGCCGCAGCGCGGTCGATAATTTTTCGCGCGACGATCAGGCGCTCACGGACGTCCGGCGCGATTCCGATCGACGTGCCATCGGCAACGCCCGCAATATCGCCGACGTCGACCTTGGTCGTGGATATGGTGAGCCGCCTCACGCGAAGCGCAGCTTCTGGCCGATCCCCTGGCGGTTGGCCTTTTCCAGCATGGCGGCGCCGAGCGCGATGTCGCTCAGCGACA
This sequence comes from Mesorhizobium sp. CAU 1732, assembly GCF_039888675.1. NCBI lineage: Bacteria > Pseudomonadati > Pseudomonadota > Alphaproteobacteria > Hyphomicrobiales > Phyllobacteriaceae > Mesorhizobium > Mesorhizobium sp. CAU 1732. The sequence goes on from NZ_JBDQQR010000001.1 coordinate 415,117, forward strand.
GGCCGCGATGCCAGAACAGGATCGTTTCGTCGTCGGTCTCGCGGCCGGGTGCGAGGCTAGCGGCGATCTGCCCGAGTTCCGCGTGCAGCGTGTCTTCGCTCAGCTTGCCGCTCTCGACATGGGCGCGCAGCGAACCGAACTTGCCGCCCTTGCACTGGCCCCAATCGTCCACGACCATCTTGCTCATGATGTCCGTCAGGGACAGTTCCACCGCGCTCATCGTGCCGTAGGGAACCACCAGCGCGCCGGGCTTTATCCACGCCGTCTTGAGAAGCGGCGTGGGCTTTTCGAGGCGCGATGCCTCGACCACGATATCCGCGCCTTCGACGCAGGCCTGCCAGTTGTCCACCGCGACGACGGGCTTGCCGAGGTCGTTGGACAGCCGTTCGGCAAATCCGTCGCGGCTCTCGGGCCGGCGCGAATGAACGCGGATTTCGTCAAAGTCGAAGAAGTGGTCGAGCAGCCGCACATTCCAGTAGGCGGTGCCGCGCGCGCCGATATGGCCCAGCACTTTCGAGCCCTTGCGCGCCAGATGCTTCGCGCCGATCGCGGTGACTGCGCCGGTGCGCATGTCGGTGATGGCGGTCGCGTCGAGGATCGCGCGCGGCATGCCGGTGCGCGGGTCGAACAAATTGAGGATGCCGAATTCCGATGGCAGGCCCTGCAGATAATTGTCGACATAGTCGCCGACGATCTTCACGCCCGCGAAGCCGAGCGGCGCGACGTAGCCGCGCAGGACGTTGAAGTGCCCCCGGAACGCGGGGTCCGGTTCCAGATGCACGCGCGGCTCGATCACGGTTTCCTTGCGGCCCTGCGCGATCAGGCCACTTTCCACGGCATCGAGGATTTCGGCGTCGGTCAATGCGAGATTTTCGATATCGACGGCGTTGAGAAAATCGATGTGAATGGCTTGCATGGATCTCTGATCGTGGGAGGGGAGGCGCCTGTAATGGCTGCGGGAACAATGATATGGGGTCCGAAGTTCCGAGGATAACAAATCTGTTCCCGAAAACACCGGGAAAACGAAACATTTTCGCCTGCTTGCCCGCGCCTCGTCTCTGTAGTGTAGTGTCATCCGCTCCTCCCAGCGCACCCCTCGTATCGTCCCTTTGGAGAACACCATGGCTTCCACAACCCTCAAGGCATTCGGCCTGGGCCTCGCTCTGTCCGTCGCCTTCGCATCCGCGAGCCTTGCCGAGCCGGTCAAGATCGGCAGCAAGAACTTCACCGAGCAGTTCATTGTCGCCGAGATTTATGCGCAGGCGCTGGAGAAGTCCGGCATCGAGGTCCAGCGTCGCCTCAATCTCGGCGCGACCCAGATCGCCCACAGCGCGCTGACCAGCGGCGAGATCGACTTCTATCCGGAATATACCGGCACTGCTCTGGCCGCCGTCGTGAAGGGCGAACTCGATGGCGACGCCGACAAGATCTACCAGGACGTGAAGACCTATTACGAGAACGAGCTCAAGCTGACGCTGCTCGAGCCGACCCAGATCAACAACGGCTATGCGATCATCCTGCTGCCGGAAACAGCGGAGGCAAACGGCCTCAAGACGTTGAGCGATCTCGGACCGAAGTCGAAGGATTTGACCTTCGGCGCGGAAGGCACGTTCGGCGAGCGCAAGGATGGCCTGCCGGGCCTGAAGGATGTCTACGGCATCGAGTTCAAGGAATTCGTCCAGTTCGCCAAGCTCGGCATTCGCTACAGCGCGCTGACCAGCAAGCAGATCGACGTGTCCTTCGGCTTCGCCACGGACTGGCAGATAGAGGACAGCAAGTTGACGGTGCTGGACGACGACAAGGCGCTCTTCCCGCCCTACTACCTCGTCCCCGTCGTTCGCCAGGACGCGCTGGAAGCCAATCCGCAATTGGCCGAGGTGCTGAACAAGGTGAGCCCGCTGCTCAACAACGAGAACATGCGCGCGCTCAACGCGGCGGTCGAACGTGACCGCAAGGAACCTGCCGAAGTCGCGGCCGATTTCCTTGCCGAGAACGGTATCTGACCCTAACTTGGTGCTGACTTCCAATCCGGGCAACGACATCGCCGCGTGCGGTGTCGTGGCCCATCCTCGTATCGGTTTGGGCCACGCGTGACCTGGGCGCACAAGAACATCGACCAAATCCTCCAGGCGGCCGGGCAGCATCTCTTCCTTTCGCTGTCGTCCGTGCTGATCGGCTGCGCGATCGCCATGGTGCTCGGCATCATCTGCGCGCGAAGGCAGCGGCTTTATGCGATCGCGCTGACCGTCACCGGCATCATCTTCGTCATTCCAAGCCTCGCGCTGTTCGCGTTCCTGATCCCGATCATGGGACTGGGCATGAAGCCGGCGCTGACGGGCCTGTCGTCCTATTGCCTGCTGATCCTCCTCAGAAACGTCGTGACCGGCCTGCGCAACGTGCCGGCCGAGGTGCTGGACGCGGCAGACGGCATGGGGTTCAGCCGATGGCAGCGCCTTGTGCGCGTTGAGCTGCCGCTGGCACTTCCGCTGATCGTCTCCGGCATCCGCATCGCGCTCGTCACGGTGATCGGCATCGCCACCGTCGCGGCGTTCATCGATGCGGGCGGGCTGGGCGCCATCATTCTTGCCGGCATCGACCAGAACTATCCCGAAAAGGTGATCGTCGGCGGCGTGCTGACTGCGCTGATGGCGATCTTCTTCGACTTCCTGCTGACCGCCGTCGAGCGCGGCCTCCTTCGCTGGAGGCGCGCATGAACGTCGTGATGGAAGCCCTGACGTGGATCTGGGAGAATCCGGCCCCGTTCAATCGCGCCCTCGGCCAGCATCTCGTGATGTCGGGATACGCGATGCTGTTCGCGCTGATGATCGGGCTTCCGCTGGCCATCGTGATCATCAATCGTGCCGGTCTCGCCTTTGCCGCGGTCAATTCCGTCAACGCGCTGCGCACGCTGCCGAGCCTCGCCATCCTCGCGATCATGATGCCGATCCTCGGCATCGGGCTGTGGCCGTCGATCGTGGCGCTGACGATCTTGGCTCTGCCGCCGATCCTCATCAACACCTATATCGGCCTGCGCGACGTCGATGCGGATTCGGTGGAAGCCGCGACCGGCATGGGCATGAGCCAGTCGCAAATTCTCTGGAAGATTCGCGTGCCGCTCGCCGCACCGGCCATGTTCGCCGGCGTGCGAACGGCAGCCGTGCAGGTTCTGGCGGGCGCGACGCTGGCTCCGTTTATCGGCGGCGGCGGCCTCGGCGATTTCATCGCGGTCGGTATCGCCGGCATGAACCCGTCGCGTCTTCTCGTGGGCGCGGTGCCGATCGCGCTTCTCGCGCTCCTGACGGAATTCATCCTCGGCCAGACGGAAAAGGCGCTGTTCGCCGAAAGGTCCCGCTCATGATCACCATGAAGAACGTGACGAAGCGCTACGGCGAGGGCACGGCGCCTGCGGTGGACGATCTCAGCATGGAGATTCCCGAAGGCGTGACGGTCGCGCTCGTCGGGCCATCGGGTTGCGGCAAGACCACGACGATGCGCATGATCAACCGGCTGATCGAGCCGACCGAAGGCCAGATCGTCGTCAATGGCGAGGATGTGCGCGCGGTCGATCCGGTGATCTTCCGCCGCCATATCGGTTACGTGATCCAGCAGGTCGGCCTGTTCCCGCACATGACGATCGCGCAGAATGTCGGATCGGTTCCGAAGCTTCTCGGCTGGCCAGCGCAGAAGATCGCCGCGCGCAATGAGGAGCTGATGCATCTGGTCGGGCTCGATCCGGCAGCCATGCTCGATCGCTATCCGCGCCAGCTTTCCGGCGGCCAGCGCCAGCGCGTCGGCGTGGCGCGTGCGCTTGCCGCCGACCCGCCCGTGCTGTTGATGGACGAGCCGTTCGGCGCCATCGATCCGATCGCGCGCACGCGGCTCCAGGACGAGTTCCGGCTGATTCTCCAGCGCGTCCGCAAGACGGTGGTGCTCGTGACGCACGACATCGACGAAGCCGTGCGGCTCGGCGATCGCATCGCGATCATGCGTGACGGCAAGATCGTGCAATACGACACGCCGGACGCGATCCTCTCCAGCCCCATCAACGCGTTCGTGGAGAATTTCGTCGGCGCGGATCGTTCACTGAAGCGGCTCAGCCTCTACAGAGTGAGCGATGCGATGCAGCCGGGCGAAGGGGGTAACGCGGGCGCGAGCGTCAAGCCGATGGATGATCTGCGTGACGCGCTGGCGGCGATGATTTCCGCCAATTCCGACCGTCTTGCCGTGGTGGATGAAACAGGCGCGGTCGTCGGCAGCATCACGCGCGACGCGATCTTCGCGGTCTGATTGGCAGGACAATATGCATATAGGACTTTCGCTGGAGGGACGGGTCACGGAAGGCGCGTGGCGTCTCGGCGACATTCAGCGTGCCGTGCGGGCGGCCGAAAAGGCAGGTTTCGATTTCGTGGTGTTGCCGGATGAGACAGCCGCAGCCGGCCAAGCCGGCTCCTGGCCGGAAGCGACGACCACGCTTGCCTGGCTGGCCGCATCGACGGACAGGATCGGGCTCGTCTCGCAGGCTTCGACCGTGCGCCACGAGCCCTACAATCTGGCCCGCCGCTTCGCGTCGCTCGACCAGATCAGCCATGGCCGGATCGGCTGGCTCGCGCCGCTCGAGGCCGATCGCGCGGATTTCGAGAATTTCAGTGGCGCGTTGCGCCTGGGTGAGGCTGATTTCGACGAGCGTGCCGCCGAGTTCATTGCCATCGTTCATGCACTGTGGCGCGGGTGGGACGCGGATGCGCTGGTCCTCGACCGCGAGGGCGGCCGTTTCTTCGATCCGGCGAAGATGCATCATCTCGATCATGCCGGCCCGCATTTTTCGGTGCGCGGCCCGCTGAATGTCGCGCGCTCGCCGCAAGGCGCGCCGGTGATCTTCAGCGGCACTGCCGGCGGGTCGATTGCCGCCAAAGCGGATGTGATCATCGTCGATGCGGAAACACGTCCGTCAGCCGATGGCGCTCGGACCTTGCGCCGGATCGATCTGTCCAAGGCTTCCACTCCCGTCGATGCGCACCGTCTCGAGACGATCGCGACCGAGGATGGGCTCGACGGGTTCCTGTTCGTGGCATCGTCGCCCGACGCTGCGGAGTTCGCGACAGGGCAACTGGCGGCGGATCTTCGTGGCCGGAACCTGCTGCGCGAGACGTATGCGGGCGCAACGCTTCGCGACCATCTCGGGCTTGCGCAGAAGGGAGCGGCGCGATGACCGCCTCGAAAAAGCAGATGAAGCTCGGCGCGTTCCTGATGCCGACCGGGCACCACATCGCGGCCTGGCGTCATCCCGAAGCGGCCATCGACGCCGGCATCGACGTCGACCACTACGTGCGGCTGGCGCAGTCGGCGGAAGCTGCCGGCTTCGACATGCTGTTCCTCGAGGATGCGGCCGGGGTGCGCGAGGCCGATGCGGAGATCGCCAGCCAGACGTCGCGGTCGATCGGCTTCGAACCGCTCAGCCTGCTCGCGGCGATCGCGGCCAGGACGAGCACGATCGGTTTGGTCGCGACAGCCTCGACCTCCTACAACGAGCCCTACGGCCTGGCGCGTACCTTCGCCACGATCGATCTCCTGAGCGGCGGCCGTGCGGGCTGGAACCTCGTCACATCGGCAAGCGAGATCGAGGCGGCGAATTTTGGCGCGCGCGGGCTGCGTCCGCATGTCGACCGCTACGAACGCGCGACCGAGTTCGCCGATGTCGTCCAACGGCTGTGGAACCCCAACAATCGTACCGCAGCACTCGACCACAAGGGCGAGCATTTCGAGGTCAAAGCCGGGCTGGGGCTGGAGCCCTCTCCGCAAGGCTCGCCCGTCATGGTGCAGGCGGGATCGTCCGACGTCGGCCGCAACCTCGCGGCGCGAACGGCAGACGTCGTCTTCGTCGCGACCCAGACCTTCGACAGCGCCAAATCCTTCTACGACGACCTGAAAGCGCGGGTGAGCGCCGCCGGCCGGCATCCGGACGCGGTGAAGATCATGCCGGGCGTTTCGCCGGTCGTCGCGGAAACGCGGGCCGAGGCGCAGGCGAAGTTCGACGAATTGCAGGAACTGATCCCCGACGAGGTCGGCATCGCGCTCCTTGCAAGCTACCTCAGCACCGATGCCCTCAAGGGCCTGCCGCTCGACGGCCCGCTTCCCGAACTGACGGCGACGCAGGGCATGCAGAGCAGGCAGGCGCTGGTCGTCGAGCAGGCACGGCGTGATAACCTCTCGATCCGGGAGGTCGCGCGGCATTTCGCAGGCGCGCGCGGTCACTGGCGTCTGGTCGGCACGGCGCAGGATATCGTGGACGAACTGGAGCATTGGTTCGTGGGCGGCGCGGCCGACGGCTTCAATGTCATGCCGGCTTTCTTCCCCGGCGAACTCGACGCGTTCAACGCGCTGATCATTCCGGAACTGCGGCGGCGCGGGCTGTTTCGCACCGCTTACGAGGGCAGCACCTTGCGCGCGAATCTGGGTCTTACGAACGGTGCGGGCGCATGAGCACGGCCGTTTCCGACCGCATCGTCTCCGATATCCGCAACGGCCGGCCGTTCCAGCGTTACGCTGACGAGGTCGGAACGGATTTGGCGGAAGCCTATCACATTCAGGACGCGGTGACCGAACGGCTTCTCGGCGACGTGCCGGGGCGACGCATCGCAGGCTACAAGATCGCGTTCAACAAAGGCTCTTCGCTCGCCTATTACGGCCTCTCGGAGCCCTGCATCGCGCCGGTCTTTTCCGATCTGGTCGTGGGATCCGGCGCACGCTTCGATGCAAACCGCTACCGCGACTTCGTGATCGAGCCGGAACTGGTGATCACGCTCTCCGAAGATTTGGTCCATGACGTAGAGCGCGACGATGCTGGTCTCGCACGTCATGTCGCATCGGTTCGCGCAGGGATCGAGCTGATGGATGTCCGGGGCGCGTTCGCGCATGATCCGAGTGCCGCCGAGGCCGTCGCACAGGGCGTCTACAATGTCGGTGCGGTACTTGGCCCGGAGGAAGTCGCGATTGGAGACCTCGACGTCGAGCGCATCATCACGACCTTGCATCGCAACGGCAAGCTGGAGGGGGAGGCCACCGGCGCCGCCCCGCAGCATCCGCTCGACGTTCTGCGGTGGCTGTCGGAGCGTCTCGACCGCGACGGCAGGGCACTGGAGGCCGGCATGATCGTCCTGTGCGGAACGCACCTGCCCGGCCATCCGGTCAGCGGACCCGCATCCATCGATATCGCGATGGGACCGCTGGGCAAGGTGGGCTTCTATTTCGTCTGATCGGCCGTGTCTACTCGGCCGCGACAAACCTCAGGATCATCTCGACCGAATTGTCCTTCAACCGTTCCAGCATTGCCGGCGTACCGATGTCGCGTTCGAAGATTTTCGAGAACGTGGCCCTGTTCGAGACGTTGAAGAAGCACAGCGCGCTCACCTGCCAGTGAAGCTCGACCGGATCGAGGCCCGCGCGGAACACGCCCTCCGCGACGCCGCGCCGGTAGATTTCGGCGATGTGATCGATCGCGGTGACGTTGAGGTCGCGGATCACATCGGATTTGTCGATATATTCGCCGTGATGGATGTTCTCGATCATCACCATGCGGATGAATTCCTCATGCTCGTGATGATGATCGAAGGTGAATTCGACGAGCCGCCGAAGCGCATCGGACGGTGACAAGCCCTCGGTGTCGAGCGCGCTCTCGCCCTGGCGCACCTGCTGGTAGGCGTTCTCCAGCGCGCGCAGATAGAGCCCCTCCTTGTCGCCGAAATAATAATAGATCATTCGCTTCGACGATTTGGTCCGCGCCGCGATCTCGTCGATGCGCGCCCCCGAAAGCCCGTTCAGCGCGAACTCGCGGGATGCCGTCTCCAGGATGTCCCGGCGCGTGCCCTCGGGGTCCTGCGACCGCTTCGGTGTCCGCCTCTTCCTCGCGCCCGTATCGTCCAAAGCCATTCAATCCTCGCCGCAGCACGAGGCTGCGTTGACAAACTAACTATTTCGTACATAGTGGCTCCATGCACGTGACTGCCATTTACCGGCGGTGACGTGCGGAAGACAAGCGGCAGGAGGTTGCCGCCGCGCATGCAGGCAATGCATGCGCATGGGAGGCGCAGTGCATTCGAACGAAACGACGGTCCTTGGCGGACTTCGCGAACTCATAGAAGATCGCCGGAAACAGGCGGGTCGCGTGGGCGAGGCGACTCTGGTCGGGCTGATCGGACGCGGCATCCAGGCGTCCCGCACGCCGGCCATGCATGAGCTTGAGGCCGCGCGTCAGGGCAGTGCGTGTACCTATGTCCTCATCGATTTCGACCGTCTCGGCCTCGATAACGACGCGCTTGGCGCAGTGCTGCAAGGCGCGCGCGAGTGCGGCTTCGCCGGCGTCAACGTCACGCACCCCTTCAAGCAGGCAATCATTCCATATCTCGACGGTCTGTCGACGGAATCCGCCGCCATCGGTGCTGTGAACACGGTCGTGCTGGGCGACGGCAAGGCCGTCGGCCACAACACCGATTGCTGGGGCTTTACGGAAGCGTTCCGCACCGGAATGCAGGGTGTCTCGCTGGAGCGCGTCATCCAATTCGGCGCGGGCGGAGCGGGTGCGGCTGTCGCCTACGCGCTTTTGCAGATGGGGGTGCGCGCGCTGTCGATCGTCGATACCGACGCAGAGCGCGCGACTGCTTTGGCCGAGCACATGCGCAAGGTGAGCCGCGCCGATGTGACGGCAACGGCAGATATCGCCGCCGCCATCTCGCAGGCATCCGGCATCGTCAACACGACGCCTGTCGGCATGAAGAAATATCCGGGCATGCCGTTCGATCGTGCACGTCTGACGCCCGATCACTGGGTCGCGGAGATCATCTATTTCCCGACTGAGACCGAGCTTCTGCGCAATGCGCGCGGCCTCGGTTGCAAGGTCCTGCCGGGCATCGGTATGGCGATCGGCCAGGCCGTGCGCGCCTTCGAGCTCTTTACCGGCCGCGCAACCGACATGACGAGCATGGCGAATCATTTCGAGGCGGCGGCATGACGATGCACGTGGCCGCTCATCGCATCGAGGCTGTCGTGCGCGGCGGGGACCAGCTCGGCGAAACCCCGCTCTGGTGCGCCCGCACGCAGCGCCTGTGGTGGATCGACATCGAGCAGCCGAAATTGCAGTCGTTCGATCCCGCGACCGGCGGCCACACGGCCCAGCCGCTCGATGGGACGTTCGCGGGAACGCTGGCTCTGACCGAAAGCGGCAGGCATCTCCTGGCGCGCGATCTCGAACTCTACAGCTTTGATACATCCGGCGGCGCGAAGGCGCCTCTGGTCTCCGTCGAGCCCGGCTTCGACAATCGTCTCAACGACGGACGCGTCGATGCGCGCGGACGCTTCTGGGTCGGCACGATGGACAACCAGCTTCACCGCCCCAATGGCGGGCTTTATCGCATCGATCCGGATGGTACCGCGACGCGCTTTGCCGACGACGTGATCGTCGCCAACGGCATCGCCTTTTCGCCCGACGGCAAGACGCTCTATTTCACCGACACGCGCCGCTACCAGAGCTTTGCCTTCGATCTCGACCTCGACGACGGGGTGGTGACGCGGCGTCGGCTGCTGGCCGACTATTCCTCCACCGGAGATCGCCCCGACGGCGCCTGCGTGGATGTCGACGGATGCCTGTGGGCCGCCTTCTTCGCCGGCGGACGTATCGTGCGCTATGCGCCGGACGGGCGTATCGATCGCAGCATCGCGCTGCCGGTCACCAACCCGACATGCCTGTGCTTCGGAGGGGCAGGCTTGAAGACGCTCTACGTGACGAGCGCCACCAAGTTCCTCAGCGCCGAACAGCGCGCGGCGGAACCGCTGGCGGGTGCGCTTTTTGCCATCGAGGGTGCAGGACAGGGCCTGCCCGAACACCGCTTTGCAGACATTTGAACAAGGGGGGATTTTTGATGACCTATTCGATGACGCGACGTCTTTTCACCGCCGCTATGCTGGCGGCGGGTTTGCTCGCGACAGCCGGCCACGCGATGGCCGATCCGATAAAGCTCCGATTTGCCGATTCCACGACGGCGGACGCACCGCGCTCCAAGGCGCTGGTCGATATCTTCGCCAAACAGCTCGGGGACGGCTTTGTCTTCGAGCCCTATTTTGGCTCGACACTCTACAAGCAAGGCACCGAAATCGTCGCCGTCCAGCGCGGCAATCTGGAAATGGCGCTCATGCCGCCGTCCGATTTTGCCAAGCAGGTCCCGGCGTTCTCTATTCTGACGGCCGCCTATCTGGTGCGCGACGCCGCGCATATGAAGGCGATCTTCGAGAGCGAGGTTGGCGACGAATTCAAGGCGATGGCGCGCGATACCATGGGCGTCGTCATTCTGGCGCCCGCCTATTACGGCACGCGCCACGTCAATCTGCGCGGCGACAAGAAGATCAACGTGCCGGAGGATCTGGCCGGCATCAAGCTGCGCATGCCGGGCGGTGAATCCTGGCAGTTCCTCGGCGAGTCGATCGGCGCCAATCCGACCGCGATGGACTATGCCGAGGTCTATACGGGGCTTCAGACCGGCGCCATCGACGCGCAGGACAACCCGCTGCCGAACAACCGCCTGATGAAGTTCCACGAGGTCACCGATCAGGTCGTCCTGACCGGTCACAATGTCGGCTTCGGCATTCTGCTCGTCAGCGCCAAGCTGTTCGACAGCCTGACGCCCGAACAGCAACAGGCGATGCAGGAAGCTGCCGACGCAGCCTTTGAATGGAGCAACGCGGAGTACATCAAGGAAGAGGCCGAACTCATCGATTACTTCAAGGGCGAAGGGCTCGACGTCTACACGCCGGACGTAGAGGCATTCCGGGCCTTCTCGAACAAGAAGTACCTCGATTCCGAACTCTCCAAGGAATGGCCTGAAGGGATGCTCGAGAAGATCAACGCGCTCTGATCGCCGACTAGGGGGCGCAGGGAGGAAACCGGCGCCCTTCAACAGACTGCACCGAGTGAACGTTCAACAGGGAGGACTATCATGACTTTTTCGACGACACGCCGCGCGCTGCTGCTTGCGGCAGGCGTTCTCGCCTCGGCGGCCATGCTGCCGGCCTATGCCCAGGACAAGCCGAAGCTGCGCTTCTCGGCTGTGTTTTCCGAGCAGGACATTCGCGCGAACATGATGAAAATGCTCGCCGAGGACATCGCGAGCGACTTCACCTTCGAGGGCTATTACGGCGGCACCCTGTTCAAGCAGGGCACCGAGCTCGTCGCGCTTCAGCGCGGCAATCTTGAGATGGGCAACATCGCGCCGCAGGATATCTCCAACCAGATACCCGAGTGGTCGATCCTCACATCGGCTTACCTCTTCCGTGACGCCGCACACCTGAAGACGTTCTTTGCGAGCGATCTCGGTGAGGAAATGAAGAAACTCGCGGAGGATCAGCTTGGTGTCCGCGTTCTCGGCCCGACATTCTTCGGTACCCGTCAGGTCGGCCTCGTGACGGACAAGAAGATCCAGACGCCTGCCGATATGGCCGGCATCAAGCTGCGCATGCCGGGCGGTGACGCCTGGCAGTTCCTGGGCCAGTCCATCGGCGCCAATCCGACTCCGATGGCCTATGCGGAGGTCTATACCGGCCTCCAGACGGGTGCGATCGACGGCCAGGACAACCCGCTGCCGAACGTTCAGAACATGAAGTTCTACGAGGTCATGTCGCAGATCGTCCTGACCTCGCACCTCATCGGCTTCGACCTGCTGACGGTCTCGTCGAAGGTCTGGAACGACATGACGCCCGAGCAGCAGGCGGCGCTTCAGGCAGCGGCCGACAAGGCGATCGACTGGAGCACGGAGCAGCACCTCAAGCAGGAAGAAGAGCTCGCGGCCTCGTTCAAGGAGAGAGGCCTTGAGGTCTACGAACCCGACATCGAGGCGTTCCGGACCCACGCCCAGAAGATGTATCTCGAATCCGAGCTGGCCAAGAGCTGGCCGGACGGTCTGATCGAGAAGATCAACGCGCTCTGATCCTTCGAGGTCTCTTCGGCTGCCGATCGCATGGCCGGCAGCCGCTTTCCTCCAGATACCCGCCGCAAGTGGAGCCCATGATGAGCAGTTCATCCGCCACGAAGACATTGGAATGGTTTCGCGAAAGAGCGGAGAACATCGCCTGCGCGATGCTCGCGGCGATGTTCGTGGCCTTCATTTTGCAGATCACGTTCCGCTATCTCCTCAACCTGCCGATCGGCTGGACGCATGAGATCAGCGTCGTCCTGTGGATCTGGCTCGTGCTGTTCGGCAGCGCCTTCGTGGTGCGGGAGCGCGAGGAAATCCGCTTCGATCTCGTCTATGGGGCTGTCAGCGACAATCCCAGGCGGGTGATGGCGATCATCACGGCTGCGGCGCTCATCATCCTGTTCGGCATGTCTCTGCCGGCGGTCATCGACTACGTCATGTTCATGAAGGTCGAGCGCTCGGCCTATCTCAAGATCCGCTTCGATTATCTCTATTCAATCTATGTCGTCTTCGCCGTCGCGATGATCATCCGCTATATCTGGATCGCCTGGGAGGCGGTTCGCGGACAAGCGCCCGAAGCCTACGACCCTACCAAGGCGAGCTCCGGCGTATGAACCTCACAAGCCCCTTCTCGATCGCCATCGTCGTCATCACGGCTCTCGCATTCCTGGGATTGCCGATCGGTCTCGCGATGCTGTCCGGCTCGATCCTCTATCTCTTCCTGGCCGGTCTCGACATGGGAACCGTTGCCGAGCAATTCCTGAACGGCATGTATTCCAACTATGTGATCCTCGCGGTCCCGCTCTTCGTGCTGGCAGCCGAGATCATGAACAGCGGGTCGATGACCGAGCGCCTGCTGCGCTTCTGCAACGTGCTCGTAGGGCGGTTTCGCGGCGGGTTGGCGCAGGTCAACATCGTGCAGTCGATCATCTTCGCCGGCATGTCCGGATCGGCGATCGCGGATGCTGCCGGCAGCGGCCGCATGATGCAGAACATGATGACACGCGAGGGGCGCTACACGCCGAGCTATGCTGCAGCACTGACCGCTGTCACGGCCGTGGTCGGCCCGATCATTCCGCCCTCGATCCCGCTGGTCATCTACGCGCTCGTGTCCGATGCGTCGATCGGCTATCTCTTCCTCGCCGGCGTGGTTCCCGGCCTGCTGATGTCGTTTATGCAGATGGGGCAGGTCGCGTGGACGGCGCGGCGCAACAATTTCCCCGTCGAGGAGGCCGTGCCGCTGCGCGAGATCCCGCGCATCACGTGGCGTGCTTTCCCCGCGCTGATGATGCCGGTCATCCTGCTTGGCTGTATTTATTCGGGCATCACCACGCCAACGGAGGCTGCGGCGCTGGCTGCCTTCTATGCACTCGTCATCTCTGTCGTCTTCTACCGCAGCCTGACGGCCAGGGAGGCCTACAGCGCGCTTCTCATCAGCACCAAGACCAGCGCGTCGATCGGTATGCTGATCGCCGGATCTCTGGTGTTCAACTACGTGGTCACCGTCGAGAACATCCCCAACAGCCTGCGCGTCATCCTGACGGCCTGGGAACTAACGCCGATCCAGTTCCTCATACTCGTCAACGTGATCCTGCTTCTGCTGGGCTGCGTGCTGGAGGGAACGGCCATCCTGCTGATCATCGTGCCTGTGTTCATCCCGACAGCGCAGGGGCTGGGCATCGACATGGTCCATTTCGGCGTCGTCGTCGTCGTCAACATCATGCTGGGATTGGTGACGCCGCCTTACGGGCTGCTGTTGTTCATCATGACCAACATCTCCGGCGCGCCGATCAAGGACATCATCCGCGACTGCCTGCCGTTCCTGTTCTGGATGGTGGTATGCCTCGGCTTGATAACCTTCATTCCCGAGATCGTGCTCTGGCTGCCGCGCATGGCCGGTTATGCCGGCTGATACGATAAATTTCTGACAGACTGGATAGCGACCAATGACCAATCCGATTTTCGTGCTGAACGGTCCCAATCTCAACCGGCTCGGCAAACGCGAGCCGGAGATTTACGGACACACGACGCTGGCCGAGGTGGAGGCGATGTGCCGTGAGGCGGCGGGCGACAGACCTGTCGTGTTCCGTCAGACGAACGCCGAATACGAGCTCGTAAACTGGATCCACGAGGCGATCGACACACCGGCTGCGGGTATCGTCATCAACCCGGCGGGACTGACATTCACGTCGATCCCCATTCTCGATGCGCTGAAGATGTTTCCCGCGCCGATCATCGAATTGCACATCTCCAACATCCATCGGCGCGAGGCGATCTATCACAACTCGCTCGTCTCGAAGGTCGCCACGGCGGTGATCGCGGGGCTCGGCCCGAATGGCTATCGCCACGCGGTCAATGCGATGCTGGAGCTTGCCGAAGCGTAGACGTGAATTTGCTGGCCCGCAGCGTGCGTTGCTCGCACGCTGCGGGCCAGCAATGATCAGCCGCTCATCTGGGTGACGAACTTCGTCGACAGGTAGGCGTTGATGGCTTCCGAGCCGCCTTCGGTTCCGTGGCCGGAATCCTTGATGCCGCCGAACGGCACTTCCGGCAGCGCCAGTCCGTTGTGGTTGATCGTCGTCATGCCCGCCTCGATGCGCAGGCCAAGCTGGTTGGCCGTGTCCGCCGAACCGGTGAAGGCGTAGCTCGCGAGACCGAAGGGCAGGCGGTTCGCTTCCTCGATGACCTCATCGAGCGTGTCGAACGAGCGGAATATGGCGACCGGGCCGAACGGCTCCTCGTTCATGATGCGGGCCTCCACCGGGACGTCGGCGAGGACGGTCGGCTCGAAGAAGTTGCCCTTGTTGCCGATCCGGCCACCGCCCGTCGTGAGGCGCGCGCCGTGTTCGACCGCGTCCGCGATCAGCTCCTGAAGGACGGGAATGCGACGCTCATTGGCGAGTGGTCCCATCTGGGTCCCGTCATCCCAGCCATTGCCCACCTTGATCGACTTGGCGGCAACGGTGAACGCATCGACGACGCGCTCATAGACGTTTTCCTGCACGAGGAAGCGCGTCGGCGACACGCAGACCTGGCCGGCATTGCGGTATTTCGAAGCCGCGAGCACCTTCACCGCCTTGTCGATATCGGCGTCGCCGAAGACGATCGCCGGCGCATGGCCGCCGAGTTCCATCGTGGCGAGCTTCATGTGCTGTCCGGCAAGTGCGGCGAGATGCTTGCCGACAGGCGTGGAGCCGGTGAACGAAATCTTCCGGATCACCGGATGGGGGATGAGATATTCGGAAATTTCGGCCGGCACGCCGTAGACGAGGTTGACCACGCCGGCGGGAATGCCCGCATCAACGAAAACGCGCAGCAATTCGGCAGGCGACGCGGGCGTCTCCTCCGGCGCCTTGACGATGATCGAGCAGCCTGCGGCGATCGCGGCCGACAATTTGCGCACCACCTGGTTGATCGGGAAGTTCCACGGCGTGAAGGCCGCGACCGGACCCACCGGCAGCTTGATCGCCATCTGGGTGACGCCCGGCAGGCGGGCCGGAATGATCTGCCCGTAGGTGCGGCGCGCCTCCTCGGCGAACCAGTCGATCACGTCGGCGCCGGCGAGAACTTCGCCCTTGGCTTCCGCGACGGGCTTGCCCTGCTCGAGCGTCATCAACTGGGCGATCTTGCCCGCGCGCTCGCGCAGCAGGTCGGCCGCCTTACGCATGATCTTCGAGCGCTCGTAAGCCGACGTGGCGCTCCAGACCTTGAAGCCGCGATCGACCGCGGCGAGGGCCGCGTCGAGATCGGGTCTGGTCGCGTGGGCGACGGTGCCGATGACTTCATCGGTTGCCGGGTTGACGACATCAATCGTGCGGCCCTCGGCGGCGGGACGCCACTCCCCGTCGATCAGAAGGAGCGTGTCGGTGTAGGCGGTGGCTGCGGTCATGGTCGGTCCCTTGCGTTTACGGTCTAAACTATATGGGTATGCGGAAGCCTCGATCGAGACCCCGTCGGATCGATGCCCTCGGATAACGTCTCCTCGCCAATGGTCAAGGGCGCACGCATGGTGACGCCGTTGGGGCACGCTGGTAGGAAACGCACCGGGCGTCGGCTACACACACCGCCCAACCGGATTGAGGACGACGATGATTCCCTGGGAAACGCTCGACACCGCAAGCATTCCCGGCGGCCGCGAGACGCTGCGGCTGAAGCGCCGCGGCACCGAGTTCTCGATCATGCTTGGCACCAACGAACTCATGAACAGCAGGCTGAGCGGCTCCGAAGAGGCGCTGGCGCGTCTCACCATCGAGCGACTCTCTCATCCCGCACCGCGCATCCTCATCGGTGGGCTCGGCATGGGCTTCACGCTCCGGGTCGCCCTGCCGCTTCTGCCGCCGAAGGCACAGGTGACGGTTGCGGAACTGGTGCCGGCCGTCGTGACCTGGGCGCGGGGGCCGCTGGCCGCGCTGCATGGCGACAGCCTCGACGATCCGCGCGTGACGATCCTGGAAGACGATGTCGGCGTGTCGATGACCGAAGCCGGCGCCTGGCACGCGATCCTGCTCGACGTCGACAATGGCCCGGAAGGGTTGAGCCGGCAGGGCAACGACGCGCTCTACAGTGCCACTGGGCTGCACTCCGCCTTCGCGGCACTCGCACCCGGTGGCGTCCTGTCCGTCTGGTCGTCCGGTCCCGACGCGGCGTTCACCCGCCGCCTGCGTCAGGCAGGCTTCAAGGTCGAGGAGGTCGGCGTTCGCGCCGGCACCACGCGGCGCGGCGCGCGTCATGTCATCTGGCTGGCGACGCGCCCGGCGGCATCGAAGATCTGACGGCGAAGCCGGACCGCGTGCAGCGGTCGAGCGTCTTTTCAAGGCTCGCCCCGGTCGACCACACTCGGCACCGCGCCGCTCTCGCGGCAGGCGGATGACATCGTTCCTCCCCCAGGCCTGAAATCGTGCAGCCTATTCCTCGCTGCGCCGAAACTAGAGTATTAGATTTCTATAAATTCTATCAAATATATAGACATTAGGCATGTCGGTGCGCCCGACTTGGTCGCGATCGCCGCCGCTGACGGCACGGCGAACCGAGACGCTTAACGAGAGAAGAAGCATGCAAAGCGCAAAATCTGTTCAGCCGGGTACGAGCGCCGGCTGGGAGGGCTACGACCACAGGGCCGAGCTCGGCGTCAATCCGCGCCGGTCTCTGGTGCCGCTGTCGATCCGGCCCGAGGCCACGGTGGGGCGCCTCGTCTCGATCGGCAGCAGCAATGCGGCGCGTCTCCTCGCTCCGGCCATTCTTCTGGTCGTGTGGCAGGTGACGGCCGGCCTCGGTCTGATCGACAAGCGCATTCTCGACACGCCGGTGGCGGTCGTGATGGCGCTCTGGGAACTCGCCCGCTCCGGCGTCCTGCTCGAAAGCCTCATCGCGTCGGCGCAGCGGTCCGCCTCGGGCTTCATCATCGGCGGGGCCACCGGCCTGACGCTGGGCCTCATCGGCGGCCTCTCCAATCTCGGGGAAAAGGCACTCGATGCGCTCATGCAGATGCTGCGCATGGTGCCCTTCCTTGCGCTGATCCCGCTCTTCATCGTCTGGTTCGGCGTCGGTGAGCAGCCGAAGATCACGCTGATCGCGGTCGCCTGCACGTTCCCGGTTTACATGAACACATTCGCCGGTGTCCGGAATGTCGACGCCAAGGTGGTGGAAGCGGCGCGGGTTTTCGGCCTCTCCCGCCTCCAGATCGCCACTCAGATCGTGCTGCCGCTGGCCATGCCCACCATCCTCATCGGCATTCGCTGGGCGATGGGAACGTCGCTTCTGGCGCTCGTGGCGGCCGAACAGATCAATGCGCGGTCCGGTATCGGCTATCTCGCCTTGAACCCGCGCGCGGCACTTCGCACCGACATCGTGCTGGCCATCATCCTGCTCTACGCCTTCCTCGGCCTGTTCGTGGATTTCACCATCCGCACGATCCAGCGCGTGGCGCTTCCTTGGCACAGGACCATCGTCGGGGAGCCGACCCGATGAACGTGGTATCCCTCGACCGCGATATCGCAGCGTCCTCTCCGCACGAGCTTTCGGTCGACATCGAATACGGACGCAAGGCGTTCGGCGACCGGACCATCCTCGACGGCATCTCGCTCCAGATCAGGAGGGGCGAACTCGTTGCCCTGCTGGGAAAGTCGGGATCGGGCAAGACGACCATCCTGCGCATCCTGCTCGGGCTCGATCAGTTCGACGAGGGGGCGGCATGGGTCGCGGAGCCCCGGTCGGTGGTGTTTCAGGAGCCGCGCCTGGTTCCATCGCAGCGCGTCTGGCGCAACGTGCTGCTCGGCATCGAGAGGGCGTCGGATGCCCGCGAACGCGCGATCGACGCCCTTCGCGAGGTCGGCCTCGAATCGCATGCCGATGCCTGGCCCGGAACCCTGTCGGGCGGCGAGGCGCAGCGTGTCGCGCTCGCCCGCTCGCTCATCCGCGCACCCCGTCTTCTCCTTCTAGACGAGCCGTTCGCGGCGCTCGATGCCCTGACCCGGCTCAAGATGCAGAACCTCGTGCGGGAGTTGTTCGCACGGCACACGCCGGGCGTCCTTCTGGTCACGCACGACGTCGAGGAGGCGTTGCGCCTCGCAGACCGCATCCTCGTCCTCCACGAGGGGCGGCTGTCGGTGGATGTGACGCTGCCGCAGGCATCCGACCCATCCAGCCCTGAGATCGGCGACATCCGCCAGCGGCTTTTCGCCGAGCTGGGCGTGGCCGACTACCGCGCCTCCTTCGATTCCCCAAGCAACCCAGACAGGACCAAGCCATGAGCCTTGATTTCACTTCCCGACTTCATCTTGTGTCGCGACGCGTTGCGATGCTCCTGATGGCCGGCGCTGCCGCCGCCTCGTTCTCCGCAGCTCCCGCATCGGCCGAAGAACCGGACCTTTCGGACGTCACGCTGAATGTCGGCATCTTCCAGGAGGTCCAGTTCCTCCAGATCGCACTGACCGATCACTTCAAGGATACGCCCTACAAGATCGAATGGGTCCGCCTGAACGGCGCGGGCGGAACCATGCAGGCGCTCGGCGCCGGCGCGATCGACCTGAGCTGGGGTCTGAGCGACGTGGCCGTGCCCAATGCGTCCGCCCTCGACGTCGCGCCGTGGACCGCCGACACCGCGCCGCTGAAGCACATCGCGCTGCTCGCACCTCTGGACGCCGCCGCCTATCCGTCCCACGTCATCGTCGCCAACACGGCAAGCGGCATTACCGCGCTCGATCAGGTCGCCGGCCACAGCTACACCTATCAGGAAGGCGGCAACAGCGCGGCCGCGGCGCTGCTCGCGCTGAAGTCCGTCGGACTCACGGCCGATGACGTCGACATCACGCTCATCCCGGCCGATTCCATTCCGGCGTCGGTGATCTCGGGCGCGGTGGATGTCGCGACAGTGCAGTGGGCGCAAATCCAGGAGGCGCTGGACGACGGCACGGTCACACGCCTCGCGTCGAGCTATGAAGCCGGCTTCCCGGGTTATACCTCGATCACCGCGCGCACGCAGTCGATCGAGGATCCCAAGAAGAGCGCCGCGATCGCCGACTTCCTGACGCGCGCCACCGCCTACTCCAACTGGCGGGTCGACCACCTCGAAGCCGTCGCGCAGACCTATGTCGAGGCGCAGCAGTTGAACCCGGATCAGGCGGCGCGCGCGGCCGCGAGTGCGGCAACGACCATCGTGCCGCTCGTCGCAGGCGGCGAGGGCGTGAAGATCCAGACCGAGCTCCAAGATGCACTTTTCGCCAGCGGGTTCCTCGCCCGCGAGGTCGATTACTCGCAGCTCTACGACGACCGTTTCGCAGATGCGATCGAGGCCGGCGAGGCGCTTGGCGCGACGGAGTAATGCCGCACGACAGCCGCCCGTCCGACGGGCGGCTGTCACACCCGCTTCTGGCAAGCACCCACAGGTGACATCATGACCGCCCCCCATTTCCACTGGTTCCTGCCCACGACCTATGACAGCCGGGATGTCATGCCGTCGGGCACCAACTATCGCGCGCCGGATATCGGCTATCTGGCGGACGTCGCGCGCGCGGCCGAGCGAAACGGCTTCGAATCGTTGCTGACGCCAACGGGTATCCAGTGCGAGGACGCGTGGCTCGTCACCGCAGCGCTCACCGCGCTGACCGA
Source organism: Mesorhizobium sp. CAU 1732 (assembly GCF_039888675.1). Lineage (NCBI taxonomy): Bacteria > Pseudomonadati > Pseudomonadota > Alphaproteobacteria > Hyphomicrobiales > Phyllobacteriaceae > Mesorhizobium > Mesorhizobium sp. CAU 1732. The sequence continues at coordinate 435,180 of NZ_JBDQQR010000001.1, forward strand.
GCGTATCAAGTTCCTGATCGCGTTCCGGCCGGGATATCTCCTGCCCACACTGGCCGCGCAGATGGCAGCGAGCTTCCAGAGGCTTTCGAACAACCGGCTGGCGCTCAACATCGTCACGGGCGGCAACGATGCCGATCAGCGGGGCTATGGCGATTACCTCGACAAGGACAGCCGCTACGCACGCACGAGCGAGTTTCTCGACGTCCTGAAACTGTGCTGGGAGGGCAAGGGGCAGTCCTACGAGGGCCAATTCTACAAATTCGAGAATGGCGGCAATGAGATACCGCTGGCCCACAGGCCGAAGATTTTCTTCGGCGGCGCATCCGATGCGGCGCAGGACGTCGCGGTGCGCCATGTCGATGTGCAACTCATGTTCGGAGAGCCGCCCCGCATGGCCGGCGAACGGATTGCGGCGCTTCGGGAACGGGCCCGGCTGGCCGGTCGCGAGATCGAGTTCGGCATCCGCATCCACGTGGTGACGCGCGATACGGAGGATGCCGCCTGGCGCGAGGCGGAACGGCTTTTGTCCAACATGGATTTCAGCCTGGTGCGCAAGCAGCAGAACGCGATCGAAAAATCTCAGGCCGTCGGCCAGCAGCGCATGATCGACGTGAAGAAGGACCTCACCATCGATATCGATGCGCTGGAGAATGGCAGTTTCGACGTGCGCTCGTTGCAGGTTCACCCCAATATATGGGCGGGAACCGGCCTGCTGCGCGGCGGCGGCGGAAGCACCGCACTGGTGGGCAGCCACCAGCAGATCGCCGAACGCATTCGCGAGTACCAGTCGGTCGGCATCAGCCACTTCATCCTGTCCGGCTACCCGAAGATCGAAGAGAGCTACTGGTTTGGCGAAAACGTCCTGCCGCTCTTCACGCCGAAGGTCGACAATCGTCCCTTGGCGGGCGTCACGGGACAGTCGCTATGAGCGTGCCGTTCCACGACCTCCATGCCGTGTCGATCACCCCGTTCGACGAGCGGGGGGAGATCGATGAGGACGGGCTGCGCCGGCATCTGACGAGGCTGGTGGCGGCGGGCGTCGTCCCCTATCTGGCGGGTAGCGGCTCGGGCGAGGCGAATGGCCTGTCTCCGGTGGAGCGGACACGCATTTTCGAGATCGCCCGCGACACGCTCGGCCCCAATGCTCCTCTGCGATATGCGGCTTTCGAGCCGCGTACGCTCGGCGATCTGTTTCGCGCGATCGAGGACGTGCGTCCCTATCGCCCGGACGCAGTGAGGCTGACCGTGCCGGATCTCGGCCACGGACATGTCGCGACGGCGACCGAGGCGGAAACCTTCCTGCGCGATGCGTTGGGGGAACTGACTGCGCTGTCGGTCCCGGTCTCCCTTGCCATCGGATCGGAGAGTGTCCGCTCGACCCCGCCTGCCGTTCTGGTCGAGGCGCTGCTTCGCGATCACGCAAACATCGTCTCGCTGGAACTCGGAACCGCCGACCCGTCGATCCTGCTGTCATATCTCGGCATCGCGGGGACACGTCCGGTTCTCGTTCCCTCGGCCGGGCATTTCCTGTCCGGGCTGGCGCTTGGCGTCAGCGGCGGCTTCGGGCCGCTGATGAACCTCCTGCCCAACACCCACCGGCGGTTGTTGACCAGCTTTCGCAAGGGCGATCTGCGGGGTGTGGAAGACGACTATCGCACGATCGTCGCGGTGCAGGGCCTGCTGCGCCCCTATGGGACGGTCATTCCAATCAAGGCGGCGCTTTCGGCATTCGGCCTGCCTGCGGGCGAGCCACGGCGCCCGCGACTGGCGCTCGGCGCGGCAGAAACGCGCGCCATCGTTGCCGGCCTGATCGCACTCGGCGTGCCCGAGGCTGAGGGCTGGCAGGACACAACCGGAGACATCCATGAACACCGTGCTCTCGCAGGCTGACATCGCCTCTCCCCGCGTCGTCTTCGATCCGGCGTCCCGCGCGTTCGCCGACATCCTGTCGCAACTGCGCGAGAGTTCGGCGAAGCGCGATGCCGAAAAGATCAGCCCGGCGCCGTTCTTCAAGGCGCTGAGCGCGCTCGGTTTCGGCGCGGCGCGTATCCCGCGCGAGGAGGGCGGGGCGGGGATTTCCGTCACGCAGCTCTTCGATCTGATCCATGACCTCGCCCGCGCCGACCCGAACGTGGCGCACGCGTTTCGGAATCATTTCGGCTGGGTGGAAGGCTTGATCAAGCCCGATCTGATCGACGGCAGCCGGCGCTGGCTCGGGCCTGTGCTGGACGGAAAGCTGTTCGGCGGGTCGTTCCATGAAAACAGCGATCAGCCGGCCGGCCAAGCATCGTTCACGACGGTCCTGACGCCCGTGGAGGGCGGCTACGTGCTGAATGGCGACAAGGCCTACAGCACCGGAAACCTGTTCGTGGACTGGCTCGTCGTGTCTGCCGCCGACGCGGACGGCGGGGTCGTCACGGCGATAATCCCGTCCGACCGCGACGGCATCAGCCACCTCGACGACTGGGACGGCATCGGGCAGCGCCTGAGCGGCTCGGGCACGACGCGCTATGTCGACGTCTTCGTGCAGCCGCACGAAATCTCGACCAATCCCAAGGCGATCCGCACGCGACCCTATGGCAGCGCCTTCAACCAGCTTTGGCTGACGACGGTCGTGGCCGGCATCCTCCAGGCGGCGGTGGACGATACGGCGGCCTTCGTCGCGAAGCGCAAGCGCAACTATTATCACGGGCTTGCCGACCTGCCGCGTGACGATCCCGGCGTGCAGCAGAGCTTCGGCGAGCTCGCGGCCAATGCCTTCGTCGCGACGGCCGCGGTGCGCGAGGCCGCGCGCGCGCTGGAGAAGGCGTGGAACTCCGGCGGCGGGGTGGATATCGACGTCGGTGTCGCGATGGACGCCTCGCTGGCGGCGTTGCAGTCCAAGGTCGTGATCGACCTGATCGCGCAGCAGACGAGTTCGGCGTTGCTCGACGTGGGCGGCGCGACTGCGACGACCGCCCGAGCCGGCCTCGACAGGCACTGGCGGAACATACGCACGCTGATTTCGCACAATCCGAGGGCCTACAAGGCGCGCTATCTCGGCAATTATCTCATCAATGGCGTCGCATTTCCCAGTAGCGCCTATTTTTAGCGGGAGGACTGCACCGGCCGCGACCAGAACCTCCATCTGGATCGTCTCTTGGATTCAAATTCTCCGTAACTGGCACATATTGGAAATAGCTAACTCCACAAGCCTGTTGAAATCACCGATACTGAGAAAGTGTTCCCCAAATTCCGGAGTTGCCACGCGCGACGGCCTGACCGCCGGGCAGAACATCTGGACAAGCACGTGACGGAGGCTGGGAGGACCGCCGTCTCGACCATCAAGACGAGACCATGACACGAACCGACCTTTTCAGAACCAGCCCGAGGCGCCGATGACGGTGTCCCCACGCGCAGCGGTTTTCGACGCCGGCTTGTTGCAAGCGCCACAGTCCACGGCTGCCGCCGCACCTGCCATTCGCCCCGGAGCGAGCGCGACGCTCGTTTCGTTCGAGGCAGTCTCCAAGACGTTTCCGGCCGGCCGCACCAGCGCCTCCGTGACGGCCCTCGACGCGATCGACTTTCAGGTTCCCAAAGGATCGGTCAGCGCGATCATCGGTCGCTCCGGCGCGGGAAAATCGACGCTGATCCGGCTGGTCAACGGCCTGGAAAAGCCGAGCGCGGGTCGCGTGCTCGTCGACGGGACGGATGTTGCCGCGCTCGATGAAACGAAGCTGCGCGACATCCGCCGCTCCATCGGAATGATCTTCCAGCACTTCAATCTCCTATCCTCGCGCACGGTGTTCGACAATGTCGCCCTGCCGCTGGAGATCATCGGCGTCGCACGCCGCGACATCGAGGCGAAGGTTACGCCGCTGCTCGATCTCGTCGGCCTTGCCGACAAGCGCGACCGCTATCCATCCGAGCTGTCGGGTGGCCAGAAACAGCGTGTCGGCATTGCGCGTGCGCTCGCGACCGAACCGAAGCTGCTGTTGTCCGACGAGGCGACCTCCGCGCTCGATCCGGAAACGACACAAGCCGTGCTCGATCTGCTGAAGCGCATCAACCGGGATCTCGGGCTGACGATCCTGCTCATCACGCACGAGATGGAAGTCGTGAAGCGCGTGGCCGACCAGGTCGCGGTCATCGACCGGGGCGCGATCGTGGAGCGTGGCACGACCTACGATATTTTCACGTCGCCCCAACACGACACGACGCGCGCGCTCCTCTCGGGGCTACCCGGCTATCGCCTGCCGGAGGCCTTGGCGCTGACGCTGCGGCCACACGCATTCGACGGTTCGCGTGCGGTTCTGCGTGTCACCTCCGCAGGCCAGGGCCCTGGGCTGACGGCTTTTTCGAGGCTGGGCGCAGCGGCAGGCGAGGGCCATGCCGTTCTCGCCGGCGCGATCGAGGAGATAGGCGGCCGGCCGTTCGGCTCGTTCATCGTGACGGTACCCGCCCGGGGGGCGCTGCTCGACAAGGCGCTGGACCGCCTCGCGGCTGCCGGTTTCAATCGTGAGGTGCTCGGCCATGTCGCCTGACATTCTGTGGCTCATCGTCAAGGCGACCGGCCAGACGCTTCACATGGTTGCCATCGCAGCCCTGGTCGGGTCGCTGATCGGCGTGCCGCTCGGCGTCTTTCTCGCCACCAGCGGTCGGGGCGAACTCTTCGCGGCACCTGCCGCGAACCGGGTGCTGGGAGCGATCGTCAACGCGACGCGCTCGACACCATTCATCATCCTCGTCGTCGCCATCATACCGTTCACACGGCTGATCGCGGGCACCTCCATCGGCACCAGCGCGGCCATCGTTCCACTGACGATCGCCACGATCCCCTTCGTCGCCCGGCTGGTCGAATCGGCCATCCGCGAGATCGATCCGGGATTGGTCGAGACCGCGCGCGCCATGGGGGCGTCGCCGCTCCAGATCGTCTGGAAGGTGCTGCTCGCCGAGGCGCGGCCCGGCATCACGCTGGCGCTGACGCTCACCATCGTCAGCCTCATCGGTTATTCGGCGATGGTCGGCGCCGTGGGAGGTGGCGGTCTGGGCGATCTCGGCATCCGCTACGGCTACCAGCGCTTCATGCCGGACGTGATGGCTGCCGTCGTCGTGGTGCTCATCGTGCTCGTTCAGGCTGTGCAGAGCATAGGCGACCGCCTCGCACGCCATTTCGACAAGCGCGTCCGTCCGCGCTGAACCTCATTCTGATCCGCAACACTCTCAAAGGAGACATTCGATGTTCGTGAAACTTTCCGTCGTGGCTGGCCTCGCGCTCGCCCTCATGTCAGGCGTCGCCTCGGCCGAAACCATCAAGGTCGGCGTCACGCCCGGGCCACACGCGCAGATCCTCGAGAAGGTCAAGGAAGTCGCCGCCGCGGACGGCCTCGATATCGAAATCCTCGAATTCTCCGACTATGTGGTGCCGAACCAGGCGCTGAACGACGGCGAACTCGACGCTAACTCGTTCCAGCACAAGCCCTATCTCGACAACCAGATCGCCGACCGCAAATACGAGATCGTCGACGTCGCCTGGACCGTGAATTTCCCGATGGGCATCTACTCGAACAAGGTGAAGTCGATCGACGAACTGCCGGACGGCGCCACGATCGGCATCCCCAATGACCCGACCAATGGCGGCCGCGCGCTCCTGATCCTCGCCGATGGCGGGTTCATCAAGCTGGACGCGGAAAAGGGCCTGAAGGTCGGCCCGACAGACGTGACCGAGAACCCGAAGAACTTCAACTTCATCGAACTCGATGCAGCCCAGTTGCCGCGTTCGCTCGACGATACCGACGCGTCGGCGGTCAACACCAACTACGCGCTCGAAGCAGGTCTCGACCCCGACAAGGATCCTATCCTCAAGGAAGGCGCGAAGGCACCTTACGTGAACCTCATCGCCGTCCGCACGGCCGACAAGGACGCACCGTGGGTAGCGAAACTGGTCAACGCCTACCACACGCCCGAGGTGAAGGCTTTCGTCGAGGAGACGTTCAAGGGCTCCGTCGTCACCGCCTGGTAGGCGATCGCTGACGACATATGAGACGCGCGGGGGTGGGTTCTGGCCTGCCCCTGCTTTCGTTTGACGTAAGCGGCACCGGCACCCGTCAGATCCGGGGACGTTCGCCGCCGAGCGAGGCGGCCAGCAGATAGCCGTCGGTCCAGCGGCCGTGTCCGCTGGCGATGTTGATATGGCCGGCATCGCCCATGTCGATCAGCCCCGAGCCCCATGTGGCCGCCATCCTGTGCGCCTGCGCGTGAGGCAGATAGGGATCGTTGGACGAGGCGGCGAGGATCGACGGGAACGGCAGCGGCTTGGTCGGAAATTCGCCGAAGGAAACGAGGCCGGGATGAAGCCGCTCGACGGCGTCGAGGTCGCACGGTGCGACCAGGAGTGCGCCCGCGACGTGATCGGCCGCGGGGCGTCCTGCCAGATGAGCGGCAAGCAGCGCACCCAGGCTGTGCGCGACGAGCAGCGCGCCGGGATGCGCGATAAGTTCATGTTCGAGCGCGCCCAACCACTCCGAAAGGTCGGGATGTCGCCAATCGTGCTGGTTCACGAGATGCGTCTCGGGCTGTTCCTTCAGCCAGATATCCTGCCAGTGCCCTTCGCCTGAACCGTTGAGCCCTGGGACGATCAGCGTCGCAGTCATGATTGTCTCCATTCATCATCGTGGTTGGTGGGTAAGACATGAAAACCGCTTCGCAACGACGAGGCCGGCCCAGACGCCGACGGTGCAGGCGACGAGAAAGACCCAGCCTGAAACGGCGCTTGCATGGATGCCCAACAGGAGCATGCCGACCGTGCGCGGAGCGCAGTCGTCGCGCCCCAACCCATCAGCACGCCTCCGGTCAGACCCTTGGCTACCTGCGCCGGGGTAGGTGCGATGCCCCAAGGATAACCAGCAAAAATCGCCGAGGTGGAGAAGTAGACATTTCAAAATCGCCGCTCGATTAGAAAATTCTACCTTCTCTATGGAGATTACAAAATTACTATCGTGTCCAACTGGAGATTGGACATGCCAAGCGAACAGAAACACTATCCGGAAGCGGCTGCGGCAGGCGACCCACTGCATTTCTTCTGGTTCATACCAACGCACGGCGATGGAACCTATCTGGGCACCGATCGCCTCTCGCGGCGGCCCGAATACCGCTACTTCAAGCAGGTGGCGATCGCTGTCGACCAGCTTGGCTTCGAGGGCGTGCTTTTGCCGACCGGGCAGAGCTGCGAGGATTCCTGGATCACCGCGACCGGCCTCGCAACCGTCACCGAGCGGCTGAAATATCTGGTCGCGCTGCGCCCGGGCGTCACCTCGCCGACCTTTGCCGCGCGCCAGACCGCCGCGCTCGACCGGCTGTCAGACGGGCGCCTGCTTCTCAACGTGGTCGTCGGCGGCAATCCGACCGAACTCGCAGGCGACGGCATCTTCCTCGGCCATGACGAGCGTTATGAGCAGGCGCGCGAATTTCTCGAAATCTGGAAGCGCCTGCTGGCCGGCGAGACTGTCGACTTCAAGGGCAAGCACTACGATCTGAAGGGCGCGCGCGTCGATTTCCCACCCGTCCAGGGACCGAACCCGCCGCTCTATTTCGGCGGATCGTCCGATGCGGGGCAGGATCTCGCGGGCGAGACGGTCGACATGTACCTGACTTGGGGCGAGCCGCTGGAACAGGTTCGCGAGAAGCTGGAGGCAGCGCGTGCGCGCGCCGCCCGCTTCGGCCGCAAGCTGCGTTTCGGCATGCGCATCCACTTCATCGTCCGCGAGACCGAGGAAGATGCGTGGCGCGCGGCCGACAGGCTGATCGAGAACATCTCCGACGAGCAGATCGAGCGCTCCTTCAAGCGCTTCCAGCAGGAGATGGATTCCGTCGGTCAGAAGCGCCAGGCCGCTCTCCATGGTGGACGCCGCGACAAGCTTCTCGTCGCGCCCAACTTGTGGGCCGGCGTCGGGCTGGTGCGAACCGGCGTCGGAACGGCGCTTGTTGGTACGCCGAAACAGGTCGCCGAGAGGCTGCGCGAATATCAGGCGCTCGGCATCGATACGATCATAGGCTCCGGTTACCCGCATCTCGAGGAAGCCTATCGCGTGGCTGAACTCCTGTTCCCGGAACTCGGCATCACGGCTGGCCGTCACGGTTTGCGGGACGCGGTCGCCAACGAATTCGCGGTCGGAAACTACGGCGGCTCCAAGCTCGCCGCCGCTGCCGGCTGATGATCATCGATCAATCATCTGAGGGAAATCCGTCATGACAAGACTAATCGCGGCGCTCGTCACTTCGACCATCCTGGTGTCCGGCATCTGGGGAACATCGGCGAAAGCCGAAGGGCTCATCCGCATCTCGGAGCAATTCGGCACGATCTATCTGCCGCTGCATGTCATCCGCGACCAGAACCTCCTCGAAAAACACGCCAAGGCCGTGGGCCTCGATTCGATCGAGGTCGAGTGGGCAAAGATCAGCGGCGGTGCGGCCGTCAACGACGCCATCCTGTCGGGGTCGATCGATGTCGGTGCCGCCGGCATCGGCCCGTTCCTGACCCTTTGGGACCGCACTGGCGGCGATGTGAAGATCATCGGCGGCCTGAGCAACCAGCCGAACTATCTCATCACCCGCAATCCGAACATCAAGACGCTCGCCGACTTCACCACCTCCGACAAGATCGCCTTGCCGGCGGTCGGTGTCTCGGTTCAGGCGCGTATCCTGCAGATCGCGGCCGAGAAGGAATTCGGCGTGGGCAACCACAACAAGCTCGACGACATCACGGTGACGCTGCCGCACCCGGATGCGACGAACGCGCTTCTCTCGGGCGCGACGGAGGTGAACTCCCACCTGTCGAACACGCCGTTCCAGGAACAGGCGCTGCGCGACGAGAAAATCCACCAGGTCTTCTCCTCCTTCGACGTGCTCGGCGGCCCGGTCACGCCGACCTATGTCTATTCCACCGTCGGTTTCCGCGAAAAGAACCCGCTGACCTACAAGGCGTTCTTCGAAGCCTTCAAGGAAGCGTCGGCGTGGATCGAGGCGAACAAGAAGGAAGCCGCGGAAACGTATATCCGGGTCGAGAATTCGAGGCTGGAGCCTGAATTCGTGCAGTCTCTGCTGGAGTCGCCGGAATCCAAGTTCACGCTGGTGCCGTCGGCGTCCTTCAAATTCGCGGACTTCCTCCATCGCACCGGCGCCATCAGCACCAAGGCTGAGAGCTGGAAGGACTATACGTTCGAGGATCTTCATGGCGAAGACGGCAGCTAAGCCCGTGCTCGCATTGACCGATACGCCTGCGCCACGGGAAACCGTCTTCGCGGCGCGCGACCTCACGATCGACTATCAGGTCGATCGTGGCGTGGTGCGCGCCGTCGAGAACGTCTCGTTCGACGTCGCAGAGGGCGAGCGCCTCGTCCTCCTCGGACCCTCGGGGTGTGGAAAATCGACGATCCTCAAGGCGGTCGCGGGCTTCATCAAGCCGAAATCCGGCGAGATCGACGTGCGTGGGCGAAAGGTTCAGGGACCGGGACCGGACCGCATCGTCGTTTTCCAGGAGTTTGACCAGCTTCTGCCGTGGAAGACCGTCCGTCAGAACGTCGAGTTTCCGCTGCGCATGTCGAGCACGCTTGCCAAGAGCGACATACGCGATCGGGCCGAGGCCGCCTTGCGCAAGGTGGGGCTGGCACGCGCGCTCGATTCCTATCCGCACACGCTGTCGGGGGGCATGAAGCAGCGTGCGGCGATCGCCCGCGCGCTGGTCACGGATGCCGATGTTCTGCTGATGGACGAGCCGTTCGCCGCACTCGATGCGCTGACCCGCAAGCAGTTGCAGCAGGATCTGCTCGCGCTTGCCGAGGAGATCGGCTTCACGCTGCTCTTCGTCACCCATTCGATCGAGGAAGCGATCCTGATCGGCACGAAGCTTCATCTGTTGAGCCCGCATCCGGGACGGACGGTCGCGACCTTCGACACGCGGGAGTTCGGCTGGGAGCAATATGGCAACCGCCGTTTCGAGGCCGTGTCGTCGCAGGTCCACGATCTCCTGTTCCAGCCACAGCCCGGAAGGGAGCTCGCCCATGTCTAGCGTCGTTCTGGGCGAAGGCGAGGCCGGCGGTTTCGCCCGCTTTGCTGGTTCGTTGTGGAAATCCGGCTTCGTGCGCAAGACGCTTGTGCTGGTGGTCCTTGCCCTGATCTGGCAGGCCGCAGCGCTGATCAGCGCAAAGCCGATCCTGTTCCCCACCTTTACCGCCACCATGTCGGCGCTTTGGAACGCGATCCTCTACGAAAATCTGCTGCTCTCGACCTGGGGCTCGATCTCGGTGCTGATCAAGGGCTACGCCATCGCGGTCGCCCTGGCGTTGGTCATCGTCTCTTTGGCTGTCACCAGCGCGATCATTCGCGAGGCGCTCCAGTCGCTGATCGCGATGTTTAATCCGCTGCCGGCGATTGCGCTCCTGCCTCTCGCGATGCTGTGGTTCGGCCTCGGCGAGACGAGCCTGCTCGTCGTCCTCGTCCATGCCGTCCTCTGGCCGTTCGCGCTGGCGACGCTATCCGGCTTCGACAGCGTTCCCGAAACGCAGCGTCTCGTCGGCCGCAACTACGGCCTCAAGGGTCCATCCTACGTGGTCAGGATCCTCATTCCTGCGGCTCTGCCGTCCATTCTCTACGGCCTGAAGATCGGCTGGGCATTCGCGTGGCGGACCTTGATCGCGGCCGAACTGGTTTTCGGCGTCTCGTCGAGCTCCGGCGGGCTTGGCTGGTTCATCTTCCGCAATCGCAACGAGCTCTTCACCGACAAGGTCTTCGCCGGGCTGGCGCTGGTCATCATCATCGGCCTGATCGTCGAAGGCGTGATTTTCCGGCTGGCTGAGCGGTTCACCGTACGGAGATGGGGAATGCAGCGATGAAAATTTAATGTCTATAAAATGAGTAGACATTCATTGACATCAGTCCTGCGTGCTCCATAATCGTTAATGCAGTGCCTATCGCAGCCACCACTTCGTGTCCATGCATGATCAGGAGGTTCAGATGACACCCAATCCCGCCGGCCGGTTCGAAGCGTTCTTCGGCAAGATTTTCGGCCACCTCGCAGAACCGCAGATTTCCCGCGATGCCGTTGGCGACGACGCTGACGGCGAACGGGTCGATGATCGCGCGACACGACAGCACGATCGCGACGAGGACTTCTACTGGGGATGGAACATGTACGGTTACTGGTAGCCACCGGTTACCGTTCGCACCGCTATCGAGAAGGGAAAACGCTATGCACGAGAAACTTCCTGTCCTGTTCGAGGGCCATGCCCCCTTCGCGCTGCATGAAGCCTTCGATGCCGCGCTCTCGCAGTTCGAGACATGGAACCCTGGCGAGGGTGAGCCGACGGTGAAGCTTGCCGGCCACGATCTGCCGATCAGCGCCGTTTTCGGCCGTATGCGCACCTGTGACGATCTCCTCCCCGCACGGTTGATGGATGATTTCGAAGCGATCACCGGCGAAAAGCTGGCTCACGGCGACGCGGCGACCTTTGCGGAAGCCGCACGCTTCCTGCGCATCCTGTGCGTCGACAAGCTCAAGGCGCAGACGCCCGGCGCTCCGACTTTGTCGGCTGCGACCATCAACGCGGCCCGTTTGCAGCGATCGGGGTTCGAGCAATGAGGCCGATCCCGAATTCGATCATCGCCACGTCGGGGTCCAACAGCGGCACGACAGGCATGTCAGCCTTCGTCGGCGTGGCGGCCGCCGTGGCCGTGGTCATCGCGATCGTGGTCGGCCTTGTGCCTGCCGCGACACCCGGCCCGGGCGATCCCGCGCTCGAGGTGGTGGCCGATACCACGGTGCAGCCGATCTTCGCTGGCCAGTGACCGCACTTGCATGGACGTTGACGGAAAGTTCTTCTGCCTCGGCGCCATATTGTCGTCGGACATGTCCGAAGTCGCCGCATATTGAGCAAGCGATTTCATGCGCTGCCTTGAATGTCTAGTATTGTAGTAGAGATTAGCATCGAGGAGCGCAGCATGGCTTTTGCAAGACCGCATGTCGTGGCGATTTCCGGCAGTCTGAGCAGACCGTCGAAGTCGCGGACCCTGGCAGACAAGATCGCAGCGGCGGCGCTCGCCCGCGTCGATCTGCGGCTGTCCTCGTTCGACGTGCTCGATGCCGGTCCGGGTCTCGGTGCAGCGTTCAGCCGATCCGAGCTTTCGAGCGAAGCGCTTGCCATCGTCGAAGCGATCGAGAACGCCGACGCTCTGATCGCCGTGTCTCCCGTCTACAAGGGCTCCTACACCGGGCTCTTCAAGCACCTGTTCGACTTCGTTTCTCCCACGGCGCTCATCAACAAGCCGGTGGTCATCGGCGCGACGGGCGGCGGGCATCGCCACGGCCTCGTCGTCGAACACCAGCTTCGTCCGCTCTTCGGGTTCTTCTCCGCCCTGACCATTCCAACCTCGGTCTATGCCAGCGACCACGAGTTTTCGGAAGGGGAACCGGTCGATCCGATGGTGCTGGACCGGATCGACCTTGCCGGCGCCCAACTCGGCTCATTGTTGCTTTCGCGCCGCACTGGAGCGATTTCGCACCGGGAACACGCGATTCCGGCCGCCAGCGCCGCATAAATGAACGAAATCGCAAGGAATCCCGGGTTGTGTATAAATTCGCTAGACATTAAGTCTCGTGAACGCCCGGCGACGGTGGGGACGAACCGGTCCACCTGGCGAAAGTCAAACGGATGCCGCTCGCGGCAGCCAGCCAGGAACGTGTTCGAACCATGCTCACACGAAAAGGCAAGTACGGGCTCAAGGCGCTCGTGCACCTCGCCTATCTCCCCACCGGACAACTCGCATTCGTCAACGACATTGCGAAGAACAACAACATCCCGAAGAAATTCCTCGACGCCATTCTCGGCGAACTGCGCAATGCGGGGTTCGTCCAGAGCCGAAAGGGCAAGGATGGCGGATACCGTCTCGCGCGCCCGGCTGACGAAATCCGCGTCGGTCACGTTGTCCGCGTGCTGGATGGACCGCTCGCGCCGATTCCGTGCGCCAGCCGCACGCGCTACGAGGCATGTGAAGACTGTAATGAGGCGACATGCCAAGTCCGTCACATGATGTTGGAAGTGCGCCATGCGATCGCGGAGGTGCTCGACAACCGCACCCTGTCGGAAATGCGCGATTCCACGGTCGAGGAGCTTTCCGAAGCCCTGAAGTACCAGGCCTGACGCAGGCACTCCCGACGCGGGGACCGTCCCCGTGAGCGAGCAGCGCCGGCAATCGATCATCATCGTCGGCGGCGGCGCGAGCGGGGTCATCCTCGCCGCGCATCTGTTGCGATCGTCCGCCACGGCGCTGCGCGTCACGCTGGTCGAAAAGCGCGACACGTTCGGGCAGGGCATCGCCTACTCGACAAGCCTCGACGACCACCTTCTCAACGTCAGTGCGATGGGCATGAGCGCGCTGGCGCACGACCCCGAGCATTTCTGGCGCTGGGTCCGGAGACACGGATACGCCGGCGACGCCGATGCCCCTTATTATGCGCCGCGGCGCATCTACGCGACGTATCTTCGCGAAGTGCTCGACGATCTCGTCGCGGCCGAACCTGTGCGGCTCAGGCTGGTGAGCGAGGAGGCGGTCTCGATTTCGACGACAGCGACGGGCGTCGAGGTCGCGCTCGCCAATGGCAGCAGCCTGATCGGCCATGCTTGCGTCCTCGCGGCCGGCCACGACGAGCAGCCCGAGACGCAACGGAGTTTCTCGGTGCGCATCGACGGCGCCTACGATGGGCCGATCGATCCCGACGCCACGGTCCTCATCCTCGGCACCGGCCTTAGCATGGTGGATGCCTGGCTTTCGCTGGAAGCGCGCGGTCATCGTGGGCAGGTCGTCGCCTTGTCCCGGCGCGGACTGTTGCCATCGCCGCACAAGGTCGGCAAGCCGATCCGCCTCGACGCGGCCGACATCCCGCTCGGCACGGAACTGTCCTACTTCGTCCGCTGGTTCCGCGATCTGGTTCGCGCCACCGAGGCGCGCGGCGGCGATTGGCGAGACGTCATCGACGGCATGCGGCCCTTCAACCAGAAGATCTGGCAGAGCTGGCCCGCGAGCGCGAAGCGGCGTTTCATGGAACACACGAAGGCGTGGTGGGACGTTCACCGTCACCGCATGGCGCCGAAAATTCACGAGAAACTGTCGCAGGCCGTTGAGGCTGGTCGGCTGCGGCTGGTGGCGGGCCGCCTGGCCGGCGTCGAACAGGTCGCCGACGCGTTCACCGTGTCGGTCGAGCACAGGCAAAATCGCCGTGCGGAAGCACTGGACGTCGCGCGCATCTACGATTGCACCGGCATCACCAAGGACCCTTCGCTGGGATCGATCCGCATCGTGCGCGCGCTGATCGACCAGAAGCTGGCGCGACCCGACGCGATGAAGATCGGGCTGGATGTGACGCGCGACTGTGCGATCGTCGATGCAGACGGAGCATCGTCTTCCGTTCTCTATGCCGTCGGCCCGCTCACGCGGGGCGCCTTCTTCGAAATCGACGCCGTCCCGGACATACGAGCGCAATGCTCCGCCTTCGCCGCAAGGCTGGTGCCTTAGCCGTCGAAGAATTCAGGCGCAAAGTGCTCGCCTGCTCGGGTCAGAAAAATTTACGCAGCTATCGCGGTAAATGGCGGAGAGAGCGGGATTCGAACCCGCGTTACGGTCTCCCGTAAACACACTTTCCAGGCGTGCGCCTTCAACCACTCGGCCACCTCTCCGCGGCGTCCCGCACGTGCGGGATGGTCGACGGGCTCATCTAGTCGATCCTGTGCAGAATGCCAAGCCGTGAATGTGCGTTTCGTGACGTCGATGTGACGTCTTGGCGCTGAGTGGGCGGAAATGGTGCACTGTCGAAACCTCAACTTCCCGTGTCGCAATTGCCAATCGTGCCGGTTGGACCTATCTGTTCGCCATGAGACGCGATGCGAAATCATGCGCGGTCGCCCAGCATGGCAGGACGTTATGATCGGAGCACTGTTTCGTTTTCTGGCGACCGTCGCACTGGCTGCCGGGGTGATCATGGCGGTTCTCGATGCGACGCGGTCGATCGCGGCAAGCGCGTTCGTTCTGACGCCTTTGTCGGATGCGTGGGCGGGTGTTTCGGCCCCCACGTTCCAGGCGTTCGACGGGATGCTCAAGACGAGCCTTCCGGCGTTTGCCCATACGATCATCGTGGATGGTATTCTGGCCGCGCCGGGCTTCGTGGTGTTCGGGGGCCTGGCCCTTCTTCTCTACGTGATCGGTCGCCCACGGGCGCGTATCGATCGCAGGTTTGCCGTCCAGCGTTGACGCTTCGGCGGAAGCGCGCGCATCGCAAGGACTTCGCATGCCCGTATGGGCAGAAAGGAATACTGCAATGTTCTTCCTGAGCGACATGCTGAACAAGAAGCTGAAGCTGCCGGCCGCAAACGAGGCGTTGCCCGGCAGGGCGGAGCCAATTCCGACCGCAACCAAGCACTATGTCTCCAAGCATCCGTTGAAGGGTCCTTATCCCGATGGACTCGAGGTGGCCTATTTCGGCATGGGCTGTTTCTGGGGAGCGGAGCGCCTCTTCTGGCAGACGCCAGGCGTCTGGGTGACGGCCGTGGGCTTCCAGGGCGGGCATACGGCGAACCCGACCTATCAGGAGACCTGCACCGGCCTCACCGGCCATGCCGAGACGGTCATGGTGGTCTACGACGCCACGCAGGTATCCTTTGCCGATCTTCTGAAGATCTTCTGGGAGAGCCACGATCCGACGCAGGGCATGCGCCAGGGCAACGATGTCGGCACCACCTACCGCTCGACGATCTACACGACGACGGACGCTCAGCTTGCCGAGGCGCTGGCCTCCAAGGCGGCTTACGAAGATGCGCTGATCGCAGCCCGGCGCTCGAAGATCACCACGGAGATCGAGCCCGCGCCGGTGTTCTATTTCGCGGAGGCGGAGCACCAGCAATATCTGGCGAAGAACCCCTACGGCTATTGCGGCCTGCAGGGAACCGGCGTCGCCTGCGCCATACCCGCCCGCGCCGACGCCTGAGGCGCCCTTTGGATCATCGCGCAATGGCAGGCGCGCCAATGCGCCTGCCAAGCGTTTGATGTTTTTCCATAAGGTCAAAATTCCAGGTGAATTTTCCTTTTTGCCGTGCAAGAGTGAGGTTCGAGCGGGGGTTTAGCCCTGCCGTGCGGGCGCGGCAGCAGCACTGCATGCCAGTCGCCTGAAGGTCAAAAAAGCAACCTACAGGGTGTGGATCATATGAAGCGTTTCGTTCTCGGCCTTCTGGCCGCAACTGCGATGACCGCCACGGCGTTCGCGCAGGAAGACATCAAGCCGGGTCTCCTGTTCGATCTCGGCGGCAAGTTCGACAAATCGTTCAACGAGGCCTCGTACAACGGCGCCGAGCAGTTCAAGACCGAAACCGGCATCGAATATGTCGAGTTCGAGGTTTCGAACGAGGCGCAGCGGGAGCAGGCGCTTCGCCGCTTTGCGGAAGACGGCCGCAATCCGATCGTGATGGCCGGCTTCTCATGGGCCTCGGCGCTCGAGATCGTCGCCGATGAATTCCCGGAGACGGAGTTCGCGATCATCGACATGGTGGTCGAGAAGCCGAACGTCCGCTCGGTCGTGTTCAAGGAGCAGGAAGGCTCCTACCTCGTCGGCGTGATGGCGGCGATGGCCTCCCAGACGGGAACCGTCGGCTTCGTCGGCGGCATGAATGTCCCGCTGATCGGCAAGTTCGAATGCGGCTACGTCTCGGGCGTGATGGAAACCAAATCGGACGCCAAGGTCATCCGCAACTATACGGGCGATACGCCGGCTGCGTGGAACGATCCCACAAAGGGCAGTGAAATCACCCGTTCGCAGATCGATCAGGGCGCGGACGTGATCTATCATGCTGCCGGCGGCACCGGCGTGGGCGTTCTGCAGGCTGCGGCCGACGCGGGCAAGCTCGGTATCGGTGTCGATTCCAACCAGAACGCGATGCATCCGGGCAAGGTTCTCACCTCGATGCTCAAGCGCGTCGACGTTGCGGTGTATCAGGCCTTCACCGATGCGAAGAACGGCGAGTTTGCCGCAGGCATCAACAATCTCGGCCTCGCCGAGGACGGCGTCGGCTATGCGATGGACGAAAACAACGCGTCGCTCGTCACCGACGAGATGAAGGCTGCCGTCGAGAAGGCCAAGGCCGACATCATCGCCGGCACGATCACCGTGCACGACTACATGACCGACAATTCCTGCCCGTACTGAGCCGGATCGTCGGATACGCATGCGAACCGCCGGGCCTAGCCCGGCGGTTTTCGTTTGGATGAGCATGGGACGCATGGATGGGGATGGCGCTGCCCGGCTCGGATGTCTAAGGCTGGGGCTATGAACACCGCGACACAGGCCGTATCGGGATCGGGCGCGCGCATCGGCGCGATCGCGGTGGTGTTGCTCGCGGGCGTGATGACCGGCGCGCAACTGGGCAAGATCGCGCCGCTGATCCCGTGGTACCGCGAGGAGATCGGCTTCTCGCTCGTCGGTTCGGGTTGGCTGGCGGCCATTCTGGGCATCTTCATCGCGGTCGGCGCTTTGCCGGCCGGCTGGGCGATCGATCGTCTCGGGCTCGCGCGCTCCATCCTGCTGGGTTCGATCGCGCTGTTTGCGGGTGGTGTGGCCCTGGCACTGGCGACGTCGCCTGTCTTCATCTTCGGCGCGCGCCTCGTCGAGGCGGTCGGCTATCTGGCGCTCTGCGTCGCACTCCCGGCCGTGCTCAACGAGATTTCGCCGCCGAACTGGAAGGCGCCGGTTCTCGCGATCTGGAGCGGCTTCGTGCCGCTTGGCTTCGCGACGTCGGACTTCCTGGCGCTAGCGATGCTGCCGGATTTTCTGGAATCGGCCTATCTCATAACGGTCGTGCTGATCTTCGCAGGCTTCGCCGCGGCGGCACTGGTGCTCCTGCGCGGCTTCTCGCTGACATCGTCCGCCGGCGCATCCGGTGGCATCGCGCTCACGCTATCGCGCGATGTGATCCTGCTCGCCTGCGGTTTCGGCGCCTTCGTGGTCCTCTCGCTGTCGATGTTCACCTTCATGCCGGCCTATGTCGCCGGCAGCGGTTCACACTATCTCGTCTCGGCCGGAATGGTCGCCCTGTCGGTGCCGTTGGGCAATATCGCAGCCGGCATACTCGTTCGCGGCAAGGGCGCGCGGTTCATGGCGAAGCTGGGCATCTTCGGCTTCGCGGTGAGCGCCGTGACGGCGGTGCCCGCCTTCACGTTTGCAAGTCCGGTTCTTGCGACGACGAGCGCCCTCGCGCTGGCGATTTCGGGTGCGCTGGTCGCGTCGGCGCAATTCGCGGCCATACCCTTCATCACACCGCGCGGGGGCTCCGTCTCGGTCGCGATCGGCCTTGTCTGCCAGGCGGGCGGAATCGGTACCGTGATCGGGCCGCCGATTGCCGCAGCCGTCATCGAACACGCCGGCTGGACCGGCTTCGCCTGGTTTCTCTCGGCCACCGCCGTCGCGGGCATCGCATGCATGGTGCCGCTCCTGAGGACAGACGGATGAGCACGATCATCCGCCCCGCAATCATAGCCGATATCCCCCTGATCGCGCGGCTGCGCTGGCAGGCGTTCTTCGACGGTACCGACCGCACGGAAGACGACGATGCCGCCGATCTTCTGGCTCTACTGGCCGGTGACGGTTTCGAGGTCGCTCTGGTCGCCGAACTGGAAGGCGAAGTCGTCGGAACCTGCCTGATGGTCCGCCACGAATTGCCGCCGGCCCATGATCTTTCGCCATGGCTGGCGGGTCTCGTCGTTGCGGCAGAGCACCGCAAACTGGGAATCGGTGCTGATCTGGTGGCGGCCATCGAGGCACATGCGATCGACCGGGGTATCGACCGCATTCATCTCTATACGGGCACGGCCGAGCCGTTCTACGAGCGACTGCGCTGGCGCGTGGCGGAGCGATCGATCGAGGACGAGGAAGAGACCGTGCTGATGGTGCGCGACCTCGCCTGATCGTCGATCGGCCTCAACGCGGCGGCGTGATCGCAAGTCCCTTCGCCAGGATCGGCCCGGTTGGTCGGCCGATCGGCGAGCCCGGCGCGTCTTCCAAAGTGATCTCGTAGAGCTGCTGCGCCCTCGGTGTCGGCAGGTCCGGGCCGAGGAGGGTCACTTCCGATGCACGCTGGAAGGTGCCGAGCGACACCGGTCCGACTGCCTGATCGTAGAGTGTCCAGACTTCGAGGGTTTTGCCCTGCGGCACGTCGAAATCCACCAATGGAACGACACGCACGGCATCGTTGCCATAAGCCTCCACGAAGGCGCCCGGAACGTCATTGTCGTCGTTCAGCAACACGACGACGATGGGCTGCGGCGCAGGCGCCGTGGATTGACCGGCCAGATAGCCGACCACCACTGCGGCCAGGACGCTCGCCGCCATTACACCGCCGCGCCAGCCGCCGAACTGGTGGGCATAGGGCCGCCGCACACGCAGGAAGCCTTTGCGGCTGGTATCGATCTGCGGGATGCCCATGGAAGCCAGCCTCTCGCGTGCGACCTCGTCGCCGGCCATCTGGGGCATGTCGGCGATGCGTGCGGCGATCGTGCCCCACATCGCTTCGGGAGCGGGCATCGGGTCGACGTTCTGGTCGAACGCGTGGAGGCGTTCGGCGAGCAGATGCACGCAATCGCGAAACTCCGCATCGACTGTCATGTCGCGCTCGGCGCGCTCGCGCTCGTGGTCGTCCATCAGGCCGAGCACGTAGTCGCCGGCCCTGGCCATGCGCTCTTCGTGGCTCATGACATGCACTCCTGAAGCGAAATCATGCCGCGCCTGATCCAGGCTTTCACCGTCCCGACCGGGGCTTTCAACTGAGCGGCGATCTCGCCATGCGAAAAGCCGACGACATAGGCGAGCACGATCGAACGGCGTCGCGCAGGCTCCAGTTGCGACAGGCACCGCCGAAGATCACTCGCCTCGGGCAACGCGTCATAGGCACGCTGCGCATCGAGTTCGCGGTCACCGAGTTCCGTCAGCGTATCGGCTTCGTGGTATTCGATCCGCGATCCGTCGCGCATCAAGTTCAGTGCCCGGTTGCGCACCATCGTCGCGAGCCAGCCTCGCGCCGAGCCCCTGCTGCGATCGAACAGGCCGGCCTTCTGCCAGACATTGACGAATGCGTCCTGGACGACTTCCTCGGCGAGTTCGGGACGCCGAACGATCCGACGTGCGATTGCCAGGAGCCTGCCGGCCTCCAGTTTGAAGAGACCGCCAAGCGCGGAGCGTTCGCCCGCGGCGACGCGTTCCAGAAGCCTGGCGCAATCATCGTCTTGAAGTTCGACTGTCATCCGCTGCGATTGTCCCCGATCCCGTTTTGCGCATCCACGCCTGTTCTAGATACACGCAAAACGGCGATTTCGATGCACCGCCCAAAAAAAATTGTACCCAGTGCATCCAGACGTCTCCCCCGCGGGTAGTCCAGATGAGGGCGCATTCCAGCGCGCCTCGGGACCTGATCCAGAGGAGAGTTTTCATGAACACCCGTTCCAAGACCCTGACCCGTCTCGTTGCAACCGGCGTATCGCTGTTTGCCCTGTCGTCCGTGGCAATGGCCGCGCCGGCAGTCGGCCTCGTCGGCGACAAGACGCTGGTCTGGTTCGATACCGACGCACCCGAAGTATCCAACACGGTGGACGTCGAAGGCGTCGACAGCCTCGTCGGCATCGACGTGCGCCCCGGTGATCGCAAGCTCTACGGCGTTGCCGGTGACGGCACCATCGTCACGATCGACCTCGAGACCGGCGCCGCGACAGCCGGCGGAAAGCTGACCGAGATGCTGCCGGACGGCGTTGCAGGCATGGTCGACTTCAACCCTGTCGCCGACGCGATCCGCGTCATGGGCACCGATGGCACCAACCTGCGCATCAAGCCGGACACGGGCGAGACGACCGTCGATGGTTCGCTGAACTTCGAGGCCGGAGACGCAAACGCCGACGCGACGCCGAACGTCGTCGCCACCGCCTACATCAACTCGATCGGCAAGCCGGAAGCGACGGCCATGTACGACATCGATGCCGGCCTCGGCGCGCTTTTGCGCCAGACCGCGCCGAATGACGGCACGCTCGCGACGATCGGCGAACTCGGCATCGAGGGTGCGGAAGCCTACGCATTCGACATCCAGGCAACCGCCGAGGGCGAGAACACCGCATGGCTCGCCGCAGCCGGTGCGCTCTATACGGTTGATCTGGAAACCGGTGCCGCGACCAAGGTCGCAGACATCACCGGCGTTGACGGCGATCTGCGGGACATCGCTATTCTTCCTGCGATGTAAGACGCCGTCACGGGCGTGAGGGCCGCCGGGTGGGAGCACATGCTCCCGCCCGGCGTTCCTTTTTCCGTCGTCAATAATGCGGTGGCTTGGTGATCGGCACGTCCGGCCCGGTCTGCTCCTCCAGCGCCAGGAAGCGCTGGGCGAGTACGTCCAGTTTCTTCTGCATTCGCTCGATCGTCTTCCACTGATCGGCGACCTGGTCCGAAAGCTCGACGATCGTGCGTTCCTGCTGGGCGGCGAGGATTTCGAGCTGCGTGATGCGCGGGTCGTCATTCATGTCGTGATCGTCTCCAGTGCGGTGCGCAACTCCGCGGCAAGTGGCATGGGCCGCCGCGTGGCGCGGTCGACATAGACATGGACGAAAAACCCTTCCGCCGCAGCCGTCTTGTCGTGGTTGCGGAACAGGCCGACCTCGTAGCGCACCGAGGACGAGCCGAGCTTGGCGACCCGGATACCCGCCGTCACGACGTCGGGAAACGCCATCTCGCCAAAATAGCGGCACCCTGTTTCCACGACGAGGCCGATCTGTCCGCCCGCATGGATGTCCAGCACGCCGTTCTCGATCAGCCAGCCATTCACCGCCGTATCGAACAGCGAATAGTGCACCACATTGTTCATATGGCCGTACACGTCATTGTCCATCCACCGCGTGTGGATGGTGCGGAAGGCGCGGTAGTCGGAGCGGGTCTGGTTGGTCACAGGACCGCACCCTTTTCTGCTTTTGCCCTACGTTGCCCCCCTCTGCCCTGCCGGGCATCTTCCCCACACGGGGGGAGATTAGTCTCGTCATCGATGCAGGCCGATCTCCCCCCTCGTGGGGGAGATGCCCGGCAGGGCAGAGGGGGGCGCTGTCCCGCCAACCTCACCGTTCGGCTCGAACTTATCACCACGCCGCCCGGTAAATCGCCAGCGCGTCGGCTTCTTCGACCGAACGCGGGTTGTTCACCAGAAGCCGTTGCTGCTTCATCGCGTCGGATGCCATTTTCGCCAGATGTTCCTCGCCGATGCCGACGTCGCGCAGGCGCTGTTGCAGTCCCACCCTTTTGGACAAATCAGCCAGTTCGTCGATGAACGCCGCACAGCGTCCCTGTGCGCCCTCTTGCGCGTCGAGGTGAGGAAACGCGTCAGCGGCGATCTCCGCATAGAGATGCGCGGCGTCGGTCATGTTGTAGCGCAGCACGTGCGGCAGGACGAGCGCGTTGGACAGGCCATGCGGGACGTGAAAGGTCCCGCCGATCGGATAGGCCAGCGCATGCACGGCTGCAACCGGCGCGTTGGCGAAGGCTTGGCCTGCCAGCATCGAGCCGAGCAGCATCGCCGAGCGGGCTTCGATGTTTCCGCCATCGTTCACCGCCGTCTCGATGTTCGCGCCGATCAGCCGCAAAGCTTCCCGCGCCAGCATCTTCGAGAGCGGGTTGTTGTTCGCATTCTTCGACGCGTAGGCCTCGATCGCGTGTACCATCGCGTCGATGCCGGTCGCAGCCGTGATCGGCGCGGGTAGCCCGAGCGTGAGTTCCGCATCGAGGACCGCCACGTCCGGCAGGATGATCGCCGACGACACGCCGCGCTTTTCCTCCTCGCCCACGGTGATGATGGAGACGGGCGTCACTTCCGATCCAGTGCCGGCGGTCGTCGGCGCCAGCACCAGCGGCAGCCGCGGCCCCTTGGCCTGCGCCACGCCCCATGCGCCGTCGAGGTCTTCGCCGGAGCCGAGCAGAAGGGCCGCGAGCTTCGCCACATCGAGCGACGAACCGCCACCGAAGCCCACGACACCTGTGGCACCGGCTTCGCGGCCAGCCGCCACTGCCTTCATGAGGGTGCCGAGCGACGGGTCGGCCTCGACCGAATCGAAGATCGTCACCTCGACGCCTTCGCCTGTCAGCGACGCGATGGCGGGATAGCAGAGCCCGAGCCTACGCAGGCCCGGATCGGTGACGAACAGCACCGATTTGCCCAGCTTGCGGCCGACGATGACGCCAAGCCTTCGGGCCGATCCCGGCTCGAAGACGATCGACGATGTGGTGTTGAAGGTGAAGGGCGTGAACGCTTGCGGTTTCATGCGCGGGAAAGTGTCAATGTCCGCGCCATTTGTCGAGAGTGAAGCTGTGAGCCCCGGGAGAGGACGGGCTGGCAAGCCGTTTTCCACCATGCTACGTCTCTTGACCAACCGATAAAAACACGAATCCAGAGGGACTTGCCCGGCGTATGGCAGAAGCTGCGATTGAACTTGTCGGCATCAACAAGAGCTTCGGCGTGGTTCATGCCAACCGCGACATTCATCTCGAAATCCCGCGTGGAACCATCCACGGCATAATCGGGGAGAATGGTGCCGGCAAGTCGACATTGATGTCGATCCTGTACGGCTTCTACCAGGCCGATTCCGGCGAAATCCGCGTTGGCGGCAAGCCGGCCGTGATCAACACGCCCAACGACGCCATCGCAGCCGGTATCGGCATGGTGCATCAGCATTTCATGCTGGTTCAGAACTTCACAGTGCTGGAAAACATCATTCTCGGCGCCGAAGGCGAGGCGCTTCTGAAGAAGGCGATCGCCAAGGCGCGTTCGGAACTGATCCGGCTGGAGAAGGAATACGGCCTCGAGGTCAATCCCGCCTCGATCATCGAGGAACTGCCGGTCGGGCTGCAGCAGCGCGTCGAAATCCTGAAGGCGCTCTATCGCGGCGCGGAAATCCTGATCCTCGACGAGCCGACCGGCGTGCTGACGCCGCCCGAGGCCGACCATCTGTTCCGCATCCTCGCCCAGCTCAAGGACGAGGGCAAAACGGTGGTCCTGATCACCCACAAGCTGCGCGAGATCATGGCGATCACAGACAATGTCTCCGTCATGCGGCAGGGCGAGATGGTCGCGACGCGCAAGACCTCCGAGACCACTGTGGAGGAACTGGCCGAACTCATGGTCGGTCGCCGTGTCCTCCTGCGGGTGCAGAAGGAAGAGGGCAGACCGGGTGACGTAAAACTGTCGGTCAGGAACCTGACGGTGAAGGATTCGCGCGGCGTCACCATGGTCGACAACGTTTCCTTCGACATCCGCGCAGGCGAGATCGTCGGCATCGCCGGCGTCGCCGGCAACGGCCAGTCCGAACTGCTGGAGACCATCGCCGGCATCCGCCGCGCGGAATCCGGCACCGTTATGCTCGACGGCAAGCCGATCGACGTTACCGGCACGGCCGATCCCGGCGAACTGCGCGATCGCGGCCTGGCGCATGTGCCCGAGGACCGGCACTATGTCGGCCTCGTCCTGCCGTTCGAGGAATACGAGAACTCGATCCTCGGCTATCACGATCACGCGCAATATCTCAAAGGCCCGTTCCTCGATATCGAGGCGATCCGCGCCGATGCGCGCGACAAGATTTCGAAATACGACATCCGCCCCGGCAACGAGCGGCTCAAGACCGCCAATTTCTCCGGCGGCAACCAGCAGAAGATCGTGCTGGCGCGCGAGATGGAGAAGGACCCCGGCGTCCTGATCGTCGGCCAGCCGACGCGCGGCGTCGATGTCGGCGCGATCGAGTTCATCCACAAGCGCCTGATTGCGATGCGCGACGCCCAAAAGGCGGTGCTGCTGATCTCCGTCGAGCTCGACGAAATCCGCTCGCTCTCCGACCGCATCATCGTGATGTTCGACGGCCGTATCGTCGGCGAACGCGACAGCGACGCGAGCGAAGGGGAGCTGGGACTGCTCATGGCCGGTGTCGAACGGCAGGAGGCCGCGGAATGAGTTCGCCATATGCGAAGCTGCCCGGCTGGGCCGATTACGGCCTCATCCCGCTGATCAATCTGATCGTCGCCTTCGCGGTCGCCGGCCTCGTCGTGCTTCTGGTGGGCGAAAACCCGCTGCGGGCGGCGGCCATCATGGTCGAGGGCGCGTTCGGCGGCGGCCGCAACATCGCCTACACGCTCTATTATTCGACGAGCTTCATGTTCACCGGCCTCGCGGTCGCGGTCGCCTTCCATGGCGGGCTCTTTAACATCGGCGGCGAGGGGCAGGCCTATGTCGGCGGGCTCGGCGTGGGACTGGTCTGCCTGACATTCGATTCCATCCTGCCGTGGTGGCTGACCTTCCCGCTGGCGATCCTCGGCGCGGCCGCGGTCGGCGCGGCATGGGCTTTCATCCCCGCTTACCTCCAAGCCAAGCGCGGCTCGCACATCGTCATCACGACGATCATGTTCAACTTCATCGCTGCCAGCCTGATGGTTTATCTGCTGGTCGGCGTGCTGAAGCCCATGGGCTCGATGGCCCCGCAGACACGGACGTTCCTCGATGGCGGACAGTTGCCGAAGCTCAACTTCCTGATGGAGGCGCTCGGCTTCACCGTGCGTTCGTCTCCCTTCAACATCTCGTTCCTGCTGGCGCTTGTCTGCGCGTTCCTCGTCTGGCTGCTGATCTGGCGCACGCGCCTCGGCTACGAGATCCGCACGCAGGGCCACAGCCCGAAAGCCGCGCGCTATGCAGGCATCGGCGAGACGAAGATCATCATCATCACGATGATGATTTCCGGCGCGCTGGCCGGCATGATGGCGCTGAATCCGGTGATGGGCGACCAGAACCGGCTCCAGCTCGATTTCGTCACCGGCGCGGGCTTCGTGGGCATCGCGGTGGCGCTGATGGGGCGCTCGCACCCGGCCGGCATCGTGCCCGCGGCGATCCTGTTCGGCATGCTCTATCAGGGCGGCGCGGAACTCGCCTTCGAGATGCCGAACATCAGCCGCGACATGATCGTCATCATCCAGGGCCTGGTCATCCTCTTCGCGGGCGCGCTGGAACACATGTTCCGTCCGTCGATACAGGCCTTCTTCGCCAGTCTCAGTCCGCGCTCCATGGGCGTGACCGCAGCCAAGCGCGAAGGGGTCTGAGATGGAGTTCTTCGTCATCCTCGTAAACGTGCTGGACTCGACGATCCGCCTGTCGATCCCGCTGCTCTTCGCGTGCCTTGCGGGGCTGTATTCGGAGCGGGCGGGCATCTTCGACATCGGCCTCGAAGGCAAGATGCTGGCGGCGGCCTTTGCCTCGGGGGCTGCTGCGTATGCCACCGGCTCCGCATGGGGCGGTCTTGCCTGCGCCGTCCTCATCGGCGTTTTCCTTGCGCTCGTGCACGGTTTCGCGTCGATCACCCATCGCGGCAACCAGATCGTGTCGGGCGTGGCGATCAACTTCATTGCGGCCGGCTCTACGATCATCCTCGGCCAGGCGTGGTTCAGCCAGGGTGGCCGTACGCCGGCGCTCAGCGCCGAGGGACGCTTCAACGCGATCACGCTGCCCGGTGCCGAGGCCGTGCGCGACGTGCCGATCGTCGGCCTCATCTATTCGGAACTTCTGTCGGGCCACTCGATTCTGGTCTATTTCGCGTTCTTCATGGTTTTCGTGACATGGTGGGTGCTGTTTCGCACGCGCTTTGGCCTGCGTCTGCGCGCCGTCGGCGAGAACCCTGCCGCCGTGGATACCGCCGGCATTTCGGTGACGTGGCTTCGCTACCGCGCCGTGATCTGCACCGGCATTCTCTGCGGCTTTGCCGGCGCCTATCTGGCGCTCGCGCAGAATGCCGGCTTCGTGAAGGACATGACGGCGGGCAAGGGCTACATCGCGCTCGCCGCCCTCATCTTCGCTAAATGGAAGCCGGTGCCGGCCATGTTCGCCGTGCTTCTGTTCGGCTTCCTCGACGCTCTGTCGATCCGCCTCCAGGGAACGCCGTTGCCGCTGGTCGGCCGCGTGCCGGTGCAGTTCTTCCAGGCGCTGCCCTACGTCCTGACCGTGATCCTGCTCGCGGGCTTCATCGGCAAGGCGATCCCGCCGCGCGCCGGCGGCGTGCCCTACGTGAAAGAGCGTTGATCCATGTCGCATGATCTCTTCCTCGCCGCGCGCGACGCCATGGCGAAATGCCATGCGCCCTATTCGAAGTTCCCGGTCGGCGCCGCGATCCGCACGCAGGATGGCCGCATCTATGCCGGCGCGAACATCGAGGTTGCCTCGTTTCCCGAGGGCTGGTGCGCGGAGACGACCGCGCTCGGCCACTATGTGATGGGCGGCGGCGGCACGATCACCGAGATCGCGGTGGTCGCCGAGAAGATGGCGCGCATCACGCCATGCGGCGGTTGCCGCCAGCGGCTCGCCGAGTTCGCCGGGCCGGACGCGAAGCTCTACCTCTGTGACGAGACGGGCATCGTCGACACATGGACGATGGCCGAAATCCTGCCGCTGGGGTTTCAGGGAGACACGCTGAAATGAACGACGCCGTCTCCACGCTGATCGAAAAGCTCGAAGGCCGCACGCCGAAGGTCGCACTGGTGCTCGGCTCGGGGCTCGGCGGGCTGGTCGATGAGGTCGAGAATGCGATCCACATTCCCTATGGCGACCTGCCGGGCTTTCCGCATTCAGGCGTGACCGGCCACGCCGGCAAGCTGGTTTCCGGTGACCTGGCGGGCACGCCGGTGATCATGCTGGCTGGTCGCGCGCATTATTACGAGAACGGCAATCCGGCGGCGATGCGCCCCGCGCTCGAGGCGCTTGCCGGCACCGGCATCGAAAAGCTGATCCTGACCAACGCGGCCGGATCGCTGGAGCCCGAGATGGGGCCGGGCTCGGTGATGCTGATCACAGACCACATCAATTTCTCCGGCACCAACCCGCTCTTCGGCGAGCCGACCGACGGGCGGTTCGTCGGCCTGACGGAGGCCTACGACGCGCGCATCAGGGCAGCCTTCGAGGCGGCTGCACAGGCGACCGGAACCCAGCTCCACAAGGGCGTTTACATGTGGTTCTCCGGCCCGTCCTTCGAAACACCGGCCGAAATCCGCATGGCGCGGGTGATGGGCGCGAACGCCGTCGGCATGTCGACCGTGCCGGAGGTGATCCTGGCGCGCTTCCTGGGCTTACGCGTTGCGGCCTGCTCGGTCATCACCAACCTCGCGGCAGGCATGACGGGCGCGGAACTCTCGCATCAGGAAACCAAGGACATGGCGCCCGTCGGCGGCCAGCGTCTCGCGACGATCCTGAAGCGGATGTTTGCCGATGGATTGGCGGATGGGTAGTTATCGCCCCGTGCGCAGATTGGGCAGGGCAGAGGGGGGCAACGTAGCGCGCTGTCTCCTGCAGCCAGGGGTCTAGTTCATGCTCCCCCAGGAGATCATCCGCAAGAAACGCGACGGCCAGCAGCTCTCGGCGGGCGAGATCGCGGAATTCGTATCCGGCCTCACGTCGGGCGCGTTTTCGGAAGGTCATGTGGCGGCGCTTGCCATGGCGGTCTTCCTCAATGGAATGACCCGCGAGGAAGCCGTCGCGCTGACGCTCTCGATGCGCGATTCCGGCACCGTGCTAGACTGGTCGGACCTGCCCGGCCCGGTCACAGACAAGCATTCGACCGGCGGCGTCGGCGACAATGTCTCGCTGATGCTCGCGCCGATCGTGGCTGCTTGCGGCGCCTATGTGCCGATGATCTCCGGGCGCGGCCTTGGCCATACGGGCGGCACGCTCGACAAGATGGACGCGATCCCCGGCTATGTCAGCCAGCCCGACAAGGCGCTGTTCCGCAAGGTCGTGCGCGAGGTGGGCTGCGCCATCATCGGCCAGACGGCCGATCTCGCGCCGGCGGACAAGCGCTTCTACGCGATCCGCGACGTGACGGGCACGGTGGAATCGATCCCGCTCATCACCGCGTCCATCCTGTCGAAGAAACTCGCAGCCGGCCTTCAATCGCTGGTGTTGGACGTCAAGGCCGGTAACGGCGCCTTCATGGCGACGGCCAAATCGGCAGCCTCCCTCGCGCAGAGCCTCGTCGAGGTCTCCAATGGCGCAGGACTGCCGACGACGGCACTCATCACCGACATGAACCAGCCGCTCGCCAGCGCCGCCGGCAATGCGGTGGAGGTTGCGAACGCGGTCGATTTCCTGACCGGGCGTCGTCGTGATCGCCGCCTCGAGGATGTGACGCTGGCCCTTGCGGCCGAGATGCTCTTGTCGTCCGGTTTGGCATCGACGCATCAGGAGGCGACCGCGCGCGCGGCCGACGCGTTGTCGAGCGGGCGAGCCGCCGACCGTTTTGGCCGCATGGTCGCTGAACTCAGTGGCCCGCGCGATTTCGTCGAGCGATCCGAGACCTATCTTCCCGAGGCGAAGTTCGTGATCGACGTGAAGTCCCGATTCGACGGTTACGTCACCGCGATCCAGTCGCGCGACATCGGCATTGCCGTTGTGTCGCTGGGCGGAGGGCGCACGAAGCCGGACGACCGGATCGATCATTCGGTCGGCATCACCGGCCTGTTCCCTATCGGCGCCCAAGTCTCGAAGGGCGATGTGCTGGCGCAGGTCCATGCATCGAGCAAGGATGCAGCCGAGGAGGCCGCACGGCACATCATCGCCGCCTATACGCTCGGCAATGCCAAGCCGCGCACGCCGCGCCCGGTCATCCGCCGCATCACGTCTTCTCCGAAATAGGCAAAACGCTAAACCAATTGGTTGACAAATGAGTCGTCGCCTAATAACTAAACCATATGGTTGAGCAAGAGCCCGCACATCTCGATGCCGTCTTTCACGCGTTGTCCGACAGAACCCGCCGCGCCATGCTGCGCGATCTGTCTGCCGGAGAACGCAGCATCGGCGAACTTGCAGCCCCTTTCGCGATGAGTTTCGCGGGCGCGTCCAAACATGTCAGGGTTCTGGAAACGGCCGGGCTGGTGCGCCGCGAGGTGCGGGGCCGCACGCACCACTGCCGGCTCGATGCCGCGCGTCTCGCCGAGGCCGAGGCGTGGCTGCGGCACTATGAGCGTTTCTGGACCGGCAAACTCGACGCGCTCGACGCCCTGCTTAGGGCCGAGGATGCCGCCAGCCAGAACGAAGGATCGAGGACATGACCGCACCACAGACCCGCTCTCTCGTTATCACACGGCGCTTCGATGCGTCGGCCGAACGCGTGTTCGACGCCTGGCTGGACCCGGCCACGGCGCGGCGCTGGCTGTTCTCGGGAGAGGGCGGCGAGATGGTGCGGGCCGAAGTTGATGCGCGCGTCGGCGGCCGGTTCACCTTTACGGACCGCCGCGATGGGCAGGATGTCGAACATGTCGGCGAATATCTCGAGATCGACCGCCCGTCGCGCCTCGTCTTCACCTTCGCCGTGCCGCTTTACAGCGAACAGTACGATCTTGTGACGATCGATATCCGCCGCCTCGACAAGGGCTGCGAATTGACGCTCACCAACGAGATGTCGCCGGAAATCTTCGAGGAATGGGGCGAGCAGACCCGCGGTGGCTGGACGAAGATGCTCGGTGCGCTCGACGCTTTGCTGGCCTGAGGAGTGCGATGATGCCCGATAGAAATTCCGATGGACAAGGCAGGATCGTCGAGCGTGGAACGGTGCGCATCGAGCGCCTTCTGCCCGGCCCTGCCGACCGCGTCTGGACCTATCTGACGCAATCGCAGATGCGCCGGCAATGGCTGGCCGTTGGTGAGATGGAACCGCGCGTCGGCGGCAGGGTCGAACACCTCTTCCGTCATGCGGAACTGTCGGCGGAACCCACGCCGGAACGCTATCGCAAGTTCGACGACAGTCCGGCCATGTTCGGTGAAGTCACCCAATGGGACCCGCCGCGGGTGCTCGCCTATACATGGCCGGGCGACGACGGATCGAGCGAGGTGACGTTCGAGCTCTTTCCCGAACAGGGCGAGGTCCTGCTGATCCTCACCCACCGCAGGCTCCCCGACACCGGGACGATGGTCAGCGTCGCGAGCGGCTGGGATTCCCATGTCGGCATCTTGATCGACCGGCTCAAGGGCACGGAACCGCGCGGGTTCTGGTCGACGCATGAGCGGCTCGAACAGCGCTATCTCGAGACGTTCGCGGCCACGACTGCTGATGGGACTAAGCCTGAGCATGTGGTGAGGCTGGAGCGTGTGTTCGACGCATCGCCCGAGGCGCTCTACGCGGCATGGACGGATCTCGACCTCATGCGGCGTTGGCTCGGGCGATCGGTTGACGCGGATGTCCGGGTGGGCGGGCGCTTCCGCATCGAAAGCGACGGCGACGAGGGCGAAGTCTATATCCACAGCGGCGAATATCTCGCGCTTGAGCCGGGAAAGCTCGTCAAGCAGACCTTTGTCGCCGAGGGGCACGATCCCTACCCATACGCCGACGAGTTCATCGCAATCTCGTTTCGCGCCTTGCCTGACGGAGACACGCAGTTGACGCTTGTCAACGGATGGAATGGCGACGGACCGGGCGAGGATGGCGCCGAACTGGTTCGGCAAGGCTGGACGCTGTGGCTCGATCTGCTCGACGGCATGTTCGAACGAAGCCCTGAACTGAGGAGAACAACATGAGCACGACGTTTTCGGGCGGACGCAACATCGCGATGAAGGTGCCGCCGCATCAGTATGATGAAACGGTGCGCTTCTATCGCCACGTCATCGGCCTCGAACCGGTGAGGGGGCACGAGCCTGCGATCGGCTTCGTCTTCGGTGCGAACCAGCTCTGGATCGACCGCGCGCCCGGCATGAGCCAGGCCGAGCTCTGGCTGGAGATCGTCACCGACGACAAGGATGCAGCCGCCGATCATCTGAAGGCCGAAGGCGTCGTGCGCTGCGACGAGATCGAGCCGCTCGGACCGGATTTTCGCGGCTTCTGGGTGTCCAGCCCGGCGTCGATCATCCACCTCGTCGACGAGAAAGCCGGCGCGTGGTGAGGCAGTTCAAGGAGGAACACCGATGATACGCTGCAATCTGTCGTCCGTCATGGTGCTCGACCAGCAGGTGGCCGAGGACTTTTATGTCGGAAAGCTGGGCTTCGTGAAGAAGCATGACATCCCGGCCGGCGGCGCGCGCTGGCTGACGGTGCAGGCCCCCGACGGCTCCGGTGTCGAGCTTCTGCTGGAACCGGCGGGAATGGATTTTGCCCGCGAATATCAGAAGACGCTGTACGAAAAGGGCATTCCGCTCACGCAACTCGGCTGCGATGATGTGAAGGCCGAATATGCGCGATTGACCAAGCTCGGCGTCGCGTTTCGCGGCGAGCCCGCTA
This sequence comes from Mesorhizobium sp. CAU 1732, assembly GCF_039888675.1. Taxonomy (NCBI): domain Bacteria; kingdom Pseudomonadati; phylum Pseudomonadota; class Alphaproteobacteria; order Hyphomicrobiales; family Phyllobacteriaceae; genus Mesorhizobium; species Mesorhizobium sp. CAU 1732. Next base: position 467,493 of record NZ_JBDQQR010000001.1, read on the forward strand.
CGCCGGGACCGGGTGTCCCGCTGATGGCGACGCTCGAAGATGGCTGCGGAAACCTGATCCTGCTGGTCGAGGGTTGATCGCTATTCGCCTGCCAGCCGCCGGTAGTGAACCAGCGCGGCATCCCTGAAATTGCCGCGGGCGGTTTCGCGAAAGCCGAGGCGGGATGCCAGCCGCATGGACGCGGTGTTGCGCGCGTCGATGACACAGCTTTGCGGCGTTTCATAATGGTTTCTATCGGCCCAGTCGAGCGCTGCACGCATCGCTTCGCCGGCCAGCCCTTTGCCCTGTGCTGATGGGAGCAGTGCCCAGCCGGCTTCGCTGGTCCCGTCGAGCGAGGGTTCGATGACGCGTTTGACGTCCATCAGTCCAGCTTCGCCGATCAGTCGGCCGGTCTGCCTGTCTTCGATGATCCAGAAGCCGTAGCCGATTATCTCCCACATGCCGCGAAACCGCATGATGCGACCCCAGCAATCCTGCCGGTCCAGCGGCTTGCCGGAAATGAACCTGACCACATCGTCCTGCGACCAGAGACATGTGTAGTCGGCAAGGTCCTCGGTGCGATGTTCGCGGAGTATGAGGCGCTCGGTTTCGAGAACCGGGATTCGGCTTGGCCTGCCCTGAAAATTCATCCAAGGCGCTCGGCAATCAATGCCGCCAGCTTTTCTGCGACATCCGTCTTGGACATCTCCGGCCAGAGTTCCGCACCCGCTTCCGACACGATCGTCACCCGGTTGCGATCGCCGCCCATCACGCCCGACGCATTGATGCCGCTGTCGTGGGAGACGTCGTTGGCGACGATGATGTCGGCGCCCTTGCGGGCGAGCTTGGCCTTCGCATGATCGGTCACGGCCTGCGTTTCGGCGGCGAAGCCGATCACCAGCTTTGGCCGCTGCACATGATGTCCGATCGTGGCGAGGATGTCCGGGTTTTCGATCATCTGGAGCGCGGGCGGTCCCTTGCCCGCCTCCTTCTTGATCTTTTCGCCGCTCTCGCCATCCGTGCGCCAGTCCGCGACCGCCGCCACGAAGACGCCTGCATCGGCTGGAAGCTGGGCCTCGACGGCATCTTTCATCTGGCGCGCCGTATCCACGTGGATCGTCGTGACGCCGGCCGGATCGGCGATCGAAACCGGGCCGGAGACAAGGCGTACATCCGCGCCAAGCCGCGCCAGCGCCGCAGCGATCGCGTGTCCCTGCTTGCCCGAGGAACGGTTGGCGATGTAGCGCACCGGGTCGATCGGCTCGTGCGTCGGTCCCGACGTCATGACGATCCGTTTGCCGGCCAGCGGCTTCGGGCGATCGTCGAGCAGCGTCTCGATCGCCGCGACGATCTCCAGCGGTTCGGCCATGCGGCCTTCGCCTGCCTCGCCGCTCTCGGCCATCTCGCCGCGCTTCGGGCCGACGAACCGGATGCCGTCGGCCTTCAGCGTCTCTCGATTGCGCCGCGTTGCCGCATGGTCCCACATGCGCGGGTTCATGGCCGGCGCGATCAGCACCTGCTTGTCGGTCGCCATCAGCACGGTCGAGGCGAGGTCGTTGGCAAGCCCGTTGGCCATCTTGGCCATCAGATCGGCGGTTGCCGGCGCGACGACGACGAGATCGGCCTCACGCGACAGCCGGATATGGCCGATGTCGTGCTCGTCCTGCCGGTCGAACAGATCGCCGAAGACGTGGTCCGCGGACACCGCTCCGACCGCGAGCGGCGTGACGAACTCCTTCGCCGCGTTCGTCATCACGCACCGCACCGAGGCCCCACGCTCGCGCAGCCGTCGGATGAGATCGAGACACTTGTAGGCCGCGATGCCGCCACCGATGATCAGGAGTATGCGCTTGCCGGAAAGGGTCATGCGGTAGGCCCGTCTTCAGCGCCGGCTTCAGCGCCGGCTCGATGTCGGTATGAATGAAATCGTCGCCTTTGAACAGCGGTGACAGGTCATGCGAACCTCCAATGACCGGGCGGCGACGGAATCGTGAGGGATAAAAATGCCGGACTTTTCGAGACCGATCGCGTCGTTCTCGTGTCGTTGCATTCTCCATGGCCGGAGATTTATTGCTACAAAGACATCGAAATCCGCGGCCACTGCCGCCGTTGGCTCGACGATATGACGGCACGCGCGACGGTTCCAGCCTGCTCTGCGGATATTCTGAACCGCATCGAGCGACCACTCTCGATGCCTGGCGACCGGTAGAAGCCGAGGGGCATCCGGGGCGCTGCGATAGGCCAATCCGCCCGGTTATGGTAGCCAGTCGATTTACGAATCACAGGGAGTACAAACCGTGAGCGAGCCGACCGTGACTGAAGCGACCGACAACATTTATGCGTCGCTCCAATCAAACAATGCTGACATCGACGAGCATATAATGACCCTCAAGCGGGCACTGGCGCGCGAGGGTGCCAAAGATGCGGTTTTCGACCCGACCAAGCTGGCGCAAAACAATCGTTCGGGACGCAAGACGATGCAGGCCTATTTCAGACAGCGCGGTGTGATCGTGAAGTTTTCAGCCTAGCAGGATCACTTACGGTGTCGAAAACCGGACGTCGATTTTCGTCCGCCTCTTGCGGACTGGCCGCTTTCCACCGGTGACTTGAGTCGTAACGGCGGGGACAGAGATGCTCGAAACCTCCCTCTACGGTCCGGTGAAGGCTTTTCTGCAAGATCTGGGCTTTGTGGTCAAAGGCGAGATCGGTGGATGCGATCTCCTGGCGCTGAGCGAGGACTCCCCGCCGATTGTCGTCATCTGCGAGCTGAAACTGAAGTTCAATCTCGAACTCGTCCTGCAAGGGGTGGACCGGATGGCAGCCAGCGACGAGGTCTGGCTGGCCGCATGCATGTCGGCTCGCGGCAAAGGCCGCGAAAGCGATGCGCGGTTCCGCAACCTCTGCCGCCGCCTCGGCTTCGGTCTCCTGGGCGTCTATCCCAACGGCAAGGTCGACGTGCTGCTGAGACCAACGGCGTTGACGCCGCGCCGGGACCCCAAGCGCCGATCGAGACTGATCGATGAACACCGGCGGCGGCAGGGCGATCCCGTGGCCGGCGGTGGCTCGCGCAATCCCATCATGACCGCATATCGCCAGGAAGCGCTGACATGCGCGGCTGCTCTCGCGGATGGCCGAAAGCGGCCGCGAGATCTGAAGCCCGCCAGCCCCAACGCGTCGAAGATATTGCAACGCAACGTCTATGGCTGGTTCATAAGGGCCGACCGTGGAATCTACGACCTGACCGATACGGGCCGCGAAGCACTGATACGCTGGCCCCAGCAGCGACTCGTCTCCGACGGTGCCGAGTAGAGCGCCACCCGCGCTTTTCCTCGTAAACCCGACATGCGTATTTTGCGATGCGGGATGATTTTGTGCATTGCAATATCCGACGCAGCCGCTATCATGAGTTTGTCGGCCATCTACTCCTCCCAGATGCGATGCCGACCTTGAATGCGGTGCACCTCCTCCCGCGCCGTTTTCGAAATCGAGCCCGCTGCCACCTCCTCCCGGCAGCGGGCTTTTTCGTTTCAGCGGTAGCGCACTGATGGGCGTTCAGCGGGACCTTGCTGCGTGCGCGCCTGTCCAGCCTCAAGGTCAGGGCTGCAGTGCGGCCTCGACAAGCTTGGTTGCACCGGACAGGTCCCCCAGCTTCTCGCCGGCCTCGATGCGGGGGCGGTTGCGGTTGGCGCGCGCCTGCCGCGCGGCGCCCTCTTCGAGCACCTCCGCCGCCTCGTCGGGCGGGAGGACGAGAACGCCGCAATTGTCGAGAACCACGACATCGCCGGGCAGGACTGGCACGTCGCCGCACGAGACGGGTTTGTTGAGGCTGCCGCCCAGATCGTTCAGCCGTGTCGTGATCCCCGACACGCCGGTGCAGAAAACCGGCAGGCCGACCTCGATGATTTCTTCGGCGTCTGTGCAGGGACCGTCCAGGACGACGGCAATCGCGCCTGCCACCTTCGCCGCGAACGCCACCCCGCCACCGAGGCAGGCATGGCGTGTATCGCCGAGCCGGTCGATAACGAGCACGTCCCCCGGCTCGATTATCGACATGGCATGATGCAGCAGCGTGGAGTCCGTGCCCGGGATGGCCACGGTAACCGCCGTGCCGACCAGGGTGCCGGGAAGGGGAGTGATCGGACGCAGCCGGTTGCTGACGAAGCCGCGATGGCGGAAATGGCCGATGGTCGCGATCTCGACCGCGCCAAAACCCTCGATGAGGGCGGGGTCGATACGCTTCGGTGTCGCGCCGATGTGGTATTTCTTCATGACGTGTTTCCTTGGCGCCCGGGTGCTTGCGGCGTTTTGGCGGTGCCCTGCCAGTCGCGCCCGGGCACGGCGGCGAGCAGTTCGTGGGTATACGCTTCGCGCTGGTTGGCAAACAGGTCGGCCGGTTCCGCCTGTTCCACGATCTTGCCTTGCCGCATCACCGCGATCCGGTCGCAGATCCGCGAGGCCACCCGCAAATCATGCGTGATGAAGAGCATTCCGAACTTCAACCGCTCCTGCATCGCGGCCAGAAGATCGAGTATCTGCGCCTGCACCGATACGTCGAGTGCCGAAACGCTTTCGTCCGCGATCAGGAGTTCCGGCTCAACCGCGAGTGCGCGGGCGATACAGACGCGCTGCCGTTGCCCGCCGGAGAATTCATGCGGGAAACGGTCTGCGCTGGATCGATCGAGGCCGACAGCTTCCAGAAGATCGAGCGCCCTCTGATGCGCCTCCTTGCGCGACAGGCCATGGATGATCGGCCCCTCGGCAATGGCCGAACCGGCCGTCTGTCTGGGGTCGAGCGCGGTGTAGGGATCCTGGAAGACGATCTGGACGCGGCGGCGCGCGGCGCGCAGGGCCGCACCGCTCAGGTTGGAAAACGTACCGCCGGAGATCGTCAGGTCGCCGCTGTCCGGTTCGACCAGCCGGATCACGCATTGCGCGAGCGTTGTCTTGCCGGAACCGCTTTCCCCCACCAGTCCGACCGTTTCGCCGCGCCGGATGGAGAGGTCGACATGATCGACTGCACGCACCTCCCGGTTCGCCCCGAGGATGCTGCGGGTGCTGAACAGCTTCGTGATGCCGGTAGCGCTCAGCACGGTCTCACCCAGGCCTGGGCGCGCGTGTCTCGGCTCCAGCTTGGGAACCGCCGCGAGCAGCGTCTTCGTATAGTCCGCCTGAGGATTGGCAAGAACGTCCTTCGCCGGGCCGATCTCGACCAACTTACCGTGCCGCATCACGGCGACTCTGTCGGCGATCTCGGCCACCACGCCGAAATCGTGGGTGATGAAAAGAATGCCGGTGCCGTGCCGTTCGCGCAGGTCCAGCATCAGTTTCAGGATTTGCGCCTGCGTGGTCACGTCCAGTGCCGTGGTCGGCTCGTCGGCGATCAGCAGCGAGGGATCGAGCGCCAGCGCCGACGCGATCATCACGCGCTGACACTGTCCGCCGGAAAGCTGATGCGGGTAGGCGCGATAAATTTCGTCCGGGTCTGGCAGGCGCACTTCGCGAAAGAGTTCGATCACCCGCTTCCTGATGTCGGCCGCGCTCAAGGTCGTATGGAGACGGAAGGTTTCGGAGACCTGTTCTCCCACGCGATAGATCGGATTGAGCGCCGCGATCGGCTCCTGAAAAATCATCGCCAGCCGGCTGCCCGCCATCTTGCGGCGCACCGATGCAGGGAGTTTCAAAAGGTCTGCGCCTTCGAAGAGAACCTGTCCCCTGGCGCGCGGCAGATTGGGCGGCAGCAGCCCCATCGTCGCCATGGCGGTGAGCGACTTGCCGGATCCGGTTTCGCCGACGATGCACAGGATTTCTCCCTTTGCGATCGAAAGGGAAAGGTCTTCGACCGCATAGTCCCGGTCGGCGCCCGCAGGCAGGCCGACGAACAGATTTTGGATATCCAGCAGCGGAGAGCTCATCCGGTTGCCTCGGCTTGCGCGGTTGTGAACGGGTCGCGCGGATCGCAGCGGCGCATATGCGCGACGAAGCGCGCGACGAAATCGGTGACGTGTTCGAAGATGCGGCGGCCGGCCTCGGCGGATGCAAGTCGCGCGTCGCCGCCCAGCATTCCGTCGGCATTGACCTCATGCGCATCGAGCGGAAGGTTTACCTGCACGCCCTCGAACTTCACCCCGGCTGCCGTCGTATCTTTCAGGCCGAATGCGGCAGCCGCCGTCGAGGGCCGGATCAAATCCGGGCGCATCTTCTCGGGGTAGAGATGAAGCGCCAGCGATGTGAGCGGGTCGGCGCCGTGTCCTCTGGCCAGCGCGGCACCGGCGCCGTGGATTTCGGTCCAGAGACTATCGGGGATCGAGCGCCACAGATCGATCGAGGCGACAGCCACCCCGCGCTCGCGGCGCATTTTTCGCTGGACCTGGTCGATCAGGCTGGAGTTGGTCGTGTGGCCATTGAGAATGACCAGCCGTTCAACGCCATGGTCCAGGAATGAGACCAGCATATCCTCGACCAGTGCGGTGAAGGTCGGCGCGCGCAACTGGATGCCGCCCGGAAACCCCCGAAAGAACTCCGCATAGCCGAATGGCATGCAAGGCGCCACGATAGCGCCGGAAAGCTCGGCGGCCCGACAGGCGACCGCTTCGGCCAGCATGTAGTCACCCATCGGGGCATGCGGGCCTTGCTCCTCCTGACTGCCGAACGGCAGAAGGATGACGGTGTCCGGAGAGAGACGATCGCGGAACTCCGCAACCGTCATGTCCTTGAGGGCGTACTTCAAGTGTCGCCTTTCCGCGTTCACAGGCTGACGTAGTCGCCGAAGATGCGCATCTCGCCATCCGGGCGCGGCACGAACTCGATGTCGGCGCGGTGAGCCCAGTTGTAGACGCTCTTCCACATATAGTAGCCGGGCGTGACGTCCTGCCATGCCTGCGACAGCTTGAGATAAGCGGCATGGCGGGTCTCGAAATCGGTCGCTTCCTCGAATTCCTTGCCGGCCGCGAGGTATTCCGGCGTCGGGTCCCAGGTCTTCCAATGTGCCGTCGAACGGCTCGCGGTCGGGCCCCAGTCGAGCCAGAGCGGCTGGTACGGATCGCCGGGTATGAAGTCGGTCGACATCGACATGTTCATCAGGTGATAGGGCCGGGTGTAGACCAGTTCGAAATTGTCGAGGATGACGGCTTGCACGTTGACGCCGACCTGGCGCCACATCTCGACCATGATCTCCGCGGCCGCCTCGTAGTTCGGATAGAACGATCGGGTGATATGCCAGCGCAGCACCTGACCATCATAGCCCGATTGTTCGATGAGCGCGCGCGCGGCTTCCGGGTCGAAGGGAAGCGGGTTGGGCATGTCGGCATCGTAGAAGTCGCCATATTCCGGAAAATTGAATGGCACCGCCGGGTGAAAGGTCGTGTCGCCGAACAGGGCCTGCACGATTGCATCCATGTCGATTGCCTGGACCATGCCCTTGCGCAGATTGACGTCGACGAGAGGATTGTCCTCGGGATCGGCCCGCGTGTTGAAGGCGAAAGCAGGATAGTTGCCTGCCAGCGCACGCGCGAGGGTCACGTTGTCGTAGCCTTCGAGCTGGGCTTCCTGATCGGTCGGGATGTTGGCGATGAAATCGAACTCTCCCGACACGAGACCGGCCATACGGCCCGCGAACTCCGGCACGATCCGCCAGATGACCTTTTGTGCCGGTGGCGGGCCGTCGAAATAGTCGTCGAACGCCTCCATCTCCAGCACCTCGCCGGAACGGAAGGTGGTGACGCGATAGGGGCCGGTTCCGATCGGCGCCTGCCCGAACGCGTCGACACCGACGTCGAGATAGTGCTTCTTCGGCACGACGAAGCCGATATAGCCGGTGAGCTTGCCGGGGATGTAGGGGTCTTCCCGTTCGGTCTCGATCTCGACGGTCAGATCGTCGATTGCCTCGACGCGAACGAAGCCTGCGGTGAAGGTCTTGCCGCGTGGTTCGAATGGCTGGTCGCCCCACAGACGCTCCGGCCCGAGCGTGAAGGCAACGTCCTCGGCGGTCATGGTCTCGCCATTGTGGAACTTGACGCCCTCGCGCAATTTCAGTGTCCAGACATTGCCGACCTGGTTCCATTCGGTCGCCAGCCCCGGAAGCAGGATCAGGCCCTCCGGATCGTTGATGTAGTCGCGCTCGACCAGATGCGAATAGATGTTGGGAAAGAACCGGCGCGTGGTCGTCGCTATGCCGTTGATCGTATTGATATTGGCCCAGAGATTATCCACCGCGACGGTTATTGTCGGCCGCGATTGGGCGAAAACCTTGCTTGCCGGCATGGCCAGCGCGAGGCCCGCGCCGACCGAGTACTTTCCGAAAGTTCGTCTGGTGATCATCAGTCCGCTTCCTTCTCCAGTGTATCGTCAGGCTTTCCGTGTCTTGAGCATTGGATCCATCCGATCGCGCAGTGCATCGCCGAGGATCGACATCGACAGGGTGATCAGAAAAATCAGCACGCCCGGCCAGACCGAAATCCACCAGGCCGTCGACAGGTAGTCCCGCCCGTCACCCAGGATCTGGCCGAGGCTGGTGTTCGGCGGCTGAATGCCGAGGCCGAGAAACGAGAGCGACGTTTCCAGAAGGATGATCTGCGGAAAGGTCAGCGTGACCTGCACGATCAACGCCGCCGCGACATTGGGCAGGACATGCTTCACGTAAAGCTGCAACGGATGGGCGCCCAATGCCACGATCGCCCGTGCATAGGGTTGGGATACTGCCGACAACACGACCCCGCGCGCCAGTCGCGCATACGTCTCCCAGCCGAACAGGCCCATCAGGATGACGAACAGCACCATCGAATTGCCGAAGAATGCAAGAAGCGTCAGCGCAATGAGAATGAACGGCAGAGACGCCTGGAAATCGACGACCATCATCAGCGATTCCTCGATCCAGCCGCGGAAATGCGCTGCGAGGAAACCGATGATCGTGCCGAACACGGCGCCGATCAACGTTCCGGCCAGAGCGACCGACAGCGACATCTGCAAGCCTGCGACCAGGCGGGCCACCATGTCGCGGCCGATACGGTCCGTTCCAAGCGGGTATTGCTCCGGGCCACCGAGAAAGGCGGGCGGTTTCAGGCGGTTCAGAAGATCCTGACTGGTCACCGCATGCGAGGTGAAGACATTGCCGAGCAGGGCCACAGCCACGACCGCAATCAGAACCAGCGCCGAAAGGATCACGATGATGGAGGGACGGTTCTTCATCACGCGCCTTTCCGGATGCGGGGATCGAGCAGGCCGTAGGTCAGGTCGACGAGAAGGTTGGCCAGGACCATGGTGGCCGCGATGACGAGCACCAGTCCCTGGACGAGCGCGAGGTCGCGCTGTGAAACCGCGGTCACGAGCAGACGCCCGATGCCGGGCCAAGCGAAGACCGTTTCCACCACGATCGCGCCTGCGATCAACTGCCCGAGATTGAGGCCGATGATCGTGACGATGGGAATGGCGGCATTCGGCAAGGCGTGGAACAGGATACGTTTCAGCGCCGGCACCCCCTTCGCGGCGGCGGCGCGCATATACGGCTTTTCCAGAACCTCGAGCATCGCCGAGCGCGTAAAGCGCGCCAGCGTTCCCGCGGTGAACGTTCCCAGCGTCACGGCAGGCATGATGAAGTGCCAGATCGTGCTGGCTCCTGATGACGGCAACACCTGCAGCATCAGGGAGAAAAAGAGGATCATCAAAATGCCGAGAAAGAAATTCGGCAGGGCAAATCCGAACACCGCGAAGGCCATGATCGCGCGATCCGCGAATTTGCCCCGGCGCAGTGCCGCTATGATGCCTGCGGGGATGCCGACCAGTGCGGCCAGGGCATAGGCGACGACACCGAGGCTGAGCGTCGCGGGCAGCCGTTCCAGAATGATGTCCATCACCGGGCGGTGATCGCGCAACGAGTCGCCGAACTGACCGGTGGCCATCTGCGCCACATAGTGCAGATATTGAACGATCAAGGGCTGATCGAGGCCCCATTGCCGGCGGAACTGCTCGATCTCGTCAGGCATGGCGTCACCGCCCAGAAGGGCCACGACCGGATCGCCGGATGTTCTCAGAACGATGAAGGTGAACGTTACCACGAGCCAGAGCGTCAGCACGGTGCGCAGTAATTTGATCAACCAGAAGCGAGCCATCGTGCAGACGGTTCCGATGTTTGTCGGCTATGGGGAGCGAAACATGCGAATTAATCGAGATCAACTAGCAAATGGCCGATCATTTGATATGTTTTCCATATGAATACCGGGATCGATCTGCGTCAGCTCCGCTATTTCGTCTGCCTCGCAGAGGAGCTCCATTTCGGGCGCGCGGCGGAGCGACTTGGCATGGCGCAAGCCCCGCTGAGCCAGCAGATCAGGCAGATGGAGGAGCGGATTGGCGTGCCGCTGTTCCACCGCACCACGAGGCGCACGCGGTTGACCGCGGCGGGGCAGACTTTGCTGCGCCATGCGCGCGAACTTCTCGATTCCGCCGACAGGGCGGTGGCGCATGCGCGCGCCATGGCAGGGGAGACCACCGGGCGTATCAGAGTGGCCGGAGTGAACGTCGCGCTGACCCACGTAATCCCGCCGGTGCTTGCCGAGTTTCGCAGGCTGTGGCCGGCGGTCATCGTCGACGTCACGCCGCTCGGCACTGGCGAACAGTTGCGGACTCTGGAGACCGGTGAGATCAACATCGCCTTCATCCGTCCGACCGAGCGCGCGGCCCATATGCAACTGGAGACCATCTTGAGCGAAGGCTTCGTCGCCGCTCTTCCGCGCGGTCACAGGCTGGCTGAAAAATCGGAAATCGCGTTGCAGGATTTCGTCGGAGAGGCGCTGATCGGCTATGCACCGATCCTTGGCGCCAACTACGCCACCATCATGATGACCGCGCTCAGGAAAGCCGGTCTTCAGGCGCGTGTCGTGCAGGAATGCACGCATACCATGGCGGTTGCGACACAGGTGGCCTCGGGGCTGGGTGTGGCGATCATGCCGTCATGGATCGCCAATATCCGCTCGCCCTACCTCGAGTTCCGCCCGGTCCCCGAACTGCCGCGCGCCATCGACCTCGTCGTCGCCTGGCCGACAGGCGAGACGTCGCCCATCGTCCGCGACTTCATCGACACCACGCGGCGTGTCGCCGCTGATCTCGCGCCAGATTTCGGACGTCATTACGCTTCTTTTGAAACGCCGTGACCGTCAGACGAGTATGTCGATCGGATTGGGCTCCTTGCCGTCGGCGATCGCTTTCAGATTGCCGAGCATCCGACTGATGGACGGCGCAAAGCTGTCTGCCGACATTGCACCGACATGAGGTGTCGTTATGACCCCGTCCAGCCCGATCAGGGGATTGCCGGGTTGCAGAGGTTCGACTGCGAAGACGTCAACGCCGGCGCCGCGCAGCCGTCCCTCACGGATCGCCTCGGCGACGTCCTCTTCGTTCATGACGCCACCCCGCGCGGCGTTGACCAGGATCGCGTCCGGCCGCATCAGCGCGAGCGTCTCCCGGTTGATCAGATTGCGCGTCGATGCGTTCAGTTCGCAGTTCAGCGTGACCACGTCCGACGTCCGCAACAAGTCTTCCAGCGGCGCGAAGCTGGCGCCTGCGTCCGCTTCTTCGGCGGCATCCAGCGGAACGCGCTTGGTGTAGAGTACCTTGCAATCGAAGCCCCTGAGAAGCTTGGCCAGGGCCTTGCCGATATAGCCCATGCCGATGATCCCCACCGTCTTGCCCGACAGCCGCATCGACGTCGGCGAAAGCTCGCCCTTGCGCCACTTGCCGTCGAGGATGCCGACATGGCCGCGCACGAGATTCCGATTCACGGCAAGGATCAGGCCCAGGGTCGTCTCCGCGACCGCGATGGCATTCGAACCGGTCGTGCGCAAGACGCGAACATTGTGCTGTCGGGCGGCATCCAGATCGATGTTGTCGTAGCCGACCCCCCATTTGTGGATTGCGCGCAGGCCCTCGACCGCCATCATCTCGCTGGTCACCGGAACATCGCCGGTGATGCCGAAGGCCGCTCCCGACAGCGCCGCGATCTGATCCCCGGGATCGCGCGAGGTCGTCGTCGTTATCTCCCATCCCTGCGGCAAATAGGGGCGGATGCGGTCCAGCCTGTCGGTACCCGAAGGATCGAGCATTACAACCCGCATGATATGAACTCCGTCTTCCCGGGGCATGTCTCTAAAAGTGGGAATTGGTATAAAGACATACGTAAAAAACAAAGACCTGAAGCGTAGGCGGATCCGAAGGATCGCGACACGCTTTAGATGTGAAAACGCACGCCGGGGCGCGCAAGCCCTCCGCCCTGCGCCATGACCGTTCCGTCGGCGCGCCAGCAGGCTGCCCCGGTCATGATTGCGTCGTCCCCGAAGGCGATGGCGTTCATGCCGCCGCCCACCGTCTTGACCAGTCGCACCTCGTAACCGAGACCTGTCAGCGCCGTTTCCATATGCGCATAGGCTGGTTCGAGCTCGATGTGATGGCCCTCCGTCCAGAGGCGGGGGGCCTCGACGGCTTGTTGCAGGCTCATGCCGTGATCGATGATGTTGAGGATCGCCTGCATGGCCGAGGGAAAGATGCGCACGCCGCCGGGCAATCCCAGCGCGAAGGCGGGCTTTCCGTCCTTCAGCACGATCATCGGCGCCATCGAGGTGGGCACCCTTTTTCCCGGCACGATCGACATCGCCTTGCCGGGCCGCGGATCGTAGTTGAACATGTAGTTGTTGGGGATGATGCCTGTTTCCGGCACCATGATCCGTGCGCCGAACAGCCCGTTGATCGTATGGGTGGCCGCGACGATGTTTCCGTCGCGGTCTGCGACCGTGACGTGAGTGGTGTCGCGGCTTTCCTGCGCTTGTGGACGCGGAGCGGATGGTCTTTTTCCGATCCGGTCGAGACACTGACGCGCATACTCCTTGGACGTATAGCGCTCGACCGGCACGTCGACGAAATCCGGATCGCCGGAAGCCGCCCGTCGATCCTCGAACCCGATGCTGATCACTTCCGCCAGAAGCCGGAGGCTTTCGACGCTGCCGAAGCCCATTGCGCGGATGTCGAAATTCTCCAGAATGTTCAGCATCTGCGTCACATGCACACCGGAGGACGCCGGCGGGGGCGGACCTGCGATCGTATGGCCGCGATAGCTGCCGAACACGGCCTCGCGCTCGACCGCGCTATAGCTTCGGAGGTCATCGAGAGTGAGAACGCTGGCGCCCGGCCCATCGGCGCGCAAGCGATCGATCAACGCCTCACCCAACGCCCCGCCGTGCAGGGCGGCCGCGCCCTGTGCCTGAACCAGTCTCAGGCTTTCCGCATAGGCACCCATCTTCATATGACTTCCGGGAACAGCGGGAGCTCCCTCAGGCACCATCATGCGCGCCATTTCGGGATCGGCGGAAAGGTCGGCCAGATGCTCGTTGATCGCACCGTTCAGATAGTGGCTTACGGTAAAGCCGCGTGAGGCGGCGCGGATCGCCGGCTCGACGACATCGGCAAAGGGCAGTTTGCCGTACTTCTCCTGCATCAGGCACCAGCCACGCAAATTGCCCGGCACCGCCACGGCCGACGGTCCGACGAGATTGCGGCGGTCCAGCGTGTCCATGTATTGGCCCGGCAAATCCGAAACGGGTGTGAACATCGTCGCGTCCATCGCGGCGCCCGCTGTCGACAATGCGTCCACGACCACATGCCGTCCGTCGGCGAGCCGGATATGCGATATGCCGCCGCCTGCAATGCCCACCATCATCGGCTCGACCACGGTGAGCGTCAGGAGCGCCGCCACTGCCGCATCGATGGCGTTGCCGCCGATCGCCAGCATCTCGTTTCCCGCGGCCGTCCCAAGCGGGGCATTCGTCACGACGACGCCCAGAGCGCCTGAAGCGGGGCGCTTTTCGCAGGTGAACGGCAAGTTTCCGATGGTCAAAAGCATCTCCTGTCATCTGACGCGTCGCGAGCCTGGACCGTCGATAGCGGGCCAACAGTCCCGCTGCAACCTCTGCAGGCGTCTCGCCCTGCCATATGACGAAGCCGGCCGATTGCCGCCGGCGATTGTATTCTGGAAACCGAGGGATGGCGTTCCTATCTTTGTGGTTGCGACGCTATTCACCGCACTCGCATTTCAAAAAACGCCAAGTGATCGATGGAGGAGACACCATGCTGCCAAGCACCGAGCCCACGCTCGATGAGCTCTTGAATGAGCCGATCATCCGTCAACTCATGGCCAGTGACGGCCATACCAGTGAAGACATTCGTGCCCTGTTCCGGCAGGTGTCGAAGCGCGAAGTCCTCCTTCTGGATGATGATGACAACGCAGGCATGACGCCGCCGCCTGCCCACATCTGCGAAACAGCAACCCGCGCCGCCAAAATCTGCTGCCTTCGGTAAGGAAAGAGATCGCCTGGCCGCTGTCGGCGGCCAGATTCCGACTTGCATTTGGCGAAAACCGGCGGTTGGAACGACGACCTCCTTGAGGGATTTGTGCGATCAAGCGCGCGCCCGTCTATTTATCCGTTCGTGTCGGCTCTTTCCCTCGAAGCTGGTCGAGATAGTTGTAGACGGTGAAGCGCGTGACCCCGAGATGCGAGGCCGCGAGATCGACGCTGGAGCGGATCAGGAACAGCCCGCGATCGTTCATATGCCGCACCGCTTCCATCTTGTCTTCGCGACCCATCGCGGCGACGGGCTTCTCCGTGGCGGCTATGCCCGACTGGATGATCTCCTGCACCAGATCGTCCACGCTGGCGCTTTCGGGCTCGACCGGTTCCGGCGCCGCGCCGCCGATGGAAGCCAGCAATCCTTTGACGACACCGTCCAGCTCGCGCAGGCGGCTGTGGTCGGCGTTGACACAGAAGGCGGCGTAGGCCTCGCCCTTGTCGTCGCGCAGGATGATGCTGGTCGAATCCAGTTGATGGCCGATGCGCGAGCGTGTGCGGTAGTCGCTGACGATCGAATACGGCTTTCCGGCTTCGCCGGCCTCTCCCGACATCAGCTTCTGAAGGCCGAGATCGTCGAACGGACCGCTGATGATCGGGCTGCCGATGGAACGGCCGGTGATATGGCCATTGGCGATCGCAACGACGGAATGGCCGGGTTTGGAAAGATCGTGCAGGACGATCTCGACATCGCGTCCGATGATCTGCTGCAAGCCTTCGACGACCCATTTCAGGGTCTCGATCACCAGTTCGCGTTCCCGGGCATTCTTCGGGCTCATCAAGCGGTTCGTTCCTTCAATTCGCGTCCGAAATCTCGACGACCAGTTCGATTTCCACGGGCATGCCCATGGGCAGCGAATTCGTGCCTACAGCGGCGCGCGCATGCCGCCCACGGTCTCCCAGCACATCCACCAGCAGTTCCGATGCGCCGTTTATCACGAGATGCTGCTGCTCGAATCCGTCATCGGAATTGACGTAGCCGTTGAGCTTGACGATCTGCACGACCCGGTCAAGGTCTCCCGCAGCCGAAACGATGGCGGCGAGTGCGTTGATCGCCGACAGGCGTGCGGCGGCGATGCCTTGCTCGACCGTCATGTACCGGCCCAGCTTGCCGCGCGCGACGACCTTGCCGTCGACGATCGGCCCCTGACCGGAGATGTAGAGCACGTTTCCCATGAGGCGTGTCGGTACATAGGCCGCCAGCGGTGCGGACACCTCTGGCAATTCTATTCCGAGCGCTTTCAGTCTGGCCGAAGGGGTCATCAAGCCTGTTCCTTTCGAATGTCGCGGAGGAGTTCGCAGAAGCGATCAATGTCCGCCTCGGTGTTGTAGAAATGGGGAGAAACGCGAAGGTATCGGCCGCGCGGTTCCACGCTGACGCCTCGGGCAGCGAGACGTTCCGCCGTGCCTTGCGGGTCGGCGCAGGCAATGGAGGTGATTGCCGCCGCTGCCGCTTCGGGCGTCGCGATCCCGGCACCGATATCGTCGAGGGCGCCTCGCAGATGCGTCCGCAGCATCGCGTTATGTTCATAGATGGCGTCCCAGCCGATCTGCTCCATATAGGCGAGCGCGTCCTGTAGCGTGACGAGGCCGGGATAGTTCACATGGCTGTAGCTCAGCGCGCGCGATGGCTCGGGATTGGCGTAGCCGCGCATGACCGGGTTCAGCGCTTCATTCAGGCGCGGTGCCACGATGCTGACCGCCAACCCAAACCCTGAGATCAGCCATTTGAAGACCGCGCCGACATAGGCGTCGGCAAGGCCTGCCTCCACCGGCGTCGCGCCGAGCGCCTGAATGCCATCCACGATCAGGAATGCGCCTGCATCACGGGATGCGCGCGACAAAACCTGCAAGTCGAGCTTCGTGCCGGTTTCCCAATGCACATGAGAAGCGAGCACGATGCGGCTGTCGCGGGCGGCTTCCGCCAGCGCTTCGGTTCTCATCACCTCTTCCGGCACGGCCACAGGGACGAGCGTGGCGCCGCGCCCGGCAAGCAGCCGCGCGACCGCCTGCACGGACGGAAACTCGTCATTGCACAGCACCACCCGGTCGCCGGGCGAGACGGGCAGCGCCAGTGCGAGCCGGTTGAGGGCGTCGGTCGTGCTTCCGGCAAAATCCACCGTCTCGGCCGGCACATGCGCCAGGTGTGCAACCTGAACGCGGACGTCGCCAATGACGGAGCGCCACAGGTCGCGGCCGTCGAAGCCCTTGCTGTACATATCGTCGAAAAACCGGGCCGCGGCGGCGCCGGCATCACGGCGCGATATGCCGGTTGATGCGGTGTTCAGGTAGATTCGCTGGTCGAGATACGGAAACTGTTCCCGGACGCGTGCGATATCGAGACTCATGGCAATCTTCCCCGATGGTTTCGTCGATGCGTCATCGCGACCGCTTCAGACGCTTTTCGAGCCTCTGGCCGTAGCGGGACATGGCGAAGCAGAAAGCGAAATAGATCGCCGCGACGAAAAGATAGGCTTCCGCGCCGAAACCCTGCCAGGCCGGTTCGCCGATGGAGCGCTTGGCCGCGTTCAGAAGGTCGAATATGCCGATGATCATCACCAGCGACGTGTGCTTAAAGAACGCGATGCAGAGGCTGACGATCGGCGGCAGAACGATGGTCAATGCCTGCGGCATGATGACGAAAGCGGTCATGCGCCAATAGCCGAGCCCGAGCGACTTCGCCGCTTCGTATTGGCCCGCCGGCACAGCCTGCAGGCCGCCGCGAATGGTCTCCGAAAGATAGGCGGCGACGAACAGCACGATGCCGAGCTGCGCCCGCAGCAGCTTGGAGACCGTCAGCCCCTCGGGCAGGAACAGCGGGAACATCACGCTTGCCATGAACAGCACGCTGATCAGCGGGATGCCGCGGATGATCTCGACATAGAGCGTGCAGAGCGTGCGCGCGGTCGCGTTGGTTTCGGACGCCCGCCCCAGCGCGACGAGAATGGCCAGCGGGAAGGCGAGTGCGATGCCGAACGTTGCCAGCATCAGCGTCACAGGCAGGCCACCCCAGAGATCTTCCGAGACCGGCCGCAGCCCGAAGATGCCACCGCGCATGAGGATGAAGATCGCCGTCAGGCCCGCGATCCAGACGGCGGCGATCTTCCAGCCCCACAAGCGGCGATCCACGGAGACGATGTAGAGCCCGATGAAGGCGGCGACGCAGATGGTCGGACGCCATTGCTCGGCATAGGGATAGAGGCCGAACAGGATGAAGCGGTATTTTTCACGGATCAGCGCCCAGCACGCGCCGGCGGTGTCGGCGCGGCAAAGCTGCGTATCGGCAATGCTCGACCCGGGCAGGGTCCAGATCGCACGCACCACCGCCCAGTCGAGGAAATGATATCCGATCCACGATAGCGCCGTGAGCATCAGCACTGTCGTGACGCTGGAAGCCCATGAGCTGAAAAGGTTGCGCCGCGTCCACGCGATCGGGCCTTTCTCGCCGGGCGGCCGCATCACGATCTCGTCGCCGGCGTCGATGGCGGTGGGGCTGCTGGTGTTGTTCGACAGCGCGGTCATCGCGTCACCAGCGCAACGGAGCGGTTATACCAGTTCATCAGGGCACTGACCGCCAGGCTGATCGTGAGAAACGCAGCCATGATGATGGCGATGCCCTCCACCGCCTGCCCGGTATCGCTGATCATCGTGTTCACGATCGCCACGAGGTCGGGATAGCCCACTGCCACCGCAAGCGAGCTGTTCTTGGTGATGCCGAGATACTCGCTGGTGAGCGGCGGCACGATGATGCGCATGGCCTGCGGCAACACGATCTTGCGCATCGCTTGCGCCCGGCTGAGGCCGAGCGATTCCGCCGCTTCCCACTGACCCTTGGGAACGCCCATGATGCCTGCGCGCACGATCTCGGCCACGAAGGCCGACGCATAGATGGACAGGCCGATGACAAGCGCCGAAAGCTCCGGCGCAAGCGACGATCCGCCAACGAAATTGAACCCGCGAAGCGCGGGCACATCCGGGGAAATGTGGGTGCCGGAAAAATACAGCACCGCCGCTGGCACGGCTGTTAGCAGAAGCACACCTGCGGGAAAGAGCGAGCGGGTCTTCAAATGCTCGCTGCCGAACCGATTGCGCAGATAGGCGAGTGCGACGAGCATGGCGCAGCCGAACGCGAATGCGCCGAGTGCCAGATCGCCGCCCTGCGGTTCGAGGAAGGTCGGATAGCGGATGCCGCGATTGGAGATGTAGAGCCCTTCGATGACCATGATCGCGTTGCGCGGGCCGGGCAGTTGAAGCAGCATCTGGTACCAGAACACCAGTTGCAGCAGCACCGGCACGTTGCGGATCAGCTCGACATAGCCCCCGCAGGTGCGCGCCAGAAGCCAGTTGGGTGACAGGCGCGCGATGCCGATCAACGTTCCCGCGACGGTGGAGACCACGATGACGATGAACGACACGGTCAGCGTGTTCAGGAAGCCAACGACGAGTGCTCGGGCATAGGTGTGAATGCCGGGCGCGAAATCCAGCCAGCTATGCGCGATCGGCATGTTGACGGGCCGGAAGAGAAACGCAAAGCCGGTGGTGATGCCGCGCGCGCGCAGATTGGCGAGCGTCGTGTCGATGAGGAACCAGGCGAGCGCGACGATGCCGAGCACCAAGGCGGCCTGCAGCGCAAGCGAGCGCAGGTTAACCGCTCCCGCTGCCGGACCGTCATTGGATTTGAACGCTAGACGCATTGGCGGCCGCTCTGCTGGTTGAAAGGCGACGAGGACCGGATGCCGTCGCCGCCTCTAACACATTCATCGAGCATCGGACCAACCCGTAACCGGGGACGTTTGGCCCGATGCCCTGGTGCTCAGCGGAAGGGTGGCGCGTATTGCAGGCCGCCCTTGGTCCAGACATTGTTGTAGCCGCGGTCGACGCCGACAACGTTGCGGTCCCAGACCTCGCCGAAATTGCCGACCTGGCTCACGACCGTCTTGCTGAAATCGTTCGACAGGCCCAGCGTGGCCCCAAGCTCGCCCTCGATGCCGAGGAAACGGCGGATGCGTGGGTCTGCGCTGTCCATGAAGCTTTCGACGTTGCTGCTGTCGATGCCGAGAATTTCAGCGTTGACCAGTGTGTAGTGGGTCCAGCGAACGATATCGAACCAGCGTTCGTCACCCTTGCGGACCACGCCGCCGAGCGGCTCGGCGGTCATGCGCTCGGGGAGGATGATGAAGTCTTCGCCGGCCTCGCCCTGTGATGCTTTGAAGCCTGCCAGCGACGAGCCGTCGATCGTGTAGACGTCGCAGCGGTCGGCGAGGAATGCGGCGCGTGCCTCTTCGCCTTCCGAGAGCACGACCGGCGTATAGGTCATGTCGTTGGCGGAGAAATACTCCTGAACCGTCAGCTCCGAAGTGCCGCCGGTCAGCATGCAGATGCTGGCGCCGTCGAGTTCGAGTGCGCTTTTCACGCCGAGCGCCTTCTTCACCATGAAGGCCTGGCCGTCATAGTAATAGATGCTGGGGAACTGAAGTCCGAGCTGGCTTTCGCGCGTCATCGTCCAGGTGACGTTGGCGAACAGGACGTCCACCTCTCCCGACTGGAGCGCGGTGAAGCGCTGTTGCGGTGCGAGCAGCACCCACTGCACCTTCTCGGCGTCTCCGAGGGTTGCCGCCGCCACCGCGCGGCACTGGTCGGCGTCGATGCCGCGCATGACGCCCTGGCTGTCAGGCAACGAGAAACCGGGGCTCGTGCCGATCACGCCGCAGATGAGCGTGCCGCGGGATTTCACCGTCTCCAGGGTCCTGGATGATGTTGGCGCTGTGGCGTCCTGCGCGAAGGCGGAGGATGCTGCAAGCAGACCGGCTGCAAGCGCGCAAGCTCCGAAAAGCTGCCTGTATGTCATGATGTCGCTCCCATTAGGACGGCAGTGCCGTCGAGATAAGGCAACAACATTTTGTAGATCAGGTCAACATTTTGTTGATTTTCTGATGTCGTGTCGTCGAGCGCCGGGCCAGGATGGCTGACGAGACAACGCAGGCGATTGCCGGACACGAGTGTCGCCTAGGCTGGCTTCTGAGCCGGCTCGATGTCGGTGTGGATGAAATCGTCGCCCTTGAACAGGAGAGGGAGATTGCGCGACTTCGCCAGCGCGTAGGCGAAGCAGTCGCCGAAGTTGAGCTTGGCTTTGTGACCTGAGCCTTTGCCATAGCGCATATGAGCGGCAATTCCCGCGACAGCGTCACTTTCCGAGGTCGGAACGATATCTATCGAGGCCTTCTCGATAAGCAGGTTCAGACGTTCTATTCCGCGCGGAGATTTGTCGCTTGCCATGACGATCCCCTGGCATGCTGGCAATGCTTTCAATGCAAGCATTGCAGTCAAATCTCATCGTCAGCTAACCTGCACGGCGATCCAGATCAGGGTTGCGGCGATCACCCACAGCGCGATGCGCCCCGACCGCGTGTGCCGTGCCTCGGCCTTGCCGATGGCGCGGGCCGTGTCTTCGTCGAAGCGCAGACCGTGCTCGGCCATCGAATCGATCTCGCGGGACAGGCGCTCCGTCCGCGCGGCGAGTTCCGGCGCCTGGCGGGCGAGCGAGAGTGCGGCGCTGACCGCGTCGCGCGTGTCTTCGAGGACGCCTCTGGGGCCGAGATTGCCACGGATCCAGTCACCGACGACGGGCTCGGCGGTCTTCCACATGTTGAATGCGGGATCGAGGGTGCGGGCTACGCCTTCGACGACGACCATCGTCTTCTGGAGGAGCACGAGCTCCGGCCGGGCGGCCATGTCGAAGAGTTCCGTCACCTCGAAGAGAAGCGTCAGGAGGCGGGCCATCGAGATCGTCTCGGCCGGCTGGCCGTGGATGGGCTCGCCGATGGCACGGATCGCCTGCGCGAAGGCGTGCACGTTCTGGGTGCGCGGCACGTAGCCTGCCTCGAAATGCACTTCGGCAACGCGCAGATAATCGCGCGTGATGAAGCCGTAGAGGATTTCGGCGAGGAAGCGGCGCTCCTTCTTGCCCAGCCGCCCCGCAATGCCGAGATCGACGGCGACAATCGTGCCGTTGGGGTCGACGAAGAGGTTTCCCGGATGCATGTCGGCATGGAAAAAGCCGTCGCGCAGCGTGTGGCGCAGGAAGGACTGGATCAGGTTCGCGGCCAGGGCCTTCAGGTCGTGGCCGGCGTCGCGCAGACCCTGAACGTCGTTCATCTTGACGCCGTCGATCCACTCCATCGTGACGACGTCGCGGCCCGTGCGTTCCCAGTCGACCCATGGAACGCGAAAACCGGGATCGTCCTGCGTGTTTTCGGCGAGTTCGGAGAGCGCGGCCGCCTCGAGCCGCAGATCCATCTCGATCTTGGTCGTCTGCTCGAGCGTTCGCGTCACTTCGACCGGCCGCAGGCGCCGCGACGACGGGATGAAACGCTCCTGCAGGCGCGCGGCGAGGAAGTAGCTTTCGAGGTCGTTGTAGAACCGCCGCCGCACGCCGGGCCGGATCACCTTGACCGCGACCGGAACGCTGACGCCGTCCTTGATTACCGACGCCGGATGCACCTGTGCGATGGAGGCGGCGGCGATCGGCTCGTCAAACCGCTCGTAAAGCTCGGTGACGGGCCGCCCCAGCGACGCCTCGATTTCCGCGGTCGAGAGCGCGGTGGGGAATGTCTTCATCCGGTCTTGTAGGTTCGCGAGATCGGCTGCCATCTCCGAACCGACGACGTCGGGCCGCGTCGCAAGGAACTGCCCGAGCTTGACGTAGGACGGTCCCAGCCGATCGACGGCGTGGGACAGGCGCAGGCTGCGTTCCTGCTTCTTCGACTTGCGGCGTGCGAGCAGGCGCGCCGCCCGCCAGGCCGTCTTGGGCAGGCCTTCGAGCTGGTCGCCGGGAAGGGCGGCCAAAACGCCTTCGCGTGTCATCACCCAGCCGGCGTGAACCAGCCGAAAATAGGCGCCGAGCGTGCTCATCGGGCGAAAGACCTCAAAGCTTCCAGCCCGAATGAAGCGCTGCGATGCCGCCCGAATAGTTCCGGTATGTCACGCGGTCGAAGCCCGCGCGGCCGATCATGGCCGCGAAATTCTGCTGGTTGGGAAACTTGCGGATCGATTCGACCAGATAGCGATAGGGCTCGCCTTCGCCCGCGACGATTTCGCCGATGCGCGGAATGGCATTGAACGACCAGGCCTCGTAGACCTTGTCGAGAATCGGCATCTCGACATCGGAAAATTCAAGGCAGAGCAGGCGTCCGCCGGGCTTCAGCACGCGATAGGCCTCTTGCAGCGCCACATCGATGCGCGGAACATTCCGTATGCCGAAGGCGATGGTGTAGGCGTCGAACGTCGCATCTTCGAAGGGCAGTTCCTCGGCATTGGCCTCGACGAACTCGACATTGTCCGACAGGCCACGCTTCGCCGCGCGCTCCTTGCCGACCGCCAGCATGGAGCCGTTGATGTCGAGCACGGTCGCCTGCGCGTTGCCCCCGGAGGCGTCGACGATGCGGAACGAAATGTCGCCCGTACCGCCGGCGACATCGAGAACGCGCCAGCCGTCCCGCTTGGGCGGGTTGAGCCATGTGACCATGGCTTCCTTCCAGACACGGTGCAACCCGGCGGACATCAGATCGTTCATCAGGTCGTATCGGTTGGCGACTTTGTGGAACACGTCATTGACGAGACCCTGCTTCTGGCCCGCGTCCACGTCGCGGAAGCCGTATGCAGTCTCCATGCCGCCGGTGGCGGTGGTGCGTTGTTCCGACATCGTCATCACCCATTCAAAATCCGGCCGGACCATAGCCGATCGGAACACAGGGCGCTATTGTCGAAGGCGCGATGAAGAGACGCGGCTGCGGGCACCGCGCATGAGGAGTACTGTATGGTGTTGAAGGCCGAATTGCATTGCCATGTCGAAGGCGCGGCGGCGCCCGAACTGGTGATCGAGCAGGCGCGCAAATACAACAAGCCCGTCGAACCCTTCCTCAAGGACGGATCCTTCGTCTGGCACGACTTCACGTCGTTTCTCGCAGCCTACGACTTCGCAGCCGACCTGTTTCGCACCGAGGACGACTATGCGCGGCTGACCGAGCACTACCTCACAAGCCTCGCCCGCGACGGCGCCATCTATTCGGAAGTCTTCACCTCGCCCGACCATGCGACCAAGGCCGGCCTGTCCCCGCAGGCCTACACCAACGCGCTTGGCGAAGGCATTCTGCGCGCCAGGGCCAAGACCGGCATCGAGGGCAGGATGATCGTCACCGGCGTGCGCCATTTCGGTGTCGAATCGGTCGAGGCTGCCGCCCGCTTTGCTGCAAAATGCGGCCATCCGCTGGTGACGGGTTACGGCATGGCGGGCGATGAACGCTTCGGCGACGTCGAGGACTATGTCCGCGCCTTCGAGATCGCGCGGGAGGCGGGGCTGGGCATCACCGTTCACGCCGGCGAACTGGCCGGGTGGGAGAGCGTGCAGGCAGCGCTCGATCATCTGCGTCCGGCCCGCATCGGGCACGGCGTACGCGCGATCGAAAACCCCGATCTCGTCAAACGCATCGCCGAACGCGGCATCGTGCTCGAAGTCTGCCCGGTCTCCAACATCGAGCTGAAGGTGTTTCCGAGCTACGCCGAGCACCCGTTCCTCGCTTTGCGCAAGGCCGGCTGCAAGGTCACGCTCAATTCCGATGATCCGCCCTATTTCTGGACGTCGCTCAAGAAGGAGTACGACGTCGCGGCCGAACATTTCGGCCTGGGAAAGAAGGACCTGTCCGTCATCACGCGTACGGCTATCGAGGCTGCGTTTGTGGACAGGAAGACGCGCGCGGCGCTGCTCGCCAAGGTCGATGCCGCGGCGCCGAGGCGGTGACGGATATGACGAGTGCAGGGTCATTTCTGGACGACGACATGCGCACGCGGCTCGCGGCGCTATATGGCGCGGCTGACCGCCATTATCATGGGATGAGCCATATCGAGGATTTGCTGGCGTTGGCCCATGAGCACGCCGACCTCGTCGACGATGCCGATGCACTCGAGGCGGCCATCTGGTTCCACGACGCGATCCTCGACACGCGCCGCAACGACAACGAAACTCTCAGCGCAAGGCTTGCCGGAGAGTGGCTTGCCGGACGCGCGACGGCGCAGCGCGTCGACGCCGTCATGGCGATGATCGAGGCGACGGCGACCCACGTCATTCCCGATCGTGCCTCACCATCGGTGCGAAACGACATTTCGGCGTTTCTGGACATGGACCTGTCGATTCTGGGTGCTTCGCCGGAGCGCTTCGACGATTACGAGGCCGCGGTCCGCAAGGAATACGACTGGGTCGAGGACGATGCCTGGCGGCAGGGGCGGGCGCAGGTCTTGCAGCGCTTCCTCGGTCGGCCCGTCATCTATTCGACGCCGCGATTTCGCGGCCTGCTCGAAGAAGCCGCGCGCGCCAACATTGCGCGGTCCCTGTCCAAGCTGGCCTGATCGCCCTTTCGCCGACAAAACTGTGGTTCGAGCGCTTGCGGCGGGTATCTCGCGGGCGCGCGCATCGCTAAGATCGCATCCGATCGAGTTCTCGGAGAGTGACTTCATGAAGGGCGTAACCGTCGTCGACCACCCGCTTGTCCAGCACAAGCTCACAATCATGCGCGACAAGGATACGTCGACGGCCGGGTTCCGCAGGCTGCTGCGCGAAATCTCGCTGCTGCTTTGCTACGAGGTGACGCGCGATCTCGAACTGACGACCCGCACCATCGAGACGCCGCTGATGCCGATGGAAGCCCCGACGCTGGAAGGCAAGAAGCTGGTCTTCGCCTCGGTCCTGCGCGCCGGCAATGGCTTGCTGGACGGCATGCTCGACCTCGTTCCCGCCGCGCGCGTCGCCCATATCGGTCTCTACCGTGACCACGATACGCTGGAGGCGGTCGAATATTTCTTCAAGGCGCCGAGCGATCTCGCTGACCGCCTGACCATCGTCGTAGACCCGATGCTGGCCACCGCCAATTCGGCCATCGCGGCGATCGACAAGCTGAAGGAGCGCGGGGCGACGAATATCCGCTTCCTGTGCCTGCTGGCGTCGCCCGAAGGCATCGAGCGCTTCACGACCGCGCATCCCGATGTGCCGGTCTTCACCGCCTCGATCGACGAGAAGCTGAACGAGAAGGGCTATATCGTGCCGGGCCTCGGCGATGCGGGCGACCGCATGTACGGCACGAAGTAGCACGTTTCATCAGGCGACCTGTGTCGCATCAGCAGCGGTGCCGTGCACCGCTCGTCGTAAAACCGCCTGTGTGCTCGATCCTGGCGCAAGCCTTAGCGCCGCGAATGGCTCAGCGTGGCGCTTGACGGACGTTCGCGATCGGCGCACATCGCGATGCTGGCGGGGCGGGAACCCGCGTCTTCAGACATGCAGTCATCGGAGGTCGCATGACCCTTGCAGGGATGTTCCAGTTGGGTCTGTCGACCGTCGTCTTCGTGCTTGCCGCGAGTGCGGCGAAGGCATGGACAGTGTCGCCGAGCCATCTGCGTCTGGCGCTCGTGCTGATCCTCTATACGGCCGGCAATCTCATCATGCTGCGGCTCATCCGGTCCTTCGGCATGGGCGTCGCGTTGAGTCTGTCGGCGGTCATCCAGCTCGTCGCCGTCAACCTCGTCGCGTTCTTCTGGTTCGAGGAGAAGGTGAACGCCATTCAGGGCGCGGGCATTCTGGCGGCGGTCGTCGCCATCGCGCTGATCACGGTCGGCCCATATCTGTCCGCGCGATGACGGGCGTTCAGTCCCTGCGATAGAGCTGCCAGGATTTCGACAGGCCGCCATCGGCCAGCGCCGAGAAGCGGGTGGCACGATTGCGGCCCGCGGCCTTCGAGGCGTAGAGCGCCCGGTCGGCCTTCACATAGAGATCGTCCGGTCCCTGCGCCTGCGTGGCCATGCAGGTTCCGAGCGACAGGGTGATCGGGCCGTAATTGGTGCCGTTGGCGACGTTCACGAAGGGCGCGTCCATGATCGCCTGGCGGATGTCTTCAGCGATGCGATAGGTCGCGTCCTCGCCCGACCCTTCGAGCACGATCGCGAATTCCTCGCCGCCGGTGCGCGCGACGAACACGCCGTCCTTGACGGTCGAGCGGATGATGGTGGCGACGATCTGGATGATCCGGTCGCCGACGGGGTGGCCGAAGCGGTCGTTGACGGTCTTGAAACGGTCTATGTCGGCCAGAAGCAGCGCACTGAACGCGATACTGCGATTGTTGTCGTAGATGCCCGAGATCACGCGGTCGAAGGCGCGGCGGTTCTGCAATTGCGTCAGCGCGTCCGTATCGGCCAGCCGCTTGTATTCCTCGAGCGTCGATTTGACGGCCTGTAGTTCGCTGGACTTGTCCGAGATCGTGGACACGACATTGCTGCGGGTCTCGATCGAGCTCCGGGTCGCGGCCGCGGTGACCTGGATGATCTTGTCGAGAAACTCGCGCGAGATCGTTTGCCGGCTTGCCAGGCCGCTGGAGGTCTCGCCAAGGATCTGGCCGTAAGTCTCCATCGAATTGCGTTCGCGCTTCAGGAGACCGAGGATTTCATCCAGCTTGCCCGAAATCGTGTCGTGCGCCTCGTCGACCACGCCTTCGTCCTTTCGCGTCAGAAACTTGCGCGCGACGGTGTCGAGCTGTCGCTGAGACGGGCGCGAACCCAGGGAGGACAAGGCGTCGGTGAGTTCGCGATTGCCGTTCGTGACGGCCTCGTAGAAGAGTTCGTAATTGCGCGGCAGCCCGGCGACGGCCAGCCGTCGCATGGTCAGGATCACTGTCGTAGCCGCATCGGGGCGGCTTGCCGGTGCCTCTGCGGCGCGCATGTCGGGTTGTTCCGTCGCCTGAATCGTTTGCCCAATTGTTGCCAAGCATGTCCCCCTGTCGCAACGACCGGCCGCCCCCAACCGGTTCCCGGCTCAAACGAGTCGGGCAGCGACGCACGGACTAACCGTCCTCCGCGCGAATATTGCGCAGACTTTACTAAAACTACCGCTACGCAATTAAGCACAAGTTAAATCAGATCGAAACCTGTGATTGTCGCCGCCCCCTGCTTTCATAGCGACCTGTCTGGCCAAGTAAAACGGCTGTCGGGAACCCTTCGGGCACACCCACGGGTTGCGATCACAATCTGCCCTCAAGAAATCGTGAGGTGGGAACCGATTGCCAATGTCCGGCTTGGTCGAGCACGTGCGGCTCTCGCCGCTACGCATTTGAACTGCTGAAGGAACCCCGTGATGCATAGATCCTCCCTCTTTGTCGCAACTGCCTCGATGGTCGCCCTTGCAGCGAGTTCCGCTTTCGCCGTCGAGGAAGTCTTTGAGACGGAGAAGGGGCGGATCCAGGTCACCACGGTGGTCGACGGCATCGCCCATCCCTGGGCGATCGCATTTCTGCCGGAGGGTGGCATGCTGGTCACCGAGAAATCCGGTGCGCTGCGCCATGTATCGGAGGCTGGCGAACTTTCCGAACCGATCGCCGGCACGCCGGATGTCGATGCGCGCGGTCAGGGCGGGTTGCTCGACGTCACGCTCGACCCTGAATTCGCCAACAACCGTCTGGTATATGTCAGCTATGCCGAGGCGGGCGAGGGCGGCAACGGCACGGCCGTCGCGCGCGGCAAGCTGAGCGAGGATTTGACGTCGCTGGATGAGGTCGAAGTCATTTTCCAGCAGCAGCCCAAGGTCGCCAGCACGGCGCATTTCGGCTCGCGGCTGGTCTTTTCCAACGAGGGCCATCTCTACGTGCTGCTCGGCGAGCGATCGCAGGCGCAGTTCCGGGGGCAGGCGCAGGACCTCGATTCGCACCTTGGCAAGGTCGTCCGCATCAATCCCGATGGATCGGTGCCGGAGGACAATCCCTTCGTCGGCCAGGACGGCGCACTCCCGGAGATTTACGCCTACGGCACGCGCAACGTGCAGGCGGCCGCGATCAATCCTGAAAGCGGCGTGTTGTGGGAGATCGAGCACGGTCCGCGCGGCGGTGACGAACTCAACATCATCCAGCCCGGCGCGAATTACGGCTGGCCGCTCGTCACGCTCGGCGTCGAGTACAGCGGCGATACGATCGGCGACGGCCTCGAGACGGCCGAGGGTATGGTTGATGCCATCTACACCTGGACACCCGTCATCGCACCGTCGGGGATGATCTTCTACGGTGGTGATGTGTTCGCCGACTGGCAGGGCAACCTGTTCGTCGGGGGCCTTGCGTCCACCGCACTGGTGCGCCTCGAACTCGATGGCGATGCCGTCGTCCATGAGGAGCGGTTGCTCGAAAGCCTCGGCCTGCGCATTCGCGACGTTGCCGAGGGTCCCGATGGCGCGATCTACGTCGCGACCGATGAGGCCAACGGCGAAATCTTGCGCATAGCCCCGGCCGACTGATTACGACTCGGGCGATGGAGGCGGGGCGCTCGTCACCTCGCCTTCGATCGTCACAGGGTCTCTGGCCGCCGATATCCGGTCGCCTTCGTCCGCCCAGACGAGGGATTTGTAGTCGAATCCGTAGACGAGCGTCGGCTTGACGATCTGGAAGTAGGGCGACAGGTCGAAATCGCGCGGCGTATAAAGCGAGTGGTGCCGGATATGCATGATCTCGCTGCGTGAGTAATTCGACTGGGCCGACGCCCTGCCGGGCGCAAGCGTGACCTCCGGCAGGATCGGGTAACCGATCTCGCCATAGGCTTCGGCGATCATCGAGGAGCAGATCGCCCGTGTCGGGTCGCCCGATCCGAACGCGATCATGCGTCGCCGCCAGCGCACGGGAACCGGCGGGGTTGGCAGGAAATACCGCAGCATGTCGATGATGTTCTTCGTATCGTATTTCAGCCCGAGCCGCTCGATCATGAAGGAAGCGACGTGCTGCCGGTCTTCCGGCGTCAGCCCGTGCGCCCGGCAGATGCGCGTGTTGTAGGTCCGGTATTTCGACAGCGGGACCGCGACGCAGCCTTCGCCCAGATTGACTTCGACGAGGCGCGGGCGCTCCGATCCATCGGCCGGCTCCGGCAGGAGATCGCCGATGTAGAGCGCTGCATGCGACCAGGTGGATTGCGTCAGGTATTTGATCGCCGCCGAAACCTTCTGATTTCCCTCGATCAGCAGCACGTCGCCGGTCTGGAGCGTCCGCCGCAGCGTCTCGGGATCGGACGGGGTGTAAGGCTCATAGCCGGACGACTCACTTTGCAGGCGTCGAGCGAGGAATTGTCCGAAATGATCGAGAAGCGTGTCCTTCGATTGTGTCATCCAAAGTCCAGATATCGATTCCAGGGTCCGTGCGCAGCGCCGCGAACGCTATCAAGACGGCGCCGTGAGAGCAAAGCGGAAAGCGCTCCACAGCGCAGGTCCGCCACGGACCTTGATAAGCGATCGTGTCTCGTCTATATCAGCTTCAAATTCTTGGTCGGTATGGCGAAGAGTGGGTCCACCCGGTCCCGCTCTTTTTTGTTAGCCTCCGACCGCAAGGAGACCTGGTGGCTTCCGAGATGGCAGACCTTCAAACCGCTGACGACCGCATTATCCGCGAGACGGGTGTCGATGCGCGCGTGGCGATGATCATCCAGCCGGTGCTGGCGGCGATCGGCTTCAGGCTGGTGCGCGTCCGCGTGTCGGCTCAGAACGGCATGACGTTGCAGATCATGGCCGAGCGGCTCGACGGCACGATGACCGTCGAGGATTGCGAGGAAGTGAGCCGTGCGGTTTCGCCGGTGCTCGACGTGGAAGATCCGCTCGACAAGGCGTATCATCTCGAAGTCTCGTCGCCCGGCATCGATCGCCCGCTGGTGCGCAAGTCCGATTTCGAGGCCGCCAAGGGCCATCTGATCAAGATGGAAACCGCCGTGATGGTCGCCGAGCGTAAGCGGTTTCGCGGCCGTATCGCGGAGACGACCGAGGACGACGTCCTGATCGAGCGCGACCAGGCGAGCTACGGCGACGAGCCCACCGTTCGCGTGCCCTACGATGCGATCGCGGATGCGCGGCTCATTCTCACGGATGAGCTGATTCGCGAAACGCTCAAGCGGGACAAGGACGCCAAGAAGAAGCGCGGTCTCGAGGACGACGACGAGACCGATGAAGACGAGACCGATGAAGGCGACGCCGATACCGGCGTGCGTGAGCCAGACAACGACAATTGATACGAGCACCCGCCGGACAACAGGCGGACATGCCCCGAGGAGACGAAAATGGCAGTCAGTGCAAACAGGCTGGAACTCTTGCAGATCGCCGATGCGGTCGCGCGCGAAAAGTCGATCGACAAGCAGATCGTCCTCGCAGCGATGGCCGACGCGATCCAGAAGGCCGCGCGCTCGCGCTACGGTCAGGAGACCAACATCCGCGCTGACATCAACCCGACCACCGGCGAGATGAAGCTGCAGCGCCTGCTCGAAGTCGTCGAGACCGTCGAGGAGTATGCCCGCGAGATTTCGATCGTCGATGCGCGCACCCGCAACCCGGATGCCCAGGTCGGCGACTTCATCGCCGAGCAGCTTCCTCCGATGGATTTCGGCCGCATCGCAGCCCAGTCTGCCAAGCAGGTCATCGTACAGAAGGTACGCGAGGCCGAGCGTGACCGTCAGTATGACGAGTACAAGGATCGCGTCGGCGAGATCGTCAACGGCACCGTCAAGCGCGTCGAATACGGCAACGTGGTCGTCGACCTCGGCCGTGGCGAGGCGATCATCCGCCGCGATGAACTGATCCCGCGCGAGAACTACAACTATGGCGACCGCGTCCGCGCCTATGTCTACGACGTGCGCCGCGAGCAGCGCGGCCCGCAGATTTTCCTGTCGCGGACGCATCCGCAGTTCATGGCGAAGCTGTTCACCATGGAAGTGCCGGAAATCTATGACGGCATCATCGAGATCAAGTCGGTCGCCCGCGACCCCGGTTCGCGCGCCAAGATCGCGGTGATCAGCCGCGATTCCTCGATCGATCCGGTCGGCGCCTGCGTCGGCATGCGCGGTTCGCGTGTTCAGGCCGTGGTTGGCGAGTTGCAGGGCGAGAAGATCGACATCATCCCGTGGAGCCAGGACGCGGCCGCCTTTATCGTCAACGCATTGCAGCCGGCAGAAGTCGCCAAGGTGGTGCTTGACGAGGATGCAGAGCGCATCGAGGTCGTGGTTCCCGACGACCAGCTCTCGCTGGCCATCGGCCGTCGCGGCCAGAACGTCCGCCTCGCATCCCAGCTCACCGGCTGGGACATCGACATCCTCACCGAGGAAGAAGAGTCGCAGCGCCGCCAGAAGGAATTTGTCGAGCGCTCGGGCCTGTTCATGGACGCGCTCAACGTCGACGAGATGGTCGGCCAGGTTCTGGCATCGGAAGGCTTCACCTCGGTCGAGGAAGTGGCCTATGTCGAGTCCGAGGAGATCGCGTCGATCGACGGGTTCGACGACGACACCGCCTCCGAGATCCAGATGCGCGCGCGCGAATATCTCGACAAGATCGAAGCCGAGCACGATGCCAAGCGCACCGAGCTGGGCGTGCTGGACGAACTTCGCGAGCTCCCCGGCGTGACCACGGCCATGATGGTCGCGCTCGGCGAGGACGGCGTGAAATCCACCGAGGATTTCGCCGGCTACGCGGTCGACGACCTCGTCGGCTGGAAAGAGCGCAAGGACGGCGAGACGAAGTTCTTCCCCGGCGTCCTGGCCGATTTCAACATCTCCCGGGCCGAAGCCGAGCAGATGGTCGTGGCGGCCCGCATGAAGATGGGCTGGATCACCGAGGAAGACCTGGTCGACGAGACCGAAGAGCAGGCTGAAGAGGAAGCGGCCGGAGCATGATCGTGCGTCCGGACGGAGTAGCACTTGAACGAGATGAACGAACGCACATGTATAGTGACGCGCCAGGCGGGCGAGCCGGAAGGCTTGCTGCGCTTTGTGGCGGGGCCCGACATGTCCGTCGTTCCCGACCTCAAGCGGCAGCTCCCCGGGCGCGGATGCTGGGTAACGGCTGATCGGCTCCACGTCGATGAGGCCGCTCGCAAGAACCTGTTCTCGCGGGCATTCAAGACGAAGGTAACCCTGCCTGCCGACCTTGGTGCGATGGTCGACGGGCTTCTCGTACGTTCGGCGCTCGGTTCGCTGGGCCTGGCCAGAAAGGCCGGGCAGGTGGCTTTGGGGGCCGCGAAGGTCGAGGGCGCGGTGCGCTCCGGCAAAGCCGTTCTGGTGCTTCACGCAGCCGAAGCATCGCCTGACGGGGTTCGAAAGATCGAGCAGGCCCGTCGTGCGGTCGTCTATCAGGAAGGGCCTTCCATCCCCGCCTACAATCTCTTTTCGGAGGCCGAAATGGGTTTGGCATTGGGTGGGGCAAATGTGATACATGCAGCCGTGCTCGCCGGTGATACGGGCAAGGCGGTGCTTAAGCGCATGGTGGCGCTTGACCGATACAGGGGCGGTTCCCCCGAAGACCGGATAGTGGTTGCGGCAACCGGCGATCATGATGACGCCGCAGAGGATATGGAATGAGCGATACGAAATCGGGTGACGACAAGACGCTGAGCGTGAGCACGAAGAAGACGCTGACGCTGAAGCGGCCCGGAGCGGAACAGGGTACCGTGCGCCAGAATTTCTCGCACGGACGCACCAAGGCGGTCGTCGTCGAAACGAAGAAGCGCAAGTTTTCGCTGCCCGGCGACAAGCCGGAGACGCCGCAGCCTGCTGTCACGCTCAAGCCGCGCACGCCGCAGGCTCCGCTGGCGGCTCCCACTGCGCCGCCCCCGCCGCCGCGCCCCGTCGCGCCGGAACGTTCGGGCATGGTCCTGAACGAGCTGTCGTCCGACGAGATGGACGCACGCCGCCGCGCGTTGCAGGATTCCAAGGTTCGTGAAGTCGAGGAGCGCAAGCGCGCCGCCGAAGACGCGAAGCGTCGCGCCGAGGAAGACGAACGCCGTCAGCGCGAGCGTGAGGAATCCGCACGCCGTCAGGCCGAAGAGGAAGCCCGGCTCCAGGCCGAGGCCGAAGCGCGCCGCCGCGCTGAGGAAGAAGCACGCCGTCGTGCGCCTGCCACCGAGACCGTGGCTGTCGCCGAGGAGGAGGAAGAAGCAAAGCCGCGCAGCGGCAGCCCGATCAAGCGTGGCCCGATCAAGCCCGAGGTCGCCGCTCCCAAGCCGGTCAAGAAGGCCGAGGACGATCGCCGTCGCGGCAAGCTGAC
The DNA here is from genome assembly GCF_039888675.1 of Mesorhizobium sp. CAU 1732. Classification (NCBI taxonomy): domain Bacteria; kingdom Pseudomonadati; phylum Pseudomonadota; class Alphaproteobacteria; order Hyphomicrobiales; family Phyllobacteriaceae; genus Mesorhizobium; species Mesorhizobium sp. CAU 1732. The sequence continues at coordinate 500,937 of NZ_JBDQQR010000001.1, forward strand.
GCTGACCACCGCACTGTCGGACGACGATGCCAAGCGCGGCCGTTCGCTGTCGTCGATGCGTCGCCGCCAGGAGAAGTTCAAGCGCGGCATGCAGCAGGAAGCGCGCGAGAAGATCGTGCGCGAAGTGGTTCTGCCCGAGACGATCACCATCCAGGATCTCGCCAGCCGCATGGCCGAGCGTGCCGTGGACGTGGTGAAGTATTTCATGAAGCAGGGCCAGATCATGAAGCCGGGCGACCTGATCGATGCCGATACGGCTGAGCTGGTCGCGTCGGAATTCGGCCACACGGTTCGCCGCATCGCGGAGTCCGACATCGAGGAAGGCCTGTTCAACATCGTCGACCAGGAAGGCGATCTGAAGTCGCGTCCGCCGGTCGTCACGATCATGGGCCACGTCGATCACGGCAAGACCTCGCTGCTCGACGCGATCCGCAACGCCAATGTGGTCGCCGGCGAGTCAGGCGGCATCACCCAGCATATCGGTGCCTATCAGGTCGAGAAGAACGGCCAGAAGATCACCTTCATCGATACGCCGGGCCACGCCGCCTTCACGCAGATGCGTGCCCGTGGCGCGCAAGCGACGGACATCGCGATCCTCGTGGTCGCGGCCGACGACAGCGTCATGCCGCAGACGATCGAATCCATCAGCCATGCGAAGGCTGCGGGAGTTCCGATCATCGTGGCGATCAACAAGATCGACAAGCCGCAGGCCGACGCCCAGAAGGTTCGCACGCAGCTCCTCCAGCACGAGGTGTTCGTCGAGTCCCTGGGTGGTGAGGTCCTCGACGTCGAGGTCTCCGCGACCAAGGGCACCAATCTCGACAAGCTGCTCGAAGCGATCCTGCTTCAGGCCGAAATCCTCGACCTGAAGGCAAACCCGGATCGTACCGCCGAAGGCGTCGTCATCGAAGCCAAGCTCGACAAGGGCCGTGGTCCTGTCGCGACCGTGCTGGTGCAGACCGGTACGCTCAAGCCGGGTGACATTCTCGTCGCCGGCAACGAGTCGGGCCGTGTCCGCGCGCTGATCAACGATCGTGGCGAGCAGATCAAGGAAGCCGGTCCGGCGATGCCGGTCGAGGTTCTGGGTCTTCAGGGCACGCCTCAGGCGGGTGATCGTTTCGCGGTCGTCGAAAACGATGCGCGGGCTCGCGAGATTTCCGAGTACCGTCAGCGTCTCGCCCGCGAGAAGGCTGTCGCACGCCAGGCCGGCCAGCGCGGCTCGCTCGAGCAGATGATGTCGCAGCTCCAGTCGTCGGGGCTCAAGGAGTTCCCGCTCGTCATCAAGGGCGACGTGCAGGGTTCGATCGAAGCCATCGTCACGGCGCTCGACAAGCTCGGCACCGACGAGGTGCGCGCACGCATCGTCCATTCGGGCGCGGGTGCGATCACCGAAAGCGACGTCTCGCTCGCCGAGACCTCCAACGCGGCGATCATCGGCTTCAACGTTCGCGCCAACAAGCAGGCGCGCGCGGCTTCGGAAGCTGCCGGCATCGAGATCCGCTACTACAACATCATCTACGACCTGGTGGACGACATCAAATCCGCCATGTCCGGCCTGCTGTCGCCGGAACGCCGCGAGACCTTCATCGGCAATGCCGAGATCCTCGAAGTGTTCAACATCACGAAGGTCGGCAAGGTCGCCGGTTGCCGTGTCACGGAAGGCAAGATGGAGCGTGGCGCGGGCGTTCGCCTCATCCGCGACGACGTCGTCATCCACGAAGGCACGCTCAAGACCCTCAAGCGCTTCAAGGACGAAGTGTCCGAAGTGCCAGTCGGCCAGGAGTGCGGCATGGCATTCGCCAACTACGAGGACATGCGCCAGGGCGATGTCATCGAGGCGTTCCGCGTCGAGATGGTCAAGCGTTCGCTCTAAGACCGAGCGCGGGCGCGAATGGTCTGAGGAATCGAGAAACCGTGGCGTTGCTCTCGCGGGGGCGGCGCGCGGGTTCTTCCAGGCCAAGGCAGGCCAACGAAGACAGGTGATGGCATGTCCGGTTCGGGTGTCCCGCGTATCTGGCAGACGAAAGACGACGTCAGGTTCGCGAAGGACTTCGAGCTTGACGTCGAGGATCACCTGCAGACCAAATATGCGCGCATCACGCCCCTGCGGCGTTTGCCTTTTGTCTGCAGCGTTGGCGTGATCGCCGTTTTCGCCGGGCTGATCTACGCCTACCAATGGTACAGAAGCGGCGACATCGTGACGTTCCTGCTTGTCGCGTCTGCGTTTCTGGTCGGCGGATTGTTGCTCGGCTGGTTGTGCTACGGCTTCGCAGCCCGTGTGATTTTGGGGTTTTGGCGCGGGTTCCTCGAGAAACGCGGGACAATCGGGATACCGATTTCCGCCGAGGCGGACCGTCGCGGCGTCACCATGGTCATGAAAGGTCACACCTGGACAGCCGATTGGGAGAGCTTTCATGCGCTTGAGGAAGACGACCGGCTGTTTTATTTCTGGATTTCGAACTACTACGCCCAGGTCTGGCCGAAGCGGACTTTTTCCGATGAAGAAGTCGTGGAATTCCGCACCCGTATAGAAGAATGGACCGGAAGCGCGCCGGTGTTTCCTCCCAGGATCGCCGGCAACGTGACGCCCCAATATTAGCGGTTTTCGCGACCCGGATGGTCAGGATTTGAACGACAGGATTTCGGCATGAACAAACGAGCTGCCTCGGCGGCAGGCCCCTCCCAGCGCCAGCTTCGCGTCGGCGAACAGGTGCGTCATGCGCTTGCGGACGTGCTCCAGCGCGGCGAGGTGCGCGACGACGTGATCGAGGCGACCGTGATCTCGATCTCGGAGGTGCGTATGTCGCCCGATCTCAAGATCGCGACGGCGTTCGTCGCACCGCTCGGGGCAAAGGATGATCAGGCGATCATCAAGGCGCTTGCGCAGAATGCGAAGTTCATTCGCGGTCGCGTGTCCGGCGCGCTTCGCCAGATGAAATACATGCCGGAGTTCCGCTTCCGGCTCGATACCAGCTACGACAACATGGCCAAGATCGACGATTTGCTGCGCTCGCCCGAAGTCGCGCGCGACCTCGATGATGATGGCGAGAAAGAAGACTGATGTCCCGTCCTCGCAAGAAGAAGGGCCGCCCGGTTTCGGGCTGGCTGGTGCTCGACAAGCCGCACGGCATGGGTTCCACCGACGCGGTGTCCAAGATCAAATGGCTCTACGGCGCTGAAAAGGCCGGCCATGCCGGCACGCTCGATCCGCTGGCATCCGGCATGCTGCCGATCGCGCTGGGTGAGGCCACCAAGACCGTGCCTTACGTGCAGGACGGCGCGAAAGTCTATCGCTTTACCGTGACCTGGGGTCAGGAACGCTCCACCGACGATCTCGAGGGCGACGTCACGCACTCGTCGGACGACAGGCCCGACGAGGCCGCGATCCGCGCGCTTCTGCCGAAATACACCGGCGTCATCATGCAGGTTCCGCCGCAGTTCTCGGCCATCAAGATCGCCGGTGAACGCGCCTACGATCTGGCTCGCGATGGCGGGACGTTCGAAATCCCGGCTCGCGAGGTCGAGATCGGGCGTTTCGATCTGATCGAGATGCAGGATGACGGCTCGACGATCTTCGAGATCGAATGCGGCAAGGGCACCTATGTCCGCTCGCTCGCCCGCGATATCGGCCGCGAACTCGGCTGTTTCGGCCATATTTCCTATCTGCGCCGCACCGAAGTCGACCCGTTCACGGCTGATGATCTTGTCACGCTGGAGGAAATCGAAGCCGCGATCGAGGCAGCGATGCCGCCTCCCGAGGTGGTGGAAGGCGAGGCGGGGCAGCAGCCGGGCAGGCGTCCCGGTCCCGACCAGTGGAAGGCGATCGACGCGCTTCTGGTGGATACCGGTGCAGCCCTCGACTGCCTGCCCCAGGTCGTGGTGACGGACGATACCGCCGCCAAGATCAGGCTCGGAAATCCCGTCATCGTGCGCGGCCGCGACGCCCCCGTCGAAGCCGAGGAGGCCTGTGCCTTCGCGCGCGGCAAGCTGGTCGCGATCGGCGCGATCGAGGCCGGCATGTTCAAGCCGAAGCGGGTCTTCGCGGGCTGATCGCACTCATATTTTTCGCATATTTTCTCTGGCGAGCCGCGCCGCTTGCGGGCATTGTCGCGTGATCGCATGCAGGGAACCCCGTCCATGACTGCTTCGTCGGGCTTGGTGTCGCGCCGTCGCGCCCCGGTGGGTACGCCGCCGGGCACGCTTATTCCTGATGAGAAAGCCTCGCCCACCACGCTTCGGCTTACCCTCATCGATGACGATGCGGTCGAGGAGATTCCGCGGGCGACCATCGCGGATGTCGAGGACGGCATAGCGTCCGGAAAGCGGCTCTGGCTCGATGTCGTCGGCCTGAGCGACCTCGACATGCTCAGCGAACTCGCGCGCATCTTCTCGATAACGCCTCTGGCGTTGGAGGACATCCACAACACCGGCCAGCGCCCCAAGGTCGATATTTATGGCGAGCATGCGCTGGTGTTCATGCACATGATGAGCGGCAACGACGTCGCCTCGAAGGAGCAACTGGCGATCCTGTTCGACCGCCTGCATGTGGTGACCTTCCAGGAGCGACCCGAGGACTGCCTCGATCCCATTCGCCGCCGGCTGCCGGCTCCGCAGGGCCGCATGCGCCGTGGCGGCGCGCCCTACCTCGCCTATGCGATCATCGACACCGTGATCGACGCCTATTTCCCGCTTCTGGAGAGCATCGGCGATCGGCTGGAGACCCTGGAGGATGAGGTCACACGCGATCCCAAGCCGAACGATGTTGCCCAGCTTCACGAACTGAAGCGTGAAATGCTCGTGGTGAAACGGGCGCTGTGGCCGACGCGCGAGATGCTGGCAACCATGACGCGCGAGGATTTCGACCTTGTTCCTGCCGCAGTCAATCTGTACCTGCGCGACACATACGACCACGCGGTGCAACTCATCGACATCGTGGAGACATATCGCGAACTCACATCCGGCCTGCTGGACCTCTACCTCTCCAGCATTTCCACCCGCATGAACGAAGTAATGAAGGTTTTGACCATCGTATCGACCATCTTCATTCCGCTGACGTTCCTGGCGGGTGTCTGGGGCATGAACTTCGATACGTCCGCGTCGCCGTGGAATATGCCGGAATTGTCGGCCTATTACGGCTATCCGCTCGCGCTGCTCAGCATGGCCGTCGTGGGCATGATGCTGGCGCTCTACTTCCGCTGGAAAAAGTGGCTGTGAGCGGTTATCGCTGCAAATCAATGGCTGCACCGACCGGTCTTCTGACCGGCGCCGCCGTGCGGGATGGTCGATGAATTGGTGACGACTGAGACTACGCAGGATCGCGACGCTACCGTCGTGAAAGAGGACCGTCGCACGGCACGCGCCCGGCACGGCCAGATATCGATCGGGGCGATCCTGGCGCTCCTGATGGCGGCGATCATCATTCCGTCGCTGGTTTTCGCGGTGGTCCTGCTTCAGCGCAACAATCAGGCCCAGCAGGAAGTGGTGACGACGCTGGCCGAGGCGACCGCCGGCTCGATATCGGAAACCGTCGATCGCCAGTTGAACGGCATGATGACGACGTTGCGCGTGCTGGAGACGTCGCGCGCCTTCGAACGCAGCAACCTCGGCGATTTCTATCGAAGGGCGGACGAAGCGCTTGAGGGCACGGGCGCGTATCTGATCGCCGTCGACGAGAATGCGAATCAGCTTTTCAACACGCGCGTGGCTTACGGCACGGTTCTTGAGCCGGTCGCCGATCAGGAAACGGTGCGCCGTGCCCTTCTCACCGGAGACCCCGCGATTTCCAACGCCTTTTATGGCGAGACCGCGCAGAAATGGGTCTTCAATGTCGTCCGGCCGCTTGCCGATGCACCCGGGCCGGTGGCGGCCCTGATCCTGACGCAGGATGCGGAACGGCTGTCGGAATCGCTGTCGAGCCAGAACCTGCGCGGCGGCTGGAATGCCGTGCTGGTGGATCGCCAGGGCACGGTACTCGCCTCGTCCTTCATGGGCTCGGACATCGGGAAGCCATTCTTCCTGGCCGACGACCAGAGCGCGACCACCACCACGGTCCGCACGACCGTCCGCTTCGAGAACCGCGGCTATGAGACGATCCGATCGTCGTCCTCGATGAGTGGCTGGAAGACGATCGTCTGGGCGCCGACCGATGTCGTGCAGGCCCCGATGTCGCGTTCGCTGCGTGTCCTGGCGCTCGGCGGGCTGGCGATCATCGCGCTGGGTGCCGTGCTGGCGTGGATTCTCGGCCGCCAGATCACCAACCCGATCCGGCGGCTTGCGCGCGACGCCAGGCGTCTCGGCGCGGGCGAGGATATCGAGGCGGTGGAGTATCCCGTCGGCGAGATCGCGACGGTGTCCTTTGCACTGGCTCAGGCATCGAAGGACCGGCAGGCGGCGGAGAACGAAATCCGCTTCCTGATGCGCGAAGTTGCCCATCGGTCGAAGAACCAACTCACGGTCGTCTCCTCGATCGCCAAGCAGACGGCTCGCTACGCGCGCACCTTCGCGGCCTTCCAGGATGCCTTCCAGAAGCGCGTCCATGGCCTCGCGCGGTCCACCGACCTGCTGATCGCGGGTGGTGTAGCGGGCGTCGAGCTCCGCGAACTCGTGATCACACAGATCGAACCGTTCAGCCCGGGCGACGCCTCGCGCCTGAACGTTGCCGGCCCGCAGTTTCGGCTGTCGAACCAGGCCGCGCAGACGCTTGGCCTCGCGCTGCACGAAATGGCGACCAACGCGGCCAAGTACGGCGCGTTTGCGCACTCGAACGGCAAGCTCGGCGTCGCTTGGAAGCACAAGGGTGAAAACCTCGAACTGGTCTGGCGCGAGACCGTGCCGCGATTGCGCAAGCGCACCGAAACACGCGGCTTCGGCACCGAAGTCATCGAGCGCATGCTGGGTGGCACGCTGGAAGCGGGCATCGAGCGCACGGTTCATCGCGACGGACTGGAGTATCGGTTCACCATGCCGCTGCACCGGCTCGAACCCGATCTCGCCGACGCCGGCGTCGAGGACGCCGCCGCTTGACGGGTGGTTGCCCGGCCTCGCGGAATTCGCTGGTATTGGCGGGCGTTTTGCCCTATATGCCGCGCAACATTCGCTCTCGAGCGACTGTTCACCGGCCCCTGCTGGACGACATCCCGGCTGTGGGCGACCCGTTTCCTAAAAAACAGAAAGGAAAAGCGCGATGTCGATCACCGCAGAGCGTAAACAGGATTTGATGAAGGAATTCGCGACACAGAAGGGCGACACCGGTTCTCCGGAGGTCCAGGTCGCGATCCTCTCCGAACGCATCAAGAACCTGACCGATCACTTCAAGGACCACAAGAAGGATAACCATTCCCGCCGTGGTCTGCTCGCCCTCGTCTCCCAGCGCCGCAGCCTGCTTGACTATCTCAAGCGCAAGGATGAAGGCCGCTACCAGACGTTGATCGAGAAGCTCGGTCTGCGCCGTTAAGAAGTTTGACCGGCGGGCATCCGAAAGGGTCCCGCCGGTCGCGCATATTGGGCTGCCGCAATGTAGCCCGCCTGGCTCCGCGACATGGAAAGGCACAGTGCCGGAGCCGCCTCAGGACACAGTCATGGGGCAGGATTGCAGGGCGCTTTAGGCGGATTGCCGCCGCCCCGACCAGAGCATCGTCCCATAGATGCCCGACCCCAAAGCGTCCCGTTGTCTTGCCCGTGGCTCGTCCTGCAACGAAGCCAGAGAACACGGTTTCGTGCCGCGCAGCGGCATGAACGGTTCTCGCATTGAAGGACAAGACATGTTCAATCATCACAAAGTGGAAATCGAGTGGGGCGGCCGTCCGCTCATTCTGGAAACCGGCAAGATCGCACGCCAGGCTGACGGCGCGGTGCTCGCGACCTACGGCGAGACCGTCGTGCTCGCGACCGTCGTTTCCATGAAGGAACCGAAGCCGGGCCTCGATTTCTTCCCGCTGACCGTCAACTACCAGGAAAAGACCTTCGCGGCCGGCAAGATCCCCGGCGGCTTCTTCAAGCGCGAAGGCCGTCCGAGCGAGAAGGAGACGCTGACGTCGCGCCTCATCGATCGCCCGATCCGCCCGCTCTTCGCCGATGGCTACAAGAACGACACGCAGATCGTCGTCACCGTCGTCCAGCATGACCTGGAGAACGATCCCGACATCCTCGCCATCGTCGCCACTTCGGCTGCGCTGACGCTTTCCGGCGTGCCCTTCATGGGTCCGATCGGCGGCGCGCGCGTCGGCTATATCAATGGCGAATACGTCCTGAACCCGCACCTCGACGAGATGCCGGAGTCGAAGCTCGACCTCATCGTCGCCGGTACGGGCGATGCCGTTCTCATGGTCGAGTCCGAAGCTCAGGAACTCGACGAAGAGATCATGCTCGGCGCCGTCATGTTCGGCCACAAGGGCTTCCAGCCGGTCATCGACGCGATCATCCAGCTCGCCGAAGTTGCCGCCAAGGAGCCGCGCGACTTCACCTCTCCGACCTATGACGAGCTCGAGGCAGAGATGCTGAAGCTGGTCGAGGGCGAGCTGCGCGAAGCCTACAAGAACACCCAGAAGGCCGAGCGTTATGCTGCGGTCGACGCGGTGAAGGCCAAGGTCAAGGCGCATTTCGCACCCGCCGAAGGCGAGACCCCGAAGTGGACCTCGGAGCAGGTCGGCACGGTGTTCAAAGACCTGCAGGCGAAGATCGTCCGCTGGAACATCCTCGACACCGGCAGCCGCATCGACGGCCGCGACCTGTCGACCGTTCGCCCGATCGTGTCGGAAGTCGGCATCCTGCCGCGCACCCACGGCTCGGCGCTGTTCACCCGCGGTGAGACGCAGGCGATCGTCGTCGCCACGCTCGGCACCGGCGAGGACGAGCAGTTCATCGACGCGCTGACCGGCACCTACAAGGAGACCTTCCTCCTTCACTACAACTTCCCGCCCTATTCGGTGGGCGAGACCGGCCGCATGGGGTCGCCCGGCCGTCGCGAGATCGGCCACGGCAAGCTCGCATGGCGCGCCGTGCACCCGGTTCTGCCGGAAAAGGAGCAGTTCCCCTACACGCTGCGCGTCGTCTCCGAGATCACCGAGTCGAACGGCTCGTCCTCGATGGCAACCGTCTGCGGCACCTCGCTGGCTCTGATGGATGCGGGCGTTCCGCTGACCAAGCCGGTTGCGGGCATCGCCATGGGCCTCATCAAGGAAGGCGAGCGCTTCGCGGTTCTCTCCGACATCTTGGGTGATGAAGATCACCTCGGCGACATGGACTTCAAGGTCGCGGGCACCACGGCCGGCATCACCTCGCTCCAGATGGACATCAAGATTTCCGGCATCACCGAGGAAATCATGAAGGTCGCGCTCGAGCAGGCCAAGGGCGGCCGCGAGCACATCCTGGTCGAGATGTCGAAGGCGATCACCGAGGGCCGTTCGGAGCTCGGCGAGTTCGCACCGCGCATCGAGGTCATGCAAATCCCGACCGACAAGATCCGCGACGTCATCGGATCGGGCGGCAAGGTCATCCGCGAAATCGTGGAAAAGACCGGCGCCAAGATCAACATCGAGGACGACGGCACGGTCAAGATCGCGTCTTCGAACGCCAAGGAAATCGAGGCGGCGAAGAAGTGGATTCACACGATCGTGGCCGAGCCGGAAGTCGGCGAGATTTACGAAGGCACGGTCGTCAAGACCGCCGATTTCGGCGCTTTCGTGAACTTTTTCGGCCCGAAGGACGGTCTGGTCCACATCTCGCAGCTCGCCGCCGACCGCGTCCAGAAGACCACCGACGTCGTCAAGGAAGGCCAGAAGGTCTGGGTCAAGCTGATGGGCTTCGACGAGCGCGGCAAGGTCCGCCTGTCGATGAAGGTCGTTGATCAGGAAACCGGCAAGGAACTCGCCCGCGACAAGAAGAGCGCGGACGCGGAAGAAGCCGACGCCTGATCGCCTGAGCGATAGCAATTAAAGAAGGGCGCGACCGAAAGGTGGCGCCCTTTTTTCGTTTGGGTCGGAGTGAAACACCCCCTCCACGATGCTTTGCATGGTCCCCCTCCCCCGCTTTGCAGGGGAGGATCTACGGTCGCGGACGGCCGCAGCGTGGATCCTCCTCCGTTTACGGGGGAGGGGGACCGCCGAAGGCGGTGGAGGGGGTGTTTGGTAAAGATTTAAGCCGCGAAGGGATAGTCGATGAGCCCCTTCGCGCCGCCGCCATAGAAGGTTTCCTTCTGCGGCGCGTTCAGCGGCAGGCCTTCCTCGAAACGGCGGACGAGATCGGGATTGGCGATGAAGAGCTTGCCGAAGGCGACGAGATCGGCGCGTCCGCTCTCGATCGCTTCCTCGGCGAGCTTCTGGTCGTAGCCATTGTTCACGATCCATGCGCCCTTGCCGCCGGCGTCGCGGTAGGCGGCCTTGAACTGCGCGTAGTCGAACGGCTTGCCGCCCTGCTGGAACTCGCGGTCGCCTCCGGTCGCCCCTTCGATGACGTGGATATAGGCCAATCCGTAGGCCGCGAGCTTGCTCGCGACATAGTCGAAGAGCGGTTGCGGATCGGGGTCGGAAGCATCGTTCGCAGGCGTGACCGGCGACAGGCGGATGCCGACGCGACCGGCGCCGGCAGCCGACACGACCGCTTCGACAACCTCGAACAGGAAGCGCGCGCGGTTCTCGATCGACCCGCCATACTCGTCGGTGCGGTGGTTGCTGCCCGAGCGCAGGAACTGGTCCACCAGATAGCCGTTGGCCGCGTGAATCTCGACGCCGTCGAAGCCGGCTTCTTCCACGGCGGCTTTCGACGCGCGGTGGTAGTCGGCGACGATGCCCGGCAGTTCCTCGCGCTTGAGCGCGCGCGGCTCGGACGTTTCGGCAAACGAGCCCGTCCCGTCTGCGGAGATCAGGTAGGTCTTCGACTTGGCGCGCAGGGCAGACGGCGCGACCGGCTTGCCGCCGCCGGGCTGCAGCGAATCGTGCGAGATGCGGCCGACATGCCAGAGCTGGGTGACGATTTTTCCGCCAGCCTCATGGACCGCATCGGTGACCGTGCGCCACGCCGCGAGCTGCTCCGCGCCATAAAGGCCGGGCACGTCCGCATAACCCTGTCCCTGATGCGAGATCGCAGTCGCTTCGGTGATCAGCATGCCGGCGGTCGCGCGCTGCGTGTAGTACGTTACCGAAAGCTCGGTGGGCTTCGCGCCGGGCGAGCGGTTGCGCGTCAGCGGCGCCATCGCGAAGCGGTTCTGAAGCGACAAATCACCAACTGTGACGGGATCGAAAATCGTGGCCATGGGGATCTTTCTTGTTTCTGGGAAGGGAAGGCGAAATCAGAGGTCGTTCAGGAACGATCGCATGGCGGCGATCGTCTCCTCGTTGCGCTTGTAGAAGACCCACTGGCCGACGCGGCGCGCCGTGACCAGATCGGCCCCTGACAGGGCGGCGAGATGGGCTGAGATGGTCGATTGCGACAGCCCGCAGCGCGCGAACTGCCCGGCGCAAACGCCCATTTCCAGCGGATGTTCCTGACCGCCGAAATGGACCTCCGGCTCTTTCAGCCACGACAGCATGTCGCGGCGAACCGGGTGGGCCATGGCCTTCAGGGTGATGTCCTTGTCCATCTCGTGTCTCTTATCGAACAACGGCGATTTATATATCGTCACATGGCGATATGAAAACAACCGGGTTTCACGCGACCGTGTTCTCGGGCAATACGATTGCGTTTATCCCTGGGTTACGGGGAACGTGACCCCATTGGCGGCACAAAGCTTGACCTTGGCGCTTCGAGCATGAAAGACGCACAATCCGGCGCGTTGCGTGCCGGTTTGACGCGAGAGGACGCCCTGCGTGACTGATGGTTCGTTGAAGACGCTGTTCCACCCGTTCGACACGGGGATTCTCGACGAGCCGCAGACCGGGGAGCGCGCGCTCGTCATCAATGCGCCCGCGGATTTTCGTGCGCCGTCCGGCTTCGATGCCGTGCTCTCGCTGGTTCAGGATTTCCGTCCCGCATTTCGTGCGCTGGAAGCGGCCCGCTTCGCTGTCACGCCGGTGGCGCAGGGCGATGCCTATGACCTCGTACTGGTCTTTTGCGGCCGGCACAGGGGCCAGAACGAACTCTGGATAGCCGACGCGCTGGAGCGCGTGCGCGCCGGTGGACGCATCGTCGTGGCCGGCGGCAGGACGGAAGGCGCGGCGAGCCTGCGCAAACGCATCGCGGCGCTGGTCGAGATCGAGGACCACGCGTCGAAGAACCATGGCGTGGTCTTCTGGCTCGTCGCGCCTGCTTTGCCCGCGCAGGTCATCGACACCCTGCGCGCCGCCAACCCAGCCTCGTCGATCGAGGGCGGCTTTTCTGCGCAGCCCGGCGCCTTCTCGCATGACCGGATCGATCCCGGCTCGGAATTCCTGATCGAGAACCTGCCGCAAGGCCTGAAAGGTGCCGCGGCCGATTTCGGCGCCGGCTGGGGCTATCTGTCGGTCATGCTGGCAAGGCATGCACCGACCGTCGCCTCCATCGACCTCTACGAGGCAAGCCATATCGCCTGCGAAGCGTCGAAGGCGAACCTCGCCGCTCTCGCGCCGGATACGCAGGCGACCGTCCACTGGTGCGATCTTCTGGCTGAGAAGGTCGAGCGCCGCTACGATCTTCTGGTGATGAACCCGCCCTTCCACCAGGGCAGGGCGGCCGAGCCGACGATCGGCGAGGGCATGATCCGCGCCGCGTCCGCCGCGCTCAAGCCGGGTGGGCGGCTGTTCATGGTCGCGAACCGGACGCTGATGTACGAGCCCATGTTGCAGGCAGGTTTCGCGCGCCATGGTGAGGTGTCACGCAACGAGCGTTTCAAGGTGTTGTGGGCGGTGCGATGACGCGCGGGCGTCAGTGCATGGCGATCTTTTGCAGCGGCTTCGATCGCGGTACTTTCGATCCGATCGGACCGGGCCGGCCATACAGATAGCCCTGCACGACCTCGCAGCCGGCAGCGCGCAGCAGCGTCACCTGGTTCTCGGTCTCGACACCCTCGGCGATCGTATGTACACCCAGCGCCCGCGACAGGCCGACGATGGTCGAGACGACAGCCCCTGAATTCGCGTCCGTCTCCAGCCGCTGCACGAAGGACTGGTCGATCTTCAGCTTCTTGAACGAGAAGTCGATAAGGTAGCTGAGGTTGGAATAGCCCGTCCCGAAATCGTCGACGGCCACCGAGATGCCCATGCGCGCGAGTTCGTCCAGGATGTGCGCGGCGCGGCCGCGATCCTGCATCATCGCGGTCTCGGTCACTTCGAGTTCGAGGCGCTTGGGGTCGATGCCGGTCACGTCGATCACGTTGCGCACCATGGCCAGGAAATCCTTGGTCATGAACTGCACGGGCGAAATGTTCACGGCGACGAAGCAGTCCTGCGGCAGGAGCCGCGCATCCGAGCAGGCCTTGTGCAGCACCCACTCGCCGATCGGCCCGATCATGCCGGTCTCCTCGGCGATCGGCACGAACTCCGTCGGCGGGATCATGCCGCGCTCGGGGTGCTTCCAGCGCACCAGCGCCTCATAGCCGACGATCCTGCCGCTCGGCAGGTCGAATTGCGGCTGGTAGTGCAGGTCGAAATCGCCGCGCTTGAAAGCGAGGTGGAGCTCGGATTCGATCCACTGGCGATACTCGGCCACCTTGCCCATCTCGGCATGGAACACCGACCAGTTGCCGATGCCGCCGGCGCGCGCATGCTGAAGCGCGAGGTTGGACTTGCGCAACAGCACCACCGGGTCGATCCCGTCCTTCGGCATCGCGACGATGCCGACCGAGAGGTTGATGGATTGCAGGTGCGACGGGAGCTGATAGGGCTGCATCAGCTTTTCCATCAGATACTCCACCAGCGTGTCGACAGGGCCCATATCCGGCGTGTCGTGGATGAGCACGGCGAACTCGCCGGCCCCGATACGGCCCATTTCCACCGTGTCCGGGAGAATTTCGCGAAGGCGCCTGGCGAAGGCGCGGATGAGCTGGTCGCCCTGGCTGTAGCCGATGGAATCGTTGACCTGCTTGAAGCGGTCGATATCGATGTCGATCAGGAAGACCGGCTCGCCATTGCGGATCGTTGCCGATGCGGCCTCGGCGATCTTGCCGATCATCGCGGTCCGCGCATGCAGGCCGGTGAGCTTGTCGACCTGCGTTTCCTGATAGACGTAGCTGACGGATTCGTCGACGCCGGCGAAGAACGACATCGCCGCGAGCGACGCCGCAAGTGCGCAGAGTGCTGCCAGCGCACCACCGACGACTTCCGACGGAAGGCCTGCGACATGGCTGCCGTAACCGAGCTTCAGTCCCCACAGTCCGAGCATGAAGCTGCCCAGTCCCGACGCGGCGATCGTGATCAGCCGGAAGGTGGTGCTCCGTGTCGGATTGGTCTTGTTGTCCATGCCAGCGTCCTTCAACCCTGGCATGATATATCGCAGGTTCCTTAAGAACCGTTTCTACCGGTCGTTACAATTGGTGAAATGACGCAAGCGTCAGTTTAACCCTCGTCGGTGCGCTTCAACTCGTCCAGCGTGGGCATCGACACGATGTGATAGCCCGAATCGACATAGTGGATTTCGCCGGTCACGCCGGATGACAGGTCCGACAGGAGGTAGAGCGCGGAGCGGCCGACCTCTTCCGACGATACGGTCCGGCGCAGCGGCGAATTGCGCTGCTGGTAGGAATACATCAGCCGCGCATCGGAGATGCCGGCGCCCGCCAGCGTCCGTACGGGACCGGCGGAAAGGCCATTCACGCGAATGCCGCGCGGGCCGTAATCGTTCGCGAGGTAGCGCACGCTGGCCTCGAGCCCTGCCTTCGCCACGCCCATCACATTGTAGTTCGGCATGACGCGGACCGACCCGGCATAGGTCAGCGTGATCATCGAGCCGCCATTCGTCATCAGCGGGGCCGCGTGCTTCGCCACTTCGGTGAAGGAGAAGCACGAGATCACCATCGTGCGCACGAAATTCTCGCGCGTGGTGTCGGCATAGAGGCCCTTGAGCTCGTTGCGATCCGAAAAACCGATGGCGTGAACGATGAAGTCGAGCCCGCCCCATTCGGATTTCAGCGCATCGAAGGTTTCGATCACCGTGGCAGTGTCTTCCACATCGCAGGGCAGCACGAGCTTCGCGCCGACCTGCTCGGCCAGCGGCTTTACGCGGCGGCCGAACGCGTCGCCCTGATAGGTGAAGGCCAGTTCGGCGCCGTGATCTGCAAGCTGCTTGGCGATGCCCCAGGCGATCGAATGATCGTTCGCGACGCCCATCACGAGGCCGCGCTTGCCCTTCATCAGCCCGTCCATGCGAAGCCGTCCCGCCCTAGTTCTGATAGCGCTGGAAGACCAGCGTCGCGTTGGTGCCGCCAAAGCCGAACGAGTTCGACAGGACCGTGTCGATCTTGGCATTGTCGATGCGCTTGCGCACGACCGGCATGCCTTCGAATTCGGGGTCGAACTCCTCGATATGCGCGCTTTCGCCGATAAAGCCGGCCTGCATCATCAGGATCGAATAGATCGATTCCTGGACGCCGGCAGCACCCAGCGAGTGCCCGGTCAGCGACTTGGTCGATGCGATATGCGGCATCTTGGTCCCGAACACTTCGCGGATCGCGCCCATTTCCTTGGAATCGCCGACAGGCGTCGATGTGCCGTGCGTGTTGATGTAGTCGACGTCGCCGGTGACGGTGGAGAGTGCCTGGCGCATGCAGCGGATCGCGCCTTCGCCCGACGGCGCCACCATGTCGTAGCCGTCCGACGTCGCGCCGTAGCCGGTCACTTCGGCATAGATCGTCGCGCCGCGTGCCTTGGCATGCTCCAGTTCTTCCAGAACCAGAACGCCGGCGCCGCCGGCGATCACGAAGCCGTCGCGGTTGACGTCGTAGGCGCGCGAGGCGACGGATGGCGTATCGTTATACTTGGACGACATCGCGCCCATCGCGTCGAACAGGTTCGACATCGTCCAGTCGAGGTCTTCGTGGCCGCCGGCGAAGATGATGTCCTGCTTGCCCCACTGGATAAGCTCGTAGGCGTTGCCGATGCAGTGCGCCGACGTCGAGCAGGCCGACGAGATCGAATAGTTCACGCCGTGAATCTTGAACGAAGTCGCCAGCGTTGCCGATGCGGTCGACGACATCGCCTTCGGCACCGCGAACGGCCCGATGCGCTTGGGGCTGTTGTTCTTTTCGGTGATTTCGGCGGCTTCGACGATCGTCTTGGTCGACGGGCCGCCCGACCCCATGATGATGCCGGTGCGCTCGTTGGTGATGTCACCGTCCTCGAGGCCGGCGGACGCGATCGCCTGCTGCATGGCCACATGGTTCCACGCGCCGCCCTTGTGCAGGAAGCGCATCGCGCGGCGATCCACGAGTTCGGTCGGGTCGAGCGTCGGCGCGCCCCAGACCTGGCACCGGAAGCCGTGCTCGGCGAAATCGTTGGAGAATGTGATGCCGGACTTGGCATCGCGGAGCGATGCCTGCACCTCGTCGGCGTTATTGCCGATCGAGGATACGATGCCCAGTCCCGTGACGACGACACGTCTCATATGAGGGTCCTTTCGCTGCGCGCCGCACATGCTGCGGTCGCGGCTGGTTCCGGAAGGTTTGCTTCAGGCGGCTTCCTGCTTGGACAGGCCGACGCGCAGGTCGGTCGCCGTATAGATCTGTTCGCCGTCCGCCTTCAGCCAGCCGTCAGCCGTGCCGAGGACGAGGCGGCCGCGCATCACGCGCTTGAAATCGATGCCGTACTCGACCTTCTTGACCGAAGGCGTGACCATGCCCTTGAACTTCACTTCGCCGGTGGAGAGCGCCATGCCCTTGCCCGGAAGGCCGAGCCAGCCGAGATAGAAGCCGGTCATCTGCCACATGGCGTCGAGGCCCAGGCATCCCGGCATGATCGGGTTGCCGATGAAATGGCACGGGAAGAACCAGAGGTCGGGCTTGATGTCGAGTTCGGCGCGGATATAGCCCTTGTCGAATTCGCCGCCCGTCTCGCTGATGTCGGTGATGCGATCGAACATGAGCATGGGCGGCGCGGGTAGCTGTGCGTTGCCGGGGCCGAAAAGCTCTCCCCTGCCGCATGCCAGCAGTTCCTCGTAGTCGTAGCTCGATTTCTGTTCGAACATCGTCACTCCCGTCCCTTGCTCGTCGACGGCCTGTCGGATCGCCTGTCGTGGCTCCCAACTATCACAGTCCGTTTCAGACTGGAAACCGCGAACGGCTCTAGCGCGCCGCCCGACGAGGGTCAATGTGCCGCTATTGATCGCGTATCAGGTACAGAATATATGTTGAGATGGTGGCGATGCGAATGAATTCGCAATTCGGTACGATGAAGCGAAGGGAAAGCAGCGTTTGACGCAGGCTTGCGACACACTGGGCGAAGAAGTCGAAATGCGGGTCCGGGCGGCCGGCCTTCGTCCGACGCGTCAGCGCGTGGCTTTGGCGGATCTGCTGTTTGCCAAGGGTGACAGGCATCTGTCGGCCGAAGAGCTGCACGAAGAGGCGCTTGTGGCCGGCGTCGCCGTGTCGCTCGCGACCGTCTACAACACGCTCCACCAGTTCACCGAAGCCGGCCTGCTCCGCATCCTCGCGGTGGAAGGGTCGAAAACCTATTTCGACACCAACACGTCCGATCACCATCACTTCTTCATCGAAGGCGAAAATCGCGTGATGGACATCGATACCGGCATGGTGACGGTCCACAACCTGCCCGAGCCTCCGGAAGGCATGGAAATCGCGAACGTCGATATCGTCGTTCGTCTTCGCCCGAAAGCGCGGTAGTCAGCGCGCCAGGCGCGGCCCCCGCATCAATCCTTGTAGGTTTCGCCCGGATACGCGCCCCAGATCTGCGTCTGGCTCATCCACCCGCGATGGCCGGCAAATTCCATCTCGCACCATTGACCGTTGCAGACGCTGATCGATCCGATGACGCCCGGTTCGAGCCTGGCTACGATGCGCGACGTCGTGTCGGGCTGCGCGCGCAGCAGGAGCTCGCTTTCCTTGCCTTGCTGCCAGGGTGCTGCCACAGCGGTGCGGCGGCCTGAAAGCAGCGACTGGTTGATCCAGCCTTCCGCGCCTTCCGCGTCGCGAACACGGCGCCAATTGTCGTACTCCTGGATGATTTCCATCGGCACGCCGGCCTTCATGTACATCCATTCGACGGGATAGTTGAGGCCGGGGCCGATCCGCAGATTGACCTTGCCGGATTTGAGGCTGACGAAGCGCGGCAAGGGCAATCCGCTTGGTCCCATGCTCGCGGATTGCGCGTAGGCTGCGCCTGTCGGCGCGCACAGCATCAGGGCGGCGAGACCAGCCGCTGCCAGAATTCCAGTCGATGATTTCCGCGACGTGACGCGAGAGCCCATTTTTCCAACCCACGATTACCTGACGAACCCGGCCCCGGTGACCTCATCGGGCGGCCCTTTTTCTTTGTCATCTGCAGGACGGCTTGTTACACAGGCTCCAAGACCGCGACCTGGTCGACACAGATTCCAAGTGTCGCCAATCTTGGTTAAAGAGGTCTCAACGAGACCCTGTATTCGAGGACGTCATGGTCGCCAGGAAAAAGCCCCTCGTCGTGATCACCCGGAAACTGCCGGACGCGATCGAGACCCGTATGCGGGAGCTTTTCGATGCGCGCCTGAATGTGGACGACCGGGCGCTGACGCAGCCCGAACTCGTGGCCGCCGTTACGGAGGCCGACGTGCTGGTTCCGACCGTCACCGACCGCATCGACGCGGCGCTGATCGCGCAGGCCGGGCCGAGCCTCAAGCTCATCGCCAATTTCGGAAACGGCGTCGACAACATCGACGTCGCCGCCGCCGCGAAGAAGGGCATCGTCGTCACCAACACGCCCAATGTGCTGACGGAAGACACTGCGGACATGACCATGGCGCTGATGCTGGCCGTTCCGCGCCGCCTCACCGAAGGTGCGACCGTCCTGAAGGGCGACGGCAAGTGGACGGGCTGGTCGCCGACATGGATGCTGGGACGCAGGCTCGGCGGCAAGCGCCTCGGCATCGTCGGCATGGGCCGCATCGGCACCGCGCTCGCACGCCGCGCGAAATCCTTTGGCCTGTCGATCCATTATCACAACCGGCACAAGGTCGCGCCGGCGACGGAGGATGCGCTGGAGGCGACCTATTGGGAAAGCCTCGACCAAATGCTCGCCCGCATGGACATCATTTCGGTCAACTGCCCCTCGACGCCTGCGACCTTCCATCTCCTGTCCGCGCGGCGTCTCGCGCTGATGCAGCCCTCCGCCTATCTGGTGAACACCGCGCGCGGCGACATCATCGACGAGGACGCGCTGGTCAAGATGCTGGAAGGCGGCAAACTTGCCGGTGCGGGGCTCGACGTGTTCGAGCACGAACCGGCGGTCAACCCGAAACTCGTGAAGCTGGCCGCCAAGGGCAAGGTCGTGATCCTGCCGCATATGGGCTCGGCTACGATCGAGGGCCGTATCGACATGGGCGAGAAGGTGATCATCAACATTCGCGCCTTCTTCGACGGCCACCGCCCGCCGGATCGCGTTCTGCCCTCGCGGGCGTGACGCGAGAGATGAGGCTGTTCCCCCCACGCACGCCGGAAGAGCGGCGATCGGAGCGAGTGGACGCATTTTGGGTCTTCGGTTTCTTTGCGGTCTTGTCGTTGGCCGGGCTGGGTCTCTTTATTTTTGGCGGAGAACTGCCGCCCTCAGGCGATTCCGTATACGCGATCGTCCGCTGGATGGGATTGGTCGTTGGATGCGTATCGCTGTATCTGGCGATTCAAAGCCTGCTCGAGGCGCTGATCGTCGCCACGATGGGCTACGAACGCGGGCTGGCCCTGCTGATTGCGGTAGGAGCCGTCGGCGCGTTCCTCGCGTGGCTTGTCTGATTTTCCACGTCGATCATGCCGTCAGTCCCGACGCATAGTCGGCAACCCCTGAAAGCGCGCTGGCTGTCTGCGTCGAGCCGCACGGCGACCGGCGTCGCCAGCCCCATTTCCCTCGCCACGACGAGGCCAAGCAGCAGGATCGCATCCGCCTCGTGAAGCACGAGCGCTGCCGGCGCATGACCGTTGCTGACGAGTTCGAGCAAAACCGCCGAAGCTGACGAAGAACCGATCGTGCCCGGCAGGCACAGCACCGTGCCTGCAATGCTCAGCCTATGTTCGGGATGGCGAACGTCGGCGATCCGCCCTGTCCTTGGATCGACACCGCCCCAGAAGCTGATCGGCGCGGACAAGACGAGCGCGTCCCCCGCGCCGCCGCGACCGCTCACCAAAACCTCTGACGCGATGGACCGGCTCACGACGCAAAACCCGTTAGCAGTGGCTTACCAATAATCGCGCTCTCGACGCATTCGACGAGCGACCCGTAGACGACGCCATAGCCGGTGTTGCCCGGCGCGTAATGCGCGAATTTTCCCGAATTGGTCATCAGCACGCCGCCCGTGAGATCGGGCAGGATCGGCGTCACGACCACGCAGGTATCGACGACGATGACGACGCCGAGCCGCTCGAGTGCTGCCCGTCGCGCGCCGTCGATCGCCGAGAGCACATGGCGGCCCGTGCAGGCGTAGAGCGGAACCGCAAGCCTGCGTCCCGCGACCAGCTCTTCGAGCCGGCCGATCTCGGCAAGCGACAGATGCGGGCTGCCGATCGCGACGGCGTCGATGTGGTCGGCATTCTCGGTGGTCGAGAGACGCCGCTGCGCCGCTGCCGCCATGGCCGGCGACACGCGGATGACCGTCTGCGGTTCACGGCCGCTCAGCGCGGTTTCGAGGTCGGGCGCTTCCGGCGTCACGCCTGCGACGTGGAACAATCCGACCGCGCCCGACGATGCGGCCGCCGCGCCAAACGCTTTCAACGCATCGTCGCCCGGATTTGCGGGCGCACCGGCCACGACACCGATTGCCGTGCCGACCTCGCGCCCGAACAGACTGCCCAGCACAGGCCACGCGATTTCCAACGCGAGAAATGATGCCGCCAGGCCGGAAACATCGAACAGCACCGTCGCGACACGGTTCTCCGCGCGATGCAGCCCGTAGTCGGGCGCGCGGCCAGAGATCGCGCAGGCGATGTCGAGAAAGTCGCCATACCGGTTCGTCCGCGCACCCAGCACCGAGTTGCAGAACACCACCGCGTTGGATTCGCCCCAGGCGACGTCGGTTCCCTGCGCGGGACGATGCCCTGCCTGATAGGGCGCACACGTCCAGCTTGGCTCGCAACCGAGCGCGCGGTAGGCCTGCATCATGCGCCGCGCCATGCCGCGCTCCGGCTCGGCCAGTCGCACCGCCGAGCAGCCCGTCAGGTCGAGCGCGCCGACATTGAGCGTCGCGCGCACCGTGACCTGCGCGCCACCCTCGACCAGACGCTCCGCGAAAAACGTGCCGGAATCGCCATGATAAAGCGCGCCGTCGATATGGGCGGACGCGATCGGGATGAGGCGAGGGGCGCCCATTAGCCGCGCCGCCTCCGCGACGATCCGCATCGCCATCGCCGCCCCGTCCGAGCCGGCGGCGATCTCCTGTTCCTCTGGCGTGAGAGCCACGCTCATACGAAGCGTTTTCTCATGGTGATCGTTGTCGGCCGATCGAAGCCCGCATGTGCCGTCCGCTCCGTCTCGACGAAACCCAGCCTGTCGAAGGCGGCATGGTTGGCCGTCAACTCGATCCGGGTTTGCAGCTCCAGCGCGGTCTTGCCCGCAGTACGCGCGATCTCCTCGGCATGCACCACCAGCCTCCTGCCGATGCCGTGACCGTGCTTGCCGGGGTCAACCGCAAGCTTGCCCAGATAGAGGTGATCGTCCTTTTCGGCCAGGAAAACGCACCCGACGATGTCTTGATCCATGAGCGCGACTATGCCGATCTCGTCCTCGGCGCGCTGGCGCAGGCCGTCCTCCGTGAGACGGTGAACAGACGAAGGCGGGTCGATCACGCCGTCCATGGAGGCGAAGGCGCGCCGGATCATCCTCAGCAACTCGCCCCATCGCCCGAACTGCGGCGCGAGACGGTACAGCATGATCCTGTTTTCGGTAAGCAATGGCTAACCTATGGCCTTGTAGCGAACCGTGTCGAACGTCGCGCCGAGCCCGTCATACATCAGCAGGCGACCGACCAGTGGTTCGCCTATGCCCGTCACGAGCTTGATGGCTTCCATAGCCTGCAACGTCCCGATCACGCCGACCAGAGCGCCCAGCACGCCGGCTTCGGCGCAGGACGGCACCAGATCGCGCGGCGGCGGTTCGGGAAAGAGATCGCGATAGGAGGGGTTCTTGCGCCCGTCCGCCGCGACCTCATAGGGCTTCAGGACGGTGACTGATCCGTCGAAGCGCCCGACGGCGCCTGTAACCAGCGGCTTTTCCGCCAACGCGCAGGCGTCCGCCACGAGATAGCGCGTGTCGAAATTGTCGGAGCCGTCGATGACCATGTCGTAAGCCGCCACCAGCCCGTCGACATTCGCGGCATCGAGCCGCATGATGTGCCGCTCGACATGCACATGCGGATTGATGCGCGCGATCGTGGAAGAGGCGCTGTCGGCCTTGGCGCGGCCGACGCTTCCCGTGTCATGGATCACCTGCCGTTGCAGGTTCGACAGCGAGACCGTGTCGTCATCGACGATGCCCAGCGTGCCGACCCCGGCAGCCGCGAGATAGTGCAGCACCGGCGCGCCGAGCCCGCCTGCGCCGATCACGAGGACACGCGCCCGCTTGAGCTTCTGCTGTCCCGGCCCGCCGACTTCCGGCAGCACGATATGGCGCGCATAGCGCTCGAGTTCCTCGTCGGACAGGGCAGGGGGCGGGGATTGGTTCATGCGGCCACCATATCGCCTGGCGCGCGCGCTGTCAGCGTGTCAGCCCACGACAACGGCTCCGCCAGAAACCTTCAGGAACTGCGCGCGGCCCTCCAGGCTCGAAAACAATGCCGCATCCGTCCCGGTCATGAAGGCCTGGCAGCCAAGCTCTTCCAGGATTTCGAACAGCGCCGCCCGCCGCCCCGCATCGAGATGTGCGGCAATCTCGTCCAGAAGCAGGATCGGCGGCGCGCCCGAAAGCTCGGTCACCAGCCGCGCGTGCGACAGGATGAGCCCCGTCAGAAGCGCCTTCTGCTCGCCGGTCGAGCACAGCTCGGCCGGCATGTCCTTTGGCCGATGGCGCACCACCAGATCCGACCGGTGCGGTCCGTCGAGCGTCCGGCCAGCCGCCCGGTCGCGCGCGCGATTGTCAGTCAGGCTGCGGCGATAGACCTCTTCGGCTTCCACCGCCGGCATCGCGCCGATCGCCTCTTCGAGCGTCCCCTGAAGCGCGATGTCGGACTTCGGGAACAGGCTGTCCTCCGGAAGCCGCTCGATCATGCCCGTCAGCAGCCGCACGATCTCCAGGCGCGCGGCGGCAATCGCCGTGCCGGTTTCCGCCATCTGGATTTCGATCGCCTCGAACCACCGGTCGTCGCGGCTCTGCTCGGACAGGAGCCGGTTGCGGCCGCGCATGGCTTTTTCGAAATCGAGCGCGCGACGCCCATGCGTGGGGTCGATCGCAAGCACGAGCCGGTCCATGAAGCGCCGCCTGTCGGCTGCCGGCCCCGTGAAGAGCGCGTCCATCGCCGGCGTCAGCCAGATGACGCGCAGCCAGTCCAGCATCTCGTCGGCGTTCCTGGCAGGCGCGCCGTTGATGCGCACCTTGCGGCCGGAAAGCTCGCCATTCGGCCCGCGTTCGCCGATCGTGCCGGTGCCGATCTCGACATCGCCGAACGCGCCTTCGACGCGCGCGTGAATGGCAAACCCGTCTGCCGCTCCGGCGCGCGCGACGTCGTCATGCGCCGCGCGCCGCATCCCGCGGCCCGGCGTCAGAAAGGAAATCGCCTCGAGAAGGTTGGTCTTGCCCGCCCCGTTCTCGCCCGTCAGGACGACGGGGCCGGGCGAGAAATCAAGCGCGGTGCTGGCATAGTTACGGAAATCGGTCAGCAGCAGGCGCGCGACATGTGTCTGCGCCCTGCCGTGCGGGGTGTCGGACGCGGTCTGCTCAATGTCGGACACGGTGAAAAATGCGCGTCTAGACGCGCATCGGCATCAGCACATAGAGCGCATGATCGTCGGTCGTGTCGTGGATCAGCGTCGGCGAGCCGGCATCGGCCAGCATGAAGCGCGCTTCGCTGCCGGACAATTGCGCTGCGACGTCGAGCAGATACTTCGCGTTGAAGCCGATCTCGATCGGATCGGAATCATAGTCCGCCGCGAGTTCTTCGGTGGCGCTGCCGGAATCCGGGTTGTTCACCGTCAGCGTCACCTGGCCGCTGGCGATCGACAGTTTTACCGCACGTCCGCGCTCCGACGAGATGGTCGAGACGCGATCGACGGCCTGCGCGAAGGTCTGTCGGTCGATGACCAGCTTCTTGTCGTTGCCGGTCGGAATGACGCGCTGGTAGTCCGGGAACGTGCCGTCGATGAGCTTCGACGTCAGGATCACGCTGCCGATCGTGAATCGGATCTTGGTGTCGGACAGTTCGGTCGTCACCGCCACATCGGGCGAATCGACGAGCTTCTGAAGCTCGCTCACCGTCTTGCGCGGAATGATGATGCCCGGCATGCCTTCGGAGCCCGCGGGCGCGTCGAGTTCGGCGCGCGCGAGACGATGCCCGTCCGTGGCGACCGAACGCAGCTTCAGCTTGCCGCCATCCTCATGCGTGTGAAGATAGATGCCGTTGAGGTAGTAGCGCGTCTCCTCGGTGGAGATCGCGAACTGCGTCTTCTCGATGAGGCCTTTCAGGCCTGCGGAATCGAGGCGGAAGATGTGGCTGAACGATCCGGCGGAAAGTTCGGGGAAATCCGCCTGGGGCAGGCACTGCAACCGGAACGAGGAGCGCCCCGAGATCACGGACATCGAATTGCCGCTCTCGTCGACCTTCAGCATCACTTCCGCGCCGTCGGGCAGCTTGCGCACGATGTCGTAGAGGAGGTGCGCCGGCACCGTCGTCGCGCCGGCCTGCTCGATCGAGGCGGCGGTCGCTTCGGTGATCTCCAGGTCGAGGTCCGTCGCCTTCAGTTCCAGGCTCGCGCCGCTTGCCGACAGGAGCACGTTGGACAGGATCGGAATGGTGTTCCGGCGCTCCACCACGCGATGAACGTGGTTGAGCGACTTCAGGAGATTGGAGCGTTCGAGGGTAACACGCATGACACGCAGGTCTCGTCAGGATGTGATTTCGGAGTTCGCGCCAGTCCGGATCGGCAGCGCAAAATGGACGACGAACCTGACAGGAAATCGCCCCGAAAGGCAAGCCCGCGACGCGTTTCAGCGGCGTCGCGGGCAACCGGCTGGGGAAAACATCGGTGCCGGCGCCATCTGGAGCCGGCCCCCGACGAAAAGCCGTCAGGCCTGGTCGTTGATCAGGCGCTTCAGGAGTTCGATCTCCTGCGCCATCTGGTTGTCGCCGCCCGAAAGACCCTCGATCTTGCGCACCGCGTGAAGCACCGTCGTATGGTCCCGGCCACCGAAGCGGCGACCGATTTCCGGCAGGGAGCGGGGTGTCATGATCTTTGCGAGATACATGGCGACCTGGCGCGGCTTCACGATCGTCCGTGTGCGGCGATTGGACAGAAGCTCCGTCTTCGACACGTTGTAGTGACGCGCGACCACCCGCTGGATGTCCTCGATCCGAACGCGCTTCGGCTCGCCGGCGCGGTAGATGTTACCGAGCAGTTCGTCCACCCAGGCGATCGACATTTCCGGCTCGAAGGACTGGCGGAACAGCACCTGGTTGAAGGCGCCTTCGAGCTCGCGGCCGCTTCCCGTCACCGTCTGCGCGACATGCGAGAGGATATCGTCGGGAATGCGCAGCGCGGTGTCTTCCGAAGCCGCCGCCGCATAGCGCTGCTGGAGCATGGACAGGCGCATCGAATAGTCCGGCGCGGCCATTTCCAGCGCGACGCCGCCATTGAGACGGGAGCGCACGCGCGGCTCCAGCGATTCGAGTTCCGACGGCGGACGGTCGGCTGCGACCACGACCTGCTTTGCGCTGTCGAGCAGCATGTTGATGAGATGGCAGAACTCGTGCTGGATCGACTTGCCTTGCAGGAACTGCATGTCGTCGATGATCAGCAGGTCGATGTCGCGCAACTGTTCCTTGAGGTGCAGCGCGTAGTTGTCGCGGATCGCGGTCGCGAAGCGCCACATGAAGTATTCGGCGGTCAGATACACCACCCGCGACGAAGGCTTGAGCCGCAGCGCTTCCGAAGCCACGGCCTGCAGCAGATGTGTCTTGCCGAGGCCGACGGAGGCATGGATGAAAAGCGGGTTGAAGCGCAATGCGCTGGCGGCACCCTCGGCAACCGAGCGCGCAGCGGCGAAAGCGACGCGGTTGGACGGGCCTTCGACGAAGGAATCAAAGGTGTAACGGCTGTCGAGCGGCGAGCCGAGAACGCTCTGCTTGCCCTGTTCGGCGGCGTTCATGCGCTGGCCTTCGCTCTGAAGCGCGGGCGCGCGGTTTGGCTGCGACGGCGTCGGCATTGCCGGGCCGCTCTGGCGAACCGGCTTCTTCACCGGCGCGCGGTCTTCCTCGACGGGAGCGACGGCTGCCCGCGTCGTGCTGCGCACGACGATCTCAAGCTTCAGCATCGCCGGGTCGTCCTGCTTCCACAGTTCGGCGATCATATTGACGTAATGGTTGTTGATCCACTGCCGCAGGAACGCGGTGGGCACGGAGAGCCGCACGAGCCCCCGCGAGGTCTCCGCAACCATCATGCGGCCGAACCAGCTGGAATAGACATCATTGCCGAGTCGGGCCTTGAGTTGCGTCTTGACGCGCTCAAAAATTGCCTCGGGCCCGTTTGACGGCGCCATGCCTGTCCCCTCCATCTGATGATTTGAAACAATAAGAGCCGTATCGGCTCGGGCTTCGATGCCGCTTTGCATTGTGTTTGATGATCCCTGTCGTAATGTCGCCGCAGCGCTGTCGTCGATATTTTCCGCATCCGACGTTAGGCGCTTTTTCCTTCGTGCCGTGTCCTCGTAAGTCTTTCGGCGTCGCGCCTCCTTGGTGTCTGGGCGGATGGATTGGCCACCGCTTGATCGTCTAAAACAGGGCGTAAAAATTCCATCTCCGAACATGCGTTCGAAGCCAAAAAATGCCTTGCGATGTAATAGTCCCCTGTCCCCTGAATGGCACGACTTCCACGCGCGCGGACCCTCATCCGCGTTACGCTGTCGCCGCTGTCTGGCTGGATCAGCGGGGCAATTGCCTCGCCCCATTCGATGACCGGACATTACAAAAAATGCCGTGGACAGGGCAATAGAGAGGTAAGGAATTTTTCACGAATCTGCGATGACTTTGAGCTTGACTCACTTTCGCTGCGGCGCGGCAGAACAGTAAGCTGTTTTGATTCAAAACCTTTTGCCGGCGACTCGAGAAAGACTCTGCGCGCGACAAAATTCACTTGACACTCGACAGGGCAGCAGAGACTCGGCCCGTCCTGGGGTCCCCTTTCGCAACCATCTACAAGTCATTGATTTAAAACGACAAAATTTGCAGCGCTCTACCCTGCGCGGTTGAGGCACCGAGAGTGCAACCTGGGAACGGTCAGACTGTGCCGGCAAAGGACAAAAGCCTACCATTTGGGCTGTCGCGATCCGCCCGGTGCTTTCCAGGCAAAGAAAAACCCGGCGTCGAGGCGCCGGGTTCGTGACTGCTTGGAATGGTTCGCTCAGATGGCGATCAGGCGCTGAGAGCCTTGACCCGCTGTGCGAGGCGCGAAACCTTGCGCGATGCCGTGTTGCGATGGAAGACGCCCTTGCTCGCGGCGCGCATCAGCTCCGGCTGAGCGGCGGAGAAGGCTGCCTGCGCGGCGGCCTTGTCGCCCGTCAGCAGGGCTTCCTCGACCTTGCGGAGGAAGGTGCGAACGCGCGAGCGGCGGTTCTTGTTGATCGCGGTGCGGCGATCGATTTTGCGCGTAGCCTTTTTGGCCGAAGATGTGTTGGCCATGGATGCCTCTCTCTCAAACTGTCAGCGTAAGCGCCGCGAGCGGAAATCCCTATGGGAGGCCGTCTGGCGCAACAAATTAAGGGGCAGCCAGGGGCTACCGCAGTTGCGGCGGCTTATAGATCAGCTTTTCGCGCGCGTCAACGCTCGCGCGTGCTCATCTTCGCTTCTGTCGTTACCGATTGCGGAATGCCGCCGCGCGCTTTTCCGCAAAGGCCGCCATGCCCTCTTTCTGGTCGTCGAACGCGAACATCGAATGGAACATCCGGCGCTCGAAACGCAGGCCCTCCGCAAGCGTCGTCTCATAGGACCTGTTCACCGCTTCCTTGGCGAGCATCACGGCGGGAAGCGAGAGATCGGCGATCCTGGCGGCAGCCTTCAGCGCTTCCTCGATCAGTTCGCCTGCCGGCACGACGCGCGAGACGAGGCCGGAGCGCTCGGCTTCCGCCGCATCCATCATGCGGCCCGTCAGGCACATATCCATCGCCTTCGACTTGCCCACGAAACGGGTGAGGCGCTGCGACCCTCCCATGCCGGGTATGACGCCAAGCGTGATCTCCGGCTGGCCGAATTTCGCGGTGTCCGAGGCGATGATGAAGTCGCACAGCATCGCGAGTTCGCAGCCGCCGCCCAGCGCATAGCCGCTCACCGCCGCGATGATTGGCTTGCGGGCGCGTGTCACGGCTTCCCAGTCCGCGAAGAAATCTTCCATGAAGGTGTCGATATAGGCCTTCGGCTGCATTTCCTTGATGTCGGCGCCTGCCGCGAAGGCCTTCTCCGATCCGGTCAGCACCATCGCGCCGATCTTCGGGTCCGCATCGAATGTCTCGACGGCTTTAACGACCTCCCTCATCACGGTCGTGTTCAGCGCGTTGAGCGCCTTTGGCCGGTTGAGCGTGATCAGCCCCACTTTGCCGCGTGTTTCGACAAGGATCGTTTCGTAGGCCATCGTGCTCTCCCGTGATGAAGTGATTGCGTCCCTGTCGAATAGCTAACGCTGGCACGTCGGGCAATAGAAGGTCGAACGTCCGCTCTGGACGATGCGGGAAACGGTGCCGCCGCAGCCGGGCTTCACGCAGGGCTGGCCCTCGCGGTCGTAGACGCTGAACGAATGCTGGAAATAGCCGAGCGACCCGTCCGTTTGGACATAGTCGCGCAGCGACGAGCCGCCCGCCGCGATCGCTTCCGCAATCACGGTGCGGATGGCGTCGGCGAGCCTGTCGCAACGCGCGCTTCGTCGTCCAGGTGCCACCGCGATCGAACCCGCCAGCCGCTTGGGCGAGAGGCCGGCACGCCACAGCGCCTCGCACACATAGATATTGCCCAGTCCCGCAATCAGCCTCTGGTCCAGCAGCGCGGCCTTCAGCGGCGCGCGCTTTCCGCGAAACAGATCGCTGAGCAGGCCCCCGTCGAGCGCGTTTCCGGTCGGCTCTATCCCCAGCCCTGCGAGCGATGGATGCGTATCGAGCGTCGCGGCGTCCGAAAACAGCATGAAACCGAAGCGGCGCGGATCGTTGAACACGACGGCGTGCGTCTCGCCCTTTCGGTCCTGCAGGTGGAAGACCACGTGGTCGTGCGCGGCGTCCTTCGCGCGCTCGTGGTGGAAATCGCCCACGATTCCGGCCTCGGCACCGGAGTGGATGCGGAACGAGCCGGACATGCCGAGATGGCAGATCAGCACCGGATCCCGGTCGAGATGCATCGTCAGGTATTTCGCCCGGCGTCCGAGCGAAATCACCTCGCGGCCCGTAAGACGCTCGACGAAGGACGCGGGGAAGGGGAAGCGCAGATCGGGGCGGCGTTGCTCCACGCGGAGAATGCGCGATCCTTCGAAGACCGGCTGCAACCCGCGCCGAACGGTTTCGACCTCGGGCAATTCAGGCATGGGTGAGCGCCGCCCTGAAGGATGTGCCGTGCAGGCCCGGTTCGATGCCCAGATGCGCGGCGACGGTCTCGCCGATGTCGGCGAAGGTTTCGCGCACGCCGATCGGGCCACGGCTGAGTCCCGGTCCGGTCCCGATCACGGGCACGCGCTCGCGCGTATGGTCGGTTCCCCGCCAGGTCGGGTCGCAGCCATGGTCGGCCGTCAGCATCAGCATGTCGCCGTCGCGCAAGCGCGCCAGCGCTTCCGGCAGGCGCCTGTCGAAGGCCTCGAGCGCGGCGGCATAGCCCGGCACGTCGCGCCGGTGGCCGAAATTGGTGTCGAAATCGACGAAATTCGCAAAGACGAAGTCGCCATCCCCGGCGTCCTCCATCGCCGCGAGCGCCTGGTCGAACATTGCCATGTTGTCGGGAGCCTTGCGCAGGTTCGAGATGCCGCGATGCGCGAAGATGTCGCCGATCTTGCCGACCGCGAGGACGGTCCTGCCGTCGGCGACCAGCCGGTCGAGCAAGGTCGGCTCGTGCGGCGGCACGGCATAGTCCTTGCGGTTGGACGTGCGGGTGAAGTCGGCCGGGCTCTCGCCGATGAAGGGCCGCGCGATGACGCGTCCGATATTGAGCGGGTCGGCCAATCTCCGCGCCACGCGACAGACCTCATAGAGCCGCTCCAGCCCGAAATGGGTTTCATGTGCGGCGATCTGGATGACGGAGTCAGCCGACGTGTAGCAGATCGGCTTTCCGGTCCGGATATGCTCCTCGCCGAACGCCTCGATCACGCCGACGCCCGACGCGTGGCAATTCGCCAGGATGCCCGGCAGGTTCGCGTCCCGGATCAGGTCGTTGGTCAGATGTGCGGGAAAGGTGGGCTGCGTGTCGGGGAAGTAGCTCCAGTCGAAGCGCACCGGCACGCCTGCCATCTCCCAATGGCCGGACGGCGTATCCTTGCCGCTCGAGACTTCCGACGCCGCGCCCCAGAAGCCGTCCGGCGTATTTTGAGGCATCGCCCGGCCCGTGGCGAGCGCCGCCGCGTGCGAGAGACCCAGCGCGTTCAGGTTGGGCAGGTGGAGCGGCCCGCTGCGAAGGCCTTGCACGTCGCCTTCACCCGCCGCGCAGCGCGCCTCGATATGACCAAACGTGTCGGAGCCCTCGTCGCCGAAGCGCGCCGCGTCGGGCGCACCGCCGATGCCGAAGGAATCCAGCACGAAAAGAAAGGCGCGGGCCATGTCGATGGTGTCGTCCGATAAACCAACCTGTCCGAGACATAGGCACCGGACGGGGTCTTGGCAATTCGCAAACCGGACTGCCTCAGCAGCCGGTGCAGGCGATTGTGGGGCTCATGCGGGGGCGCAGGAAATAGGATTCCTTCATCCCGATGTTGTCGAACGCCGCCGCGAGGCCAAGCGACGCCTTCTGTTCGGCGGTCCACGTGATGACGGGACGATAGTCGAGTTCGCTGGTCACGCGGATAAGAAAGGTGTCCTTGATCATCAGCTTGTCGGGAACGGCCGTCACCGTGTCCTTCGCCTGGTCGACGCTGAATGCCCCGTCCACCATCTTGCGCGACCACTGGACGACAGCCTTCGGGGTGGCGTCGTTGGTGATCTTGATCGCGGTGACGATGATGCGGGGCTGGGTGCGATTGTAGGGCTGCAGGATCGCCTCCCCGATCTTCATGATCGCTTCGAGTTCCAGGCTGTCGATGGCCTGATGCTGGGTCACGAGATCGGCCACCATGGAGCCGATCCGGCCGACCTTCTTGTTGGCCTCGATGCCCTGCGCCACCTCCATCGTGACGAAGTATAGCGACAGAAGAACCGGCGCGATGAACGCGAACTCGATCGCGGCGACGCCACGGCGATCGCTCAGCAGCGCCTTCATCTTCTCTCGTGCGGCCGAGATCAGCATTCTCGTCGTCATCATTTTCATGTCAGCGCGTCCCTATGCGCCGGCCCCCGCCGGAATTCAGTCGTCGAACGGTTCGTTCTGCCAGGTCACGCTGGCGAAATGCAGCGTCTTGCCATCTTTGATGTTCGACATCGATTTGCGCAGGAGGTCGGTCATCACCGGCCACTTGTAGAAGACGCGCAACTGGTTCTTGGACATCGACAGGCCGGGTTCGATCTTGAAATCCGACGTGTCGAGATCGTTGTCCGCCGTGAATTTCGTTCGCACCTTGGCGGCATCGGCGAAGGTGTCGTAACGCTTCAAATCGATGAAGAGGCCGGGGCAGCCGGTCGAGACGACGATTTCGAGACGATTGCAGATCATGTCGCGAAGATCCTGGGGATTGAGCGTGGCCTGCTTGATCTGTCCGGTGCGGAACTGGCGTGCGACGTCGTCGGTGACGTTCGACATCAGTTGCTGGGCGGCAAACGAGATACAGCTTTCGAAAATCGCGAAGACCAGCATCGAGAACGGCAGCGCGAGCGCGGTGAATTCGATGGCGACGCTGCCCTTGGCGTCGCGGACAAAACGGTCGAGGATGCGCCGCCGCTTGACGGGCGCGCTGTCCTGATCCGGTCCGGGCATGCTCGACATATCCATGTATTCGTCCCGCCTGAAAGCAATCTGGCAGGACGAATACATGAAGCGGGTTGCAGTCCGGTTTTGACGATCGCTAGAATTGGTGCGACGCCGTTAACGTCTCGTCAACGATTGTCGCGAAAAGCCGCTCGCGAACATGCGGGGCTATTGGGTGGCCTGCATCTCGGCTTCGGAAAGACGTTCCGCATCGTTCTTGAACGAGCTCTCGCAGAACGGCGTGCAGGACAGCGTCTGGACCTCGGAACGGCGATAGACCCGCACCGAATTCGCGAAATGCCGCGACACGACGATCTGCTCGTCGACGATCGGATGTCCATCCCTGTCCAGAATGACGAGGTTGGTGACGCCGAAACCCTTGCCGGTCAGCACGATGGTCGACGCATCTTGGACCGAGGCATCGGCAATCGCCGGATTGCCGACGACGATCGTGTCGGCTGGCCGCGACAGCTTGACGATCTTGGCCTGGTTCATCAGCACCTGGATCGGCTCGTTCGCCATGGCATGCGTTGCCGCAAGCGACGCAAGAGCGGTGAACGTGGCCGCCACCATGAACTTCATCCCGCGCCCCGCCATGCCATTCTCCCGCTTGCCCAGCCTTTGAACGGAAAATGAACGATATTGGTGAACCAACGGTTAAGCGCGCTGGCCTTCACCCTCTTGGACCATCCCCGCGTTCCGGGCAGGTGAGAGAACTGCCCTGTGCGAAAGATACGCCGCCACGGCAAACAGCGCGAAGCCGGCCGGAATATCCACGACGTGATGGCCCCCGTGAGCGAGAACGCCGGGCAGCACGAACAGGTTTATGGTGAGATATACTGGAAAAATCCACACAACAGTGCGTGCGAAGTATGTAGCTGCGAGCGCCAGAACGATGTGGAACGAAGGAAAGGCGACCAGCCCCCGGATTTCATCGGGCGAGAGCACGTTCGCCCCATCCTTGAAGAGCGCCGCGATCGCGCGGCCGTAGTCGGGACCGACGACGGGGCGCGCGTGGGCCAGGATGTCGGGCGCGATATCATAAAGCACGCTGGGGCCCATCGAGGGCAAGAATCCCCAGAAGACCACCACGGCCGTTCCCGCAATAGTCAGCGTGCGTATGAGAGAATACATCTCCTGCATGCGGCCGCTAAGGCCCAGAATGACCAGCAGGACGGCAATCTGCGGCAGCGTCGAAAGATATGCGACGCGCATGGCTTCATTGAGAAGCGGAAATCCGGCGCTGCGCTCCACGAAGTCCGGCCAGTGATAACCGAACAATGCAGCGTCGATGGTCGCGAGAGTGACGTCGAAGGTGGGGGCCCAGTGAGGCATCAGAAGATAATTGAAGAGCGACAGGGACAGCGTGAACAGAACGAACCATCCCGCGCAGATCAGCGTCGAGCCAAGCCGGTCGTCGCGGCCTGAATGGCGGTAGAAGAGGCCGATCGCAATCAGCAATGCACCCGTGCCGATAGCGCCGCCATAGGCGCCGTAATCAACGGCCGCTCCCTTTATGAAAATGAGTGCGATGCTCAGCAACGCCGCCGACAGGGTCACGCGTTGAATGAGCGCCTCGGTAATTTGGGCATCGGGTCCGTGCGTCATGGGCGCATAAGAACCGAAAAATACTGAAAAGCAGTGAATGGCGAAAGTACTTCGGACTGTGGCAACGTCCGCCAAAACCAGACCGGAATTTTAGCGATGTTCTTGCGGATAAATTAACCGTATCTCTCGGGCTGCTTCGGCAAGAATTCGGTAAGGGTGTTTTTTAAGCCGATCGAAAGAGCTTCCCCCTAGTGTTCGGCTATCCGATCGACACAGCAGAAACGTTGACGGAAGTGCTGTAAACACATGGAGTAAGGAGCTCTACTATGTCCAAGATCGTTGCACGTTTTGTGAAAGACGAATCCGGCGCGACCGCCATCGAATACGGTCTGATCGCCGCCCTCATCGCTCTCGCCATCGTCACCGGCGCCGGTATGCTGGGCACCAGCCTCGACGCACTGTTTACCCGCGTATCGACCGATCTCGATACGCGTGCCAACTAACCGCAATCACATTCTTAATGGAATGGCCGCCTCCGGGCGGCCATTCTCGTTTGAGTTATCTGTGTGGATTTCACGAAGACTTAAGTCGACCTGTGGCAGGGTCTTACTCGACGCGACGCGCACGGATATCGAAGCATGCTTGAAGCCCTGATCTTTGTCGTATTCCCGTTCTGCATGGTCTTCGCGGCGGTGTCCGATATGCTGTCGATGACTATCGCCAACCGCGTTTCACTCATCCTGATTGCCGTGTTTGCTGTTGTCGCGCCGCTGAGCGGCATGGACTGGGCGACATTCGGCTGGCACTTCGCCGCCGCCGCGCTCGTCCTGTGCGTTACCTTCGGCATGTTCGCCGTGGGCGGTATGGGCGGTGGTGATGCCAAGTTGATCGCAGCGACATCACTTTGGATGGGTTTTTCGATTCTTCTTCTTCAGTATCTCGTTTACGCGGCGCTGATCGGTGGTCTCCTCACATATGTCATCATCATCTACAGGCGCTCGCCGCTTTCGACATTTACTGGCCACAACATGTTCCTGCGTCACTTCGCCAATTCAGACGCGGGCGTTCCCTACGGCGTCGCCCTCGGTATCTCCGGTTTGCTCGTCTACCCCTCCACGCCGCTGATGCAATGGGCGTTCGCCCAAGTGGTCGTGGGCTGAACACTAGGCCGTTAACCTCGAAGCACTTGCATCAACTTTAAATTAATCACGATCGTAAGCGCTCTATTAACCCTAATTTGACGATTGCCCGCCCATTGTCCGACCTGGGTCTGATGATTGTCGGGTATGAGGTCGGGGATATGGCGCCATCGCGCGTGATCATTTTGGGTGTTGCGGTCGCAACGGCGATCGGCGCCGGCTATGTCGCCAAGAACATGTCGACCCCGCCCCCGGCCCAGATCATCGTCGACAGCGCACCGCGCGAGCCCGCGATCAAGCTCGCGGACGTGCTCGTGCTTGAGGGCGACGTTCCGATGGGCACGACGGTCGGCGAGAAACTCGCCTGGCAGTCCTGGCCCTCCGCGGGCATCAGCGAGGCCTTTATCACGCGAGACAGTGCCCCCGGGGCGCTTGAGGAACTGCAGGGCGCCATCGCCCGCGTCCCGATGTATGAGGGCGAGCCCTTGCGCCGGTCCAAGCTGATTGGCGAGGGCCAGAGCTTCATGTCGTCCATCCTGCCGTCCGGCAAGCGCGCCGTCGCGACGCAGATCGCGGCCGATACCTCGGCTGGCGGCTTCATCCTGCCGAATGATTTCGTCGACGTGATCATGACGCGGCGCAATCAGGCCGAGGGCGGCACTGCGGAAGGCTACGTGACCGAGACGATCCTGCGCAACATCCGGGTTCTCGCGATCGATCAGGCGATCCAGGAAGACGAGGAAGGGCGGCGTGTTCGCGTCGGCGATACCGCTACGCTCGAACTGACGCCCCAGCAGGCCGAAATCATCACCGTCGCGCAGCAGATGGCCGACCGGCTGACGCTGGCGCTGAGGGCGGTCGTCGATACGCAGGAAGTCGTCGAGGGTGAAGCCGACTATCTCGTGTCGGGCAACGGCAGGCGGGGAACCGTCCGTATGATCAAGTCGGGCGAAGTGAGCGAAGTGGGGGCTCGCAAATGATGAAGACGAACAAACTGCCGACCATGGCCGCATCGCTGCTGGCCTTGACGATCGCGACAGCATCCACGGTTGCAATCGTGCCAGGCGAGGCACAGGCGCAAGGCATGGTCGGCGTCAGTTCCCAGACCGCCAACCAGCGCGTGAAGCTCGGCCTCAACAAGTCGATCGTCATCGACCTGCCGCAGGACGCCTACGACATCCTGGTCGCCAATCCGGCGGTCGCCGATGCCGTGACGCGCACGGCGCGCCGCATCTATCTCTTCGGCAAGTCCGTGGGCGAAACCAACATCTTCGTGTTCGGGCCGAACGGCGAGCAGATCGCCAGCCTCGACCTTCAGGTCGAGCGCGATGTCGCCGGCCTCGAGGACTATCTCAAGCGGTTCCTGCCGACGGCCGAGATCACCGCCGAACTGATCAACGACAACGTCGTCCTGACCGGCACGGTGGAAACGCCGCTCGACGCGAAGCGCGCCGAACAGCTCGCAGAACTCTTCGTGCGTGGCGGTGAAGCGACGACAGGCCAGTATTCGCAGACCGCCGCGGGCGGAAACGCGGCAGGCGGGGTCGATATCGACAACCCCGACCAGTCGCGCCGCACCAGCCTGATCGTCAACATGCTGCAGATCATCGGTGAGGATCAGGTCACGCTGAAGGTCACCGTTGCCGAGGTCAGCCGCAACGTGATGAAGCAGCTCGGCGTCAATCTCATCGGGCAGGGCAGCGTCGACGGCATTTCCTGGGGCGCGATCAGCGAGAACGTCAGCGGTCTGGGCAAGCCTCTCGGCTCGTCCGGTTTCAGTGTCGGCGGCTCTCTCATCGACTCCTACATCAATGCGATGGAACAGGCCGGCGTGATGAAGACGCTGGCCGAGCCGAACCTGACGGCCGTGTCCGGCGAGAAGGCGACCTTCAAGGTCGGCGGCGAGTTCAATCTCGTGACCGGCCAAAACGTCGATTCCGAGAATGGACAGGTCACCTACACCGTCGAAAAACTCGAATACGGCATCGGCCTCGAATTCATGCCGGTGGTGCTCTCGCCCGGCCGCATCAGCCTGAAGGTGCGCACCTCCGTCTCCGAGCCGACCAACGAGGCCTCCGTCACGTTCGGTGGCGATCTTCGTCAGCTTCCGGGCATGACCGCGATCTCGATCCGCAAGCGTCTGGCCGACACGACCGTCGAACTGCCCTCGGGCGGGTCGATGATGATCGCCGGCCTCGTGCGCGACGACGTCCGCCAGGTGGCGACGGGTCTTCCCGGCCTGGCGAAGGTGCCGGTGCTCGGATCGCTCTTCCGCAGCCGCGACTTCGTGCGCAACGAGACCGAACTGGTGATCATCGTGACGCCATATTTGTCGAAGCCGACCGCGCGCAGCGCGCTTGCCAGGCCTGACGACAACTTCAATGCCGCCAGCGACGGCGCTGGCATGTTCCTGGGCCGCGTGAACCGCGTCTACGGAACCATGAATACGGACAGGCCGGCAGGGCGCTACCACGGCGTCGTCGGCTACATCTACAAGTGATCGGGGCCACCATCATGTCTGAAGTCCTCCTGAAAGACGCGTCGCGCAAGCGCGCATCGGCCATCGCCATGGTCGCCGCGGTCGCTCTGGTGACCGGCTGCGCCAACCGCGACAGCATCACCGTCGGCTCCGTTCCGGACGATTACCGCACCAACCATCCGATCGTGATCTCCGAAAAGGACAAGACGGTCGACATCCCGGTCGGCTACAGCGACATGGGGCTTTCGGCGGTACAGCGCGTCGCGGTCGACGGCTTCATCGCCGACTACGACCGCAGCGCCGGCGCGACCGTGACGATCCTCGTGCCGCACGGCTCGGGCAACCAGCACGCGGCAGCGCTCGTCGCGGCCGACATGGCCAAGCGCCTCCGCAAGGGCGGCGTGCGCGAAGGCCGCGTCGTGACCCAGCCCTACGACGCCTCGCGCTACGGCGACACCGCGCCGATCCGGCTCATCCGCGCGGAGATGACGGCGTCCACCGGGCAGTGCGGCCGCTGGCCGGCCGACATGCTCGACAACGCCGACAACAAGCACTGGGCCAATTTCGGCTGCGCCTACCAGAACAACCTTGCGGCGCAGATTGCCAATCCCGCCGATCTTCTGGGGCCGCGCAAACAGTCGCCGA
Source organism: Mesorhizobium sp. CAU 1732 (assembly GCF_039888675.1). Classification (NCBI taxonomy): domain Bacteria; kingdom Pseudomonadati; phylum Pseudomonadota; class Alphaproteobacteria; order Hyphomicrobiales; family Phyllobacteriaceae; genus Mesorhizobium; species Mesorhizobium sp. CAU 1732. The sequence continues at coordinate 539,061 of NZ_JBDQQR010000001.1, forward strand.
TCGACGCGCAGAACCGTTCCCATGCGATTGACCAGTATCAGCGTCGTGGCATTGCCGCCGACGTGCGGTCCAATCGCGAAGTCAACTACTGAGCTTGTATCGGGGCGATCACATGAGCAATCTTGCCTATGACGCGACGACGGATAGCGAAGCCGCCAGCGAAACCGAAGTCGCCGCTCTGAACGAGTTGCGGCCGCTGCCGCGCATCTCGATCCAGGCGTTCTGCGAAACCGAGAGCATCGCCAATCCGATCGAGCGCGCCGCAATCGATCGCCGCATGGCCAAGACGCATCTCAAGGTGCATATGGGCGGCATCGCGACCGCGATCGAATTCTACCAGACCGCCCAGACACCGAACCTGATCATCGTCGAATCCCGCGAGGAGCCCAAGCAGCTCATCGCGTCGCTCAGCCAACTGTCCGAAGTCTGCGACCCGACTTCGAAAGTGGTCGTCATCGGCCACTACAACGACGTCTGGCTCTATCGCGAGCTGATCCGCTTCGGCATCTCGGAATATGTCGTGGCGCCGATCTCGATGGCCGACATCCTCTCGGTCATTTCCGGCATCTTCATCGATCCGGATGCCGCCCCCATCGGCAAGTCGATCGCCTTCATCGGCGCCAAGGGCGGCGTCGGCTCCTCGACCATGGCGCACAACGTCGCCTGGACCATGTCGACGCTGTTCTCGTCCGAAGTCGTGGTCGCCGATCTCGACCTCGCTTTCGGCACCGCGAACATCAATTTCGACCAGGACCCGGCACAGGGCATCGCGGAGGCGGTGTTCTCGCCCGAGCGTATCGACGAGGTCTATCTCGATCGCCTGCTCGCGCAATGCGCGGAGCGGCTGTCGCTGCTCGCCGCACCCTCGATGCTCGATCGCACCTACGATTTCGATCCCGAGGCCTTCTCGCAGATCATCGATATCGCGCAGCGCAGCGCACCGCTCATCGTGCTCGACGTTCCCCATATCTGGAGCGGCTGGTCCAAGACGGTCCTGATGCAGGCCGACGAAGTGGTGATCACCGCGACGCCGGAGCTCGCGAATCTGCGCAACACGAAGAACCTCGTCGACACGCTGAAGAAGCTGCGTCCCAACGATGGTCCACCCAAGCTGATCATCAACCAGGCGGGCGTGCCGAAGCGGCCGGAGATCAGCGCGGCGGATTTCGCCGAGCCGCTCGACGTGATCCCGATGGCGGTGATTCCGTTCGAACCCGCTCTGTTCGGCAACAGCGCCAACAATGGCCGGATGCTGGGCGAGATGGATGCGCAGCACGCGATCGTGAAGATGGTCAACGAGATGGCGCACATCCTCACTGGGCGCAGCGAGATCAAGGCCAGGAAGAAGTCGGGGCTCGGCGACATCCTGGCCCGGCTGAAGCTGAAGAAGTAATTCGAGACAGGCGGGATCGAAGCGCACATGTTTGGCAGAAGAGGCAATGAAGGCGGACAGCGCGAGACCCCGGTCTTTCGCGCGCCCACCCCGTCTCCATCGGCTGCGGCGCAGACGCCGGAACCGGCAATGGCGGGCGCGGGCGCACGCGCCGGCGAGCAACCTGCAGCGCCCAAGCGCAGCATCGATGCGCCGCCGCTCGCGCCAGAGCCGAAGCGCATCCAGCGCGAACGCGGCGACATCTACTACGACACGAAGAGCCAGGTCTTCTCCGCGCTCATCGACACGATCGACCTGTCGCAGCTTGCCAAGCTCGATGCGGATTCGGCGCGCGAGGAAATCCGCGACATCGTCAACGACATCATCGCGATCAAGAACTTCGCGATGTCGATCTCCGAGCAGGAAGAACTGCTTGAGGACATCTGCAACGACGTCCTGGGCTATGGCCCGCTGGAACCTCTGCTGGCGCGCGACGAGATCGCCGACATCATGGTCAACGGCTCCAAGCACGTCTACATCGAAGTCGCGGGCAAGGTTGAGCAGACCAGCATCCGCTTCCGCGACAACCAGCAGCTCCTGAACATCTGCCAGCGTATCGTCAGCCAGGTCGGCCGCCGTGTCGATGAATCGAGCCCGATCTGCGACGCGCGCCTGCCTGACGGCTCCCGTGTCAACGTCATCGTCCCGCCGCTGGCGATCGATGGCGCGGCGCTCACCATCCGCAAGTTCAGGAAGGACAAGCTCACCCTCGATCAACTGGTCAAGTTCGGTGCGATCACGCCGGAGGGCGCCGACGTTCTCAAGGTGATCGGCCGGGTTCGCTGCAACGTTGTGATTTCCGGCGGCACGGGCTCGGGCAAGACGACGCTGCTCAACTGCCTGACCAACTATATCGACCGCGACGAGCGCATCATCACCTGCGAGGACTCCGCCGAGCTCCAGCTCCAGCAGCCGCACGTGGTGCGTCTCGAAACGCGTCCGCCCAACCTCGAAGGCGAAGGCGAGATCACGATGCGCGATCTCGTCAAGAACTGCCTGCGCATGCGTCCCGAGCGCATCGTGGTCGGCGAAGTGCGCGGACCGGAGGTCTTCGATCTCCTGCAGGCGATGAACACCGGTCACGACGGCTCGATGGGCACGATCCACGCGAACAGCCCGCGCGAATGCCTCAACCGTATCGAATCCATGATCGCGATGGGCGGCTTCCAGCTACCGCAGAAGACCGTGCGCGAAATCATCGTCGGCTCGATCGACGTCATCATCCAGGCCGCGCGTCTGCGCGACGGCTCGCGCCGCATCACGCACATCACCGAGGTGATCGGCATGGAAGGCGACGTCATCATCACGCAGGACCTCGTCCTCTACAACATCAAGGGCGAGGACGCGCAGGGCAGGCTGGTCGGCGAGCATGTCTCGACCGGCATCGGCCGCCCCGCCTTCTGGGACCGCGCCCGCTACTATGGCGAGGAACAGCGCCTCGCCGCCGCCCTCGAAGGCATGGAAAAGGAGGCCTGATGCGCCCCGTCGTTTCAGGTCTGAAGCCGACAGGTCGCTAGGAAACCGCCGATGTTCGGATTGGACAACACCGTTCTGGCCTTCATTGCCCTCGCGACGTTGAGCGCGGGCGCGCTCGCCTACGGGCTCCTCTTCACCTCGATCGAAAACGAGAAGAACGCCGGCAAGCGTCTCGATACCGTCAAGCGCGCGGATACGGACCGCGCCGTGATCAAGGCGTCGCGCGACCGGGTCGCGGAAGCCGCCAAGCGCCGAAAGTCGGTTCAGGATTCGCTGAAGGACCTCGAAAGCAAGAACAAGTCGCGCGATGTGACGCTCAGGAAGCCGCCTTTGAAAGTCCAGCTCAGGCAGGCCGGCATCGACGTGACGATGGAGCGTTTCTACCTTTACTCGGTGGCCTGCGGCGTGGTCGTCGCCATTTTGGTCTTCCTCGCCGGCGTGCCGCTTCTCGTGGTGCCGGGCGCGTTCCTTGCCGGCACGTTCGGCCTGCCGCGCTGGTTCGTGTCGTTCAAGCGTGCGCGCCGCGTAAAGGCCTTCCTGCTGGAGTTCCCCAACTCGCTCGACGTCATCGTCCGCGCGGTAAAGTCCGGCCTGCCCCTCAATGACGGCGTGCGCCTGATCGCGGCGGAAGCGCCCGAGCCGGTCAAGACCGAGTTCAAGCGCATCACGGAATCGCAGCAACTCGGCCTGTCACTGCCGGAAGCCGTCATGCGCATGCCCGAGACGATGCCGTGCTCGGAAGCGAGCTTTTTCGGCATCGTCATCCAGATCCAGAACCAGGCCGGTGGCAATCTGTCGGAAGCGCTGGGCAACCTGTCCAAGGTGCTGCGCGACCGCAAGAAGATGAAGGCGAAGATTCAGGCGCTGTCCATGGAAGCGAAGGCGTCGGCGGTGATCATCGGCGCGCTGCCGTTCATCGTCGCCTTCCTCGTCTATTTGTCGAGCCCGAGCTACATCATGCCGTTGTTCACCACGAGCACCGGCCATCTCATCCTCGTGCTGTCGGGCATCTGGATGTCGATGGGCATCTTCGTGATGCGCAAGATGATGAACTTTGATATTTAGGACATCCAGGAAGCGGAAATGATCGATCAGATCGTCAAGTCCATCACCGACCCGAGCTTCCTGATCGCGATGGTCGTCGCGTCGGCGGTCTTCGTGACCGTGTTCACCGCATTGCCGGCACTGGGCGGCAACCCGCTCAAGTCACGCATGAAATCGGTCGCGCTGGAACGCGACGAGCTGCGCGCCAAGCAGCGCGCCCGGCTCGCGGCAGAAGCCGACCGTCGCCGCAAGGGATTGCGCGAGGAACAGTCGATCGGCATGCGCAACATCGTGGATCGCCTCGATCTGCGCCGCGCGCTGGCCGACGAAAACACCGTCGCGAAGCTCAAGGTCGCCGGTTTCCGTGGCCAGAACCCGCTGACCAAGTTCCTGTTCTTCCGGCTGATCCTGCCCTTCGTCGGCTTCGCGCTGGGCCTCGTCTACATCTTCCTGCTGGGCGGATTGCCCGAGCAGCCTTTGGTCGTGAAGATTTTCGTCTGCATCCTGCTCGCCTATGGCGGCTTCTACGCGCCGATCGTCTACGTTTCGAACCGCGCGACCAAGCGCAAGGAATCGATCCAGAGGGCGTGGCCCGACGCGCTCGACCTGATGCTGATCTGCGTCGAATCCGGCATGTCGGTCGAAGCCGCGTTCCGCCGCGTCGCCGACGAGATCGGCGCGCAATCCGTCGATCTGGCGGAAGAATTCGTCCTGACGAATGCCGAGCTCTCCTTCCTTCAGGAGCGCAAGCAGGCTTATGAGAACCTTGCCGCCAGAACCGGCCTCGACTCGGTCAAGAGCGTCGCGCAGGCGCTGACCCAAGCCGAGCGCTACGGCACGCCCGTCGCTCACGCGCTGCGCGTCTTGTCGAACGAAAGCCGCGAAATGCGCATGAACGAGGCGGAGAAGAAGGCCGCGGCACTGCCGCCCAAGCTCACCGTTCCGATGATCCTGTTCTTCCTGCCGGTGCTGTTCGCGGTCATCCTCGGACCAGCCGGCATCCAGGTCTCCGAGCGCGCCATCTTCGCCAATTGACCGGCGAAAAGGCCGGCGCTGCCGGCTTTGGAGCGGTTCCGAGGTGAAACTGTTCGGCGCGGAAACCCCCTCCACCACTTCGTGGTCCCCCTCCCCCGCTTCGCAGGGGAGGATCCAACGTTGCGGCCGTCCTCGACCTCGGATCCTCCCCCGTTTACGGGGGAGGGGGACCGCCGGAGGCGGTGGAGGGGGTGTTACGCGAAATGTCGGAGGGGGTGTTTCAGCAAAAACCTGAAAACAACCCCCGGCTCAGGCGCCCGTTTCTTCGGTCTGTTCCGCCGCTCCGGTGGATTCAGGCCGCGCCGCGCGGCGTCGCCGGTCGGCGCTGCGGCCCTGAACGATCCGCACCCGTTTGACGCGTCGCGGATCGGCGTCCAGCACGTGGAACTCGAAGCCCGGGATCGCCTGCACGACTTCGCCGCGTATCGGCACGCGGCCGAGCGTGTTGAAGATCATGCCGCCGATCGTATCGACATACTCGCCGTGATCTCCGGGCGCGAACGCCTCGCCGATCACCGCCGCCACGTCGTCGATCTCGGCCTTCGCATCGACCACGAACACGCCGTCGTCGGTCTTGGTGATCATCGGCTCTTCGTCTTCGTCGTGCTCGTCCTCGATGTCACCGACGACCATCTCGACGATGTCCTCGAGCGAAACGAGACCGTCCGTCCCGCCATACTCGTCGATGACGAGCGCCATCTGGATGCGCGCCGCCTGCATGCGCGTCATCAGGTCGGATGCCAGCATGGATGGCGGCACGAAAAGGACGGGCCGCACGATGCTGAGGTCGCCGATCGGCTTGGTCAGGTCGACATTCGCCAGATCGAGCGGCATCGCCGCATTCGCCTTCTTGGACGCGCGTGGGCGCTTCTGCTTGGCGGCGCGCGTGATGTAGGCCACGGCATCGCGGATGTGGATCATGCCGCGCGGATCGTCCAGCGCCTCATGATAGACCGGCATGCGCGAGCGGCCGGATTCCTCGAACAGGGCCAGCAGGTCGCCGAGCTTCATCGACAGGTCGATGGCCTCGATATCGGCGCGCGGAACCATCACGTCTTCGACGCGAAGCTCCCGCAGGCGCAGGATGTTGTTGAGCATCGCCCGTTCGCCGGGCGAAAAGACCGCCGTTTCGGGGGTGCGATCCGACAGCGCATCCGCGAGGTCTTCGCGCAATGTCGATCCGTTCCGTTGCCGGAAACGGCCGAAAAGCCGGTTGATAAGCGAGGTTTTGGCGCCGGTAGACCCGGCGGGCGTACTTTGGGCGTCGCCTGATTGGTCGGAGCCCTGATCACCACCCTGGTCGCCGAGGGCGGTCGTCTGTGCGTTTTCGTTCATCGTCTCGTCAGTGTTGGACGTACTCAGTTATCCATATGGATCGGGAATGGCAAGCCTTGCGAGCGCCCGGCGCTCGATGGCCTCCATCTCCTCCGCATCCTCGTCCGTCTCGTGATCGTAGCCGAGAAGGTGCAGGAGGCCGTGCACGATCAAGTGCACCAAATGGTGATCGAAGGGCTTTTGTTCCAGTCCCGCCTCGCCGACGATCGTTTCACGCGCCAGAACGATGTCTCCCAGCATCGCCGGAAACGGGTCGCCGGGCGCGACATCGAAGGCGGGAAAGGACAGGACGTTGGTGGCCTTGTCCTTGCCGCGCCACTCCCGGTTCAGCACCCGGATATGGGCATCGTCGGTGAAAAGCAGGCTGAGTTCGCTGTCCTCGTCGATCGCGAGCTCGGCAAGCGCGGCGTCGAGCGCCTTGGCCGCAAACCGGCGCAACGCCTCTTCGTCCGGCCAGTCGCCGGCTTCGACTGAGATGTCTATGTCGATCATCGTACCCGTCAGACCGCGATGCGTCCCCTGGGGTCGGCGCCGCTGCCGTGGCGGTCATAGGCGCGCACGATCTCGGCAACCAGCGGGTGGCGCACCACGTCGACGTCGTTGAAGCGCACCGTGATGATGCCCGGCACCCCGTCGAGCACCTGCAGCGCCTCGACCAGACCCGACTTCGTGTTCGGCGGAAGGTCGATCTGCGACGGATCGCCGGTGACGATCATCCGGCCGCCTTCGCCGAGACGAGTGAGGAACATCTTCATCTGCATCGGCGTCGTGTTCTGCGCCTCGTCGAGGATGATCGCCGCGTTGCGCAGCGTGCGCCCGCGCATGAAGGCCAGCGGCGCGATCTCGATGACTTCGGCGGCGATGGCGCGCTCGACCTTGTCGGCCGGCATCATGTCGTAGAGCGCGTCATAGAGCGGCCGCAGATAGGGATCGACCTTTTCCTTCATGTCGCCCGGCAGGAAGCCAAGCCGCTCGCCCGCTTCGACGGCGGGCCGCGACAGCACGATGCGTTCCACCATGCCGCGTTCCAGCATCATGGCGGCATGGGCGACCGCGAGATAGGTCTTGCCGGTGCCTGCCGGGCCGATGCCGAAAACGAGCTCGGATCGCTCCAAGGCCCGCATATAGGCGTCCTGATTGCTCGACCGGGCATAGATCGAGCGCTTGCGCGTCGAGATTTGCGCGGCGGCGACCTTGCCCTTGCGCTCCAGCGTCGGCAGCGTGAGCTGGTCGTCTGCCGCGACGGCCATGCGGATCGCGCCGTCCACGTCGGATGGCGAGATGTCCTGGCCCTTCTGGAGCAGATCGTAGAGATGGTCGATCGCGCGGCGCGCCTGCTCTGCGGCAGTTGGGTCGCCCTTGATCGAGAGCTGGTTGCCCTTCGAACGGATGTCCACACCGAGCTTTTGCTCGAAACGGGCCAGATTCTCGTCGAACTGGCCGTAAAGCGCGCTCGCATGCTTATTGTTGTCGAAGGTCAGTACGATATGCGCCATGTCGGACGCCCCGGAGGGCGGAGCTTTCAGGTCTGTCGCGGCGCTCAAACGTCTCTCCTGCTTGAAGCCCTACTCCGCCCGAACCGGTTCGGAGAAAAGGCTGTTGGAACCCGCCTTCGTGATTCGTACCCTGACAATGTCACCGATTTCGCCGGCCATTTCATCAACTATTACTGGCTGCAGCCACGGCGACTTGCCGACCCGCTGTCCGGCGTTCCTGCCGGGCTTTTCGATCAGCACATCCATCTCGCTGCCGACGAGGCCGAGCGCGAAATCCAACTGCTGCTTTGCGATCAGCGCCTGCAAGGCGAGAAGCCTCTCGGTTTTCACATCTTCATCGACATGAAACTTCATGTCAGCCCCCGGTGTTCCGGGGCGCGGCGAATATTTGAACGAGAACGCCTGCGCGTATCCGACGTCGCGGATCAACTGCATCGTCGCCTCGAAATCCGCATCCGTCTCGCCCGGAAACCCGACGATGAAATCGCCGGACATGGCGATATCGGCGCGCGCGGCGCGAATCCGTTCGATCAGGCGCAGGTAGTCGGCAGCCGTGTGCTTGCGGTTCATCGCCTTCAGGATGCGGTCCGAGCCGGACTGGATCGGCAGATGCAGATAGGGCATCAGCGAGGGCAAATCGCGATGCGCCGCGATCAGCGCGTCGTCCATGTCGCGCGGATGGCTGGTCGTGTAGCGCAGGCGCGCGAGCCCGGGGATTTCCGCAAGCCGGAACAGGAGCTGCCCGAGGCCCCATTCGCGGCCATCCGGCCCTTCGCCGTGCCACGCATTGACGTTCTGGCCGAGCAGCGTCACCTCGCGAATACCGGCATCCGCAAGGCGCTCTGCCTCCGCGACGATCTGCGACACCGGCCGCGACACTTCCGAGCCGCGCGTATAGGGCACCACGCAGAAGGTGCAGAACTTGTCGCAGCCTTCCTGCACGGTGAGGAACGCGGTGACGCCGCGCGCGCGAACCGACGCCTTTTTCGGCGCCGGCAGGTGCTCGAACTTGTCCTCGAGCGCGTAGTCCGTCTCGATGATCCGCTCGCCGCCGCGTGCGCGCCGGACCGCCTGCGGCAGCCGGTGATAGGTCTGCGGCCCGATGACGAGATCGACCACCGGCGCGCGCCGGATGATCTCCTCGCCCTCCGCCTGCGCGACGCAGCCTGCGACGCCGACGATCGTCTCGCGCCCGGCCGCCGCGCGGTCCTCCTTGAGCTGCTTGAGCCGGCCCAGCGCCGAATAGACCTTCTCGGCGGCCTTTTCGCGAATATGGCAGGTGTTGAGCAGCACCAGGTCGGCGTCCTCGATGACGTCCGTCGGCTGATAGCCGTCGGCTGCCAAAGCGTCGCTCATCCGCTGGCTGTCATAGACGTTCATCTGGCAGCCATAGGTCTTCAGGAAGACCTTCTTCTGCCCTGCCGGCGCCTCGACGGCCTGCGCGGGCGCGTCGCGTGTGATCGTGTCGTTCATTTCCATGGCGCGTCTCTACCGGTTTTTGGCCGCGAAGGACAGATGGTTTGGCGCGTCTGGCCAGCGCGCTTCCTTCTCCCTGTTTACGGGGAGAAGGTGGCCCGAAGGGCCGGATGAGGGGCGGCGCGGCGCTTCCCGCGCTGATCCGGCTTTCTTGCGACCCCGCTTCCCTGAATCCATCGCATCGGCTAATGCGGAAGGGTCAGGCAAGCAGTGTCCTCATGAATTCCTCCACACCTCTCTTCCTCGGTATCGACACGGGCGGCACTTATACCGACGCCGTCCTCTGGTCGGAGGCGACCGGCGTGCTCGCCAAGGCGAAGTCGCTGACGACGCGTCACGATCTGGCCGAGGGCATAGCCGGCGCGGTCGATGCGGTGCTCGCCACGGCGTCCGTTCCCGCGTCCTCGATCAAGCTCGTCTCGATGTCCACGACGCTGGCCACCAACGCGCTGGTCGAAGGGCAGGGCGGCCGCGTCGCCCTCGTCATGATCGGCTTCGGCGAGCCGGATCTCGACAGGGCCGGGCTGCGATCCGCACTCGGGACCGACCCGGTGCTGTTCGTGCCCGGCGGACACGACGTCCACGGCAATGCGAGCGCCCTCGATTTGGACGTGCTCGCCGCCGCCTTGCCGGCGCTGGCCCCAACCGTCTCCGGCTTCGCGGTCTGCGCCTATTTCGCGGTGCGCAACCCCGCTCATGAACTCGCCGCCGCCGATTTGATCCGCGAGCGCACCGGGCTTCCGGTGACGTCCAGCCATGAATTGTCGGCCAAGCTCGGCGGACCGCGCCGCGCGCTGACGACCCTTCTCAACGCAAGGCTGATCTCGATGATAGACCGGCTGGTCGCGGCGACCGAAGGTTTTCTGTCCGACCGCGGCATCGCCGCACCGCTGATGGTCGTGCGTGGCGACGGCGCGCTGGTGTCGGCCGCATTCGCCAGGCGTCGCCCGATCGAGACGATCCTGTCCGGCCCAGCGGCAAGCCTCGTCGGCGCGCGCCACATGACAGGCCTCGACGATGCCATGGTGTCCGATATCGGGGGCACGACGACCGACGTCGCCGTGCTCGATCACGGCCGCCCGCGCCTCGACCCGGAGGGCGCGACGGTGGGCGGCTACCGCACGATGGTCGAGGCCGTCGCCATGCGCACCTTCGGCCTCGGCGGCGATTCCGAGATCGGCCTCGATGATGGCGGCCTGCGTCCGCATCTCGTGCTCGGTCCGCGCCGCCTCGTTCCGCTGTCGCTGGCCGCGCACGCCCATGGCGAGGCGGTGATCGCCGAACTGGAGCGCCAGCTTCGCACGCCCAATCCGGGCCGCCTCGACGGTCGGTTCGCGATGCGCACCGGCGTGCCCGACAGGCTCGCAGCCGGGTTGTCGGGGCCGGAAGGCAAGCTTTTCGCGCTCATCAAATCGGTGCCGCAGCCGCTCGACCGGCTGCTCGCGTCCACCGCGCAGGTCGCAACGCTCAACCGCCTCGTCGGCCGTGGTCTCGTCCATGTCGCGGGCTTCACGCCGTCCGATGCAGCGCATGTTCTCGGGCGGCAGAACAACTGGAACGTCGAGGCCGCGCGGCTGGGCGCAACCCTCTTCGCCCGCCGCCGCGACGGGCGCGGCAATCCGATCGAGCCGGACGCCGGAGCGATTTCGGCCCGCGTGCTGCGCGCCCTCACACGCCGCTCGGCGGAAGTGATCCTCGAAACCGCCTTTGCCGAAGACGGGCTCGAAGGGCCTGAAACGGTCGCGCACGCGCTCGTCCAGCGGGCGGTGGACGCCAGACCCGGCATTGCCCGTTTCACGGTCGCGCTCGACCGGCCGGTCATCGGCCTCGGTGCGTCCGCCCCGCTCCACTATGCGGCGTTGAGCGAACTCGTCGGCAATGCATGCGTGGTGCCGGCCGATACCGACGTCGCGAACGCGCTTGGCGCTGTGGTCGGTCAGGTGCGCGTGACCGTGGAAGCCCGCGTCAGCCAGCCGAAGGAAGGGCTGTTTCGCGTCTCCTCCGGCGAAGGCCTGAAGGATTTCCGCGGCGAAGACGAGGCGATGGCTGAAGCCGAGCGCATCGTGCGGCAGGCGATCATCGGTCGCGCGGCGGAAGCCGGCGCGGGCGAGGTGGAGATCACCGTGGAGCGCGATATCCGCGCGGCGACCGTCGAAGGTCAGCGAACCTTCGTCGAGGCTCTCGTGATCGCCATCGCGGCAGGCCGGCCCCGCATCGCGGGTTGAGCCGGGGCCTCCCCGCGTTTGCTCCACGGCACCCCCACCCCTTACCCTTCCCCACAAGGGGGAGGGGATCCTGCCTGGTTCGAGCGAGGCTCAATGTTCGATGGTGCTGCGCCTGCATCGGCGTCTCCCTCCCCCTTGTGGGGAAGGGTAAGGGGTGGGGGTGCGGCGCGGCGTCCAAAAGCCCCGCTTCATTGAAACAGCCTCGCCATACTGCGAATTGACCCGGCGCGTCCGCCGTGGTGAAAGCGGGGCGGCATTCGCCCATCGTCACGCAGCCCCCGGGAGGTTTCCATATGAACAATCGCGTCGAGACCAGCGGCCTCGAGGTCGCAGCCGAGCTGCACCGTTTCGTGGAGAAAGAGGCGCTGCCCGGAACGGGCGTCGATGCCGCCGCCTTCTGGTCGGGTCTGGCTGCTCTCGCCCACGATCTCGCTCCCAAGAACCGCGCCCTGCTCGCCAAACGCGAGGATTTGCAGCGCAAGATCGATGATTGGCACCGCAAGAACGGCGCGCCGTCGGACATGGCGGTCTACGAGGCGTTCCTGCGCGAGATCGGATATTTGCTTCCCGAGGGCGAGGCGTTCAGCGTCTCGACGGACAATGTTGACGCCGAAATAGCCTCTGTCGCGGGTCCGCAGCTCGTCGTGCCGGTCATGAACGCGCGCTACGCGCTCAACGCGGCCAATGCGCGCTGGGGCTCGCTCTACGACGCGCTCTACGGCACCGACGCGATCCCCGAGACCGACGGCGCGGAAAAGGGCAAGGGCTACAATCCCAAGCGCGGCGACAAGGTGATCGCCTGGGCGCGCACATTCCTCAACGACAGCGCTCCGCTGGCATCGGGAAGCTGGGCGGACGTCACCAAGCTTTCCGTGGAAGGCGGCAAGCTTGCCGTCGGCTCGGGCGGGCTGGCCGATCCGGCGCAATTCGTCGGCTATCGCGGCGATGCTGCCGCGCCGACCGGCGTGCTCCTGAAGAAGAACGGTCTGCACCTCGAAATCGTGATCGATCGCGACCATCCGATCGGCAAGACCGACAAGGCCGGCATCGCCGACGTGATCCTCGAATCCGCGCTGACGACGATTCAGGATTGCGAGGATTCCGTCGCGGCGGTCGATGCCGACGACAAGGTCGCCGTCTACCGCAACTGGCTCGGCCTGATGAAGGGCGACCTGGCGGAGGCGATCGAGAAGGGCGGCAAAACCTTCACCCGAACGCTCAATTCCGATCGCGAGTACGTGGGCCCCGATGGCTCCAGCCTCTCGCTGCCAGGCCGCTCGCTCATGCTGGTCCGCAATGTCGGCCATCTGATGACCAACCCGGCGATTCTTCTCAATGACGGCACCGAGATCCCGGAAGGCATCATGGATGCCGCGATGACCGGGCTCATCGCGCTGCACGATATCGGAGCCAATGGCCGCCGCGCCAACAGCCGCGCCGGCTCGATGTATGTCGTGAAGCCGAAGATGCACGGACCGGAAGAGGTCGCCTTCGCGGTGGAGCTCTTCGGGCGTGTCGAGACGCTTCTCGGAATGCAGCCCAACACCATCAAGATGGGCATCATGGACGAGGAGCGCCGCACGACGGTGAACCTCAAGGAGGCGATCCGCGCCGCGAAGGAGCGCGTCGTCTTCATCAACACCGGCTTCCTCGACCGCACCGGCGACGAGATCCACACCTCGATGGAAGCGGGGCCGATGATCCGCAAGGGCGACATGAAGCAGGCGCCCTGGATCGCGGCCTACGAAGCATGGAACGTCGATATCGGGCTCGAATGCGGCCTCGCGGGCCACGCCCAGATCGGCAAGGGCATGTGGGCCATGCCCGATTTGATGGCCGCCATGCTGGAGCAGAAGATCGGCCACCCGAAAGCCGGCGCCAACACCGCCTGGGTCCCGTCGCCCACCGCCGCCACGCTGCACGCGACGCATTATCATACGGTCGATGTCCATGCCGTCCAGGACGCGCTCAAGTCGCGCGGGCGCGCGAAGCTCTCCGACATCCTCTCCGTTCCGGTCGCGACCCGTCCGAACTGGAGCGCGCAGGACATCCAGCACGAACTCGACAACAACGCCCAGGGCATTCTGGGCTACGTCGTGCGCTGGATCGATCAGGGCGTCGGCTGCTCGAAGGTGCCGGACATCAACGATGTCGGCCTGATGGAAGACCGCGCGACGCTGCGCATCTCCGCCCAGCACATGGCCAACTGGCTGCACCACGGCGTCTGCACGCGCGATCAGGTGATGGAAACCCTGAAGCGCATGGCCGGTGTCGTCGATCGCCAGAACGCCGCCGACCCGCTCTACAGCCCGATGGCACCCGATTTCGACAATTCGATCGCCTTCCTCGCCGCCTGCGATCTCGTCTTCAAGGGCCGCGAACAGCCCAGCGGCTACACCGAGCCGGTGCTTCATGCGCGCCGGCTTGAGCTGAAGGCGAAGGACGGAGCGCATTAGGCGCGCGCCTTCTCGCGTTTGAGACGGAGATCATGACGCTCGACGTTGCCCCCCTCTGTCCTGCCGGACATCTCCCCCACGAGGGGGGAGATTATTCTCGTGGCCGACACCGCGTGATCTCCCCCCGTGTGGGGGAGATGTCCGGCAGGACAGAGGGGGGCGCGAAGGGGCACTGGCCTGACCGCCAAGGACTCGCATCATGATCATCCTCGCCATCGACACCGCCTCCACGCTCTGCGCAGCCTGCATCTGGGACACCGGAACAGGCGAGCGCGGCCGCGAGGTGATCGATCTCGGGAAGGGGCATGCCGAACACCTCATCGCCGCGATCGATGCAGCGCTCGATCGGGCCGGCCTCGCCTATGCGGACCTCGGCGCGATCGCCGTCTCCGTCGGTCCCGGCTCGTTCACCGGCGTGCGCATCGGCGTGGCGACCGCGCGGGGTCTCGCACTCGCGCTCGATGTTCCAGCCATCGGCATCTCGACCCTCGACGCGCTTGCGCTGGAGGCACGCGAGGCGCATCCGGGCAGGGAGGTGCAAAGCCTGATCGATGCAGGGCGCGGACAGGTCTACTCGGCGCACTTTGATACCGAGGGCGCGCCGGTGTCGGCACCCGCGGTCGAGGATTTCAATGACGCGGTCGCGATGGCGGCAGGCGCGATCCTCACCGGATCGGCCGCCTCGGCAATCGCCAAGGCCGCAGGCATCGACGCGACCATCGTGTCCAGCGCCGCGACGGCCGACATCGCAACCTATGCAAGGCTGGCGGCAGAGCGCCTTGCGCATGACCCGCAGCCTGCGCGGCCCGTCCCGCTCTACTTACGCGGCGCGGACGCCAAGCCGCAGACCGCCTTCGCGGTGGCGCGGAAGACCGTGCCGTGAAGCTGCCGTTCCTCACCGGCCGTCGCGAATTCTCCATCGAGTTCATCGGCCCGGACGACGCGCGGCTGTTGCCGGCGCTTCACCGCGAGGATTTCTCTCGCCCCTGGTCGACGCATGAATTCGCGGCGCTCATCGCGCAGGATACCAATTTCGGCTTCGCCGCATGGCAGGTCGGCAACCGCGCGGCGGGACCGGCGGGCTTCGTGCTGGCGCGGCTGGCGGCGGGCGAGGCGGAAATCCTGACGATCGCCGTCGCCCGTTCGCAGCGCGGGCAGGGCCTCGGCCGGGACCTGATGGAGGCGGTGCTGCGTGAGCTTCATTCCGCGCGGGCCGAGACGCTGTTCCTCGAGGTCGACGAGACCAACCTTGCAGCCACCGCGCTCTACCGACGCCTGAGCTTCCGCGAGGTCGCGCGCCGGCCGGGCTACTACGACAAGCCGGGCGGCCGCAAATCCGACGCGCTGGTGATGCGGCGCGACCTGCGCCGATGATCGGCCGGATCAGGCTCGTCCTGGCGCTGATGATCGCGGCGATCGTGACGCCGCCGCTCGGCCTCTACCAGTGGGTCGCGGTGCGCACCCATCTGATCGACGACCGCAAGGTGCCGCGCCTCTACCACCGCATCCTCCTGAAACTGCTCGGCATCCGCGTGCGCGTGACGGGCGAGATCGCCGCCGCGCGGCCGCTGATGATCGCGTCGAACCATATTTCGTGGACCGACATCATGGTGCTGGGCTCGCTGGCCGAACTGCACTTCATCGCCAGGTCCGACATGGCGTCGTGGCCGGGGATCGGCACGCTGGCGCGGCTGCAGCGCTCGGTCTTCGTCGAGCGCGACCAGCGCCGCGAGTCCGCGGGCCAAGCCCGCGCCATCGCCGACCGCCTCGTCGGCGGCGACCCGATGGTGCTCTTCCCCGAAGGCACGACAGGGACGGGCAACCGCATCCAGCCCTTCAAGTCGACCCTCTTCGCGGCCGCCGCGATGGCGCGCGCGGCGGGCGGCCACGAGACGATCGCGATCCAGCCCGTCGCCATCGCCTATACCCGCCTGCAGGGCATGCCGATGGGCCGCCTGCACCGCGCCCACGCCGCCTGGGTGGGCGACCAGACGCTGGTGCCGCACCTCGCGGCGCTGCTCGGCGAGGGCGCGATGGACGTCGAGGTGCATTTCGGCGAGGCGATTTTGTTCGGCCCCGGCTCCGACCGGAAGAAGACCGCCCGCGAGATCGAGGCCCGCGTCTCCGCGATGATGGCGCAGGCGCTGCGCCGACCCTTATAGGCTACCGCCGCAGCATCTCGTCCTGCTCGACGGTCAGCGGCGTGATGCCGGCGGGCAACGGCTCCTCGACCGCCACGACCGCGCGCGGCGGCGCGCCCGTCCGCGTCGTGCAGGCAGCGATGAGACAAAGCGGGATGAGGAGCGGCAGGAGGCGAAACGGCATCGCCTGCCGGTAGGGGCGGATTGTGGCGCAAGCATGGGCCGCCCGCCTCGCGTCATGACGTGTCGGGGCGCTCCATCGCCCAGAAGGCGAGGTCGTGGACGATGGCCAGGACATGGTGAACCTCGTGGACGGGCCGCTTCCGCCAGCCCGGCGGCCGGCCGGGACGCAACGGCGCGATGCGGCGCATGACGACGCGTCGTCCCCGGTTTCGCCTGCCCGCGGCATCGGGTTCTCTCCTTTGGGCGCTTATGGCATCGCGGGTCGCCCGCCAGCGCGCGAAGCGGCGGGCGTGGGCCGGCAGATCGTCGAGTGCGCGACCGAGCGCCTGAAGGCGAAGCGCAAGCCGCGCGGCATTAACCGGATCGTCGGCCCGAAGCGGACGGCGCAACACGACCATGGACGGCGCGCTGAAACCGGGAACGCGGATGCGCGGCACGCCGAGTGCTGCCGGCCGTCTTTGTCCGCGCCATCGCGGCAGCGGATCGAACAGCGGCAGGGCCGGGATTTTGGCCGGGGTTTTCGGGGACGTGCCGGGATGCGCCACCGGCTTGCGGTGCCCGGCGGGCGGCGTCGGCACGCCCGCCGGCCTGCGCGTCGGCGGCGGGGCCATGTCGCGCGCGGCCACGATGATCAACCGCCGCGCGGCGGCCTCGGCGGGGCGCAGAAGCCGCAGCACGGCGCGGTGGAGATGGCGCGGCAAGGTGGTGGTGCGGTCTGCGTTGTTGCCGCCGGTGATGCCGGCGAGTGCCACAAGGGTTACCAGCACGCGCTTCAGCGCTTGGCGGTTCGTCTCGATCGCGGCCTTCCAATCCATCGCATCCTCCGCCCATTTGGTCAAGGAGGCGGCAGTATCGCGCGGGCCGGGAGGGGGTGGAGAAACCCGGGTGGGTTTGCGGCGATGTTTTTCGCAAGTGGTTGATCGGGCTTGGGAAACGGTTTCGGCGATGTGAAATTCTCTCCACCGGCGATCTCCACCTCGATTTCGTCATTCTCGGGCGACCGGAGCGCAGCGGAGGGAGACCCGGGAATCCATGCCTCGGCAGTTGGTGACGGGCTGGGTGTTCACGACGGTCCGTGGTCTCCGGTGACCCGGGTAAGTGCCGGAGTTCTGCACAATCCTGCAACGGAGCCGGCGAGGCATGGATACTCGGGTATGCGCCTTTCGCTGCGCTCAAGGCTTCGCCCGAGCATGACGAAGTGGGGAGGTGAAGCTCATCGCCACCCGTCAGTGTCTCAAAGCTGGCTCAGCCGAAACCACCCTACCTTAGCGATCTCCATCTCACTTCGTCATTCTCGGGCGAGCGGAGCGCAGCGGAGGGAGACCCGGGAATCCATGCCTCGTCGGTCGGTGGGGCCCATTCGTTTTCTTCGTGGACCCATGTCTCGAATTCCAATTCCGCAATCTCCTCACTGTCAGAGGGTTTGGCAGAATTTAGTGTTTCAGGGGCGATACGTTGGTTTATCGACTGTCTCCTTTCACAATTGCCTTGCGCATGAGGAGGCAGACGCAATTTTCGTAAGAAGGCTTTTGGCAGTGAATTACGGGGATAACTCAATCCAAAACCCCATCAATCGGAGAGGTTGCCGCTGCCCCTCATCCGGCCCTTCGGGCCACCTTCTCCCCGTGAACGGGGAGAAGGGAAGGCGGCGGCGGCACTTCTGCGTGCAAAGACCCCCTCTCCGTCACGCTTCGCGTGCCACCTCTCCCCCGCTTTGCGGGCGAGAGGAGACGGCGGCGCGGTTGGTGTTCGCCACTCTCATCCCCCACTGGCTCAACCCGCTGTCGTTGAACCGTCATGCAACGTCTGGCATGTGGACCTTTTGCGCGAGGACGAGGGGCGAGATGCAGCAGAGGATTGAGGTGCCTGTGGGCCGGGAGGTTCGGGTGGCGCGGTGGCCGAGTGAGATACCGCTGCGCGTCGTCGTGATGATCGTGTCGGTCCTGTTGTGGATCCTGATCGTCGTCGGCACGTTCGGGCTGGGGCTCGTCTATGTCGTGCTGATCGCGCTGTTTCTGTTCTTCGTGCAGGTCGGCTTCGTCGCGTATCTGCGCGGCAGCGCGATCCAGCTCGGGCCGGACCAGTTCCCCGATCTGTATCGGCGCGTGGCGCAGCTTTCGGGCCGGGCGGGGCTGAAGCATGTGCCCGAGACCTACATCCTGCAGGCCGACGGCGCGCTCAACGCGTTTGCCACGAAACTGTTTCGCGGCCAGATGGTCGTGCTCTATGCGGACCTGCTCGCGGCATGCGGCGACGACGAGGCGGCGCGCGACATGATCATCGGCCACGAGATCGGCCATCTGCGCTCGGGCCATCTCAACTGGTTCCTGCTGACCGCGCCCGGCCGGCTGATCCCGTTCCTCGGCTCGGCCTATTCGCGCGCCTGCGAATACACCTGCGACCGCTGGGGCGCAGCACTTTGCGGCAGCGCGGAGGGCGCGCGCCACGGGCTGACCGTGCTGGCGGCCGGCGGCGTGCATGCGCGGCAGGTGAATGTGAACGCCTATATGCGCCAGCAGCAGAACCTCGACACCGGCTGGATGACGATCGCGCGCTGGCTGTCGACCTATCCGCCGCTCTCGGCGCGCGTCGCGGCGATCGCGCCGGATCCGGCGGCGGCGAAATACACCTCCAGCCGGGGGCCGCTGCGCGCCTGGGGCATCATCCTCGCGATCGTTCTCGTGCCGGTCGCGGCGGTGGCGAGCATTCCGCTGGTCAAGCCGCTCGTCGAACGCTCGTTCGGCGTCATCGCCTCCGATCTGGAGGGGCTGGTCGCGCCCGATACCGGGAGCGGCGAGGTGACCACCTACGCATCGGCAGCCGACATGCCGCCGCCGGTGGACGTGCCCGAGATCAGCGACAGCGACAATGCGGCGCTCGCCAGCCAGTGCCATGCGGGCACCATGCAGGCCTGCGACGACCTCTATTACGCAACGCCCGCCGGAAGCGCCGAAGAGGAATACGGCAACACCTGCGCCGGGCGATTCCCCGGCAACAATCTGGAATGTATCGATTATCTGAATCAGTGAGGGGGGGCGGCGTTCGCGCTGCTCTTCGTCCGGAAGGGAAGGCGATCCGCTCGGGAGGCGGAAGCGGCTTGGCGGTCGCCCCCGCGAAACGGCGCTCCTGCTACTCCGCCGCCTCTGGCACCGTGCCGGGTCGGCGGGACTCGCGCCAAGTGCCCGGCGCGAGCACATTGCTTGCGCCAAGGATCTCGATACCGAGCACGCGCCCCTGGTCGTCCTTGTCGTAGATGAAGGGGCCGGCTTCCGCCGTTTCCGCAACCTTGCCCTTTGCAAGATAGATATAGGCGGCGTCTGCTTCCGGATCGTAGGTCATATCGATCATTTCGGACTCCTCGCCCTTCGGTCGAATGTCGCGGTTATAACACGGATCGCGTCTTCAGTCTCGACACAGACGACCCTCAGGAACCGATCGCCGAAGGCACCGATTTGCGCGAAGCGGCGTTCAGCCGCGGGATAGCGGGGTTCGGTCTCGGTCCACAACGGATTTCGGATCGCCGATTCCACCCATGAAAGACGTATGTCCCGCTCGTTCATCTTGACCGATGCGTGCCGCGTGAGGACGATGGTTTTGATGATGCCTGTCCCCCGACACTCTTTCTCCGTCGCGCCGCCCCTCATCCGGCCCTTCGGGCCACCGGGGCGAGACGCTTGTCTCGCCCGTCCTTCGGACCCCCGCTGGCGGGGAGAAGGAAGACGCTAGCCGTCGCCCATCTTGAGCGCTTCGATGAAGGCGGCCTGCGGGATTTCGACCTTGCCGAACTGCCGCATGCGCTTCTTGCCCTCTTTCTGCTTTTCGAGGAGCTTGCGCTTGCGGGTGACGTCGCCGCCATAGCACTTGGCGGTCACGTCCTTGCGCAGCGCGGAGATGGTCTCGCGGGCGATGACCTTGCCGCCGATCGCCGCCTGGATCGGGATCTTGAACATGTGCTTGGGGATCAGATCCTTGAGCTTCTCGCACATGACGCGGCCGCGCTTTTCGGCCGCCGAGCGGTGGACCAGCATCGAGAGTGCGTCGACCGCCTCGTCATTGACGAGGATCGACATCTTCACGAGGTCGCCCTCGCGGTAGTCGGTGAGCTGGTAGTCGAACGAGGCATAGCCCTGCGAGATCGACTTCAGCCGGTCGTAGAAGTCGAACACGACTTCGTTGAGCGGCAGATCGTAGGTGACCATCGCGCGCTTGCCGACATAGGACAGGTCGATCTGGATGCCGCGCCGCTCCTGGCAGAGCTTGAGGATCGCGCCGAGATAATCGTCGGGCGTCAGGATGGTCGCCTTGATCCACGGCTCCTCGATGGAGCTGATCTTGACCACGTCGGGCATGTCGGCGGGGTTGTGCAGCTCGATGGTCGAGCCGTCATTCATCGACAGGTGATAGACCACCGACGGCGCGGTCGCGATCAGGTCGAGGTCGAACTCGCGCTCCAGCCGCTCCTGGATGATCTCCAGGTGCAAAAGGCCGAGGAAGCCGCAGCGGAAGCCGAAGCCGAGCGCGGCCGACGTTTCCATTTCAAATGAGAACGATGCGTCGTTGAGGCGCAGCTTGCCCATCGCGGCGCGCAGGTCTTCAAAGTCCGCTGCGTCGACCGGGAACAGGCCGCAGAACACGACGGGCTGCGCCGGCTTGAAGCCGGGCAGCGCTGTGGCGGTCTGGCGCTTGTCTTCGGTGATCGTGTCGCCGACGCGGGTGTCGGCCACTTCCTTGATCGAGCCGTTCAAAAAGCCGATCTCGCCGGGGCCGAGTTCGTCCACCACGACCATCTTGGGCGTGATGACGCCGACGCGGTCGACCTGGTATTTCGAGCCGGTGCCCATCATGCGGATCTGCTGGCCCTTCTTCAGCACGCCGTCGATGACGCGGACCAGAACGATGACGCCGAGATAGGCGTCGTACCAGCTATCGACCAGCATGGCTTTCAGCGGCGCGTCGCGGTCGCCCTCGCGCGGGGGCGGCAGGCGCGTGACGATGGCCTCCAGCACGTCGCCGATGCCGAGACCGGTCTTGGCCGAGATCATCACGGCGTCGGAGGCGTCGAGGCCGATGACCTCCTCCACCTGCTCCTTGATGCGGTCGGGCTCGGCGGCCGGCAGGTCGATCTTGTTCAAGACGACGACGATCTCGTGATTGGCGTCGATCGCCTGGTAGACATTGGCGAGCGTCTGCGCCTCGACGCCCTGTGAGGCATCGACGACCAGCAGCGAGCCCTCGCAGGCGCGCAGCGAACGCGAGACCTCGTAGGCGAAGTCGACATGGCCGGGCGTGTCGATGAGGTTGAGGACGTAATCCTCGCCGTCCTGCGCCTTGTATTCGAGCCGGACGGTGTTGGCCTTGATGGTGATGCCGCGCTCGCGCTCGATGTCCATCGAGTCAAGCACCTGCTCCTTCATCTCGCGCATTTCGAGCGATCCCGTCTGCTGGATCAGGCGGTCGGCGAGCGTAGACTTCCCGTGGTCGATATGCGCGACGATGGAGAAGTTGCGGATGTTCTTGAGCGGCGTTTTCATCGTCGCGCCTTAGCAGGCGGCGCAGGCGTAAACAAGCGCGGCATGGGGAAGCGCCAAGAGATGGCGGGCCTGCCGAAGGCGCCGCATTGGCGGGCCGCAATTGCGGGTTGCAAGCGCACCATATGCAACCTAAGGTAAATTCAACCAAACGATACAACCGGGCGTGACGCGCCCGCAGGCAGGCTTGCGGGGACAAGTCGCCTGCGGAAGCCGTGGCGTGTTCCGCCCGCCGGGGAGGGGCGGATGGATTGCGAGGGCTTCATTGCCCGCTGGACCGCGCGCGAGGGCGGCGCGGAGCGGGCGAATTACCAGATGTTCTTGAGCGAATTGTGCGACGTGATCGGCGTGCGGCGGCCGGAGCCGGCAGGCGCCGAACGCGTGGCCAACGATTACGTTTTCGAGCGCGCGGTGAGACGACGGGAAAGCGACGAGATCGCCTCGTCCAGGCGCATCGATCTCTACAGACGCGGCTGTTTCATCCTCGAGGCGAAGCAGTCGCGGCTGCCGGGCGGGCGCAACGCCCTGCCAGGGCAGCTCTCGATGCTGCCCGACGAGCCGGAAACGCTGGGCAGGCGCTCGATCGCGCGCGGCTGGGACGTGATGATGCAGAACGCACGGCGTCAGGCGGAAGAGTATGTCTTCCTGCTCGACG
This sequence comes from Mesorhizobium sp. CAU 1732, assembly GCF_039888675.1. Lineage (NCBI taxonomy): Bacteria > Pseudomonadati > Pseudomonadota > Alphaproteobacteria > Hyphomicrobiales > Phyllobacteriaceae > Mesorhizobium > Mesorhizobium sp. CAU 1732. The sequence goes on from NZ_JBDQQR010000001.1 coordinate 561,543, forward strand.
CGGATCATCCCGCGCCACCGTTCATCATCACCTGCGATGTCGGTCATGCCTTCGAAATCTTCGCTGATTTCACCGGTACCGGCCGCGCCTATGGGCAGTTTCCAGACCGCAAGGGTTTCCGTATCTATCTGGAGGATTTGCGCAAGCCGGAGACGCGCGCGCTTCTGGCCCGTATCTGGACCGATCCGGCAAGCCTCGACCCGGCGAAGGAATCGGCACGCGTGACGCGCGAGATCGCGAGGCGGCTTGCGGAAGTGAGCCGGTCGCTGGAGGAGAACTACGACGCGGAAGACGTGGCGCTGTTCCTGATGCGCTGCATCTTCTGCATGTTTGCAGAAGATGTGGACCTCCTGCCAAAGGGCGAGTTCACGCGGCTTCTGGAAGATTGCGTTTCTTCGCCGGCGACGCTGGTGCCGCTTCTGGAAGAGCTTTGGAGGAAGATGGACAGCGCGGAGCGCAGCGACCGCTTCTTTTCCTACTTCCGTTCCCAACTGCGCCACTTCAACGGCAATCTCTATCGCGATGCGCGGGCGCTGCCCTTGCGCCGGGAGGAGATCGGCGAGTTGGTGGCTGCCGCCCGGCACAAATGGATCGATGTCGATCCGGCGATCTTCGGCACGCTTTTGGAGCAGGCGCTGAATCCGGTCGAGCGACGCAAGCTGGGCGCGCATTACACGCCGCGCGCCTATGTGCAGCGGCTCGTCGAGGTGACGGTGATGGAGCCTCTGCGCGCCGACTGGCAGAGGGCGCTGAAGCAGGCCGAGGACGCTAAAGATCGCGGCGACGAGCGCGGGGCGGTCGAGATCATTCGCGGCTTCCATCGGGCGCTCTGCGCGACGCGCGTGCTCGATCCGGCCTGCGGCACCGGCAACTTTCTCTATGTCAGTCTCGAACTGATGAAGAAGCTGGAAGGCGAGGTGCTGGAAACGCTGGCGCGGCTTGGTGTGACCGAGACGCTCGGACTTGAAGGCGAGACGGTCGATCCGCATCAGTTTCTCGGGATGGAACTGAATCCGCGCGCGGCCGCGATTGCCGAACTCGTCGTCTGGATCGGTTATCTGCAACAGCACTATCGCACGCGCGATGGCCACCCGACCGAGCCGATCCTGAAAGCGTTCAGGAACATCAATTTCGGGAGGCGCGAGGGCTATGACGCGGTGCTGACATGGGATGGATGGCCGCTGACGACGATCGTCGAGCAGGATGGCGCGCGCAAGGAGACCTATCCCAATGCGCGCCGACCTGATTGGCCGGAAGCGGAGTTCATCGTGGGAAATCCGCCTTTCATGGGCGGCAAGGACCTGCGCTCGCGTCTCGGCGGCGGCTACACGGAAGCGCTTTGGGCTGCGCACAAGCACATGAACGAGAGCGCGGATCTCGTCATGTACTGGTGGGACCGCGCGGCAGAGCTGTTGACCCGCAAGGGCACGCGCCTGAGGCGCTTCGGTCTGGTGACGACGAATTCGATCAGCCAGGTTTTTCAGCGCCGGGTGATGGAGCGGCACCTGAATGCGAAGAACCCGATCAGCCTGATCTATGCCATTGCAGATCATCCTTGGACGAAGGTGACGAAGGACAGCGCGGCCGTGCGGATCGCGATGACGGTGGCCGTGGCGGGCAAGCGCGAGGGCGTGTTGCTGGAGACGACGCGGGAGGAAGAACTGGGCAGCGACGAGCCGAGGATCGAGTATGTAGACCGAACCGGCATCATCAATTCCGATCTTTCGATTGGTGTTGATCTGACACGGGCGTCAAAGCTGCTTTCGAATACTTCTGTCGCACACGACGGGGTCAAACTACATGGTTCTGGATTTATTCTGACACAGTCGGAAGCCGCCTTACTCGGCTTAGGTGACATTCCGGAGCTCGATAGATATGTGCGTCACTATCGCAACGGCCGGGATTTGACGTCCAAGTCACGTAATTTGATGGTCATAGACTTGTTTGGCTTGACCTCGGCTGAAGCAAGGGCCCAATTTCCTCGGGTCTATCAACATGTACTTGAAACGGTAAAGCCAGTTCGCGATGGAAATCCGCGCGAATCATATCGTTCGAACTGGTGGATATTTGGCGAACCTCGGCGAGAACTTCGGCCCGCACTCGGAGAACTCAGTCGTTTTATTGCAACGGTCGACACCGCTCGGCACCGAATTTTCCAGTTTGTTCCATCGTCATTCGTCCTTGACGATAAATCAGTCATCGTCGCTGATGCGGATGCATTGACACTAGCGATTACAAGTTCTCGTATCCATACGACATGGGCGATCCATGCTGGTGGCTGGCTTGGGCAAGGGAACGACGCCGTATATACAAAATCCCGCTGCTTCGACCCCTTCCCATTTCCCGACCCATCCGAAAACCTTCGCCAACAACTCCGCGCCGCCGGCGAGGAACTCGACGCGTTGCGCAAGAAGGTGCTCGCCGAGCATCCCGATCTGACGCTGACCGGGCTCTACAACGTGCTTGAAAAGCTCAGGGCGGTCGCCCCCTCCACCGCTTCGCGGTCTCCCTCCCCCATAGATGGGGGAGGATCAACGCTCACCGACAAGGACGAGGACGTGAAGGCGCGCGGACTGGTGCTGATCCTCAGGGAATTGCACGAGACGATCGACCGTCTCACGGCGCAGGCTTATGGCTGGCCGGTGGAGCTGCCGGACGATCAGATTCTGGAACGGCTGGTCGCGCTCAATGCCGAGCGTGCGCGGGAGGAGGCGTCGGGTCATGTCCGGTGGCTGCGGCCGGACTATCAGGTGCCGCGTTTCGCCAGGAGCGCGAAGGTCAGGACGGGAGAGCTCGACCTGCCGGAGACCGTGATCTCGATCGATCGCGGCAAGCCGGTCTTCCCGAAGGACCGCCACGAGCAGCCGCTTGCGGTGGAGGCGATGCTGGCGGCGAGCGGCCGGGCACTCGACGCGGCTTCCATCGCGCGCGCGTTCAAGGGCGGCGGCAGGAAGATCGAGCCGCGCGTTGCGCAGGTTCTCCTGACGCTCGCGCGATACGGGCATATTTCGGCGCTGCCGGACGGCCGTTTCGCCGCGCGCCGGGCAGCGTGAGGGTTGGCCTGGAGCATTTCAGGGTTTCGCCGAACACCCCCTCCACCGCCTTCGGCGGTCCCCCTCCCCCGCTTCGCAGGGGAGGATCCAGCGTCGCGGACGGCCGCAACCTGGATCCTCCCCCATTTTCATGGGGGAGGGGAACCACGAAGTGGTGGAGGGGGTGTCCATGCACAGCGGTCCCACCTCGTTCGGAGCCGCTCTAAACCGCGTGGATCGCCGCGCGGGAGGGGGAGACGAAGACGTTTGTGCCGGGTTCGAAGAGGCCTGCTTCGCCGGGATTGGGGCTGTCGACCAGCCAGGAGCCGACGCCGTCGACCTCGACCAGATATTCGGCGATGTTGCCGAGGAACATGGCGCGGCGGACGGTGGCGGGGAAGTCGCCTGCGTCGGCGGCGATCTTTATCGCTTCGGGCCTTATGACCACGGTCACCGCGTCGCCGGCGGACTGGGCGTTGCCAGAGGCGAGGTCGAAGCTTTTGCCGGCGATCTCGATGGCGTTGCCGGCCGTCTTTTTGCCCGAGACGAAATTCGCCTTGCCGATGAAGTCGGCGACGAAGCGGCTGGCCGGGCGCGCATAGACCTCGCGCGGCGTGCCGACCTGCTCGACGATGCCGCCATTCATGACGACGATGCGGTCGGAGATGCTCATCGCCTCGATCTGGTCGTGGGTGACGTAGAGCGCGGTGATGCCGAGGCGCTGCTGGAGCTCGCGGATCTCGACGCGCATCTGGTCGCGCAATTTGGCGTCGAGATTGGACAGCGGCTCGTCGAAGAGCAGCACGCGCGGCTCCATCACGATGGCGCGGGCAAGCGCGACGCGCTGCTGCTGGCCGCCGGAAAGCTGGTTGGGCGAGCGCTGCGCCAGCGTGCCGAGGCCCGTCATCTCGAGAATGTGCTGCGCGCGGGCTTCGAGTTCCGGGCGCGACAGACGCTTCAGGCGCAGGCCGAAGACGACGTTTTCGTAGACCGAGAGATGCGGGAAGATGGCGTAGGACTGGAACACCATCGCCGCGTCGCGATGGTTGGGCGCGACATCGTTCATGCGGCGATCGCCGAAGACGATGTCGCCGGAGGTCGGCTCCTCGAAGCCGGCGATCATGCGGAGCAGCGTGGTCTTGCCGCAGCCGGACGGGCCGAGCAGCGTGACGAGCTCGCCGGGCTTCACCTCCAGATTGACGTCGCGCACCGCGTGCACCGGCTGGTCGGGCGCGTCGAGGCTGGCGAACTGCTTGTTGAGCTGGCGAATGAGAACTGCGTCGGCCATGTCAGAAACGTACCGTGCTTGTGTGGCGCGTCATGCGGTTGACGATCGCGTTGATGATGACGATCGCGACGAGGACGATCGCGATGACGACGATCGAATAGGCGGCCGCGACGCCGAGCCGGCCGGAGCCGACCTGATTGAGGATCTGCACCGTCATCAGGTTCCAGCTTGCCGAGACCAGGAAGATGGCCGCGCTGATGGCGGTCATGGCGCGCACGAAGGCGTAGACGAGGGCCGAGAAGAAGGCCGGCGCGATGAGCGGCAGCGTGACTTTGCGGAACGTCGTCAACGCGCTTGCGCCGAGGTTCTGGGCGGCTTCCTCGATCGCCGGGTCGATCTGGCGCAGGACCGCGATGCCGGACTGGATGCCGACCGGCGCGTAGCGGAACACGAAGCACAGAACGAGGATCGCCAGCGTGCCGGTGAGCATGATCGGCGGGCCGTTGAAGGCGAGGATGTAGCCGATGCCGACGACGGTGCCCGGCACCGCGAAGCTGAGGATGGAGCCGAACTCCATCAGGCCCTTGCCCGGGAAGGTGCGGCGCACCACCAGATAGGCGACCAGCATGCTGAGGAAGCCGCTGACCGGCGTCGTGATGATGGCGATGATGAGCGTGTCGGTGACCGTCTTCCAGCCGACGCTGAACACATAGGCGAAGTGGGCGGTGGTGAGCGTGTAGTTGAAGCCCCAGACCTGCGTGAAGGCGCCGAGGAAGATGACGCCGTAGAACAGGATGACGATGGCCGCGAAGACCAGCACGAAGCCGTAGAGCGCCCATTTGACCGGGCGGCTGACGATCTTGGAGGTCGAGGCGGTGGGCTTGCCGGTGACCGTCACATATTGCCGCTTGGAGAGGTAATAGCGCTGGATGGCGAAGGCGGTGATCGAGGGCAGGAGCAGGATGACCGCGAGCATCGCGCCGCGCGCCAGGTTGAACGAGCCGGTGATCTCCAGATAGGCCTGCGGTGCGAGCATGGGAAAGGCAGCGCCCGCGAGCACCAGCGGATTGCCGAAATCGGCCATCGATTCGATGAAGACGATGAGGAACGCGCTGGCGACGCCGGGCAGCGAGAGTGGAAAGGTGACCTTCCAGAAGGTCTGCCAGCGCGTCGCGCCGATGTTGAAGGCGGCGTCCTCCAGCGTCGGGCTGATCGCGGCGAGCACGCCACGCAGCGACAGATAGGCGATGGGCACGAAGGTGAAGACCTGCGCCCACACCACGCCGTGGAAGCCGTAGATGTTGAAGTCCCGCAGGCCGAGCAATTGCTTGGTGATCAGCCCGTTGAAGCCGAACAGGAACAGGATCGACACCGCCGACACGAAGGGTGGCGAGATGATCGGCAGGATCGAGATGAGATGCAGCGGCTTCTTCGCCTTGACGTCGAGCCGGGTCAGCGTGAAGGCGAGGATGTAGCCGATGATCACGCTGATGATGCCGACCAGCGTCGCGACGCCGATGCTGTTGACGAGCGCGTTGCGGTAGAGCCGGCGCTCGGCGACGAGCGCGTAATTGTCGAGCGTCCAGTCGCCGCGGTCCTGGAGGCTGGCGACGAAGACCGTCGCCACCGGATAGACCACGAAGACCGCGATCGCAGCGAAGATCACGACGATGAGCGCGAGAAGAATGGGATCCCGCGCCAGAATGCGGAGCTGCGATCGCGATGCTGAAAGCACTGTCCGGTCCGTCCGTCTTACTGTCCGAGCACGTCCTCGACCCAGCGATCGACGAGCCGCTGGCGGTTCTCCGACGCGAAGGCCGGGTCGTAGGAGACGAGATTGATCTCATCGAGCGCCGGCAGGCCTTCGCCCGCGGTGACGTCGCTGCGGATCGGCAGGAAGTAGGTCTTGTTCTCGGTGAGCTGCTGCTGGCCGGCTGCCGACGTCATCCAGTCGACGAGCTGCTTTGCCTCGTCCTCATTGGCGGCGCCCTTGAGGATCGACATCGCGGCGACCTCGTAGCCGACGCCCTCGCTCGGGAACACGACCTGCACCGGGAAGCCTTCATCGACGAGCTTGAGGAAGCCCGGCGAGAACTGCAGCGCGATCGGCGTTTCGCCGACGCCCAGCGCGCCGGAGGGCGCGGTGCCGCTCTGGGTGTAGGTCTGAATGTTGGGGTTGAGCGCCTTCATGTATTCGAAGGTCGCGTCCTCGCCCCACAATTCGTTGAGCGTCAGGATCACCGCATAGGCAGTGCCGGAGGATTGCGGCGACGGCATCTGGATCAGGCCGCGATAAGCCTCGTTCTTCAAATCTTCCCATGAGGCGGGAACCGGCGCGCCGCGCTCTTCGAGGATGTCGGTGCGCACGCCGACCGCCAGCGGGTTGGTGTAGATAGCGTGCCAGGAGCCTTCGGCATCCTTGAACTCGTCGCGCAGGCCCTCGGCATTGGCCGAGACGTAAGGCTGCGTCAGGTCGCGCTCCTTGGCGAGGATGTGGTTCTCGCTCGGCGCGCCGAACCAGACGTCTGCCTGCGGACGGTTGGACTCGGCCTCGATGCGCGACAGCGCCGGGCCGGACGACAGGAACACCATCTGGACGTCGACGCCGGTGTCGGCGGTGAAGGCGTTGAGGATCTTCTGCGCGTTCTCTTCGTCGACGCTCGTATAGACGACCAGCGCCTGAGCGGAACTCGTCATCAGGAGCGCGGACAGCGCGGTTGCGGCAAAGATGCGTGCTGAAGCGATCATAAGGTAACCCCCCTTTGTAAGCGAAACGGCGGCGGGCAGAGCCCCCCGAAAAATGAGTCGGCAAACTATCGACGCATCCCCGGAGGGTCAACGCTTTGACCGGCGCGCCGCGCCAAGGCTGGCGGCGGTGCGCGGTTTTGTCTCTGTTCGCCTCGTTCCGGGCGGGGGTGCGACAGGGTGCGGCATCGATCACGGACCCGTGCTCTTGTTTTGTGAGCATGCTTATAATAATTGAGCCTTATGAAAACGAACACCACCCAGGGCCTCGGTTTCCTGATCCACGATGCGGCGCGCGCGATGCGGCGGCGCTTCGAGCTGCGCGCCAGCGGATACGGGCTTTCCGCCGCGCAATGGCGGTTGCTCGCGCATCTGGTGAAGGCCGAGGGCCTGCCGCAGGCGCGGCTTGCGGCACTGCTCGAAATCGAGCCGATCAGCGTCTCGCGTTTGCTGGACCGGATGGAGGAGGGCGGCTGGATCGAACGCCGCACCGACGCCGCCGACCGCCGCGTGCGCATGGTGTTCGCCACCGCAGCGAGCCGCGAGGCCTATGACAGCGTCAAGGGTCTGGCGGTCGGCATCTACGACGAAGCCCTGGCCGGGCTCTCCGGCGACCAGCGCGCAGCACTCATGACCGGGCTTCGCACACTCATCACCAATCTCTCCGACGGCGACGGCGCCGCGGAGACATGCAGCAACAACGCTTCCAGGGACCGCGTATCATGAATGCGATGACCAAGATCGACGAGGAGCAATCCATCACCGCGACCGACGCAGACGCACCGGCCGCACCGGTGCCTGTCAAGCCGAAGCGCAGGCGGGGGCGGTTGCTCCTGATGCTGTCGCTTCCGCTCGCGCTGGCGATCGGCGGCGCCTATGTCTGGGTGACGGGCGGCCGCATCCAGGAGACGGACAACGCCAATCTGCGGCAGGCGCGCGTAACCATCGCCGCCGACACGCCGGGCCGCATCGTCGCGGTCTCGATCCACGACAACGCGCTGGTGAAGGCCGGCGACGTGCTCTTCGCGGTCGATGCCGAGCCCTATCGCATCGCGCTGGCGCAGGCGGACGCGGCGCTCGAGGGCGCGCGCCTCCAGGTCGGCCAGCTCCGTGCGGCCTACAGCCAGGCGGTCGCGCAGCAGCACATCGCCGAGGGCGAGGTGACCTATCTCCAGTCGGAACTCGCCCGCCAGACGGCGCTTCAGGACAAGGGCGTCTCGACGCGGTCGTCGCTCGATTCCGCGCAGCGCGCGCTCGACAAGGCGCGCGACCAGCTCGAGGCGGCGCGCGAGACGGTGACTGGCGCACTCGCGTCGCTCGGCGGCAATGCCGACATCGAGACGGACCAGCATCCGACGGTTCTCGCCGCGCTCGCGACCCGCGACAGGGCAGCCTACCAGCTTGCGCAGACGACCGTGCGCGCGCCGGCCGACGGCATCATCTCGCAGGCGTCGTCCTTCAAGGTCGGGCAATATGTCGGCGCCGGATCGCCGCTCTTCAGTCTCGTCGAGACCGGCGATAGCTGGGTGGAGGCGAATTTCAAGGAAACGCAGCTCACCCACATGCATGTCGGGCAGACGGCGGAAGTGACCGTCGACACGTTCCCCGACAGGCCGCTCACCGCGACGATCGACAGCATCGGCGCGGGCACCGGCGCGGAATTCTCCGTGCTGCCGGCGCAGAACGCGACGGGCAACTGGGTGAAGGTCACACAGCGCATTCCCGTGCGCCTCAAGGTCGATGACGCGGACGCGCAGATGCTTCTTCGGACGGGCATGAGCGCGGTGGTGTCGGTCGATACCGGCGTGGCGCGCGGGCTGCCGGCATTCGCGGGCTGGTTCGGCCAGACCGCGCATGCGGCGGAGTGACGATTAGACACCTGCAATGAACACCCCCTCCACCATGCTTCGCATGGTCCCCATGTTCCGTGAGCGGGCAGGGCAATTGGAGCTGGAGTTACCCCCACCCCTCGCCCCTCCCCACAAGGGGGAGGGAGATTCTGAAACGTGGATGCCTGGCGTGAGCGTTTTCGGAAATCATGAGACACCAAGGTCTCCCTCCCCCTTGTGGGGAGGGGTGAGGGGTGGGGGTGCCCTGCGAAACGGTGGAGGGGCTTCTAAAACCCAACGACAAAGGCATGTGCCATGAGCACGGCAGCCACATCTTCCAATACCAACGTCCCCCATCGCGGCCTGATCACCGTATCGATCATGCTGGCGACGATCATGCAGGTGCTGGACACCACGATCGCCAACGTTGCGCTTCCCGCGATGACCGGCGATCTGGGCGCGAGCCAGGATACGATCAACTGGGTGCTGACGTCCTACATCGTCGCGGCCGCGATCATGACGCCGGTGACGGGCTGGCTGTCGGATCGTTTCGGGCGGCGCGAACTGTTCCTCGTCGCCATCGTCGGCTTCACCGTCTCCTCCATGCTCTGCGGCCTGTCGTGGAGCCTCGAAAGCATGGTCGGCTTCCGCGTGCTGCAGGGCGTGTTCGGCGCCGCGATCGTGCCGCTGTCGCAGACCTTCCTGCTCGACATCAATCCCAAGGAAAAGCACGGCCAGGCGATGGCCATCTGGGGCGCGGGCATCATGGTCGGCCCGATCATCGGCCCGACGCTGGGCGGCTGGCTGACGGAGGCCGCGAACTGGCGCTGGGTGTTCTTCATCAATCTGCCGGTCGGCATCGTCGCCTTCCTCGGCTGCGCCGCCTATCTGCCGAAGGTCGCCGTGCGGCTACGCGGCTTCGACTTCTTCGGCTTCGCCATGCTGTCGCTGGGCGTCGGCGCATTGCAGCTCATGCTGGATCGCGGCGCGGAGGTGGACTGGTTCTCTGCCGTCGAAATCTGGATCGAGATGGGCCTCGCGATCACCGGGTTCTGGGTCTTCGCCGTGCATCTGATGACGAGCAAGGACACGTTCATCGACGCGAAAATCTTCGCCGACCGCAACTTCGTGACCGGCCTCGCCTTCATCTTCGTGATCGGCGTGATCCTGCTGGCGAGCCTCGCGCTTCTGCCGCCAATGCTGGCGCGGCTGTTCAACCACTCGACGGTGCTGACGGGCCTCATCATGGCGCCGCGCGGCGTCGGCACGATGATCTCGATGATCCTCGTCGGGCGGCTGATCCAGGTCGTGGACGCGCGCATTCTGGTGGTCACCGGCCTGTCGCTGACGGCATGGTCGCTTCATATGATGACGGGGTTCTCGCCGCAGATGGACGATCACCTGATCATCCTGTCGGGCGTCGTGCAGGGGCTGGGCCTCGGCCTCGTCTTCGTGCCGCTCTCGACGGTCGCCTTCGCGACGCTCGACCCACGGTTCCGGACGGATGCGGCGAGCCTGTTCAGCCTCGTGCGCAACATCGGCTCGTCGATCGGCATCTCGATCGTGACGGTTCTGCTGACGCGTAACGTGCAGGTCAACCACGCGGAGCTGTCCGCCGGCCTGACGCCGTTCAACCAGAATTTGACGGCGGTGCTGCCGGGGGCGGCGGCCGGCAACCCGACATCGCTGGCGCAGCTCGACCAGCTCGTGAACCAGCAATCGCTGATGATCGCCTATATCGACGATTTCAAGCTGATGATGATCGTCACGCTCTGCGCGATCCCGCTGGCGCTGCTGTTGCGCAAGCCGACCGTGGCGGTTGGTGAGCCGGCGGCTGTGCATATGGACTAGGGTTTCGCAGTAACACCCCCTCCACCGCCTTCGGCGGTCCCCCTCCCCCATGAAAATGGGGGAGGATCTGCGTTGCGGCCGTCCGCGACCTGGATCCTCCTCCGTTTACGGGGGAGGGGGACCACGCGTAGCGTGGTGGAGGGGGTATTTTCTCGCGCCGACCGCCCCTCAGTCGCCCTTGGCCAGGGCCGGCGGGCCGCCGAGGTCTTCTTCGCCGACGAAGGCCTTGGGCAGGTTCGCCTCGGCTTCCTTTTCGGTCGCGTACCACTGTTCGTAGCGGTAGAGTACGAGGTGGTCTCGCGAGAGGCCGCGCAGCAATCCGTACATCATCACGAGAATGACGACCGCGAAGGGAAAGCCGGCGACGACGGCGGCTGCCTGAAGGGCGGAGAGGCCGCCCGCGAGCAGCAGCACCGCCGCGATCGCGCCTTCCGTGACCGACCAGAACAGGCGCTGGATCTTGGGCGGATCGGAATGACCGCCGGCCGTCAGCATGTCGATGACGAAGGAGGCGGAGTCCGACGAGGTGACGAACCACAAAACGATCATCACGATGAGCAGCACGGTGACGCCCTGCGTGAAGGGATAGAACTCCATCAGCTTGAAGATCGCGTTGCCGTAGGATTCTCGCGTCGCCTCGATGAGGCCCGGATCGCCCATCAGCTCCATATGGACGGCCGCGCCGCCGAAGGCGGTGAACCAGAAGAACAGGATGGTCGCGGGGATGAAGAGCACGCCGAGCACGAATTCGCGCACCGTGCGTCCGCGCGAGATGCGGGCGATGAAGATGCCGACGAAGGGCGACCACGAAATCCACCACGCCCAGTAGAAGATCGTCCAGTCGACCTGCCAGTCGGTGCCGGAATAGGCCTCCGTCCAGAACGAGAAGTAGACGAACTCGTTGATGTAGTTGCCGACATTCTCGACGAACGAGTCGATGATGAAGAGCGTCGGGCCCGCCACCAGCACGAAGGCGAGGAACAGGAAGCTGAGCACGATGGTGACGTTGGACAGGCGCTTGATGCCGGCATCGAGGCCCATCATCACCGAGACCGTCGCCATCAGGGTGATGAACGCGATCAGGACGATCTGGACGTAGACGTTGTTGGCGATGCCGAAGAGCTGGTCGAGGCCCGCATTGATCTGCATGACGCCGAGACCGAGCGACGTGACGACGCCGAACATCGTGCCGAACACCGCGAGGATGTCGACCGCATGGCCCCATGGTCCGTAGATGCGCTCGCCGATGATCGGATAGAGCGCCGAGCGGATCGAGAGCGGCAGCCCCTTGCGGTAGTGGAAATAGGCCAGCGACACGCCGACGATGCAGTAGACCGCCCAGCCATGGAGGCCCCAGTGCAGGAACGACAGCACCATGGCCTGTTCGGCCGCAGCCACGCTCTCCGGTTCCTGGATCGGCGGCTGGTAGAAATGGGTCAGCGGCTCGGCGACGCCCCAATAGAGCAGACCGATGCCGATGCCTGCGGCGAACATCATCGAGACCCAGGAGAAGAGGCTGTATTGCGGCGTCTCGGTCTGCGCGCCCAGACGCACCGATCCGTAGGGGCCGATCGCCAGATAGACACTGCACAGGACCGCGAGATTGACGGTGAGGATCAGGAACCAGCCGAAATAGTCCGCGATGGCGCGTTGGGCGCCTTCGAAGATCACGCCGGCCGTCTCGGGAAAAATCGCCCCGAAGGCGATGAAGGCGACGATCAGCGCCGCGGAAATCGAGAAAACAGGAGGGCTGACATGGGGAAAGGGCCCCAGGCGGCGAACCGCTACTCCATTGCTCATAAATTTGTCCCCAACACTTTCAATAACTTAGCTAGAAAATCGGTGCGGCAGGGCGCCGCACCGACAAAACTAAATGTGGCAAGGTTGGGATGGTTCCCTGTCAGAGGGAGAAGAAGAGCAGTGCTGCCGGGATCAGTCCGATGTGAAATCCGGCATGGCAGAGCATCGCGCTTTCGAGATCGCGATGCGCGAAAACCGCGCCGAACACCACGCCCAGAAGGCCGTTCCAGAGCAGGGTTCGGAACAGCAGCGGGCCGCCGATAACGGCGCCTTCCGCCGCGAGCCCCGGCAGGTGGCCGGCGGCGAAGATCAGCGCGGAAAGCGTGATCGCGCACCACACCACATTCGAGGAGGGCCGGGGCGCGCCGCGTCCGAACAGGCGCCGGAACACGACGACGAGAAGGCTCATCAGCCCCCAGCGCATGATGATCTCCTCGATCACCCCGCCATAGAACACACCGACCACCAGCCCCGCCGGGCTCCATGCCTCGACAAGCGACGGCGGCCCCGCATGGACGGCCTGCCAGAGCGGGCGCGTGACATGGTCGGCGATGCCTACGGCACAGCCAAGCACGATGCCGAGCGCGAGGAACCGGTGCCATTGGTCTGGGACAAGCGATGTGTTTGCGCCCGCCACACGACCGGCAACGCGGCTGGAGAACCCCGCGACCGGTGCGGCGGATGCGCCCGCAAAGGCGAATGCGGCCAGCAGGATCGCCGGGTTCGCCAGAATGGCCCAGGGGGCCACGCCGCCCGAAGGCGGATAGACGAGAAACAGCGACAGGAGGCCCGGCACCCCCATCGCGACGAGGGCCAGGGTGACGCGGCCGACGCGCGGCGGGCAGACTTCGCCCGTGGGTGAGGGCGATGTCATCTAGTCGTAGGTCAGTTCGGTCGCCTTGCCGCCGAAGATCCGGTAGGCATAGAACGAGTAGCCGATGATGACGGGCAGCACGAAGGCGGTTCCGACGAGGATGATGCCGAGGCTCTCGGTCGCCGATGCCGCTTCCCAGATCGTCAGCCGGTCCGGCACGACATAGGGGTAGAAGGAATAGGCGAGGCCGGCGAAGCCCAGCGTGAAGATCGCCGCGAGCGTCAGGAACGGGGTGATCGAATGGCGGTCGCCTTTCAGCGGCAGGTGGAACGACAGATACCACAGCCACAGGAACGCGCCGCCGGTGATGATCGGCAGCGGCGCGAGCCACGCGATCTCCGGCCAGGTGAACCACTTCTCGAAGATGCGCGGGCTGGCGAACGGCGTCGCGAGCGAGACGGTGACCATGCCGACCGCGGTGAACACGAGCGCGCCCCGCAGGAAGCGCACGGCCTTGCGCTGCAACTCGCCTTCGGTCTTGTAGATCAGCCACGCGGCGCCCATCGCGGCGTAGGACGCGGCCAGACACAGCGCCACCAGCGCCCCGAAGCCGAACGCGGCCAGGCCCTTGTCGAGACCCAGCACGTAGACGCCCAGCATGTAGCCTTGCGCGAGGGATGCGGTGAGCGAGCCCGCGAAGAACAGGAAGTTCCAGCGATGCTTGCGGTGGACGGGAACCTTGGCGCGGAAATCGAACGCGACGCCGCGCAGGATGAGGCCGACGAGAAGCACGAAGACGGGCAGATAAAGCGCGGTCAGGATGATGCCGTGCGCGACGGGAAAGGCGACCAGCAGCAGGCCCACGGCCAGCACCAGCCATGTTTCGTTGGCATCCCAGAACGGCCCGATCGCAGCCACCATCGTGTCGCGCTCGTCGTCGTCGGCCATGGCGAAGAGAATGCCGATGCCGAGGTCGAAACCGTCGAGCACGACGTAGATCAGGATCGACAGCCCCATGAGGCCGGCGAAGATCAGGGGGAGGAGGACGGGCCAGTCGAGGGTCATGTGTTTGGTCCCTCTATCTTGCGAGGTTGTGCTCGACGTTGCCCCCCTCTGTCCTGCCGGACATCTCCCCCACGAGGGGGGAGATCACGCTGTGTCGATGACGAGAATAATCTCCCCCCATGTGGGGGAGATGTCCGGCAGGACAGAGGGGAGCGCGAAGAAACGAAGACCTTGGAAATCATCATCACCCCTCCGCCTGCGCCGGTTGTGCCAAGGGTTCGTTGCGGACGCCCGGCAGTGGGGTCTGGTCGCCGTCCTTGGCGGCCTTGAGCGCGAGATGGGTGAGCACGCTGAGATAGACGATCATCAGGATGACGTAGAGCGCCACGTAGATCGCCAGCGTGAAGCCGACCTGGCCGGCGGGGACGGGGCCGACGGCGTGCTCGGTGCGCAGGATGCCGGTGACGAGCCATGGCTGGCGGCCGATCTCGGTCGTGTACCAGCCGGCGAGCGTGGCGACCCAGCCCGAGAAGGCCATCGGCGCATAGGCATAGGCGAGCGGCCTGGGCAGTGTGCCGCGCCTCAGCAGGAAGAAGCCGGTCGCCCACGACAAAGCGAGCATGGCGAGCCCGACGCCGACCATGATGCGGAAGCCCCAGAAGACGGGCGCGACCGGCGGGTGGTTGTCGATATAATCGTTCAGGCCCGGCACGACGCCGTCGATCGAATGCTTGAGGATCAGGCTGGCGCCGTTGGGCACCGCGATCTCGAAGCGATTTTCGCGCAGGTCCTCGTCCGGCCAGGCGAACAGGACGAGCGGGACGTTGGACCGCGTTTCCCAGTTGGCCTCCATCGCCGCGATCTTCTGCGGCTGATGCTCGAGCGTGTTGAGGCCGTGCATGTCGCCGACGAAGATCTGGATCGGGATCAGGCCCGCGCCGAGGAAGACGCCGGTGCGCAGTGCCTTCCACATCGAATCCGAGCGGTCGCCCTTGAGGTAGCGCAGGGCGGAAAGACCCGCGATCAGGAACGCGACCGTCAGGCCCGATGCGATCAGCATATGGGTCAGGCGATAGGGGAAGGACGGGTTGAAGATGATCGCCCACCAGTCGGTGGCGTAGGCGACGCCGTCGCGCATCTCGTAGCCGGCGGGCGTCTGCATCCACGAGTTCAGCGCGAGGATCCAGAAGGCGGACATGGTGGTGCCGAACGCGACGAGGAAAGTTGCCAGCGTGTGCACCCGGTTGGACACGCGCCGGAAACCGAACAGCATGATGCCGAGGAAGACGGCTTCGAGGAAGAAGGCGGTCAGCACCTCATAGGCGAGCAGGGGACCTGCGATGTTGCCGACCGTTTCCATGAAGCCCGGCCAGTTGGTGCCGAACTGGAAGCTCATCGTGACGCCCGACACGACGCCGAGCGCGAACGACAGGGCGAAGACCTTCACCCAGAAGAAATAGGCGCGCATCCACGCGCCGTCGCCGGTGGCGTTGTAGCGCAGCTTGAAGAACAGGAGCACCCAGCCGAGCGCGATGGTGATGGTCGGAAACAGGATGTGGAAGGAGATGTTGGCTGCGAACTGCAGTCTCGAAAGGATCAGCGCGTCCATGCCCGAGCTCCATTGTCTTCCACTTGTGCGAGAATAGGGCGGGGGGACCGCCTGGTCAAAGAACCACCTGTCGCAGAGGCGGAGTGTCGCGGGGCGCACACGGGTTCTTAACCCTTCTCGATGGCGGGTCGCGGGCGTTAACGACGTGTCGACCGGTATGAGGCAATTTGCGAGGCACTGTTTCAGGTGCTTCCATGCTGCGCAAACTCGTCATCTTCAGTGTCTTCGCCGGCGTTTCGGCCTCGGTGCCGATCCTCTACGAGAAGAATCCGCAAGCCGTGCGATCGCTGCTGAGCGGTGGGGCGGCGGGCGAGCCGGTGGCATCGCCGGACGCCGCGCCCACCGTCGCGATGGTGCGGCCAGAGCCGTCCGAGCAGCGAACCGAGGTGCTGACGGGCCGCAAGGTGAGGCTCGATTCCGACGCGCGCGGGCATTTCAACGCCGATTTCCGGCTCAACGGACGAAGCGAGGATGCGATGGTGGACACCGGCGCGTCGGTGATCGCGATCAACCAGTCGACGGCGCGGCGCATCGGGCTGCGGCTGTCGGCTTCCGATTTTACAGGGGCGGTCACGACCGCCAATGGTCGTGCGAAAGCCGCATACGTGATGATCGAACGCGTCGAGATCGGCCGCATCGCGGTGCGCAACGTCCAGGCCGTTGTGCTGGAGGACAAGGCGCTGTCCGGCACGCTGATCGGCATGAGTTTCCTGTCGAAGCTCAAGCGTTTTCAGGTGGAAGACGGCATGCTCGTGATGGAGCAGTAGGGCTCAACGAACACTCCCTCCGGCCCTTCGGGGTCCCCCCGTTTTGGCGTAAAAACCCCCTCCACCGCCTTCGGCGGTTCCCCTCCCCCGTAAACGGGGGAGGATCCGAGGTCGAGGACGGCCGCAGCGTGGATCCTCCCCTGCGAAGCGGGGGAGGGGGACCACGAAGTGGTGGAGGGGGTTTTCACGCCAAACGGTGGAGGGGGTTTGCGTGGAAAGCTGCCCCATTTCCGAACCGCTTCAGGCCGCGATCAACCGGTCGAAGGCGTTGCGCCCCGGCGGGGTGAAGGCGATGACGCGGCTGTCCTTGACCCTGCGTGCCCAGCCCTTGTCCATGATGGCGTCGAGCATGGCTGCGCCGAGGCTGCCCGCGAGGTGCGAGCGGCGGACGCTCCAGTCGAGGCAGGCGCGGCAGAGCGGTCTGCGCGAGGCTTCGAGCGCCGGCATGTCGATGCCGAAATCCCGGAACCAGGCATGGCCGGATGCGTCGAGCGAGAGGCCGCGCGCCTCCTCGCAGACGAAGCCGCGTCGGGCGAGGAAGTCGTAGAGCGCGACGCCGCGCGCGCCGGCCAGATGGTCGTAGCAGATCCGCGCCTCGCGCATGGCGTCGTCGCGCGGGCCGGGGCGCACGCGTTTGGGGCCGACCGAGGCGGCGACGCCGGCGATCGCCTCCAGCATCGACGCGACCTCCGGCCCGGCCAGCGCGTAATAGCGATGGCGGCCCTGGCTGGCGATGGTGATCAACCCGCCATCCGACAGCCGGGCGAGATGCGAACTGGCCGTGGACGGCGTCACGCCGGCTTCGAGCGCCAATTCGCTCGCGGTCAGGGCGGCGCCCGACATCAGCGCGGACAGCATGTTGGCGCGCGCCGGGTCGCCCACCAGCGCCGCCACGCGGGAAAGATCGGGACCGTCCTTCATCTGTCGCCTCCGTTCAGCATGGTTTGATGGTAGTCGAACTATCCGCGCATCGCAACGGCGTAATCTCCGGGCATCGAAAAGGACATCGCCATGCCAACCAACCTTCCAGCCATCGCGGGCAAAGCCGTGCCGCGCTCGCGCCGTCGGCGGATGACGATGGCCTGTTTGCTTCGCCTGTGGCGGCGCGGTGTCATGCGCTATCGTCAGCGACGGACGCTGGCCGAACTGGACGAGCATCTGCTTCGCGACATCGGCGTCACACGCCGCGAGGCGGAGGCCGAATGCCGCAAGCCGCCCTGGCGATAGACATTCTAGCGCCACCCGAACCGCAATGCTTCGATACAGATCGAAGCGTCGAGAAGGAGACGACCATGCCCATCACCTGTTTCATCCGCTACGAGATCGATCCGTTCCAGAGGAACGCGTTCGGCGAATATGCCCGCAACTGGGGGCAGGCGATCCCGCGCTGCGGCGCGGATCTGATCGGTTATTTCGAGCCGCATGAGGGCTCGGCCACGACCGCCTACGGCGTCTATTCGATCGAGAACCTGGCCGCCTACGAGGCGTATCGCGCGCGGCTTGCCGCAGACCCGCTCGGCAAGGCGAATTACGAATTCGCGCGCGAAAAACGCTTCATCCATCGCGAGGATCGCATCTTCCTCAAGCTCGCTTCCGGCCCGCATGCACCGAGGATGTCGCCATGATCGCCGTCATCTTCGAGGTCGAGCCCGCTGCCGGGCGGCGCGACGCCTATCTCGGCATCGCGGCCGGGTTGCGGCCCATGCTGGACGGGATCGACGGCTTCATCTCGATCGAGCGGTTCCAGAGCCTGTCCGACCCCGACCGCATTCTCTCGCTCTCCTTCTGGCGCGACGAAGACGCGGTGAAGGCTTGGCGCAATACGGAGGAGCATCGCGAGGCGCAAAGGGCCGGGCGCGGCGGCATCTTCGAGGACTACAGGCTGCGGATCGCCCATGTCGTGCGCGACTATACGCTGGACGAACGCCGCGAACAGGCGCCCGCCGACAGCCTCGCGGTGCATGGCCGGTAGCGCATTTCGCGATCGGTTGCGGCGGCGCAAAACCATCCCTGTGATTTGGCGAAGCTTCACCTATATTGGCGAAGGTTCACCAAGGCATGACGAGGCAGGGAATGACGACCAAGACTGCGACGCTGAAGCGCCCCGATACCGTCGATCGCGCTGTGGTGCTCGAACTGATCGGCCGGATCGAAGCCGATCTGGAACGGCTTAAGGGTCTTCTGAACCCGCCGGCCGGCGCATTCGACCCGACCGATCCGCGCAACAAGACCTGCGACGGCAAGCTGACGCCCGAGGGCGTCGAGACCTGCTACCGCCTGTTCGACGAGGGCAAGTCGCGCTATTCCGTGGCGCGCGCGATGAAGATCTCGTTCGCCGCCGCATCCCACCGTTTCAAGGCGTGGATGAAGGAAGGCGGCAGCGCGCGCGGCGGCCCGAAGCTCGGATGATGGCTGGGACCGCTTGCAACGGCACCCGCGCTCGGGTTGAGTGACGCATGGCCAAGGAAATCGAACGCAAGTTTCTGGTGGATGGGTCGGGCTGGCGCAAGCAGGCCGATGACGGCATTACCATCAGCCAGTTCTATGTCGCGACGGGGGAGGGGCGCACGGTCCGCATCCGCATCATCGACGGGACCGGTGCGAAGCTGACGCTCAAATTCGGCGGCGCCGTGCGTGAGCGCGACGAATTCGAATATTCCATACCGCTGGAGGACGCGCAGGCCATGGAGCGCTTCGCGATCGGCAATGTGATCGAGAAGACCCGCCACCACATCTCCCACCGCGGCTATGTCTACGAGGTCGACCTGTTCAAGCGGGCGCTGGCGGGGCTGGTGATCGCGGAGCTGGAGACGGCCGACGACGTCGCGGATGCCGATCTGCCGTCATGGGCGGGGCGCGAAGTGACCGGCGAGGCGGCGTTCTACAACGCCTCGCTGGCGATGAACGGCGTGCCGGACGCGAGCTGATGGCGATGCGCCTCGATCCGGCCAAAGAGCTTGCGGCTGAGTTTTCGCGTCTGGTCGAGGGTTCGATTTCGGACATCGAGGCCCATCTCGGCCGCGCACTGGATGGTGACGCGAGCGGATTCCACGACGCCCGCAAGACGATCAAGAAGCTGCGCGCGCTGATCAGGCTCGTTCGATCCGTGTCGCCAAGTCTGCTGCGGCTGAACGAGAGGCTGCTGCGCGATGCGGCGCGTGCTGTGGCGGGGCCGCGCGCGGCGGTCGCCGCGGTGGAGACGATCGATCGGCTGATCGCCGCCTATCCGCGCAAGATCGATACATGCGCGCTGTTGGAGATTCGCGCCGCACTCGGCGAGCGGCAGGATCGTATCGCCGCGGCCGACATGCAGGCGTCTGTGACATCGGCGATCGGTACCGTGCGGGAAGCGCGCGACGGATTGCGATCGGTGTCCTTCGACGGAGACGATGCCGGGATTCTTGCAGAGGGATCGCGGCGCACCCTGGCGCACTGGAAGGACGCCCTCAAGCGCGCGAGGTCGCGCGGATCGCCGGACGATTTTCACGCGCTGCGAAAGGCCGTGAAGGCGCACTGGGCGCAGCTTGGCCTGCTTCGGGATTTCAAACTCGGCTTCTCCGCCAAGGATCGCGCCAAGGTCGAGGCGCTGGGCGAAACGCTCGGCGAGCTCAACGACATCCATGAGATGCGTGAGGCGCTTGCCTATGGTGCGTTCGACCTGCCGGAGGACATCGATTTGAGCCCGTTCGACAGGCTGCTCAAGACTTCAGCGAAGACGCTCGAGAAACAGACGCTGAAGACGGCGGCCAGAATGGTGAAGGGGCGCAAGGCAGGGTTGAAGCGACGGCTAGCCAAGGCGAAGGCGGCATAGTCCGCCTTGCCGCTCCAACCCCCGAATTATCCCGTCACGCGGCGGCGATCGCCTCGATCTCGACCAGGAGCGACGGGCCGGCGAGCGCCTTGACGATCAGGAGCGTCGTCGCCGGCGGAGGAGACGGGAGCGCGCTAGCGGCTGCTTCCATGAAGCCCGGCAACAGGCTTTCGTCGGTCAGGTAGATCGTGACCTTCGCCAGATTGCGGTTGTCCATGCCGGCCTCGGCAAGGACCGCGTTCATGTTGGCGACCGCGAGTTGTGCCTGCTCGCCGATATCCTTGCCGACATTGCCCTGCGCATCGACGCCGACCTGTCCGGATATGAAGAGCAGCCGTTCCTGCGACGTCACCTCGACGCCCTGGCTGTAGGATGGCGAAACCGGGTAGCCGGCCGGATTGATCATCGTAAGCATGTGTGAGCTCCATGGTCAGAGGGGTTTGATGCGTGGCGATGTTGCGCGGATGCGCAGGTTCTTCAGGCGATCGAACTCGGTTCTGACCATCTGCGCCATTGCGTCGAAGGAGGTCCGGCTTCGGGAGAGAGTGAGGATGCCGTGATAGAGGACGATCAGATGCATCGTCGCCGCATCGGACGCCTTCGGCCCGAGTTCACGCCGCAGCACGCCGTCGATGGCGTCGCGCACCATGCCGAGCGTCTGCGCGATGCCTTCGGAAGCGATGCCTTCGGCATTGCCGAACTCGACGATCGAGTTGGTGACGAGGCACCCGTAGCCATCCGACAGCGGTTCTTCGAGGACCGAGAGAAAGAGCTTTTCCAGATCGTCCAGCGTCGCGTCGGGACCGGCGAAGGCGGTGAGCCGCTGCCGGACGAACCAGTGGACGTAGTGCTGGAGCGCCGCCTTGAAGAGCCCGGCCTTGTCGCCGAACGCGTTGTAGATGCTGCCGGAGACGAGACCCGTCGCCTTTTCGAGATCCGCGATCGACACATCCCTGTAGCCGCGCTGCCGGAAGAGATTGCCGGCGGCTCCGAGGACTGCGTCCGAATTGAATGTGCGTGTGCGACCCATGGGGATGATTGTAGAACGTCTATTTTAGAATGCAATCATTAAAATTAATGGAACCGTCGGATGCGCAATTGCGGATTCCAGCAGACATCGATGGCCGCCATTTGTTGCGCGCCGCCCGCGCTGGTAGAACAGCGGCGGGGTGATTCTCTGATTTCGGTGACTGAATGGAGCGCCTTGCCGGCAAGGTGATATTGCTGTGGGGATGGCGCAGGACGCTGGTGGCGCTCCTCGCGGGCGCGTTTGCCGCGCTGAGCCAGCCGCCCTTCGATTTTTTCGCGGTCTGTTTCGTCTCGTTTCCGATCCTCGTCTGGGTGATCGACGGCGCTGCCGAACAGCCCGGCGAGGGCGTTCTGCGCCGCATCCTGCGGCCCTTCCCGATCGGCTGGTGGTTCGGCTTCGGCTATTTCGTCGCCGGCATCTGGTGGACCGGCAACGCGCTGCTGGTCGAGGCCGAGCTGTTCGCCTGGGCGGTTCCGTTCGCTGTCCTCGGGCTTCCGGCGGTGCTGGGCATCTTCTACGGCCTCGCGGTGGTCATCGCGCGCCTGTTCTGGAGCGACGGGCTTGCACGGATCGCCGCGCTCGCCTTCGGCTTCGGCGTGGCCGAATGGGTGCGCGGCATCGCCTTTACGGGCTTCCCATGGAACGCGGTCGGGCAGGCGGCGATGCCGGCACCGGTCCTGATGCAGTCGGTCGGCATCGTCGGCATGATCGGCATGAACGCGCTGGCGGTCTTCGTGTTCGCGATGCCGGCACTGCTCGCATCGCCGCGCGGACGCCGGACGGGTTTCGCGCTGGCCGCTCTTATGGCGGCGCTTCACGCGGGCTACGGCTTCTGGCGGCTGAACACCGCGCCGACCGACCCGGAGACGCTGATCAACGTACGGCTCGTGCAGCCCTCGATCGACCAGGCCGAGAAATGGGACAGCACGGTGCGCGACCGCATCTTCCGGACCTATCTGGACCTGTCCGCGCGCCCTCCCGCCGACGGACAGGAGCAACCCGACCTGATCGTCTGGCCCGAGACCTCCGTGCCGTTCTTCCTGGCCGAGCGGCCCGATGCGCTGACCGCATTCGGCGAGCTCGTGCAGGACGGCCAGAGCCTGTTCGTCGGCGCGGTCCGCATCGAGGGCTACGGTTCGCAGGCGAACACGCGCTATTACAATTCCGTCGTGGCGATCAACGATTCCGGCGAGATCGTCGATGCCGTCGACAAGATCCACCTCGTTCCGTTCGGCGAGTATCTGCCGCTTGCCGATGTGCTGGGGCGCCTCGGCCTGACCCAGATCGTGCAGTCGGTCTCGGCCTTCTCCGCCGGCAGCGAGCGCCACCCGATTACCACCGCAAGCGGCGCGAGGGTCCTGCCCTTCATCTGCTACGAGATCATTTTTCCCGGGATCGCCGGCTATGGCGACGCCGATGCCGATCTGATCCTGAACGTGACCAACGACGCGTGGTTCGGCGATACGCCGGGGCCGTACCAGCATTTCCGGCAGGCGCAGATCAGGGCCGTCGAGGCGGGCCGTCCGCTTGCCCGCGCAGCCAATAACGGCATTTCGGGTGTGGTCGACGCATACGGACAGGTGATCGACGCCTTTTCGGTGGATGCGGTCGGCGTGCTGGACGTCGCAGTGCCGCGCCAGAGCATCTCCTCGCCGGTGAACCCTCATCTTACAGGCGTAGTTCTGGTTGTGTTGCTTGGACTTTGGTCCGGTCTCGTCAGCCTGAATGTGGGACGTCGGTCCGATTGACAGTGGTATATTAGAGATTCATATTGCAACGCCGCTAGCCGAGGGATTCGCAGTGCTGGATCAAATGGGGGATACAGCAGACCCATCCCGGCAAAGGGCCGTGGACGACGCACGCCTCAATGGCGGCGGTGAGGGAAACAATGCCTGAGAACAAGAAGAAACCCAATCCGATCGACATCCATGTTGGAGGTCGAATCCGATTGCGGCGCAATATGCTGGGCATGAGCCAGGAGAGACTGGGTGAAAGCCTCGGGATCACCTTCCAGCAAATCCAGAAATACGAAAAAGGCACCAATCGCGTCGGCGCAAGCCGCCTTCAGGCGATCGCCTCGATCCTCGAGGTTCCGGTGGCCTTCTTTTTCGAGGACGCGCCGGGCGGAACGCCAGGCGAGGGCCTGTCGGAGGAGAGTTCGACGACCTATGTGGTCGACTTCCTCTCCAGCACCGAAGGCCTGCGCCTCAACCGCGCCTTCGTGCGGATTTCCGACCCGAAGGTGAGAAGCCGCATCATCGATCTGGTGCGCGCACTGGCCGCCGAAGACTAGCTGGAAAGCAGAACCACAAACGTTGCCCGCCCGCAACGCCAGCACGCATCCGGATGCTTTTTCCCGAAGCGCCGGCGCCTGCGCATGTTTGTTCGCTTGACGTGGCGTCTTGCGCACGGATAACAGATGCCGTCGTTGCCGGGGGTCTCCGGCATCTGCTTTCAAGAGGGGATACCCGTGTCACGCCAGAATTACCTGTTTACGAGCGAATCCGTTTCCGAAGGCCACCCGGACAAGGTGTGCGATCGCATCTCCGACGAGATCGTCGATCTGGTCTATCGTGAAGCAGCGAAGAAGAACGGAAATGGCGAGGCGCAGATGGACGCCTGGGAGGTGCGCGTCGCATGCGAGACGCTGGCCACCACAAACCGCGTCGTCATCGCCGGTGAGGTCCGTGTGCCCAAGTCGCTGCTGAAGCAGGACAAGAACGGCAACGTCCTGGAAGACGCCAACGAATTCCCGATCATCAACCCGTCCAAGTTCAAGTCCGCCGCGCGCAAGGCGATCAGGGCGATCGGCTACGAGCAGGACGGCTTCCACTGGAAGAAGGCGAAGATCGACATCCTCCTGCACGGCCAGTCGGCCGATATCGCCCAGGGCGTCGACAACGCCGCCGACAAGCAGGGCGAGGAAGGCGCGGGCGACCAGGGCATCATGTTCGGCTACGCCTGCAACGAGACGCCCGACCTCATGCCGGCGCCGCTCTACTACAGCCACAAGATCCTCGAACTGCTGGCCGCAGCCCGCCACAAGGGCGAAGGCGATGCCGGCAAGCTCGGCCCGGACGCCAAGAGCCAGGTCACCGTGCGCTACGAAAACGGCAAGGCCGCCGAAGTGACGCAGATCGTGCTCTCGACCCAGCACCTCGACGGAAGCTGGGATTCCAAGAAGGTTCGCCAGGTCGTGGAGCCCTACATCCGCGAAGCGCTGGGCGACCTCAAGATCGCCGACGACTGCAACTGGTACATCAACCCGACCGGCAAGTTCGTGATCGGCGGACCCGACGGTGACGCCGGCCTGACCGGCCGCAAGATCATCGTCGACACCTATGGCGGCGCGGCCCCGCATGGCGGCGGCGCGTTTTCCGGCAAGGACACGACCAAGGTCGACCGCTCGGCAGCCTACGCCGCGCGCTACCTCGCCAAGAACGTCGTGGCGGCGAAGCTCGCCGATCGCTGCACGATCCAGCTCTCCTACGCCATCGGCGTCGCCCAGCCGCTGTCGGTCTATGTCGACCTGCACGGCACCGGCAAGGTCAGCGAAGATGCGGTGGAAACCGCTTTGCGCAGCGTGATGGACCTGTCTCCGTCGGGCATCCGCAAGCATCTCGACCTGAACAAGCCGATCTACGCGCGCACGGCCGCCTATGGCCATTTCGGCCGCAAGGCCGGCCGCGATGGGTCCTTCTCCTGGGAGAAGACCGACCTCGTCAAGGCGCTCAAGGATGCGGTCGCGGCCTGACGCCGCGCTGCCCGGCATGTCTGAAGCACGGCGCACACGCTCGACGGAGGCCTTTTACGGCCGCCGTCGAGGCAAGTCGCTGAGCCCTGCGCAGGCGGGCGCGTCCGCGCGCCTGCTGCCCGACCTCAAGCTCGATCTTTCGACACAAGCCCCGTCCGATCTGACCGGCCTCTTTGCCGCGCCGGTGACTGACGTGCGCCTCGAGATCGGCTTCGGCGGCGGCGAGCATCTGCACCACGAAACCGGGCGCTTCCCGCAATCAGGCTTCATCGGCGTCGAACCCTTCGTCAACGGCATGGCGAAGCTGGTTGCGAAGATCGCTGAGGAGCCGCGCGAAAACCTGCGCTTCCACGACGACGACGCGACGCAACTGCTCGACTGGCTGCCGGATGCGTCGCTCGACGGGATCGACCTGTTCTATCCCGATCCCTGGCCGAAGAAGAAGCACTGGAAGCGCCGGTTCGTGAACGTGGCCAATCTCGACCGCTTCGCGCGCGTGCTGAAGCCGGGCGCGCCGTTCCGCTTCGCGTCCGACATAGACACCTATGTGAACTGGACGCTGCTCGCATGCCGCGACCACGGCGCGTTCGACTGGCAGGCGGCTTCCGCGCTCGACTGGCGCACGCCCTACGAGGCATGGCCCGGCACGCGCTACGAGGCCAAGGCGATCCGGGAAGGCCGCACGCCGGCCTATCTGACGTTCGTCAGGGGCTAGATTTTCGGGTCTGGCTGCGCGTGCTCCTGCACGATTTCGGGGGGGGGGGTGAACACCCCCTCCACCGCCTACGGCGGTCCCCCTCCCCCGCTTCGCAGGGGTGGACCCAGCGTTGCGGACGGCCTCAACCTCGATCCTCCCCCATTTTCATGGGGGAGGGGGACCACGAAGTGTGGAGGGGGCGTTTCAGCCGGAAACTGGGAAAACATTGCAAAAAAACAGCCGGCCCGTCTCACCCCTGCAGGGAGACGGGCCGGCTGGCATGCGGGCAATGGATGCCCGCGTGGCCGGCGGCGCAGCGAAAGCGAGGCGCGCCGTGGAGGGCGCCTTCGCAGGCTGCAGCCGCCTGGCCGCTAGAGTGCGCCGTTAGAAGCGCTTGATGCCGCGGAACTGGTCGGGGTCGATGCCGAGACGCTGAAGATCAGCGGTACGGGCCGGCCTGCGGTCGCGCGTGGCAGCCGAGACGGCGATCGCGCTTCCTACTATATCGAGGAATTCGGAAATTCCCTTCGTCAGAAATCTGGTGGACATGGTCGTTGCCTTTCGCGTTGTGCGATGCAACACAGATAGGAGGCCGACTGCCGCTGCGGTAGGCATGTTTCGGCATTGCTGGCATGCGTTTTGTGCAATGCAGCATTAACGGGACGTGAAGCGGCGCTGCCTTCCCGACACCCGTCAGTTGGTCTTCTTCTTCTCTTCGTCCTTGAGCTGGTTCCAGGCGTTCTGCTGGGAGAGCATCTGGCGCAGATAGGTCACGTTCGCCTGCGCCTGTTCGGGCGAAAGCTCGCGGCTGGCGATCTGCTCGGCTTCCTGGAAACGGCCCTGCAGCCCGACGACGAGCGCGAGGTTCTGGCGCACGCGGCTGTCGGCGCCGGGCGCATTAGCGGCCTGCGTGAGGTAGCTCTCGGACGTCTTGAGATCGCCGCTGAGCAGGTGAGACATGCCCAGATTGGACAGGATCGAGGGCTCGCCCGGCTTCATGTCGAGCGCGCGGCGATAGATCTGGCGCGCGTCGTCCGGCTTGCCGAGCTGGTCGAGGATGGCGGCTTCGGCGGACAGAAGCTTCCAGTCGGGATATTCCGGCGTCTGGGCGCGGCGAACCGCGTCGAGCGCGGGTTCGAGCTCGCCCGCCGATGCCAGCGCCTTGCCATAGGCCGCAAGCACCTGCCGCTCCTGCGGATAGTCGATGGCGAGCTTGCGCATCACGGCCAGGGCCTGGTCGGAGCGCCCGTCCATCTGGAGGACCGACGCGTAGCCCATGGCGGTGTTCATATCCTTGGGGTTCTTCGCATAGGACCGGCCGAGCCTCTCGACCTGCGAACCGACCTGTTGCGACGACATGGCGGTGGCGGGCGTGCCGGAGCCCCGGCTGATCGACCCGGTCGTAAGCTTGTCGCTGGCGCAGCCGGCAAGGGCAAGAGTCATGAGGGCAGCGGCCACAGAAGTGGCGACGCGTTTGCCCGTTGCGTTCGCGATGCGGTCGGTCACCATATGCCCGGTCCCCTGCAAATTCGCCGCCTGCTTCGGCGGCGCGTGGAAACGAGCAATATTCCGTTAACCCTAACGGAGGGTTAAAGGCGGGTCCCGGCCGGGCTACTTGCAGAGCACGGACTGGGGAAACTGGCAGGGTTCTCCCAGCGCGGTGTATCCGACCCAATCGACCTCCATCTTGATGGGCTCGGTGACGGGCGTGAACGGCCCCATCCAGTCGGTCAGCGTATCCGTGCCCCACAGGCTGAAGAAGATGCGCTGCGGATTGGTCGGGATGCGGAACGCCTCGTCGATGGTGCGGACGAGTTCGCCATTGATGAAATACTCGATCTTGTCCGGGGTCCATGTGATCGCGTAGTCGATGAAGTCGGAATCCGACGGATAGGGCAGGTCGTGGTTCTGTCCGCTGCCGATCTCGCCGTCGCCGCTGATGCCGTTCACGAAGGTCGTGGTCTGCACCTTGCCGGTGTCGCGCAGCAGGATTTCGAAGTCGATCTCGTCATGCGGCTTGCCCTGGGTGGGGCCGATATAGCTGAAGAAGGCGGCGTTGAGCCCGGACCCGGACGGGGTTTTCAGCCGTGCCTCGAACGTGCCGTGGCCGATGGCCTGCTTGGTCTGCAATGCTCCGCAGCTATATTGCCGGTCCTTGTAAGGACGGGGCGCGAAGCCGACCCGCAAAATGCCGTCCTCGATGCTCACCTGGTTCGAGGCCCATGTGCAGTTCTGGTAGGCGCCGGTCGCCCAGCCATCGGCGACGTACCAGCGCTGGGTGTTGAAAGTGTCGAAATCGTCGAAGAAGCTGGCCTGCTGCGCGAAGGCGGCAGGCGCCACGAGCAAACATGGAAAGACCGTCAGGGCATGGAGGAGGGAGGCGCGGTGCAATCCGGTCTTGTGCATCAATCATCTCTTGCTGGTGTTCGTGTTCGCGGAACCAGAGGAACGCGGCTCCGATCGTAAAAGTCAAATCTGGCCGAAAGTGGCCCTGGACAAAGAGAGGCTGCAATCACGGTGATGCCAGAAAGGGCGGATAGTCGGATCGCAAGCGCTGTCGCCGCCATGCGTGCTGCGGCGTTCGACTTGACAGGACCACCTGTTCCCGAGGCTAATGCGCGCAATCGGAGCGCGGCCCAATCCGCGATGAAAGCGACGACATGAGCATAGACGTTCTGAAGCCCGCCGATGCTCCCCCCAAGGCGGGCGTCCGCGAACCGGCCAGCCCGGTCCACATCTTCTCGCAAAGACTGTTCCTGACCCGCCTGATCCTGATCGTGCTGGTGGTCTATGTGCATTTTCCGCTGGACGTGCCGGCCGTGCGCAGCCTCAGTGCGTTGAACCCGCTCGAGCCGGCCTACATCGCCAACGCGACGTTCCTGCGGTTCTCGGTGACGATTCTGACCATCATGTCCGGCTTCATCCTGTTTGCCAGCGGGGCGGACCAGCAGGGAATGCGGACGGTGACGAAGAAGGTGCGGACGCTGCTGGTGCCCTTCCTCTTCTGGAACCTGTCGCTGGTGGCGGTGCTGTACATCGCGCAACGCCTCGGCATCCTGAGCGGGCAACGCCTTGACCTGCTGAACGCCGACGCCTCGACCTGGGCCGACGCGACGCTGGCCTGGAGCACGAGGCCGGTGAACTATCCGCTGTACTTCCTGCGCGACCTGTTCGTCATCTCGCTGATCGCCATCGCGGCCACGCGGATCGTGCGGGCCCACGTGATTCCGGTGATCGCGGTCTGCGTGCTGGTTGCCGCGTACAATCTCGACGGCAATCTCGTCCTGCGCACGCCGATGCTGATCGCGTTCTTCATCGGCGCAGCGCTTGCGATCTACAAGGTGCCTCTCGACAGCCTGGACCGAAGCCTGCCCTATTTCGCGCCGCTTCTCGTCGTGGCGTGCCTGGCGCATTATTATTATCCGAGCGACAGCAGCGGCCTGCTGATCAGCATTCTGGGCGGGCTCACCGTCTGGACGTTCACGGCACTGGTCGACAGCTCGCCCGCCATGCAGAAACTGGTGCCGTTCGCCAAATTCGCGTTCCCGATCTACCTGCTCCACGGCATCATCCTGTTCGCCGTCCTTGCGCTGGGCATCGAGATCACCAACTCGTTCGGCGGTCTCGTGCTGTGGCTGGTGCTGCCGCTGCTAATCGCTGTCGTCAGCGCCTTGCTGTTCCGGCTGTTCAGCCTGATCCTGCCGCGACTCGCATCGTTCGTGACGGGCGGGCGGGGCGCTTAGGGTTCACCACTCCGCGTTACACGCGATCATGAATTTTGCACGCTCCCCTATGGAAGCTTGAGAAGCGCGGGCGTATCTTGCCGGCATCTGCGCATCGAGGATTTTCATGCCACTGACACTGACTGACCAGCCGTCCGCCGATGCGCGTCCGGTCCACCTCGTCACGGAAGCGAGCTTCGCGTCCCTGCCGATCGACGAGGATGCCCGGCGCTGGGCCACGGCCAACGGGTTCACGGGGCAGGCCGGCCGGCTGCTCGTGATGCCGGGCAAGGATGGCGGCGTGTCCGGCGCGATCCTGGGCGTCGCCGCGGAACGCTACGGATTGTCGCCGCTCGCGACCGGCGCGCTGGCGCAGAAACTGCCCGCAGGCGCCTGGGCGCTGGCCGGCAAGGTGGATGACCCGGACCTCGCAGGCCTCGGCCTGATCCTCGGCAGCTACGCATTCTCGCGCTACCGAAAGACGGAGACGCCGGAGATCAGCTTCGCCGCACCGGCCGGGGCGGATGTGGCGGCCGCGAACCGGCGCGGCGAGGCCGTGTTTTTGGTTCGCGACCTCATCAACACGCCGGCAAACGACATGGGTCCGGATGCGCTGGAGGCGGCGGCGCGGGCTCTGGCCGAGAAACACGGCGCGATCGCGTCGGTCGTGACGGGCGACGCGCTTCTGGCGCAGAATTTTCCGATGATACACGCGGTCGGCCGCGCGGCCGCACAGGCGCCGCGCCTGATCGATATCGCCTGGGGGCCGGAGGGCGCGCGCAAGGTGACGCTGGTCGGCAAGGGCGTCTGCTTCGACACCGGCGGGCTCGACATCAAGCCGGCATCCGGCATGCTCCTGATGAAGAAGGATATGGGCGGCGCGGCCAATGTGCTCGGCCTCGCATCCATGATCATGGGCGCGGGCATGAACGTGCGCCTGCGGGTGCTGATCCCGGCCGTGGAGAATTCGATCGCCGGCAACGCGTTCCGGCCCGGCGACATCCTGACGAGCCGCAAGGGCCACACGGTCGAGATCGGCAACACCGACGCCGAGGGCCGCCTTGTGCTTGCCGATGCGCTGGCGCTGGGCGACGAGGACGAACCCGATCTGATGATCGACATGGCGACGCTGACGGGGGCCGCGCGCGTCGCGCTGGGGCCGGATCTGCCGCCGTTCTTCACCGACGACGAGACGCTTGCATCCGACCTCGCCACGGCCTCGATCGAGGTCGCAGACCCTGTGTGGCGCATGCCGCTGTGGAAGCCGTACGACCAGCGGCTTGCGTCCAAGGTGGCCGACTTCAACAATGTGAACACGGACGGCTTCGCCGGCGCGGTGACGGCCGCGCTGTTCCTTCGCCGGTTCGTGTCGCGTGCGAAGAGCTGGGCGCATTTCGACGTGTTCGGCTGGAGCCCGGTGGAGCGCCCGCATTGCCCGATCGGCGGCGAGGCGCAGGCGATCCGCGCCATCGAGAACGTTCTGGCGAAGCGGTTCAAGTAGCCCTCGATCGAGGGACCGGCGGACGCTGCCGGTTGCCTTGTCAGCGATCTGTCAGGAGCGGCAAGGCGCGGCTTTGACTTCACGCAAATGAGTTGATATCAACCTATATAGCGGCGCGGGACGCTGAACAGGGAAGAGATTGAGCATGAGCTACGTAGACGGGTTCGTCGCCGCCGTTCCCGCGGCCAACAAGGAGGCCTATCGCAAGCACGCGAGCGAGGCCTTCGCGATCTTCCGGGAGTTCGGCGCAAGACGCATGGTCGAGGCCTGGGGGGACAATGTTCCCGATGGCAAGATCACCGATTTCAAGGGCGCGGTGAAGGCCGAAGAGGGCGAGGTCGTCGTCTATTCCTGGATCGAATATGCGTCGAAGGAAGCGCGCGACGCCGCCAACGAGAAGATGATGAGCGACCCGCGCATGAAGAACATGGGCGAGACGATGCCCTTCGACGGCAGGCGCATGATCTATGGCGGCTTCGACGTGATGGTGGATACGGGCGGCAGCGGCAAGATGGGGTACGCCGACGGAGCGCTGCAGCCGGTGCCGACCGCAAACAAGGCCGCCTACAAGGCGATCGCCGACAAGCACGCGGCCATTTTCGTGGAACATGGCGCAAGCCGGGTCGTGGAGGCCTGGGGCGACGACGTTCCGGACGGCAAGATCACCGACTACAAGCGCGCGGTGAAGGCAAAGGGCGACGAGACGGTGGTCTATGCCTGGGTCGAGTGGCCCTCGAAGGATGCGCGCGATGCAGGGTGGGAGAAGGTGATGGCGGATACGCGCATCCACGGTGACGTCATGCCCTGCGACATGGAGCGCATGGTCCTTGGCGGGTTCACGACGCTCGT
The DNA here is from genome assembly GCF_039888675.1 of Mesorhizobium sp. CAU 1732. Classification (NCBI taxonomy): domain Bacteria; kingdom Pseudomonadati; phylum Pseudomonadota; class Alphaproteobacteria; order Hyphomicrobiales; family Phyllobacteriaceae; genus Mesorhizobium; species Mesorhizobium sp. CAU 1732. Next base: position 593,587 of record NZ_JBDQQR010000001.1, read on the forward strand.
CGATGTAGCGGCCTGAGTTTGCCTCACAAAGACTACAGCGGTTCCGAATGAGGTGGGATCGATTTGGACGCCCCCTCCACCGCCTTCGGCGGTCCCCGGATCCAGGTTGCGGACGGCCGCAGCGCTGGATCCTCCCCTGCGGAGCGGGGGAGGTGGCCCGGAGGGCCGGAGGTGGTGTTTCCGCGAAAGCCTGACATGATCTAAGAGACCGGTGCCCACAGCGCCTCGTTCCGTTTTCAAGAATGAAACGGATACGAAACGATTATCCGCTATTCCTTGGCGATGGCCATCATCTTGCGCCCAAGCCAGTCGTTGCGCCTCTGGCAACAGGTCACACTCGCCGAAGTGCGCGCCGACGCGCATGACCTCACCATGCGCCAGATGGCGATTTTGCTGAGCGTCTATCTCGATCCGCCGCCGCATACCGTGCGTGGGCTTGCGGCGCGGTTGGGCGTGACCAAGCCGGTCATCACGCGGGCGCTCGACACGATGGGGGCGCTCAAACTACTCTCGCGCCACCGTGACGAAACCGACAAGCGCAATGTCCTGGTCAAGCGCACGGTGGACGGCGCGCTCTTCGTCGAGCGTTTTGGCGACGTGGTGATAGACAAGGCGGCGGAGCTACCCCTTTGAGCGAATTGGACAGACGCCTGAACGCATTCAGGCCCGACCTCGCGGACTCTCGGTTGCGCGGGCAGATCGACGCCGCCGACTTTACCCCCGGCCGCGCCGGGCGCGTCATTGCACCGGTCGTCAACATGCAAAACGCGCCAAGGCCCGATGCCGGCCTCGATACCCAACTTCTGATGGGCGACGAGGTGATGGTCTTCGACGAGGCGGAGGGCTTCGCCTGGGTGCAGGCAAAACGCGATTTCTATGTCGGCTATGTGTCGGACGCGGCCCTTGCCGCTCCCGCCGACGCGGCCACCCATGTCGTGGCGGTGCCGAGAAGCTTCGTCTATCGCGAGCCGGACATGAAGAAGGGCGCGACCTCAGCACTTTCGCTCGGCAGCCGGCTTACGATCGTCGATGCAAGCACCGTGCGCGGCACGGACTACGCTATCCTCGAAAGCGGGGAGGCGGTTGTCGCAAACCATGTCGCCCCTGCCGGCAACGTGTTCCCGGACTTCGTTTCGGTAGCGGAACGGCTTGAGTGGACGCCCTATCTGTGGGGCGGCACCAGCGCGTTCGGCATCGACTGCTCCGGCCTTGTGCAACTGTCGATGCGCATGGCAGGCAGGGACGTCCTGCGCGACACCGACATGCAGGAAGGAAGCATCGGCGAGCCGCTCGATATCGGCGACGACCTCGCCGGCCTGCGACGCGGCGATCTCGTGTTCTGGAAGGGGCACGTGGCGATCATGACGGACGAGCGCAACACGATCCACGCCAACGGCCACACGATGACGGTATCGCGCGAACCCCTCGCCGACGCCGTCGCGCGGATTGCCTATCTCTATGGAAAACCGACCGCGTTCAGGCGGCCCTGATCGGCGCGTTTCCGGGTGTTCTGAACGTGGGGTGCGAATAAGACCCCCTCCACCGCCTGCGGCGGTCCCCCTCCCCCATGAATGGGGGAGGATCCAGGTCGCGGACGGCCGCGACGCCGGTTCCCCCTGCGAAGCGGGGGAGGAACTCATTTCAGTGCATCATTTCTTTTGGCGTATTTGTCGCGCGCGAGGATGAAGTCGCGGCTCCAGACATCAATCGAATGATCACCGCGATCTAGCATTTCCTGCAGAAAAGTGTCCGATTCAACCTTATCTACCCGCACCCGCTGATTGCGAGGATATTCCGCCCCAAAGGCGGTAATGAGTTGGGTCATTATGGCCGCGTAGTGGTGTAGTCCCATCTCCTGCAACGCATCGCGAACACAAGGAGCTAGAGCGCCGGATGAGTTCTCGAAGAACTGAGGAAGACCGCCGTTGGCGACTTCCCCGTCGAAAATAGCCGTCGCGTAGAGGTAGATATAAGGCAGCCCCAATCGCTCCACTGTTCCCGGAATGAGCTCGTCTTCGACAGAAATTCCGCGCGCCGCCTGCTCGATCGCTTGTTCGAAAAGCCAGTCATCAAGCGAACCAAGATCATCGTACGGCGCTGTCATCATCACTCCAAGTAATCGAGCTATCTACGTAAGGTTGTAGATACGATGAAACTACGAAGCCATCAAATGCCCTATAGTTGTGGAATCGACGCAGCCCGAGATTTGAAGGTGGGAGCGAAATAACGCTGACGGTTTTCTGCCAGAATTGAACCGCCTCAGTACCCTGCGTCGCGGTTGACGAGGTTCTGCAACGGTTCGCCGCGTTCGAAGCGCGCCATCTGCTCCAGCATCGGCGGAGCGAGATAGGCGGGGTCGGATGTCGCGGCCGCGTGCGGCGTGACGAAGATTCGCGGATGCGTCCAGAGGGGGCTCGGCTCCGGCAGCGGCTCCACCTCGAAGACATCGAGGCTCGCTTCCTTCAGCGTGCCATCGTCCAGCGCGCGCAGGATATCGGCTTCCTTTTGCAGCTTGCCGCGGCCCGCATTGATGAGGATCGCGCCGCCGAGCGCATTGTCCCGGCGCAGGCCGCTCAGGAGTGCGTGGTCGATAATGCCTTCGGTCGCGGGCGTGTGCGGCAGGAGCACGACGAGGATGTCCGTCGCCGCCAGGAAATCGGCTAGGCCGTCCTGCCCGCTGAAGCCGGTGACGCCGTCGGTCGCTTGCGGCGTGCGGGTCCATCCATTGACACGGTAGCCCAGCGCAAGCAGCGCCTTTGCCGAGGCGCGTCCGAGTTGCCCCAGGCCCATGATGCCGACCGAGATGTCGGTCGCAGGCGGCTGCGGCGGCTCGAACCAGACCTTGCGCGGCTGCTGCGCGCGGTAGGCGATGCCCTGGCGATGATGGTCGAGCACCCGCCAGACGACATATTCGGTCATGTACTGGGTGAGATTGTCCGCGACGACGCGCACGATCGGCACGTCGGGAAGCGTCGGATCGGCGAAGATATGATCGACGCCGGCGCCGACGGAGAAGATCACCTTCAGGTTGGGCAGACGCGAGAGCACGCCGTGCGGGTGCTTCCAGACCACCGCGAAATGGATCGAGGGGTCTTCCGCGCCCTCGGGCTCCAGCACGACCTCGCGCTCCCCTGACAAGAGTTCCAGCCAGCGGCGCGGATTGTAGCCGGTGACCGACAGGAGGATGCGCCCTTGCGAGGACGATGCCATGGGATGCTCCGTAACTTACTGGTTGACCACGCCGGCCGGTGCGGTGGCGATGTCGAACGCCGCCGCGATCAGAGCCTTCGTATAGTCGGTCTGCGGCCGCTCGAAAATCTGCTCGACCGTGCCGTATTCCACGACCTTGCCGTTGCGCATGACGATGACGTCGTTCGACAGCGCGCGCACGACCTTGAGATCATGGCTGATGAAGAGATAGGCGAGGTCGTGCTTGGCCTGCAAATCGCGCAGCAGGTCGACGACCTGCGCCTGCACGCTCATGTCGAGGGCGGATGTTGGCTCGTCCAGCATGACGAAGCGCGGCTTGAGCACCATGGCGCGCGCTATCGCGACGCGCTGACGCTGCCCGCCGGAGAACTCGTGCGGATAGCGGAAGCGTGTCGCGGGATCGAGGCCGACCTCGTTCAGCACCGCCACCACCTTGTCGTCACGCTCGTCGGCGCTGAGCTTCGGCTCGTGGATCTTCAGCCCTTCCTCGATGATCTCGGAGACCGACATGCGAGGGCTGAGCGAGCCGAACGGGTCCTGGAACACGATCTGCATCTCGCGCCGCAGCGGCCGCATCTGCTTGAAGGAGTAGGCGTCGATTTCCTTTTCGCCGAGCCTGATCTTGCCTTGCGACGAGATCATGCGCGACAGCGCGAGGCCGAGCGTCGTCTTGCCCGAGCCGGATTCGCCGACGACGCCGAGCGTCTGGCCGGCGCGCACCGTGACATCGACGCCGTCAACCGCCTTCACGTGATCGACAGTCTTGCGGAAGAAGCCCTGCTTGATCGGAAACCAGACCTTGATAGCATCGCCGGTCATCACCGTCTCGGCGTCGGGCTGCGGCGCAGGCGCCTGTCCCTTGGGCTCGGCTGCGAGCAGGTGCTTGGTGTAGGCGTGCTGCGGGTTGGCGAAAATCTCCTTCGTCGGACCCGTCTCGACGATCTTGCCCTTGGTCATGACGCAGACGCGGTCCGCGATGCGGCGCACGATGCCGAGATCATGGGTGATGAACAGCATCGACATGCCGTTCTTCGCCTTGAGTCCGGCGAGGAGCTCGAGGATCTGCGCCTGGACCGTGACGTCGAGCGCGGTCGTCGGCTCGTCGGCGATCAGGAGTTCGGGCTCGTTGGCGAGCGACATGGCGATCATCACGCGCTGGCGCTGGCCGCCCGACATCTGGTGCGGATAGGCGCCGAGGCGCTTTTCAGGCTGCTGGATGCCGACCTCGTTCAGAAGTTCCAGCGTGCGCGTGCGTGCCTGTTTCTCACCCATGCCGCGATGAATCTTGAGGATTTCGCCGATCTGCTGCTCGATCGTGTGCAGCGGATTGAGCGAGGTCATCGGCTCCTGGAAGATCATGGTGATCTTGTTGCCGCGGACCTTGCGCAATTCCTTCTCGCCCTTGGCGAGCAGGTCGTTGCCGTTGAACAGGATCTGGCCCGACGGGTGGCTGGCCGACGGATAGGGCAGGAGCTTGAGCACCGACAGCGCCGACACCGACTTGCCCGAGCCAGATTCGCCGACGAGCGCGACCGTCTCGCCCTTCGCGATGTCGAAGGAGATGTGATCGACGGCGAGCGTTTCCTTGCCGCCTTGCGTGAAGGCGACGGACAGATCGCGGACGGAGAGGAGAGGGGCGGTCAAATGGCGGCCTCGACATCGGTCTGGCGGAAATCATCGCCCTTGAAGAGCAGCGGTTCGTTGCGCGCCTTGGACAGCGCATAGGCGAAGCAGTCGCCGAGGTTCAGCTTCGCCGGGTGATTGCCCTTGCCGAACCGACGGTAGGCTTCGCGGGCGAGTTGAGCTTGTTGTTCTGTGACTGCAACGATCCGCACTTCGAACTCCGACAGCAAGACATCGAGCTCCGGTCCCTTGGCCGGATGCCGCCTGTCGTCGGCGCGAACGGATGCCTCAAGATAGTTAACAGGCGATATCGCCAGTTCCGGCGTCATCAGGAGCAGGTCGCGAAACTCAGCTTTCTCCGGTTCGTCAAAGAGAACGGCGAGGATTGCCGAAGCATCCACGATCACTTCGGCAACCCGATCTCGTCATAGAGATCAGAATGATCGCTCGTCACGCCGGGTGCGGTTGGACCCGACCGGCGAATTATCTCCTCGATCCGAGCCTTACGTTCTTCGAAACTCGATTCTCGCTTCAATCGGTCCAATCGCTCCTTAAGAGCGGTCAGTACGGCCGAAGTCAGCGTCTCACCAGTATGATTGGCGATTTCCTTGGCGATCCGTTGTGCTTCGTCGCTTTTGATGTTCATGCCCATCGCGACCTCCATGGTAGAAAACAGATTAAGTTATACCACATTCCACCTCTCACCGGAACGTCTTCCGGGGATCGAAGGCGTCGCGGGTGGCCTCTCCGACGAAGATCAGCAGCGACAGCATGATCGAGAGCGTGAGGAAGCCCGTAATGGCGAGCCAGGGGGCGTTGAGGTTACGCTGGCCCTGGCGCAGGAGTTCGCCCAGCGACGCCGAGCCGGGCGGCAGGCCGAAGCCGAGGAAGTCGAGCGAGGTGAGCGTCGTGATCGAGCCGTTGAGGATGAAGGGCAGGAAGGTCAGCGTCGCGACCATCGCATTGGGCAGGAGGTGACGGAACATGATCGTTCCGTTGCCCACGCCGAGTGCCCGGGCCGCGTTGACGTACTCGAAATTGCGGGCGCGCAGAAACTCGGCCCGCACGACGCCGACGAAGGCGACCCATGAGAACAGGAGCATGATGCCGAGCAGGATGAAGAAGCCCGGCGGCAGCACCGCCGCGATGATCAGGATCAGATAGAGGACGGGGATCGACGACCAGATTTCGATGACGCGCTGGAAGATCAGGTCGGTCCAGCCGCCGAAATAGCCCTGTACCGCGCCGGCGGACACGCCGATGACGGCCGAGGCCAGAGTGAGGATGAGGCCGAACAGCACCGAGATGCGGAAACCGTAGATGACGCGGGCGAGCACGTCGCGCGCCTGATCGTCGGTGCCGAGCCAGTTCCAGTTGCCGACGCTGCAGGCGGGATCGTTGACGCCCTCGAAATAGCGGCCGCAGCGCGTCTCTTCGTCGTAGAGCCACGAAGGCTTCGCGGGCGCGGCCTCGGGGATGTCGTTGTTGACGGTCTGATAGGAATAGCGGATCGGCGGCCAGATCAGCCAGCCATTGGCCTCGATCTCCTCGCTGATCACCGGATCGCGATAGTCGGTGACGGCCAGGAACCCGCCGAACTTCTCCTCCGGATAGTCGATCGCGACGGGAAACAGGATCTCGCCCTTGTAGGAGGCGATGATCGGCTTGTCGTTGGCGATGAGTTCCGCGCCGAGCGACAGGATGAACAGGAACAGGAAGATCCAGAGCGACCAGTAGCCGCGCCGGTTGGCCTTGAAGTTCTGCCAGCGCCGCTGGTTGAGCGGCGACAGCCACGGCCGCGCGGTCCGCTCGCGAACCGTCTCGACCTGCGCCTTGGCGAGCATGTCCGACATCAGACATCCCTCCTGTCGAAGTCGATGCGGGGATCGATCGCAGTGTAGGTCAGGTCGGAGATGAGGCTCACGAACAGGCCGATCAGCGAGAAGATGTAGAGCGTCGCGAAGACGACAGCGTAGTCCCGGTCGAGGACGGAGCGGAAGCCGAGTAGGCCGAGCCCGTCGAGCGAGAAGATGTTCTCGATCAGCAGCGAGCCGGTGAAGAAGGCCGAGATGAAGGCGCCGGGGAAGCCCGCGATAATGATGAGCATCGCGTTGCGGAAGACGTGCCCGTAGAGCACCTGCCGCTCGGAAAGACCCTTGGCGCGGGCGGTGACGACATATTGCTTGCGGATCTCGTCGAGGAACGAGTTCTTGGTCAGGAGCGTCGTGGTGGCGAAGGCCGACAGAACCATCGCGGTCAGCGGCAGCGCGAGATGCCAGAAATAGTCGAGGATGCGCTCGGGCCACGACATGGCCGACCAGTTCTCGGAGGTGAGGCCGCGCAGCGGGAACCAGTCGAAGAACGAGCCGCCGGCAAACAGCACCATCAGCATGATCGCGAAGAGGAAGCCGGGGATGGCGTAGCCGATGATGACGATGCCGCTGGTCCACACGTCGAAGGCGGACCCGTCCTTCACGGCCTTTCGGATGCCGAGCGGGATCGAGATGGCGTAGGAGATGAGCGTGATCCAGAGGCCGAGGGAGATCGACACCGGCATCTTCTCGACGATCAGGTCGATCACCGAGATGTCACGGAAATAGCTCTCGCCGAAATCGAAGCGGATGTAATTCCAGATCATGCCGACGAAGCGTTCGAGCGGCGGCTTGTCGAAGCCGAACTGCTTCTCGAGCTGGGCGATGAAGGCGGGGTCGAGGCCCTGGGCACCGCGATAGCGGGACTCCGCGCCGGAATCGAAGCTCTGGCCGGCATCGCCGCCGCCGCCCGAAATGCGGTCCATCGAGCCGCCTGCATCGCCGCTGAGGCGTGCGATGACCTGCTCGACCGGGCCGCCGGGCGCGAACTGGATGACGATGAACGAGATCGCCATGATGCCCAGCAATGTCGGGATCATCAGGAGAAGACGGCGGAGGATATAGGCGCCCATCAGAAGGCCTCGCGGTCGGTCAGTGTCACGGTCCCGTCAGGCTTTCCCAATCGCTTTGGCCTTTTCCTCGTCATACCACCACAGGGATTCGACCGGGAAGCCGTAGTCCGGCTTGGGATCCTTGAAGCCGAACATGTCCCAGTAGGCGGCCTTGTGATTCGCCGCATGGTAAGTTGGAATCCAGTCGGAGCGCGCGCGCAAGACCCGGTCGAGAACGCGCATGATGACGGTCAATTCGTCGCTGCTCTCCACCCGTCCGACCATGGCGATGAGTTCATCGATCACGGGGTCCTTCGTGCCGGGCAGATTGCGCGACGAGGGAAGGTCGGCGGATCGTGAGTGGAACACCTGGCTGAGCGTGTCCTGCGACGGCAGGGCGCTCATCGAGAGCGCCATCAGCACGATGTCGAAATCGAAGTCGCGCTGGCGGGCCTGATATTGCGACGCGTCGACCATACGGATGGAGGCATCGATGCCGATGGCGCGCAGGCGCTCCATATGCGGCGTCGTAAACCGCACGATGCCCTCTTCCTGCGTGAGGAATTCGAGTGTCAGGCGCTCGCCTGCCTCGTTGACGAGGAACTGGCCGCTCGGCTTCCACCCGGCTTCAGTCAAGAGCCGGCGTGCGTCACGCAGCGCGGTCCGGTCGCGGCCGGTCCCGTCCGTGACGGGGTGTACATAAACCTCGCCAAAGACTTCCTCGGGAAGCCGGTCGCGGAACGGCTCCATCAACTCGAGTTCCTCGGCCGATGGCGCGCCTTCGGTCTTGTACTCGGAGCGCTCGAAGGTCGAATTCGAGCGTGCGTAGGCATCGTAGAAGAGATTGCGGTTCGTCCACTCGAAGTCGAAGCACATGCCGATGGCGCGGCGCACCCGCTGGTCCTGGAAGCGGGGACGGCGCAGATTGACGGCCCAGGCCTGCATCGCAGGGGTCTTCTCGCTCGGGAATTCTCGTTTGAGGACCTTGTTCTGTGTGATGGCTGGAAAGTCGTAGCCTGTCGCCCAGACGCGCGCGGTGAACTCCTGCCTGAAATGGATATCGCCTTTCTTGAAGGCCTCGAACGCGGCGGTGCGGTCCCGGAAGAACTCAATGCGCAGCCGATCGAAATGGTTGAGCCCGCGATTGACCGGCAGGTCTCGCGCCCAATACTCCTCGAACCTGTCGTATTCGATGAACTGGCCGGCCGAGACACGCCCGACCTTGTACTGTCCCGATCCGAGCAGGGGCTTGATCTGCGATGCGTCGAAAGGGTTCTCCGACAGATAGGCCTCCGACAGGATCGGAAACCCGATGACCGAGAAGATCGTGCGCGAATTCTGCTTGCCCGAAAACACCAGCCTGAACGTCTGCGGGTCGTCTGCAACCGCCTCCGTCATTTCGGACAGGACGAACGCGAAGATCGGATGTCCCTTTTCCTTGAGCAGATTGTAGGTGAAGGCGACGTCGGCGGCCGTGATCGGCGAACCGTCGTGGAATTTCGCCTCTGGGCGGAGCTTGAAGGTGAAAGTGTTGCGGTCGCCCGAGATGGTGATGGTCTCGGCGACGAGGCCATAGGCGGAGGCAGGCTCGTCCAGCGCGCCGGAAAACAGCGTGTCGAAGCACATTTCCATGCGCGGCGGCGCGTCGCCGCGCGAGACGAAGCTGTTCAGCGTGTTGAAGGTCAGGACGTTCTGGTTGAAGTTCCAGTTCGGGATCGAGAAGTTGAACGTGCCGCCCTTGGGCGCGTCCACATTCGCATAGTCGAAATGCGTGAAGTCGGGCCCGTATTTCAGGTCGCCGAAGGGCGAGATGCCATGCAGCGGCGTCTCGGTCGCCACGGCGGCGAGGGCATTGACCGGCAAGAACGGCGCAGCGATCGATGCGCCGGCGAGGGCGAGGAACTGGCGTCGGGGGAGCCCGTGATCGAGGATCATTCAGCGGCCTCGTCGGCATATTCCTCGTCGATCACCTTCTCGCGGTCCGGGAGGATCCACCACGAATCGAGGTCCACGCCGATATAGGCCGGTTGGGTTTCCGGGATGCCGAACTTGTTCCAGTAGGCGACCCATATCTCGGAATTGTGGTACTGCGGCACGTAATAGTAGCCCCACAGAAGGGCGCGATCGAGCGCGTGTGTGGCGGCGACCAGCTCCTCGCGGTTCTTGGCGAAGATCACGCGGTCCACCAGCTTGTCGACCGCCGGGTCCTTGATGCCCGCATAGTTGCGGGTGTCGGGCAGGTCGGCGGCCTGGGAACTCCAGAACTCGCGCTGCTCGTTGCCGGGAGATTGCGACTGCATCAACATGCCCGTGATGACGTCGTAGTCGTAGTCGCGCACGCGGTTGACATACTGGCTGCTGTCGATGATGCGCA